>PZPC01000110.1 GCA_003045895.1 Bacteroidota bacterium
GTATGCCGGGTGGTGTGGGGGGGACGGCGGCTTCGGCCGCCTACCCATCCCGATTATCGTAGGCTGGAGCCTACGACAATTAGGTGAGCGCGCAGGTTCGTCGTCATTCATGGCGACCTCAGGCAGCGCCTGAAAAACCTCGTTTGGATTTTTTATTTCAGACCGCCATAAATGACGGTCAACCCCACAGGCCCGCCTAGCCCACACACAACTCATCCGCCAGCAACCGCTCATAAGCCGGCCGACAAGCCGCCGCCACGGCCTCCAGGGCCAGCGAAAGCACGATCTCCTTGGCTACGTAAGGCTGAAAACCCGTGGACCGGTGCACATTGTGGTACCAATACCGGGCCCAAGAGCCGTCTTCCGGGCGGGGACCAGCTTCCCAGTGGAGCATCTTTTCGTCGAACGGCAGGGACAGTTGGGTGCACAACTGCCGCAATACCCCCACCGGATTTTGGAGCAAGTGGCGGGCGTCCACAATGGCCGCCAGGCGGTGGTGGGCTTTCAGGTAATCGTACAGTTCGTCTTGCTGGGGAATGCCGATGTCGTAGGGAGTAGGGTGTTGCACCACCTTGGTGTAGGAAGCCAAAATGGCGCGCGGATCGCGGATGAGCAGCACGTTTTGGGTTTGGTGCAGAAAACCGCGGTCGAGCTGGAGCAGGTGGTGGGTCATCTGCTTGAAAAACACGTGGGCAGTAGGGTAGGAGCCACCCAGAATGAGATTCTGCACCACCGCTTCGCCATCTGCCGACTGGCTGGCCATGATCTCCGGCACGCCGGGATGCTGCGCCTCGCTGGGCGTATTGGCCAGGTAGTAGGCGTAGAGCGGCTCGTCTACCACCGTGGTGTCGGGGCGTTGGGCCAGGCTGTACATCAGGGCCGTGGAGATGTTTCGCGGACTGGACCAAAGGTTGATGCGCATGGGCGGGTGGGTTGATTTTATTATCGGTTACCGGCCGACGTGGTCAATCTGATCGGCTTCCAGCAGGGGCGCCAACTGGAAGCGGAGGAAGAGTTGCGCCGTAGCGAGCACATCTTTTTCGCAGTAGTGGGCAATGCGGTCGACGTCATTCTCTTCCCAAAAGACCCGGCCGACCATGCTGCCGTCGATGTCGTCCTTAGGGGAAGGGAAACCCAGGGTGGCGGCCAGGAGCTTGAGGGAGGTGTAGGACTTGCGGTCGCCAAATTTCCAGAGTTCCATGGTGTCGAGCAGGTGCTTGGTTTCCCAGGGTTTCTTGCCCGTAATGTCCAGCATCTTGGGGAAGGAGAGACCCTGAACCACCATGCGGCGACAAGTGTAGGGAATGTCGAATTCCTTGATGTTGTGGCCACAGAGGAAGTACTTCATGGGGTTGTCGTAGTACTGGGTGAGCAGTTCCGAAAATCCTTTTAAGACCTCCTTTTCATCGTCGCTGGCGAAGGACTTGAGGCGAATCTTGAGGCGGCGATCTTTGTCGCGGTGGATGGCACCGACCGAAATACAGACAATTTTACCAAATTCGGCATAAATAGCGGCGCGGTCCTGGTAGTTGGCGGCTACTTCTTCGGCGGTCAGCTCCTCGGTGGATTTGCTGATGCTTTTGGCTTTGTACGCCCACAGTTCCTGCAGGTCGGCGGGCATATCGGCAAAGCTGGCCTGGCCGCTAACCGTTTCAATATCAAGGAATAAGACGTTGGCAATATCGATTTGTTCGAGCATAGGGATAAAGGATTGAAGGGACAAAATAGTAAAAAAAACTATCTTTTGATAAGACAATTTTAACAGGCTACCGGCGTTCAAATAGCGAGTCAATCATAAACATATATCAATCAGAAAATCATTTAGTTATGACACCCACTACACCACCAACGCCGCCAGGTAAACCGACACCGGCCCGGCCCGACAATTCCAAACAGCGCCTGATTGCCATTGCCGCCATTGTTATCGTAGCGCTACTGGCCGTCAATGCCTGGTTGCTGTTCAAATACACCGAGTCCAACAAGGAACAGGCGGTGATGAGCACCCAACTCGACGAGTCGGCCAAACTGCAGGAAGAACTCAACGACAAGTACTACGCCGCCAAGACGGAGTTGGAGTCGATGAGCACCGGCAACGCCGAACTGACCGCCCTAATAGAACAGCAGAAAGCGGAGTTGAAGGAATCCAAAGATCGCATTGCCAGCCTGATTCGCAAAGGGGGCAATATGGACGCCGCCCGGGCGGAGATCGCCCAACTGAACGAAAAAGTAGCCAGCTACCTGGCGGAACTGAACCAGTTGCGCGAGCAAAATGCCTTGCTGGCCGACGAAAACAACCAGCTGACCACCGAACGCAACGACCTGCGCACCAACCTGGACATGCAACTGGAGGCCAACTCCAACCTCAACCAGGAGCGGGCCATGCTGGTGAGCGACCGCGAACAGTTGACCCAAACGAACAGCACCCTGTCGCAGAAGGTCACCAAGGCCGCTACCATCAAGGTGGCCGCACTGGAAGCCGTGGGGCAGAAAATCCGCCGCAGTGGCAAGCCCGTGACCCGCAACGACGCCGGTAGCGTGGAGCAGTTGGCCATCACCTTTAAAACGACCGTCAACGAGATTGCCGAACGGGGAGATGAAACCTTCTTTGTGCGCATCGTCAATCCCCAGGGCGAAACCCTGGCCCTGGATCAAATGGGCTCGGGTGCCTTCAAAAACCTGGCGACCGGCGAAAATATGCGCTACACCCTTAAGGACGACATCAGCTACGACCGCCAGGAAAATATCCTCCGGCTGCTATGGGCCCCCGGGCAACAGTTTGCCGAAGGCAAATACCAGGTGGAAGTGTACAACAAGGGCTTCCTGGCCGGCGCTACTTCACTGGTGCTCAAATAGCGTGCCTGCCAGCGGGCAGCTGACCAGGGCTGTGCGCGCCTAAGTCAGTAATCGAAACGCGGTGGTTGGCAGCAAATTTGTGCTTGCACTTCCACCGCGTTTTGTTTTTCTTTTTTGAATAGGCATGAACCTGTCACGGCCTGCGGTGTTGTGTTCAAAAGCATTTTCACGAGCATGTCAAAAGAGAAAGAAAAGGCCACGGCCGGTAAGGAAGCCATCTTCAATCCTATTGATAAGGATAAAATTGCCGAAAACCCCCATCTGCTGCCCTACGCGCACACGGTGGGCGGAGCGGTGATCAAGCCCATGGACAAGGGCCGGATGAAGGGACGGGCCGTAGCGGCCATGTACGAACAAACGGACATGCAGCTGATCCAGATCAAGGAACAGATCGACCTGCTGGCGCAACAGGCCCGAAAATTACAGGACCGGGTACGCATTTCGGAAGAGATTTACCTGGCCGACATGAGTTTTGAGCCCCTCATCGGGCGCATCTATTTTCTGTACCGGCGGGCGGGCGGTGAGCCCTTACTGTCGATGGTGAGCCCGGCCGAATGGGGTAAAAGACCGCCATTTACGTTTGTCGCGGAGGTCAAAATGCTGGCTGATCACACCTGGGATATCTTGTCACAGGGGGAAGAAGCCGATCGTTAACCTGGCGCTTAAATAGTTATAGCATGTTTCGAATCGTTGTGCTTTTTGCTGCCGTTTTACTGCTGCTGAACGGATTTGCACCTCCTTATGCGCCCGTAACCTGGTTGGCGGATACGACCTATGAATTCGGCGATATTCGCCAGGGCAAGGAAGTCAAGGTCGTTTTTGCTTTTCGCAATGCAAGTGCGGATTCCCTCTACATCGACAATGTGCGCACCTCCTGTGGCTGTACCAGCCCGAGTTGGGAGGATGTGCGCGTACCACCAGACTCCATTGGCCGCATCGATATTTTCTACGACGCCGACGAAACAGGCTATTTTTCCAAAGACATCAAAGTCTATTTCAACGGCTACCGCCGGGCCGAGCGCCTGCTCATTACCGGATACGTAGAGCCCTGATCCAATCGTTTTGAGCTACATTATTTGGCGCCAAGCCGGAACACCCCTCCTACATTCCAGCGGGTAGCTTTGCCAATATTTCGGCCTCCCAAAATAAAGGCCCCACCCACGAAAGCGCCAAAAAACGGCGTGACGGGGACGTAACAAGTACCTCCCGTGCGGGTCCAGGTGCTGCCGGTGCCGGCGGCGAGGTTGCCGTTGTCGGGGTTGCCGTTTAACGACTGGTAGTGTTCCACCCAGGCATCGACGTAGTAACGGGATGTACCAATACCACCCCGCACCAATATTGGGATAGCCGCTTGGGCAACCGGTGAAAACTGAAAGTCGAGCCCGGACTGTACGTGCACAAACCAGCCGTAGCGGGCTTCGTATTGCCACAACAAACGCCCGTGAAAGGTGGCGGCCCGCCGGCCAATGGCCGCCGGGTTATCCGTCGGGTAATTGCTCAGCGGAAAGCTCAGGCCCACGGCGGTAATCAGGTTGTGAAAACCAAGGGGTTGTTCGGTGCGTTCATTGCGGTATTTCAGCCACAAACTGGCGTCCTGCCAGCCTCGGTTCAGCTGGTCGTGGTCGAGGTAGGAGGCCGTAGCCACGAGCGCCGTTTTGGCGTCAGCACCATATTCCAAAAACAAATTGCTGCTGCGGGCGGTAAGTCTGCGATTCTGAAGGTCGCCATCGGCATTGAAGAACTGGTCGTATTGCTCCTGGCTATACGTGTAGGCCGCATCCAATTGCCCGGGGCGGGGCATAAAACCGCTGATGGGTCCCTGGGCTTTGGCACCATGGCAGTAGAAAAAAAGGAACAGGAAAAAACAAGTAGTACGAAGACACATAAGGCTTTTTTTAAAAACAATTGGTGGCCAGACAAAACGCAAAAATAGCGGGCCGGGGGCAGTATTTTGTCGGACCGTGAGAATTTATGGGATGCCGTGTAAAGATCAGGCGTTGGCAGCAAAGAAAGTGTCAATTCGGAGACGTCAGGGAAAAGATAACCAGAAAGGTGGCCGGTCGATATTTTTGCCGGAAAATCCGCTATCTTTGCGCCAGCCTTAAGGAATATCTATTTTTCATCCTCGGGTTTGTGATGGCAGCTTCCTGCAAGTGGCCCCTCATTGTTCCGTTAACTTTATCCTGACTTTTGAGCGATTGCCTGGTTATCATTCCTACGTACAACGAAAAAGAGAATATCGTGAAGATGATCCAAACGGTCTTTTCGTTGGCGCATCCTTTTCACGTGCTTATTGTTGATGATGGCTCTCCCGACGGTACGGCGGGGCTGGTAAAAGAATTGCAAGCAACCTATTCCGACCAGTTGTTCCTCCTGGAACGGTCGGGTAAACTGGGTTTAGGCACAGCCTACATCGCAGGGTTCCGCTGGGGCCTGGCTCATGATTACGACTATTTTTTCGAAATGGATGCCGACTTTAGCCACAGCCCCAAAGATCTCGTTCGGTTGTACGAAGCTTGTACGCGCCAGGGAGGAGACCTGGCCGTAGGTTCGCGCTACGTGCGGGGTGGCCGGTTGGAAAACTGGCCTTGGGACCGGATTATGCTTTCCTACGGGGCTTCGCTCTACGTGCGGTGTATCACTTTTATGCCCATCAAAGATCCTACCGCCGGTTTTGTGTGCTACACCCGCCGGGTATTGGCAGCGATTGACCTGTCGAAAATACGGTTTACCGGCTACGCTTTTCAGATAGAGATGAAATTTGCTACCCGGCAGTTGGGCTTCAAGATCATCGAAGTGCCGATCACTTTTACCGACCGGGTAGAAGGTACCTCCAAAATGTCGAAAGGAATCATCAAAGAGGCCGTCCTGGGCGTCATGCAAATGCGCTGGCGCTCTTTCTTCTCCGCTTATAAAGCAGATATTCCTAACTGATCCACTCGTTGTTGCAGGTAATGCACCGTTTTCCCTTTTGCCGGGAGAAGGCAATATCTATGCGTCCGAGCAAAATACCCGCCCAGCCCACCTGGTTGATGAGGACCGGCTGGTCGTTGCGGTTGTGGATGACCACCGGATGATCCAGAAAAGTATGGGTGTGCCCGCCGAGAATGACGTCGATATTTTTACTCTGTGCCGCAAAAATTACGTCGCTGATTTTTTCTTCCCGGTATTGGTAGCCCAGGTGGGACAGACAAATAACGAGATCGCATTTTTCTTCCTCCTTCAGCAGTAAGGCCGTTTTGTTGGCGTTGGCTACCGGGTCCAGGTACTGGGTTTCACCCGTCAGTTTTTGGCCCACCAGTCCGGCTAGTTCTATGCCTACGCCGAGCACGCCGATGCGCAGTGGCCCACGGATAAACACCTGGTAGGGTAGCACCCGGCCCTCCAGAGGGGTATTCGCGAATTCGTAGTTGCAGTTGATGAAGGGGAAATTGGCGTGCAACTGCGTTTGGGTCGCCAGGCTTTCGATGCCTCCATCGAAATCGTGGTTGCCAAGGGTGGCCGCATCGTAGCCCATGGCGCTCATGAGCTTGAGCTCTATTTCGCCGCCGTAGAAATTAAAATAGGGCGTCCCCTGGAAGATGTCGCCGGAATCGAGCAGGAGCACGTGTTCCAATTCCTGGCGCAGTCGTTCCAGGAGCAGCGCCCGGCGCAGGGCGCCCCCGCTGCCCGCGTTGCGGCTGCCATCTTCCGGGAAAGGATCGATGCGGCTGTGCCAATCGTTGGTGTGTAGGATACTCAGCGTAGTGGTGGTGCTGTCCATGCCCAGGGCCAGCGCCTGCTGCAGGCCGGAACCCACCAGCACGGTGGTGGCGCCAATTTGCCGGATGAATGTTCTTCTGCGCATCTGTTTATTGGTGTTTTTATGAATTCAATAAGGAGGGAGCTTTTACGAAAATTTCGACTTCCTCCTTCCCACTTCCCACTTCAAACTACCTTTTTCTTAAGATATTGACTACCAGTGTTTTGTGAAATATTGTTTTTGAGCTGGCAATTAAAGGTAGCAACCTCTTTTTTGGTTGGCGTGCAGCGGCGGCTTATAGCCTTCCGACTTCCGACCTCCGACTTCCGACCTCCCACTTCCGACCTCCCACTTACACCTTTACACGGTCTAAAACTTCCCACTTCCGACCTCCCACCTCCCACCTCCGACTCCCCCCTCACTCCCACACCCTGCCCGTCACCTCCGCATCAATAGGCTGGCCAGCCGCGCCCTGTTGCCGGGCGGCCTGGATGAGGAGATCCCGGATCAACTTCCCCGTATTTTCCTGGGGTAAACCGATCAGGAAATCGCAGTCGCCACCGCCGTCGGCGATATAGTCGGGCATAGCGATGCGGTAGAGCTGGTCGGCTACCAGTGGTTTTCCGTTGATGGTCAGCTGGGTTGCTTTCCCATCTTGCAGCGTAAATTGGACTTCTTTGCTCATGGGCCAACAACCGTCTGCGGCCACGTGGTCAAAAAAACGCTGGGTCATGGTTCCCGACAGGTCCAGGATAACCAGGATATTGTCGAAGGGCATGAGCTCGTAGACCTTGCCCAAGGTCAGGTCACCTGCCGGTAACTCGGGAATGCGCAGGCCGCCGTAGTTCAGGGTCGTCGCAGCTACCGGTTGGCTGGTTAGGGTGGGGGTCATTTGCTGAATGGCGTCAGTCATCCAGTTGCCCAAACCAGACTCTGGCTTTGCCTTGATTAGCGGACGGGCTACCTGGGCAATTACGGTATTCATCTTTTCGTCGAGGGCTGCTTTGTAGGGCTCGATGAGCAGGGCAACGGGCAGCAGCCTGGCGGTATCAAGCCGGGCATCCACCCGGTAATTGCTGGCCTCGCCACTGGTGGGTAGTTGATAGGTTCGGCAACCCGCCAGGACGACCACCAAAACAAACAGGCTACTGAGAAGTCTTGTTTTTTGTGCAGACATAAGCTATTACGCGTGAGGTGCCTTGGGCAAAGTACCTTATTTTTTAATTGGACGAGGGGTAAAGCGCGTGATGGAGGCTGCTTTGGTCAGCTTACCTTCGCTGGCGATCAACAAATTTTCAGCGGCGTCAAAGGCAATACCTTCGGGCTGTGGAAATTGGCTCTCGTTTAACAGTTGGACGTGTAAAATCCGGTTGTCTTGTTGGTCAAGTACAATCAGGATTTTGCCGACCGAGGCTAAAATGTAGAGGTGGCCGGTTCTGGGGTGTACCGCAATGGCCGAGGGTTTGAAACTGTAGGTTCTGCCCCCATTGCCAATAATTCTACCGATTTCTTTCTCGGCCACCGTAGCTATCGGCTCGGGGCGTATGCGTTTGCTGAGCAGGTCGAAGGCATAGACTCCCTGGATATTAGGGGCCAGCTGCGTACTGTCGGGCGACCCTTCTTTGGGGGCAATCAAGAGTCGGTTCCGGTCGGCGTCGAAGGCCAGGCTTTCCGTATCGTTGCGGTAGCTGAAAGCTGTTTCGAACTTGATGACGGAGTCCGGTTGAACCAGGTGGTACTGGTAAAGGTCGCCGTCGCGCTCCAGAATAAAAACGTGGTCACCAACGAGGCAGAGGTCTTCGTAGTCGCGGTCTTTGTCGAAGGGGATCTCACTGATGATGTTTCCCGTATTGAGGTCAACGGTGTAAAGGATACCTTTTTCGTCCTGGATCGCCATTACCTGCCCCGGATTGATGGAGGTGATTCCGGAAATTTCTTTCAGCGATTCCCCCAGTTCTACCCGCCAGCCTCCTTTGTTGATGTTGTAAGGGAACTCGTAATCATCAACCGGCGTAAAGGCCGTCTGGGCGGGTTTGTTTTTGAGGGCTACGACCGAATAGGCAATGGCAATCATCACGATAACAATGACAATAAGCCAGGTAAGGTTGGTGGAATTCTGTAGATCCAATTTCATAGTATGTCAATGCCAGGATGATAGATGGTGAATTACGCCTGTGAAGGAACAAAAAAATGAGGAGGTGGACAAGGATTTTAACGGAGTCATCTTTTTCTTAATGTGACTTGTTGCTGCAGCCAACGTTGTTCAGCCAGTTTTTTGGTGCCCTGGATCAGTGCCGTGACTTTTTCTAATCCCGGCGTATCCGTGGGGCTTGTTTTAAAGAGTCGATCGATAATCCGGACGAAATTCTGGTAGTTCGTCCGGGTATCTTCTGGCAATGCTTTGTCCCTGGTCAGCAGGATTTTATAAGAAGTAACCAGCGAGAGAAAAGCTTCGGTAGCATCGTTGGCGTAATAAATTTTTAACAGCATAATTTTTGCCCCGTGTTTGTAGAAAATATCCGAAAATTCCACCTTGTTCAACCATTCCAGGGCCTCGTCGTAGGCCTGCTGGTGGTAGTGCCAGTCGGCGAGGTTAAAATGCCAGGCATCGTGGCGTTGGTTGGCCGGCAGTTGGCTGGTATACTGTTGGATGAAGTTTTCTATCCACTGGAATTTCTTCAGCCCTAGCCCCAGTTTGACAATGTTTTTGTAAATCCAGGGCGATAATTCGCCATTGATGAGCAGGTTGCCCGACTGGAGTCCATCTTCGTAAATGACCAGCAGCTGGGTGGCGTATTCGCGGTTGCCTTTGTTGATTTCGAGCAGGCAATAATTGATCGAAAAGAAATACAGGCTAATCAATTCCTGGTTGGAGAGCTGGTCCTGAATGTGGGGTAGGCTGCTCCGGAATTGATTGAAAAGTGCCTTCGGCGCGTCTGCTGCCATTAACAGCTGGTAAAGACATGCGTAGGTGTTGTTTACCGTAGATTCCGCCGGGATTTGCCCGGTTTTTTTCGGTGCGGAAGGCCAACTGAGTTCGTAGCTGGAACCCAGGATTTTTTGCTGATTGAGCATGTTACAAAATAGGCGAATTTTACTCAAATGAAAATAGTGGTCCAAGGCCTGGTTTTGCGTTACCAGGTGTGGATTGTATTGCCGGAGGTTCTGTAAGTTAAAATAATGGTCTTCAATTTCAGCCAGCCAGTGGCGGATGCGGAAATGTTCCCGGTCGCGGAGTGGAGATTGCTGTATCCCTTGCTGGATCTTTCGCAAATATTGCCGGTAGCTTTTGTCCAATTTGCGGGTAGCCAGGGCCTCCAGCTTGTACAGTTCCAGGTGAATGGCCTTGGACTCGAGCAGTTTTTGCCCGAGAAAACGCTCGGACAGTTTCAATAAACTACTCATGAGGTAAGCCAATTCTTTTTGGTCGTAAGCTACCTGTGGAAAAATAGCAGCCCATACGACTTCCCGTTGCAATGGCCGGGCCGGATAATTTTTTTTACTCAACTCGTGTAAATAGCCACCCAATTTGCTCACGGCCGTATTCTTGTTGAAATAAGGCGAGTCGATGAAATCCAGCAGCTGCTTCCATTCATCGGTCTTGATGGTTTTTATCAGGTCAATTAGCTTGCTGTTTTCCATGGACAAAGAAATGATATGAACGGTATTTTTTTGAAAAAATAATTTGCTAAAGTATTGATTTACAATTTATTAAAACAATAAAAAAATAAATTAAATCTGAAAAAATAGACTAATTGTTGTTGTATGCGCCCCAAAATGCTCCTACTTTTGTCTAACTTCAATAATAGCAATTATGAATAAGTGCCTACTAGTCAGATTTTTAGTCCTCTTCGGCAGTAGTCTGGCAGCGCAGTCTGTGGTCTTTCCCGGCGATGCCAACAACAATGGGAAGGTCGACCAATACGATGTATTGGCCATTGGCTTTGCCTATGGCCAGGTGGGCCCCATGCGGATTCAGACGGGTGATACCCAACCGCAGGGTATCGCACAGGTCTGGGGCGAGAGTTTTCCGGATGGCCCCAATTTCATCTACGCCGATGCCAATGGCGATGGCCTGGTAAGCATGCTGGATTTTATCACCTGGAACACTAATTTTGGGTTGGTTCACAACGAAGTTACGCCACTGAATATCCCCGCCGGTTCGCCTGATGCACCAGCCCGGGTGGTTTGGAACAACAACCAGCTGCTCTTGCCCCTGACCGGGAACCAAAGCTTCAGCCTCCCCATTGATTTTGTACTCCCGCCAGATTTGGGCAGCAATGGCCTGGCCTTTCGACTAAAATACAACCCCAGTCATTTTTCAAGCGTAGGCATCAGCCTGAACAACAATTGGCTCACCACCGATGGCAATGGGATCAGCCTGGTCAAAGGGAATCCTGGACATTTTGACGTTGGCATGAGCCGGTTCGGCGCCAGCCCCATCAACGGCGGTGGTACGGGCGGTACCCTGAACCTGATCGTCATTGGCGATATGGTTGGGTTGATGCCGGTTGCGCCGGATACGATATCTACCTGGATCGTGATCGAAGATGTGTTGCTGCTGGATGGTGCTTTTTTGCCGATTCCGGTGCACACCGATTCCTTCGAGATCAAACTCTACCGGCCCGGCACCATTGCGGCTGTACCACCCGTACAGGATGCGCTCCAGGCCCGGCTTTTCCCCAACCCCAATAAAGGTGCCTTTACCATTCATACCGCTTTTCCGTTCCACGATCTTAGTATTTTCGATGCTTTGGGCCGACTTGTCCGCCACGACCAGTGCCCGCCACGCCGGCAGTGGACGGTGGATGAATTGGTATTGGCGCCCGGCTATTACTTTGTGCGGACGCGCGGCGAACGCGGCGTGTCGGTCCTGAAAATGCTGGTGAATTAAACAGTTGAAAAAATATAAACCAATCAAACCATGATGAATAAGCAGTTTGTACTCAGTTTGGGCCTCTTGCTCCTGGCAACTATGCTGGGTGCACAGGTTACCGTATTTGGCCGGGTAGCCTTGGGCGATACCAACGGGCCTCCGATTCCGCAATGGCCAGTGTCGCTTTTCCTGACCAACAGCGATCCCACCGTCGTCACTACAACCGATGACGAAGGCCACTACAGTTTTACCCTCAACGCATCGATTGCGGATAATGCGGTATGGACCGTTCGTACGGATGACATCTGTACGGACATACCCGTAGCTTCTTCGTTTACGGTGTCACCCAACCATACCACGTATGAAGTCAATCTGGTGATTTGTGCGGGTATCAACCCGCCACCACCGCCAACAGACTGCGAGGCTTATTTCCACTGGGAGCAGTACAACAGTGATACGCCCCTGACCGTGCATTTTTTTGATATATCCTATCCAGGCGTCCACGGAATCAGCAGTTGGTTTTGGGATTTTGGGGATGGTACGACGTCAGCGGAAGCTAACCCGGTACATAGTTACGCCGCTGCAGGAACCTATTTGGTTACGCTCACGATTAGCGGCGACGACTGCGCCAGCAGCATGACCCAGGTGATTACCGTTTGGGACCAAAGCAATTGCAATTGCCCCACCGATGAATACCTGCCCGTTTGCGTGACCACCGCCAGCGGCCAGTTGCTGACTTTTACCACCGCCTGTTTTGCCGAGTGCGCCGGTTACAGTGCAGACCAGTATTTTCTTTGCGACGGTGGTGGCAACCCCTGCGGATGTCCGGATTTCTTTGCGCCGGTATGCGTAGTGACCGCCGACGGTGATGTGCTGGAATTTCCCAACCATTGTTTTGCGGAATGCGCCAGCTACGGCCCGGATCACTGGACGGATTGTGAGCATACGGGTTGCGAATGCCCCGGCAATCTTTATGACCCCGTTTGCGTCTTCACCCCCAACGGCGTGAGCATCCAGTTCAATAATGCCTGTTTGGCCGAGTGTGCCGGTTTTAACCCCGACCAGTACCAGCCTTGCGACGGTGGGTGCGCCTGCCCCGAATACTGGGATCCGGTTTGTGTTACCCTGGATGATGGCACCGTGGAAACGTTCAGCAATTATTGCTTCGCCCTGTGTGCGGGCTATAGCCCCGGTGATTGGGGGACTTGTAACGAGGATTGCCTGTGTACGGACGAATACAACCCCGTTTGCGTGGCTACCCCCAACGGCGGCCTGATCCTTACTTTCGGAAATCCCTGCGAAGCGGAATGCGCCGGTTACGGCCCTGATATTTACTACCCTTGCGATGGCGGCGGCTGTGTGTGCCCACAAATTTACGCTCCGGTTTGCGTGATCACGGCTAGCGGAGAACTCCTCGAATTTGTCAATGCCTGCTACGCCGAATGCGCAGGATTTACGGAGGTAATAGATTGTAGCCCTCACGAAGATTGTTTCGCCAACTTTACCTACCACTTCGGTAGCGACAACCCCCTGGTCGTTCAATTCAACGACTTATCATTCGCCGTGGATGGCATTACCTCCTGGCACTGGGATTTTGGCGACGGCGAAAGTTCGACGGCGCAAAATCCGCACCACACTTATTCCGCCGACGGGGTGTATGAAGTGGTCCTGACCATTGAAAGTCCGGAATGTGGGTTGTTGGTCTTCTCCCAACACATCTGCATTGGTCAGGGTGGTGGTTTTGGCGGCCCATCCTGCCAGAGCTTCTTTTTCTTCGAGCAACCCGATCCGGCAAACCTCCTGACTTTTCAGTTCCTCAACCTGTCCCTGGGCGGCGAAGGAGGTCTGGTCTGGGACTTTGGTGATGGCCAAACTGCTACCGAACAAAATCCGCTGCATACCTATGCCGAGGCGGGTACATACACCGTTAGCCTGACGGTACTGACGGCCAATTGCGTGAGCGTGACCCAAATAGATGTCCAGGCGGGTGAAAACTTCTGGTATGGCGACCTGGCTTGCCGGGCCTGGTTCTTACCGATCATCAATCCGGAAGGGCAGGAAGTGTTTTTTATCAACTTATCCAGTACCGATGCCGTGGAATTTGTCTGGGACTTTGGCGATGGCACCACCAGCAATACGCCGCTGGCCAGCCACCAGTATGCCGAATCTGGGACTTACACGGTAACCCTTACCATCACCACCACCAACGGTTGTACCAACACCTTCTCCAGCACGATCGATCTGGAAGGCGACGGTTTTACC
>PZPC01000028.1 GCA_003045895.1 Bacteroidota bacterium
TTCACTGTTACAACTAAGTGACCTTAAGAAGTATCTCCAAGGCAACTAGTCAACTTATTTTCCGCCGCTGTTGAACATGCCACCTTCGCTGGCAGGTACGCCGGCAGGAGCTTCTGGCTTAGCCTCTACCTTACCGGTGATGGTAAGTACGATAGGTTCTTCACCCGCATTAGTGGTAAGGGTAACCTTTTTGGTGAAAGGACCTACGCGATTTGTGTCGTAGCGAACTTTGATTTCACCTTCGTGATTAGGCAAAATAGGTTCTTTGGGGTAAGTAGGTACGGTACAGCCGCAACTTCCCTTGGCATTGGTGATCACCAATGGTGTGGAACCGGTGTTGTTGAACTTAAAAATACGGTAAGGATCAGAACCTTGCTCGATGGTGCCGTAATCAACCGTGGTTTCGGTAAATTCCATGCGTGGACCATCTGCCATTTCCTGTACAACTGCTTGTTCGGGTGCACCAGTAACGGATTGGGCCGCTACAGAAAAGTTCAGACCTAGCGCCAGAACTGAGAAAAAGAATATACGCTTCATGAGCTTGAATTTAGTTATTGCAAATTATTTACACAAAAATAGGTGAAATCAATCCATTATAAAAGGCATGATGACCAATATCGGGTTAATAAATAGTTAATGCCAATTCACTTATCTTTGACGCGACTTACCAGACAACGTCACGACCAGGCTGAAACGTTTATTCTGGCGGGATACTACACCCTGTTCTGGTATTTTAACAGAATTTTAATTATTTTTGAAGGTGCAATAAGTACTGGTTTAGAATATTATTCCGCAGTATCGCCAAATAGCACGGGGGGGAACTGTGTTTTAGCCTACCAAATTTGACTGAATTATGCCCAGCCCAATCATTACTCCCCTGGCGGAGAATGGTAATCAAGTTTTTGACACACTCACCCGGGATGAGATCATCCAGGACTTTCGCATTTGTTGCATCAGCAGGGAAGCCAGTCTGTTGGCCCGGCGCGAAGTACTCACCGGAAAAGCAAAATTTGGCATCAGCGGTGACGGGAAGGAGGTTCCCCAGGTTGCCATGGCCCGTGCTTTCCGGCGGGGAGATTTCCGATCTGGTTACTACCGGGATCAAACCTTCATGTTGGCACTCGGCTTACTGACCGTGGAAAGTTATTTTGCCCAACTATACGCCGATCCCTTCAACGATCCCTTTTCGGGTGGCCGGCAAATGAACTGCCATTTTGCCACGCCTTTCATTGATCGGGAAGGCCAATGGTTGCGCCATACGGAACAATACAATGTCAGCGCTGATATTGCGCCGACGGCCGGACAAATGGCACGCGCACTGGGGTTGGCATTAGCCTCCAAGCAGTACCGTACCAATGCGGAAGTAGCCCGACGCGGTTTTTCCGAGCAGGGCCAGGAAGTTAGTTTTTGTACCATTGGCGATGCCAGCACCTCGGAAGGTGTTTTCTGGGAAACCCTCAACGCTGCTGCCGTACAACAGGTGCCCCTCGCCGTTTTTGTATGGGACGACGGCTACGGCATCAGTGTACCCAAAACCTACCAAACGGCCAAGGGTAACATTTCAGAAGCCGTGAGTGGGCTGGCCGGCACGACCACCGCCGAAGGACTGGCCATCTACCGTTGCCGGGGCTGGAATTACGCCGAACAAGTGGTGCTTTTCCAGGAAGGTATTGAGCGGGTCCGAAAAAGCCACCAGCCAGCGCTATTCCACGTGGAAGAATTAACCCAACCTCAGGGGCACTCTACTTCGGGCTCACACGAACGCTACAAGTCGAAGGAACGCCTGCAATGGGAAAAAGACCACGACTGTTTGCTACAAATGGAAAAATGGCTCATCGCCGAAGGTATTGCCGAAGCGGACACCTTAGCCAGCATCAGGAAAGAAGCCAAGCTCACGGCCAAAGCGGGTCGGGACAAAGCCTGGAAGCAGTTCAACGCACCCGCGCGTGCTGTTTTCACCCAACTGGAAGAATGGTACCAGCGCATCGCCGCTACCGAACCAGCGATCACCGCGCTCCACCTGGAATTAAAAACCCACACCCACCCACAAATCAATGAACTGCTGGCCAACGCCCGCCACCTGAACAACCTGCTGGCCCAACAACAACAGCGTGATCAGCCGGCATTTTCCGACTGGCTGCAAACCCACCTGGACCAGTACAACGGCCTTTACGAAAACCACCTCTACAGCACAACTGCTGATTCCGCACTGCGGGTACCGGTCGTTCCTGCCCTGTTCAGTGAACACAGCCCAAGCCTCAACGGGTACGAAATCTTGAATGCCTTTTTCGATTACGCCCTGGAAACCTACCCCGAAGTCTATGCTTTCGGGGAAGACGTTGGCCGCATTGGAGGCGTCAACCAAAGCTTTGTCAACCTGCAGAAAAAATATGGTGAAGAACGGGTTTTTGACACGGGTATTCGGGAATGGACCATTATGGGACAAGCGATCGGTATGGCGATGCGGGGCCTGCGGCCTATTGCAGAGATCCAGTACCTCGACTACCTCCTGTACGCCCTGGAACCCCTGGCTGACGACCTGGCCACCTTGCGGTGGCGCAGCAACGGGCAACAAAAAGCACCCGCCATTATTCGCACCCGCGGCCACCGCCTCGAAGGCATCTGGCATTCGGGATCGCCCATGGGCATGATCATTCACGCCCTGCGGGGTATCCACGTGTGTGTACCCCGCAGCATGGTTCAGGCCGCTGGCATGTACAATACCTTGCTGCAAAGCGGTGAACCCGGCCTGGTCATCGAATGCCTGAACGGCTACCGCCGCAAAGAGCAGCTGCCCGATAATATGGGCGCCTACACCGTACCATTGGGCGTGCCGGAGACCATCGTGGAAGGTACTGACCTCACCCTGGTCACCTACGGCAGCTGTGTACGCATTGCGGAAGAAGCTTGTCAGCTGCTGGCTCCCCTGGGGATTTCGGTCGCGCTGCTGGATGTGCAAACCCTTTTGCCCTTCGACCTGGAACACCGCATCGCAGCCAGTCTGAAAAAAACCAACCGCCTGCTCATCGTGGATGAAGACGTGCCCGGTGGCGCCTCCGCCTATTTGCTCCAGCAGATTCTGGAAGTACAAGATGGCTACCGTTTGCTGGACGCCACGCCCCGCACGCTCTCGGCCAAGGCGCACCGCCCGCCCTACGGTTCGGATGGCGCCTATTTTGGTAAGCCCAACCTGGAAGATATCGTAGAAACTGTACAGCAAATGATGCGCGAATAAAAAGCAGCGCTGCGGAATTTGTAATACAAAAAGGCACCAACACAGCGGCCTGAATATTGCCGGATTCCCGGGCAAAATTCAGGCCGCTGTGCTTTGCCATTACCCCTTGTTTATTCGCCCAGCAAATTGTAGAGCACCTCCAGTTTGGGTGTCAGGATGATTTCGGTGCGGCGGTTGAGGGCTTTTCCCGCAGCAGTAGCGTTGCTGCCTACCGGAAAGAATTGGCCACGTCCGGATGCAATCACGCGGGTGGGAGCAACGCCATTCTGGGTCAACTCTTTAACGACCGAGGTGGCGCGTCCAACACTGAGGTCCCAGTTAAACGCAGCATCCCCATCCGTATCCGTATGCCCCTCCACGGTGATGTTGATATCTTCATTGTCTTTTAATACGCTCGCCAGTTGGGCAATGGCTCGTTTACCCTGGGCATTAATGGTCTTGCTACCCGAAGGAAAGAGCAAGTTCTGGCTCAATGAAACGTAAACTTTACCATTCTGCTCCCGCACGGTGAGGTCGGCTTCCGTGAAGCCACGCAGCGCCTGGTTGACGCCCTCCCGGATGGATTTCAGGCGGGCTTCTTTTTCAGCAATCGCACTTTCTAACTCTGCAACCCGGGCTTCCCGCACTTCCAATGCGCGTTGGAGGGCAACTTGTTGCTGCTTTTCGGTAGCCAGTTGCCCTTGAAGCTCAAGCAATTGCTTTTCGCGCTGCGCAACTTCCTGCTGCTGTTCACTCAGGCGAGCCGCCAGCTGGCTGTTTTCGCCGCTGGTAGTTTCCAGCAGTTGGCGATTTTGCGCCAGCATCCGATCGTAGCGCTCGAGCAGGTCGCGGTTGGTGCGATCCAAATCGCTGTACTGCTGCTTCGACCGTTCCAGATCGGTCTGCAATTGCGCAATTTGCTGCTTGTTTTTCGCCAGGTCGGCGTTCAGGGCCGCGTTGTCATTGCTGCAATTCTGCCGGGCAGCTTCGGCATCGGCCAGTTGACGCTCCAGGCGATTCTTTACATTTTCGAGATCACTAAATTTTTGTTGGGATACACAACTGGTGAACAGCGTCAGCAACAAAACCAGGGGTAACAATAGGATTCCTTTCATTTGAATGGGTAGTTTGAAGTTTACACTTAAACGCTAACTCCCGCGACTTTTGTTTGCTGAGCCCCAAAAAAATGCTTAAAAATCAAAGCCCCTCGTTCCCACTGATGGGCGCAAGGGGTTTGATTGTGCAACGCCATAAATCTACGCGGGCTATTTCATCTTGAAAATTAGCAGCGCACCAAAATTAATTGGCATCAATGACGCTACCGCTACCGGAAATGGAAATATCGAAGATAGGCGTACCTTTGTAGAAGACATCGCCACTACCTGAAATCCGTATTTTCAGGGCATCGGCCACGCGAACTTCCGCATTGCCACTGCCGCTGATGTGAATATCCCCGGTATTGGCAAAAAGGTCGAAACCCCGAAAATCGCCACTGCCGGAAATGGCGAGGTCCAACCGATCAGCCTGGCCTTCGAGGAAGATCTTGCCGCTACCCGAAATTTCGGCATCAATGTCATCTACGTTAAGGGCCAGATCCAGCTCGCCGGAGCCGGAGATATCCAGTTCCAAATCCTCCCTATCCCCCCCCAGGGTATTGGTGCTAACCACATTGCCGGAGCCAGAAATTCGGATGCTATGCACCTCGGGCATTGTGATAAAAAAAGTAAGATTATCCACATTGCGGACACAATCCTGGGTGCGGATGGTCCAGATACCATTGTGGACATCCAGGTCCAGTTCGTTCAGGATATCGGATTTTCCTTCTACGACCACGACCTGCTCATCCCCCTGGGTGATTTCTACCCGGGCATTCATAGCCAGGACAATACCATCGAAAGCAGGCATTGCTAAAGTGGCCGTGGTAATAGGGCCAGTGGCATTCCAGCAACCAAAGGGATGATCGTCTGCATCAATAAAACATCCCGTCAGCAACAAGCTACTGGTGAGTACCAGTGCGAAAAGCATTTGCAAATTTTTCATTTTCATTGGTTTTATTTCCCGGCATTCCCGGGGGCTTCAGCAAGCGCTGTGCCCCATTTGCCGGAGAAGGATTATTCGGGTAAATCAGTATACGATCAGTTACTAGCGCCGCCGGCCAAACCAACCGAAACGGAGGGTCACCGCGGCAATGGCGCCAGAGAAGTCTTCGTCGCGCAGGCCGAGGGTTTCATTAACACCCGTCACGTAGCGATAGCCGACCGTTCCGGCGAGGCGAAACCAGCGGGTTAGGTTGAGCTCGACGCCGATCTCAGGTGTTGCGACAAAGATCTTATCCAGATCGCGGTAACGCGTATTGTCGTTGAGTTCGATGTTGATCGCTCCCCAGCCCAATTTAGCGCTGCCATACACATGGAGCAGCTGGTAAGGCTGATAAGTACCGCCCAACCAAAAACCACCGTGGCCAATATCCAGGACGTCGATTTCACCGTTGTCGTACAACTGCTCAAAATCAACGCTGGCCAGGCCGTAGCCACCAATAAAGAAACTGTTGATGACCAGTGCTCCGCCGCCACCAACCGACGTATTGAGGTCGTTGCCCAGACCATATTCCGTAATGGGGCCACCGAAGGCACCAACAACCCGGGCCTGGTTGAATAGTGTCTCGTGTTGGGCGCTCAATGCACCAGTTGTCAGCACCAGCAATGCGATAAAAAAGAAGGAATTTTTCATTTTCTTGTTGACTTTTAAGTTTGAATACATGGATTTCACCTGCATCAAAAGACCGTAAGCCCTTCTTCCGCAGGCCGTAATTTTTTGTTTTGCAATAGCTTACCGGACATAGCACAGCCACCTGGTGTAAAAGGTACACCAGCGCATTTGCCCGAAAATGAAGGTTTACTTAATGGCCCCGGTTAGAGCCGCAAGCCGGCCGAAAAACCGATCCACCCCTGAAAATTGGTGGCGCCATTTTGTTCGTTCCACAGCGGATTCAGGGGAATCCGCGAGCCGTAAGTTGCCGTGACGGGGTCGTATAATTTTGACCACATCATATTGAGTGTGGGGCCAGCATAAAAGCTGAGGCGGTTGCTGACCTGGAAGTCAACCGTAAATCGCACTTGCCCCAGTAAATTGAGTTCATTGGTCCAGGCTTCCAGTTCGTTGACGTGCAGCGCAACGGCTTCGGTATTGAGCAAGGTCTTCTTACCCAGTCGCGCCGCAAACCCCAGGCCGTAGCCCAGCGCCCAACTGGAATAGGAAGCGCTGCTGGTTGACTGGTCGAGCGTTTCTTCGACCAGGTCCCAGCGCACGCCCAGTTGCAGGATATTGTACAACCGGTGGGTTCCCAGTTTGGCCCCCAGGTTGACGTACATCACCTCGGTGGATCCTACTTCCAGCAGGTTGTAGCCATATTTGACAAAATTCAGGAATCCGTACGGTGCTTTTACCGTAGAATCGCAAACGTTGATCAGGCCTACCTGGCGATGACTGACGTACCGTGCCTGGTTGTACAAACTACTGATCTGGTGATGCACATCACCGTTGGCGCTGTTGACCAGGCCCGCCAACTGGATACCGTCTACATGATAATCGGCACTGTTAAAAACACCGGCTACCTGGGCACCGACCACCCGGTTTTTGGCTTTATTACCAATACCGGCCAACTGTACCCCGTTGACCGTACCTGCTACGTAGTTGCTCATACCTGCCAACTGGGTGCCGGTAACATTGCCACCGACCTGATTCAGCAGGCCGGCAATTTGGAGCCCACTCATATCTGCTACCACCGAATTGGCAATCCCCCCAATCTCAAAACCCTCGATGGCTTTACTGGTACCCCAAAATACGTTGACCGACACATTATTTGTTACCTCGTTACTGCGGTGGGTATTGGTACCCAAGTAGGGCAAGAGGGATATTTGGGCCAGCCGGTGCGTGGCATCGTACTCCTCCATCTTGAGTTCCCGCTCGTGGCGCTCCATTTCCGCGGATAAACGCTGCAGATCTTCTGCTTCCAGTTTATCGCTCAGCCAGCGGTCGCCACCCGCTAATTGTCGGGGTTCGCGGGTAGGAATCCCGGGGGTAGCAGGTGGTGTAGCGCGGGGTACACGCTCCTGGTACAAGGGGGTCGTTTGCCGGAGCCGAACCGGGCGAACATCCAGCTGGCCCAGTTGGCCGGGGTCGGAACGCAAGACAATCTGATTCCCAATGATGGCATGTTTCACCGGCGTGGCATTAAACAATTCATCCATGGCCGTGGCTACTTCCGTTTTTTCCACCGTAGCGTACAGCCGGTAGTCCATCGGCAAGCGGCTAGGGCTATAGGTGAAGCGCAAATCATAACGGCTCTGGAGATCCTCCAGGGCGTTACCCAGGGCAACCCCCTGGTAGCTAAAACTCACCAGACTGGCGGTCTCCTGCCCCGCCAGGCTTGCGGCAGCAAGTAAAACCAGAAAAACAACAGGTAGGTGTTTAAAAACCATGGGGTTTCTATTTATCGCTTAATCACAACTGTCACCAGAAAGACGGTAAGTATGGCCATGCTGTTGCAGCTCCAGGCCCAAACTTTCGGTCAGCAAGAGCAGAACCATATCCAGTTGGGGGTCGTTTTCGTACTGCCCAAAAAAGAGGCATTTCCCCAGCCCGGGCTGTTCCAGTATAATCTCGACGTGGTAGTAACGTTCCAGCGTAGCCACCACCTGCGCCAGGGGAACCTCGTTGAAGTCGAGCCGGCGATCCTTCCAGGCGGTGGTATTTTGGCCCTGCGCTGCCGCAGTTGCCAGTTGGGCCGTTTCCTCGAGAAATATACCGGTTTCTCCGGGGGTTAACTCCAGGCGATCAGCAGGATTAGCTACTTGCGTAGGCGCCGTTTTGCGCGCCAGCGCTACCTTGCCTTCCTTCACACTTACCTCCACCCGCTCTTCGCCCCGGTACGCCCGCACATTGAAGGATGTCCCCAGCACCGTGGTGACCGCATCGCCGGTAAGTACCCGAAAGGGCCGTAGGCTATCGGTGGCGACATCAAAAAAGGCTTCCCCCACAAAATTGACCAGGCGCTCTCCGGTGCGTTCGTCGTAAGCCAGGGAGGAATTTTCGTTGAGCCAAACCTGGGTCCCATCCGGCAGTTCCACCCGAACACGTTCACCGGCACGCGTCTGGGCCAATAGCTGGGTGTTCCCTTGCGTCGTGTACCACCACCCGCCTAACACCAGCATGAGCACTGCTGCGGCGGCCCAACGGACGAAGCCCAAACGGTGGACAATTCCCAACGGGGGTGTCGGCGCCGTGCCAGAGAGCTGACCGTTGTTCTTTGCCAACCGGTCTTCCAGGCGGTTCCAGGCGGCCGTTTTACCGGCACCAAAATTGGGGTAAACCATTTGATCGGTTACCTGCCATAACGCCACTGCTTTGTCAAAGAACTGTTGACCTTCGGGTGAAGCTGCTACCCACGCCAGAAACTCCTCTTGCTCGGCAATACTGATATTGCCGGAGAGATAAGCCGCCATCAACGCCTCCGCGCGTGTATTCTTCATAGTTAATTCCCTTAATCAAACGTAAGATGCAATGCAATGGGTGCCCCCCCTATGCGGCGGTAAAATAATTATTTTTTTTTTTGGAAAGGAGAAGGGGAGGAAAAGTGGAAACGTGGAAAAGTGGAAACGGAAAGCCGGAACACGGAAGGTTAAAAGTCCTCCTTTGGAGGAGGTGGCACGCCCAGGCGTGCCGGAGGAGGAAAGGCGCTCGAAATCGGAGGTGGCCAAAATCAGCGATCGGCGGCGGAAGGGTAGAAACGTATTAACGCATCTTTACGTTGGAGGGTAAAAACTCAGCCCCAGCCATCAAGAGATCGCGTGCATCTCAGCGGACAGGCGATCATTCGGCCAGCACTTGCGCCACGGCCGCGTAGAAGGTAGTCAGGTCGCGGTAATCGCTCAGCACCACCTTTACCCCTTCCCGGTGGAGCACTTCGTGGTCGCCCCCGCGGCGAATACCGATGAGCGGCAACTGCATTTGGCGGGTGGTGGTCACATCCCAGATGGCATCGCCAATGTAAACGACGGCGCTGATATCGTGGTCGGTCCGGGCCAGGTCAATCGCTGCCTGCAGGATGTGGTCGCGCTGTTCCATGCCATCGGCATAGGCAGCGTAGTGCGGAATGGGATCGATTCCGACGTGTCGGAGTTTCACCTGAGCGGGTTCCCGCCAGCCGCCGGTAGCAATGCCGAGGACAAACCGTTCATCGGCATGCAATTGGCGCCAGCAATCCGCTGCGCCGGGCACTTCCTGGAATTCGGTGGGGCGGCGCGTCCTTTCGTGGGTCAGCATGGCAACGTAGTGATCTTCGAATCGCTGGCGTTCGGCAGGGGTGGCCGTGCGCCGAAAATGAGCCGTAAAAACCGTCCGAAAGATCACGTGGTCGGTCACGTGGGGATATTGGCGCCAATCGATGGATGGGAATGGGCGGCCGAAAACGGCTTCGTAGCTATCGGCAAAACACTGGCTATCGATCGCGTCAGAAAACAGCAGGGTACCGTCGATATCAAAAAGGAGAAAGGTCTTCACAGCAGGGTATTTAAGTTGTAATAACTTTATATTTACAAAAGGGTTGGGTAATCCAGGTAGTTTAAATATTTATGGCCAAATCTATTTTCATTTTAATGGGTGTTTCCGGCAGTGGCAAAAGCACCATTGGGCGCGCCTTGAGTAGCCGTACGGGTATTCCTTTTTACGACGCCGACGATTACCATCCCCCTGCCAACATTGCCAAAATGGCCAGTGGCCAACCGCTAAATGATGCGGACCGCGAACCCTGGCTGGCGCAACTGGCCCAGCTCCTCCAGCATGCCGCATCTGCCAATGGAGCTATCCTGGCTTGTTCGGCCCTGAAAACCAGCTACCGGACCCTCCTCGCCCAACATTTACAGCAGGTCCCGCGCTGGATTTACCTGAAAGGCAGCGCGGCACTCATCGCCCGGCGGTTGCAGGCGCGCAGTGGTCACTTCATGCCGCCGGCACTATTGGCTTCGCAGTTTGCTGACCTGGAAGAACCCACCGCAGCCCAGGTCGTGTCGATCGATCAGCCCGTTGAAGCCGTGGTAGCGGAGATTCTGGCTGCGGGTTATTAGGCTTATTCCCCCCGCCCCTTCTCTTTGCCTGTTTTGATTCCCGGTTTCCCCAATCAGCCGAAAGAGATTTCCTACCTTGTACAACCAACCCCCACCTCTTCATGACCATCCACCTCCTCCTCGCCGTCCTGTTCAGCATTAGTCTCCTGCTCTTTTTGGTGTTGTACTGGCGCCTTAACGCCTTTTTGGCGCTGCTCCTGGCCAGTATCGGTTTTGGATTGGCTGCCGGAACGCCCTTTGCGGCCATTATCGAGAACATCAG
Source organism: Bacteroidota bacterium (assembly GCA_003045895.1). GTDB lineage: Bacteria > Bacteroidota > Bacteroidia > Chitinophagales > Saprospiraceae > Lewinella. Next base: position 10,601 of record PZPC01000028.1, read on the forward strand.
TACCGGCATGGGCAACACCCTGGCTTTTGTGGCCACTATTGTCGGCCTGGGGGCGATCCTGGGGGCGATCCTCGAGCATTCCGGTGGTAGCCAGGCGCTGGCCCAATTCCTGTTGCGGGCCCTCGGAGAACGGCGCGCACCGCTGGCCTTTGTGCTCACCGGGTTCCTGGTAGCTATTCCTGTTTTCTTCGACGTCGCCTTCGTCCTCCTGGTGCCGATGGTGTACGCTATTGGCCGACGCACGGAGCGTTCGTTGCTCTATTACGCAATCCCTTTGCTGGCTGGCCTGGCCACTACCCATGCCTTTATTCCGCCTACACCGGGCCCCATTGCGGTAGCCGATATTTTGCAGGCGGAACTGGGATGGGTCATTCTGCTGGGGTTTGTCGTTGGTCTGCCAACGGTGGGGGTAGCCGGCTTGTGGTGGGGAAAACACGTGGGCGATCGCTTTTTTGTCGCAGCCCCACTGCTGGATACCCGTACCGATGACGCCGAAAAATGGCTGCCACCCGTGGGTCTGATCCTGGGCCTGATCTTGCTCCCCATCGTACTCATTCTGGGGCATACCGGGAGCAAGATGCTCGTGGCGGCGGGTGTTTGGACCGCCAACAACTGGACGGAAGGGCTGATTTTCCTGGGGCACCCCTACGTGGCTTTGTTGCTGTCGTGCCTGCTGGCGCTCTATTTTTTGGGGTACCGACGAGGGCTCAGCAGCCAGGCCCTGCAAAAATTAGCCACCCAGGCCCTGGCGCCAGCAGGAACCATCATCCTCATTACGGGTGCCGGTGGGGTATACAAGCAAATGCTGGTAGCCAGCGGTGCCGGTGAATTGTTGGCGCAAGTATTTGTTGACTTCCACCTGCTGCCCCCCTTGTTGGCTTTCGTGTTGGCCGCCCTGATTCGGATTCTGCAGGGGTCGGCTACGGTGGCCATGATCACTGCGGCTGGCCTTTTGGCGCCCGCGCTGCCGGGTCTGGGGCTGGACGCCCCCCAATTGGCCTTGCTGGTACTGAGCATCGCCGCCGGGGCCAGCACCCTTTCGCACGTCAATGACAGTGGTTTTTGGCTGGTAAAAGAATACCTGGGCATCGACGAGGCCACTACGCTTCGAACATGGACGCTGATGACTGTTTGGCTTTCCCTGGTGGCGCTGGTGGTGATTCTGGTGCTTTACTGGCTCGTTTAGCTTTGTCCCAGGTTACCTGTTGCTGGCCCCGCAAATAGCGCAGAAATCCGGTGTAGACGCTGTAGTTCATGATCACAAAATAGTAGGGCGCAAAGAACCCCGGAATGGGAATGCGCTTGCTGCGTAGGCCGTAGCCCAGCAATGCCAGGACATAAAATGCAACTTGCCCTGCGAAGAGCCAGGCATATATCCCGTATTCACCCTGGCTGACCAGCACGCCATTGGCCACGAGTACCAACGGCAAAAACAAGGGAGCCAGTGACCAGCGCAGTACGCGGTGCCCGATGTACTGGTAGCTCAGGATGCCGTAGCGAAAAATATTTAGCAAAGGCAACAGGCGCAACATCGACTGCCACCCCCCGGCACAGATCCGTACTTTGCGCTTGAGTTCTTCCCCAACATCAGCGGAGGCATACTCCCGGGCAATAGCCGCGGGGGCATAGGTTACGCGGTAACCGGCTTTGGCGATCAGGAGGGTCTGCATAAAATCGTCCAGCAGCGTATCGGCCGGTACTTGCTGAAAGAGGGCGGTACGAATGGCGTACAATTCACCGGCCGCACCAACGACACTGTAGAGTTCGCTGTCCAGGCGTTTGAGGAACGACTCGTAGCGCCAGTACAGCCCCTCTCCCCCACTGCTGGCATCCCCTTGCGAAATCACCTGCTTCGCACCCGCTACGGCACCAACGGCAGGATCTCTAAAGTCGGCCACCAGCTGTTGCAGCACCGCTGGATTCAGGTGCGTATTGGCATCGGTAAACACGGTGATGGGGGTGGTCACGCAGGCCATGCCGCGCGTGACCGCGGCGATCTTTCCCTGGCGCTCCGGTTGGTGCAAAACCGTGACATCCGCTTGTTGTTGTAAAAAAAAGGGCGAATCGTCATCGGAGCCATCCGTGACGAACAACAATTTGAGTTTATCCTTGGGGTAGGCTAATTCCCGGCAGTTGGCTAGTTTTTCGGTGAGGAAAGCGCCTTCGTTATAGGCCGCTATCAGGAGGGTGACCGCGGGCAGTTCCTCCTGGTCGGTAGCAGCGGAAACCGGGCCGGATCGCTTGCCCCGTCCTTTTACCCAGCAGTAGGTCACCAGGCCGTAGCCCAGGTAAGTAAAAACGATCAGGGCCAGGCCCAGCCAAAATAGAAGAAGTACGGTCATTTCAGGAGCTTAAGAGTTCGGTATTTTTTTTATTTCCAGGAAGGCCGTTCCAGGACCCGCGCGGGTACGCCACCTGCTTTAGCACCAGCGGGAATATCTTTGGTCACCACCGAGCCAGGCATAACCTCCGCATTGCGACCAATGGTTACGCCCCGTAACACAATCGTGCGGGCTCCCAGCCGGACACCTGCTTCCAGGCAGATGGGCGCACATTGACCGGCGAGGCGGCGATCGTTTAAATCGTGGAAGTCACTGTCCATCAAGTGTACAAAAGGGCCCAACTGACAATCCGCTCCAATGGTGATCTGCTGGTGAGCCGCAATGATCGCGCTGTTGATCGTACAATTGTCCCCGATCGTGAGGGTGGCCCCAGCCCCGATCGCCAGCCGCAGCGGTTGAAAATCGCCCAGCAACAGGCAATTTGCCCCCACCCGAAGTTGGCCCTGGTTGGCGATCACCAATTTCCCCCTGACCCCTACGTCGGCACCCACCACCTGGGCCGCTCGCCACAGCCGCCAACGGCGGAACCAGTTTTTCAAGGCGCCCCGACGGAGGGGACTCGTAGGGGCTTGTTCCGCAAGGGGCAGGGAAGTGGGTTCCTTGATGGCAGTCGTTTTGTTCATTGTGCTGTAATTTTTTCGGCCAATCCGGCAGTGGCATCCCGTGCCTGATCTTCTAAAAATCGAATTATTTTGGCAGGTACGCCCGCAACGACCGCATAATCCGGCACATCGGTGTCCACTACCGCGCCTACCCCGACCACGGCGCCCCGACCAACGCTGACCCCGGGCAAGATGATGGCGCGGGTCGCAATCCAGGCCTGGTCACCTATACATATAGGAGCCGTACTGGCCGCCACCGAAGCCGTGGCCATGCCGAAGGCGTAGCTGTCCGCAATTTGCGCCATGGGCGCCAGGTAAACGCCCCGACCAATAGTGATGGATTGGTGGGCAACCAACAGGCTGCCGTTGATGAAGCAATCGTCGCCAATGACCAGGGTAGCGCCGCGGTATACCCGCAACTGCGTCGGTACAATCGTCGACCAAAACCGCACCCGTTCGCCAACGTGCAAGGCGCCTCGCAACTGTACCTGGAGCCGCCCTTTGGCAAAGACCAACTTGCCCAGCTGCGGTGCGCCCCGCAAGGCCCAGCGGGCAGTAAGCCACCGCCAACCCAGCCCGGCCAATCGCCACACCAGTAACAAGTAGACCAGGGGATGCCGGGAAGACCACCCACCTTCGGTCTGTATTTGCTGCAATTGCGCTGCGAGTAAGCGTTTCATAATCGAAAATTAAGAAGCTTCTTTGGTCATAAACAAACGTGCCGGCACGAACCCTGGCAGTGACCCTTTTTTGACATTCCACCGCATACCAGCCCACAGGGCCTGCACGTGTTGCCACTGGCCCTGCAGCATAAACCGCAAGCAGTTGAGGGGCAATCCGACGGTTAAAAAGTAGGTCAGAAAAAGCCGGTATTCCTTTTTGGTACCAAACCGCCGGATAAACAACCAGCGGTTGCGAAACATAAAATACGTCTTCAAGGAGCTGAATCTACCGACCGAACTGGACTCCCGGTGATGAATAAAAGTCGCCGGGGAGAATTTTATTTCCCAGTCGCGTTGGCGCGCCCGCAACGAAAAATCGAGCTCTTCGTAGTACATGAAGTAGTCTTCGGTCAGAAGCCCAATGGTTTCAAAAACCTGGCGACGCACGAGCATGCAGGCGCCGTGGGCAAAGTCGGTTGCTCTTTCCTGATCAAATTGCCCCTGATCCAGTTGTTGTCTGGCCGCATCGGCTCCCCGACCGGTGCGAAAATCGATCCTGGCGGTTCCTGCGTACTGGAGCATTTGTGGTTGGTCGTAGTAATAAATCTTCGGGCTCACTATCCCGACCGCTGGCTCCGCCGCCAACAAATTTACGAGCGGTTCCAGGAGGCCCGGCGGCACGAGGGTATCGTTGTTTAGCAGGAGAATATAGTCTCCTTTGGCCTGCTGAATGGCGAGGTTGTTACCGCCAGCAAAGCCCAGGTTTTCTTTGCTCAGGATGACCTTCACCGTTGGCAAGCGGGACTGAAAACGAACCGTCTCGTCGGTCTCCAGGCCATTGTCTACCAGTAAAATTTCGACGGGTGCGTAGGCAAGCTCGCGCAGGCTGTCGAGCAGTTCGCAGGTGATGGCCGCCTGGCGGTAATTGACGGTTATAATCGTTACCAGTGGATTCATCTTAGTGGGGTTTGCGGCCAATCACCTGAATGGTGTTACCTGTTTTACGATCGCGGACCAGTAAGCGATCCAGTCGGACCATGGCCTTGGCCAGGGGCAGGCACAACAATTGCAGAACCGGTCCTGCCTGATGGGAAAGGTAACCGAGTTCCCAACCCAGGCGGCTCCACCAGCCGTCGGCGTAAGCGGCGTAGGTCACCTCAAAACCTTCCCGCTCCATGCGTTGTTGCAGGTCGGTGAGTTCGTAAACCTGGCCAATGTGCTCGTCCTCCAGCCAGTCGTGGTGGTCTTCAAACCACTGTTCCGGCATGATGGTCAGTTGTTCCCGGCTGGGAATCTTGATCAATAGGTAGCCGCCGGGGCGCAGCTTTTGCCAGGCTTGCGCAAAGGGCATCTCAGCTTCCAGGATGTGTTCAAAAACATCCACCGAATAGATGAAATCGTAGTACCCGTCCCGGTTTTCCAGGGTATCGATCGTACCGATGTGGGCTTCCAGGTTCTGCAGCTTATGCTGCCGGGCGAGGGTAGCGATCTCGGTAACCGAACGGTCATTGATATCCAGTGCCGTGACGGTAGCGTTGGGTAAGGCATCGGCCAGCATAAAGGCGTATTCGCCGTAGCCACACCCCAGATCCAGGAGGTGTCGGAAACTTTCCAATGGCAACTGGTTGAGCAGGTCCTTAAAGGTTAAGGCGCGGGCATAATTGCCCACCAAAGTATAGCCAAAGAGGCGCTTCACCCATTTAGCCAGCAGGGGACGGCGACGCATCCGCTCGCTCATCTGATTTTGCATTTTCCCGAATACAATTTCCATATCAATTCCCTTTTATTCACTATTCAAACTCATTTTTCTAACACAATACCGCAATTGCCAACCGTTTGACCCCACCCATTCCTACTCCGGTTAGCCCCACAACAATTCCCGTGGGCGGGTGTACACTTGCCATACCTGGCGCAGAATATTCCCCTGGCTGATCGGAATAATCCGGTCGAGCAAAATTTGCCCACCTACCACCAGGAGAATCATGGCAACCAGGGCTGCAACGGCAGCGCCCGGCAACCCCCACCAGGAAATGAACAGGGCGTTGAGGGTGACATTAACGACCAGGCTGATGGCCAACAGTAAAAAATTCCAGTGCGGTTTGCCGATGGCGTCGAGGGTAATTCCAAATAGTCGACCCCAGGGTTTGATCATCACCGCCAGGACCAGGATATCCAACAAAGGGGCGGCGCTGGCATAAGCCTTACCGGCAACCAAAACCACGATCCATTCGGACATCACCAGCACCAGGACGACCATTGGCAACACCAGGGCGAAAATGACCCCCACCGATTTTTCGTACAAAGCGCCCACTTCCGCGTAGCTCCCTTCGCTATTGGCCAGGGCGATCTTGGGGTAGATCACCTGGGCAATGCCCGACATCGGTACTTCCAGGTAATTGGTGATGCGGGTAGCTACATTGTAGACGGCTACGGCGGCCGGATTCAGAAAAAAGCCCACCATCATCAGGTCCATTTTATTAAAGAGCATGGAACTGATGTTGGTCCCCAGCACGTATTTACCAAACTGCACAAGTTGTTCGGCCCAGCGGCGGGAGAAACGCCCCCAACGCAAGTAATCCCGGCGGTAAAGCAAAAAGACCAGCAGCGAGGGTATCCCTGCGGCCACCTGTCCCACCGCCAGCCAGTACAAGCTCACTTCGCCCCAGTACCAGCAGAGCAGAATAACCAGCAAAAAGACAAAACCATTGACCGCCTTGGACCAAAAGATACCTTTGAAATCGTGGTGGACCATGTGCGGGAAATCCAAAAAACGCGCCGTGCCGTGAATCAGCGCCCAGGGCAGGTACCACCAGATGAGTTCCGTTAGTTCTGGTGCCGACCACCAGCGGCTCAACGGACCTGCCAACACGATGAGCAGGCCGCTCAATACAACCGTGCACCCGGTATTAACGACCAGGCCGGTACTGAGAATGGTTCCGTAGGCGGTCTCTTCTTCCAGGCAAAACTTGATAATCGCATGCTGTAGCAAGCCGCTGCGCCCCATTTCGGCGAAAGAGGTAAGGGTTAAAAACAAAACCCATACCCCAAAATCGTACTCCGGCAAGAGCCGGACCAGTACGATGAAGCTGACAAAAGCAAGCCCCAACTGAGCGGCGTAGCCCAACAGGGAATAACTTCCCGCTTTTATCCATTTTTTTCTTTCTTTGGTCATCGTCCGTTAATTTTCTGGTGGTGGTTCGTTATCGGTTTTCTTCGGGCGCATACTACTGATGCCCACCAGGATTCCCAGGAACAGAAACGGTAACAATAAGTGCCAGGGCATTCCTTCTCCGAGCATAGTACTGTTGTTTTACAGCCTGTTCAGGGCCAGTTGAGGTTTAAGTTGCGCAGCCGGACTGGGCCTATTCTCCTTCCCCGTGAGGGGTATGAATAAACTGCTGGTTGGCTTTGCGCAAACCCGGCAAAGCACGGGCGGCGTGCCAAAAAGCCACCGGCACCTGCAACAAAGCATCCCGGTAAGGGGATCGCCAGGCGTAAGCAGGCAGCGCCAGCAGAAAGATCAAAAGATTGAGTACCAGTACCGTGGCCCAAACCAGGCTCATGGGCCCCATTCCCAACAGCGCAAAAAACAAGGTTCCCAGCGCCAGAAAACCAGGCGTCAGTAAGCGGGGCGGCAATAGCATTTGCGCGGCTTTGTTGAAGTGATCCCACTGGCCGTAGCGCAGCAGCCGGACCACGGCGCCGGGAAGAAATTGGGCAGCATAGTGAAATTGGGCAGCGATCCAGCGGCTGCGCTGCCGCGTAAGGTGATCTCCTTTGCGAATTTTTTCATCCAGGACAATCGCTGCCGGGTCGTAGTAGATGCGCTCGCCAGCTCGCGTCAGGCGGAGTTCCAGCTCTTTGTCGAAGCCCCCGATGGCATCAATCTGGGTCATGGTGTCCCGGAACAGGGGGTAGCTAAAAGCCATCCCCGAACCAACCAACCGCCCGGAAACCCCAAGGGCCATGTGCCCGAGCCCGAGGATGTGGTTGTTGACGTCTTCACTTAATCCATCGAGAACCGCCATCGGCGTATCGCTGTTTTTAGCAACGCGCCGCCCCTGGAAGACCCGTACCCCCTGGTTAAAAGCCTTATTCACCAACTGTAAAAAGCCGGCATCCATGGTATTGTCGGCATCCAGCACCACGGCGATGGCGAAGTCTTCCCCCAGCATTCGGTTCAGGCAGGCATTGAGAGCCCGCGCTTTGGTGCTCTGGTCGAAAGCTACTTCCTCCACGCGTACGGGTAGCGCCCGGAGAGCCGCCAGTGTGCTGGCGGCAAAACTATCGGCAATCACGATCACCTCGTATTTATCCGTGGGGTAATCCACCAGCAGTGCTGATCTGGCCGTATCCACGATGACGGCATCTTCGCGGTAACCGGGAATAAAAACGGCTATTCGCCGAAATTCGCTCGCGCGAGGCCATTCGTGCGCTTGCCAGCAGCGGCCAGCGATCGCGTAGCCCAATTGGTACACGACACCCCACCCCAGGTAAAAAATGACGCATCCGCCTGTAAGTGTCAAAAGTGCTGTCATCGGGAGTGGTTTTTTTCGTTGCGGAGCTGTTCATCGTAATAAGGAGCCAGAAAGACCAGCGGCAGCGCCACGGCCATCATGACGCCGGTGGGAAACTGCAGGAAGACCTGGTTGCCATAGTTGGCCAATAAGACCCCACAATAGGCCGCCATAATGGCCAAAACCTGGGCCCGCAACCGCGGATGCCGGATTTGCCAGGCAATGGCACTGCCCTTGCCCAGAAAATAGCCCAGCACGAACAGGTGCAGTGCCAGCCCCACCAGGCCAGTTTCGGCCCAGATGCGCACGTAGTAGCTGTCGGTAGGGGTTTGAGCCAGGAGGGAATCGGGGTTAAAGCGTTCTCCCCAGTAACCCGCCGAGCCAATACCCCCGCCAAAAGGCCGGGAGGCCAGGTAGTCACCCAGCGTTACCTGGTTGCGCAAACGGGCCAGCAACGAGGGGTTGTCGGGTGCCAGCGCCGTACGCAGGCGGGCTACCGGCTGAAAACTGTGCAAAACATAGGTATACTTGAGCATGCCGTAGGACGCCACCATGATCACCAGGCCGACAAACAGCACCTTGAAGTTGCGGCTCAGCAGCATGTACAACAAGCCCCCGGCTACGGGTACAGCCAGGGCACCCCGCGCGCCGGAGTAGAGGAAACCCAGCAAGGTAAAAACGATCACCAGCAGGTACCAAAGCTTGCGTTTTTTGGAAAAGGGCCCAAGCAGCAGAATGCTCCCCATGAGGGTGACCATGATCTGGGAAGCCCCGAATTGGCCCGCGTCGCTGTAGAAAGAAAAGGTACGCAGCACACCGTGCAAAACGTGTTCGTCGTGGTGCCCCTCCACGTAAAGCCAATAATCTTCGGCAGCATCCGTACCGAGCAACTTTTGTCGGAGTGCCCACCAGGCACCGAGGACGGACAACACAAAAACAGTTTCCAGAAACCAACCCAGGTATTTGGGATCGCGCAGGTAGGTAAACGTGAGTAGAAAGCCGATAATCGTATAAAAACCGCCCCCCCGCATGGCATAGAACCAGGCTACCGGGCCAGGACTTTCCGGATTGAACAATTCCAGGAAGACAAAACCAAACCACAGGCCACTCAACAACAACGCGCCATTGTGCACCACGCGCCAGTCTTGGGTCAGCAGTTGATGAATCCCCCACCCTACGACGGCCGTCACCAGCACCACATCCAGGAGGAGGCCCCACGGAATGGCCAGGTAACGGGTCAGGCCAGCAGCCAGGAAGGAAAAGACGAGCCCAAACCACAGCCCAACTTGCGGACGCACCACGACGAGGCCCATGAACAAGACGGCCAGCGGAACCAAGGCCAGCGGAACCGCCAGTTTCAACCCGCCCAGGCCCATGGCCAGGCCCAGGAGCAGGGTCACGCCCAACACCAATAGCTGTACGGGTCGCTGCTGCAACCACAGGGTACCACTCGCCTGGTGAAATACGGTATTGGGCATGGTTGTTAGGTTTGTTTTTTAGTCCATTCCTGGTGCAATAACCGCCGCATTTCCAAAGCCCTGCCGGTCCAGGAGTTCAACTGGGCAAAGGCTCGCCGGGCATTGGCGTCGGCGGTATTTTCCGTGGCCAGGATTGCACCGGTGGCGGCAATAAAGCCGGAGGTGGTTGTCCCAACCTGTAGGAACCGGATAAAATCGCTGAGATCAGCAAAATCGGTAGCCACTACGGGCAACCCCAGCGCCAGGTATTCATTTATTTTGAGCGGGTAAATACCGGCCGTCAGGTCATTTTTCACAAAGGGAATCAACCCCAGTTTAAAAGCCGCCAGGTAATCGCCCAGCGTAGCTGCCGGCCGAGGGCCCAGCAAATGAACGTTGGGGAAGCGGGCCAACTGGGCAGCCTGTTTGGTAGCCAACACCCGCCCGACGAACACCAGGGTACACGATGGATAAGCTTGCGCCAGCGCTTCGAGCAGCTCGAAATCCAGGCGGTCATCGACCGTGCCGATGTACCCCATAATGGGCTGCCAGGGCAGGTCGCCGGGGCGCGTCCCCTGGCTTTTAAAGAGGGACAGATCCACGCCGTTTTTTACGAGGGCACAGTTTTTGGCCTGGCCAAACTTAGCGCCGTACAAGCCCGTAGATGATACGATGGTTAAATCCGCACGTTGCAAAAAGGTGCGCTCGTGGCGGGTACCGTGGCGAGCAATCCAGAAGGCAGCGCTGATTTCATCATAGCAGTAATAAACCAGTAGCGACTCGTTCAGTGTTCCGGCGAGCATATTCCCCAGCGCGGGGTTGAACGCATTGATGACAATGGGCTGTTCCCAGCCCAGTTTTTTCAGCGCCGCTAAGATGGCACGGCCTGCCCGGCGGGCATTCCACTGGTTGATGCGATCGAAGTACACGGGCGAATTCAAAAAATTAGCGGGTACAAATGGCGGCAAACGCAGCAGTTGCAGGGTCGCACCATTGGCTAATGTGCGCGGTTGCAGGCGGGGGGCGGTGCCCCTTAACTCGGCCGCCGGAACGCCCGGGTTATTCCCCAGGTGAGCGTCCACAAGATCTTTGTAGGTGAAGGGATAGTCGACGTAGAGTACCCGGTCGGTCTTCGCCAATTCACCCATGAGCTGAACCGTCGAACTCAGGTAATCGCTGCCTTCCCAACGCGGGAAGCCAACACAAACAATGGGGGGAAATTTAACTCCCTCAACAGGTCTGGATTTCATTTTTCGTGAAATAGGTTTAGAGGTCATACCGGTAAGGCTTTTCCTGGGGAATAGGTAACCATTCAAATTTGGATCGGGCAGTCGATAATTCGCCCATAAAAGCCGCCAGGGTATCCCGGTCGGCGCCATTGAGCACCGCACGAATAGGGCCACGAGCGGCGCGGTGCAATGTTTTCAAGGCTTGTTGATCAGCCTCCTCCCAGCTGCGGTTGGCCCGGCAGACGAGGAGCGTCAGGTCAAATTGCCGCAACAAAGGCAGGGGGTACTTGCCGGTCAGCAAAGCAGGTATTTCCAGGATAATGTAGGGGTATAGCTCGAGGTAGGGTTCGATCTGGCCGAAGATATCGAGGTCCTGAATCCGCTCGGCATCCAGCATCCGACTAGACATTTGGTAGCCCAGGGTATCCTTGTGGCTGCTCACCGGTAAGACGCCACTTTCAATGGGATACAGGTAAAGCACCCGATTGTCTTCGGCCCGCAACAACTGGGCAATTTGACCCGCCACCCAGGATTTCCCTTCTTCCTGGCGGGTGCTGGCCACCAGGATCAGCCGGGGGGTACTGTCCTTTTGCAAGGTCTCTACTTTTATTTGCTGTAAGAGCAGTGCCATCGCTTGTGCGGTGGCAGCTTCCTGACGGGTCCGGTGTTGGGCCGTTTTTCGCCCCAGGGCCCTGTTGGGCAAGACGGTGGCCACCTCCAACCCCGTCTTGGCCCGGACCACCGCTGGGTTTTCCAGGCTATCGTTCAGGAATGCGAGCGCAAGGACGATGGCGAAAACCGTGAAACTTCCGCCCAGCAAGCCAATGATGACCATTAAAAACCGTTTGTAATCGGGCTTTCCAATGGGGAGATAGGGCGTGTCGATCAGCTCCAGATTGGTAGCCAGCAGGTTGTGTTGCTGGTACAACATGGCCTGGTTGTAGCTGTGCAAATTTTCGAGGTATTCTTCTTCGACCAGGCTGATTGCACGTTGCAATTCCGTGAGTTGCGAACCCCAGGGCGCGTACTGGCTGTAAATATTGGCAAACTCTTGCTGGCGTTGGTCGATGACGCCCAGTTTCGCCTGGCTTTGCTCCTCGGTGATGATGGTTGCCAGCCATTCGTCAAGCAATTTCTGGGTGTTGACCCCCTGGGGGGATTGGTCGAAATGGTAGCTCTTCAGGGCAATACGGCTCATTTGGTTTTTCAATTCCTCGCGGCGGGCCTCCAACTCCCGCTGCCGTGCCAGGCCCGCAGCAGGCACCCCTTCCTCGTTGGTGATTTCCAACTTGGCCAACTGGATGGCAACCTGATTGAGTTCCTGGCGCAAGGTGAGCAGCCCTTCGTTGATCTCACTGAGCGCAGAGCGGTTGCCCAGTTCTTTTTCTACGCGCAAGCGGGAAGCTTCCACGCTCTGGAGGTTCATATTTTCTTTGAACCGCAACTCCTCAAGATCTTCTTTGCGGATAGCAATGGTGCGGGTTTGTTCGTCGTAATTGATGATGTTGTTCTGCACGCGGAACTGGAGCAGGCGTGCCTCAGCATCTTTCAGGCTACGGGCAGATTTGGCGGTAGCAGCTGCGAAGAAGCTGGCTATTTCCGACGACTGGCTTTTCTTCAGTGCGGCCTGTTTGCTGAGAAACAGGCCCAGGAACTCGTTCAGTGTCTGCTGACAAATAGCAGGATCGGTGGTGGTGTAGATAAACTGAAGCATGTCGCTGTTGCCACGCCGGTAGACTTTGAGTTTTTCCTGCAGGTATTCTATCCCAAAATAAACCTCATCAGAATAGATGAGCCGTTGCACGTCGTTGGGCGTAGCCGCATCGCGCTGCGCCGTCAGGTTGGCCAGGGTGCTGGCGTAAGAGGTGTCTTTCAAGGCCCAGATGTCGGCCGTAAAGACTTCGTCGTGCAGGTAGTCGAATTCGGCGGTACTGATCCAGCGGCGATCGGCCTGGTCGAGCAGGAGGTAACGCGCCAGCAGGCGGGTAGCCAACTCTTCGCGGGTCTTGTGAGCGGTAGCCAGGCTGATCAGGTTTTCGAGTTCATTCTGGGCGTAGTCGCGGTCGACACTCTTTCCGCCTTCGGTATCTCTGATGCTTCCGGATGAGATGATACCGGTGCTCACCAGTGCTTCGGAGGTAAACGCCTGCTTCTGCTGCGCAACCAGCCAGTAGGCGGCGGCCGTCAGTAGGCCTCCTGCCAGGATAAGGAGGAGGTTACTTTTTATTAATTGGATGAAGGTCTGAATACTCATGTGATTCGGATTGCGATCAGTTTTCTATTTCGGTTCCTACTACCTCCCGTAGTAGTAGGAAAAGTAGCTGGGCGTCCAGTTTGGTCTCTTCCAGGCGCACTTCAGCTTCGTTGCGTTTGTTGAAGGCGTTGGTATAGTCCTCCAAACTCATATTGCCTTCCCGAAAATAGCGTTCGGCCATTTCGGTGGTCAGTTCGTGAAAATTCAGGTCGCGGCTGCGGATATCCAGAATCCGGAGGGCGCGTTGCAGGTCATTGTACTGGCGAATAACCACCTCCCGCAGGGCAAAGGTTTGCTGTTCCAGGTTGTAGCGTTCCTGTTCGAGTTTCAATTCCAGCTGGCGGCGGCGGTCGGCCTTGGTCAGGAAGTCACTGAGGGGCAGACGTACCGAAATGCCAGCTACCGCAAAGACGTTTTCCCGGGTGACGGTACGAACATCGGGCACGCTACCCGAGCTGAGGTTGTCGATAAACTGGACATTGCCGACCTGGAAAGAGCTGGACAAAGCCACGTAATTGCTCCACTCCTTCTTGAGCAGGCGCAGGTCACCGTAGAGCAACTCCGCATTTAAGCGCTGCATCTTCAGCAGGGGGCTGTAGCTTTCGGCATCCGCCAGGATGGCGTTCAAGGAGCGCAGTTCCAGCCCGGCAATAGCTTCCGGTACGACCTCCTGGGCACGCAGCACACCGCCAACCACCAGGATCGACCAACAAATAACCATACGGTACAGCCAACTTTTCATACGTTTGCGATTAAACCAAACAATTGCTAATCCCGGAAATTCCGGCATCCTATTCTTTTATTTTCCGATAAACCGGTTTCCCGGCAAAAAGGCCCAGCCACCAATTGCGCAGCTGCTGCGGCCAGTATTTATCCATACAAGGCTTTTCCAGCGCCAGAAAACCCACGGCGGCGACCAGCAGTACCAGCGGAAAAAGCAGGAGCATTTGCAACAACAGATTGATGCTGAAATGCCCGGTAACATGCAGCCGGGTACTCCAACGACTGAGGCCTTCCAGCAATGGCAGGTGGATCAGGTAGATGGTGTAACACATCCCGCCAATGGCTGCCACCCAGGGACGGCGCAGGAAAGTGGTGAAGTAGCGTCCCCGAAAGCCGGCGACCAAAAACACCAACAGCGCCGTGGCAAACACCAGGCGCCGGGGCAGATCGGCCGACCAGCTTAAGCCCATCAGGACCAACGCCAGTAAAGCGCCGAGATCCCAACCGACGCCACCCCGCTCCGTTCGAATACCCTGCCATTCGGTGAGGTAGAGATCAACAACGAGAAAACCAACCAGAAAATACTGGAGCTGCCACAGTAAAGTCAACTTATAAGGTAGGGCGACCCAACCAAAAACCTGTTGTGCAACCAGCGTCCCGACAATACCGCCGACCAGCAAGCCCCGGCGCAGCCAGGGATTCTGCCACCGAAAAAACAACGCTGCCAAAACGGGCGCCAGCAAGTAAAACTGGATCTCGACCTCCAGCGACCAGGCCACCGGATTGATGACGGAATAGTCGTGGTAAACAAGGTTGTGTACGTAGAAGAGGCTGGCGGCCAGGTGGGGGAAAAGTTCGCCCAGCGCCGGACCTCCGGTAGCCAGCAACACCAGGAAAAACACCACCATCCAAATGATATAGGGCGGTTCGAGGCGGGTAAGCCGGCGCCAGAAATAGGCCGCTAAGCCCACCTTGAGACCATCCTGCAAGTAATAGCGGGCAAAAGGCAAACCCAGGATGAACCCCGAAATAGCGAAGAAAATAAAAACGCCAATGGTGCCCCGGCTGGCCCAGAATACGACCGGATCGGCAGCCAGGGGCGTTGCCCAGCGGACGGTAGAATACCGCTGAACCCGTTCGCTAAGGTGTTGGATTAAAACAGGCATAATGGCCATAAACCGCAAGCCATCTACCTCGGGAAGGTACTGCCCGGACGTCGTAATCCGGGACAATTTTCGGGGTAATATATTGAGCCAGCTGCCTAACATGAAATCGATTGTTCCCTCTAAATTTAAGGTGAATGCCCCGGGTGGCAGGGCTTTTTCGTTGTGGCGAACGATTCTTCCGTTAAGTCGTCCTCAACCTTCGATAAACGGCAAACCCGACTGGGCGCGGGGCAGCGCACCGTTCATCCGAAAACCTCTACCGAATACAACCGATTCACTACCAGTTACCGAAAAAATAAACTTTCAGCTAGAGATCAATCTATATTTGAAACAAGCAATGAAACACTATGAAACAACAATTGCTCATTGTCGATGACAATGAAATGATGCGTTCCTTTTTGGCGCATTACTTTTCACGGCATTACCTCGTCAAGATCGCTGGCAGTGCCAAAGAAGCCTGGCAGTGGCTTGACGAGGGTAGCTTTCCCAACCTTATTCTCCTTGATTTGAGGATGCCAGATGTCGACGGCCTGGGGTTTCTCAAACAACTCAAATGTTCCGTACTATTCAATGACATACCCGTCATGATACTTTCCAATATTTCCAAAACAGCCGAAAAAGTGGCCTGCCTCCAGGCGGGAGCTTCCGACTTCGTCAGCAAGCCATTCAACCCGAAGGAGTTGGAAATTCGTATTCAATATCACCTCCAGACCAAACGCGTTTAGTGATGAACATTTCCAAGACATTTGCGTCGTCTGATACCCAACCCTGTCTGAAGAAAGTGTACTGCTTCAGTGACGAATCCGCGCAAATAGAGGAAATTTGCAACCAAATCGTTATTCCCTTTCAATACACTTCCAACCTCAACCACCTGAAGCGCTTGCTGCGGTCAAGCATCCAAAAACCGAACCTTATTCTCTTTAATTTGAACCAGCACACGGAGGCGACTTTCCGGCAACTGCGCTATTTTATGCTAAAAGACGCCGTGTTGAAAAAAATCCCCTTCGTGGTCCTTTCCTGTTATCCGTCGTTGCATTGGCGCAAGCTGTGTTATAAGTTTAAGGTGAAAGACTACCTCCTTTTGCCACTGGCCAATAACCACCTGTACCAGCGGTTGCAACAACTGACCGATGAGCCTGTGCCGCCTCCCCCCCTGCCGGTCATTGCCTGGCATTTGCCCCGGTGGAAACGGGCGATGGATGTGCTGGGAACCAGCCTGTTGCTCCTGTCGTTATCTCCCTTGATTGTCCTGATTATGCTACTGATCAAGCTGGAGTCCAAAGGACCGGTTTTCTATATTTCACAACGCGCCGGGCAACATTACCAGGTTTTTGATTTCATTAAATTCCGGTCCATGCGGGTCAATGCCGATCAACTGGTCGAAGACCTCCAGGACCTGAACCAGTACGCCCACGAAGCCAGCGATTGCTTACCTCCGGATGTCTTGCGCACCGTCGCTATTGACCAACCCACGACTGTGCTCATCCAGGATGATGCTTATCTTATTGAGGAAGAAAAAAAAGAGGCACCCGAGAAGTCCATTTTTTTCAAAATAAATAACGATCCGAGGGTTACGCGGGTTGGGCGGTTTTTGCGAAAAACCAGCCTCGATGAGCTCCCGCAATTGCTGAATGTCCTGCGCGGAGACATGTCGCTGGTGGGCAACCGCCCCTTGCCCTTGTACGAAGCGGAACAGCTGACCAGCGACGACGCCGTTCTGCGCTTCGCGGCTCCGGCTGGCATTACGGGTTTGTGGCAGGTGAGCAAACGCGGCAAATCCAATATGAGCGAAGAAGAACGCCAGCAACTCGACATCACCTACGCGCTGCACTATAATTTTTGGCTGGACTTGGAAATTCTATGGAAAACACTTCCGGCGGCTATCCAGAAAGAAGCGGTGTAGCAAAAAGGAGAACACTGGAGGGAGAGGGCCAATTTGGTTAAGCCAATTTGGATCGTTAGACGGGTAATGGCGAATCTTTGGCCGGATCACTTCGATGGAGCCCGTTCATTAAAGTGTAGGTGCGTACCTTTACCGCCCACCAGTTGCTACTTTCACCTATGGATTTACTGCTTTTCGCGCCGGAATACCGCCCCAATATGTCGTCGATGATCCGCTCAGCCGAGTTTTTTGGCTTTGCACGCATCTATATTTACGACCAGAACCAGCTCCTGGTAGCGCCCGAAACCAAAAAAGGACGAGCGGACATCCAGCACCTGGCCCGCGTCTGGACGGCGGGAGCCGTAGACCACATTGAAATCATCACCATTACTGATCCGCTGGCTTTTCTGGCCCAATATCCTGGCCGCAAAGTAGGTACCCTGGTCAACGAGGCGGCCGCCCACCTGCGCGACTTCAATTTCCAGCCCCCCGACCTCCTCTTATTTGGCAGTGAAAAGACGGGTTTACCGCCCGCCATCATCGACCTCCTCGACGCCGCAGTGTACATTCCCAGCCGGGGCCATACCGACTGCCTGAACGTGGCCGTGAGTTTTGGGATTGTGGTGGAGCATGCGATACAGGGAGGATAGGGCTCGAGGTGGGAAGTTTTCGAGGTGGGAAGTTTTCGAAGTCGGAAATCGGAAATCGGAGGTGGGAAGTTTTCGAGGTGGGAAGTCGGAGGTGGGAAGTCGGAAGTTTTAGACCCACGCTGAAGACGTGGCAGGCAACGCTGAAGACGTGGCAGGCAACGCTGAAGACGTGGCAGGCGCGGGTAAAGGTGTAAAAGTGTAAAGGGTGTAAGCGTGTAAGTGACGGGACAATAATAAATGTACGGGCCAGGTTGCAATCGATTCGGCCAGGGATTATCCCCGCCGGGGGCGTAAAACGGGAGCGCATTCCGCGTAGTATGCGGTTAAAAGTGGCCGATGGAAAAATATTTGTGCGATAATTCAACTGTTTTACAGGTAGTTAGCTTTTTGATCTGGTATTTTTTTTAGGCAAAAGCTTCTTTTTTGCAAATAAGGGGCTTACCTTTGCACGGCTTTTCAAAGTAGTGGATATTCATTCCTTTCGGGTGAATACCTTACCGCACCGGACAGCAAGCATTCTCAACAACAATTAAAGCTATTTATAGTGAACACATTGAGCTATAAAACAAAGTCGGCTAACCCTACGACGGTAGAACGTAAATGGCACATCATTGATGCCGAGGGATTAATCGTGGGTCGCCTTTGTTCCAAGATCGCTACGATCCTTCGTGGCAAAAGCAAGCCAGACTTTACCCCCCATTTTGACAATGGTGATTACGTGATCGTGATCAACGCCGAAAAGGTGCGGTTTACGGGTTTGAAGATGGACGACAAAATCTATCTGCGGCACACGGGTTACCCTGGTGGCCAGCGCAAGACGACGGCCAAGCAATTGCTGGCTAAGAAGCCTATTGCGATTGTGGAAACAGCGGTAAAAGGCATGTTACCCAAGACCAAGCTGGGTCGGGCGCAATACAAGAAACTTTTTGTTTATGATGGCACCGAGCATCCCCATGCCGCCCAGAAGCCTGCCAAGCTGGAACTTTAAACAACGAACGCTAAATTTTCTGCGATAATATGGAAATGATTAATGCAATTGGGAGAAGAAAAGCGGCGGTAGCCCGGGTATACCTGACACAAGGAACAGGTAACATCCTGATCAATGGCAAAACCGTCGCTGAATACTTTCCGCAAACACATATTCAACCGAAGGTTACCGATCCGTTCGCGACCGTCGAGATCGATAGCAAAATCTACGACATCAAAGTCAATGTAGATGGTGGTGGTTACAAAGGACAAGCCGAGGCTATCCGGATGGCCATTTCCCGTGCCCTCGTGAAACTGAACGAAGATTTCCGTTCACCGTTGAAATCACAGAAGTTTCTTTCTCGTGATGCCCGCGTGGTAGAACGTAAGAAGTACGGTAAGCCCAAGGCCCGTAAGAGCTTCCAGTTCTCTAAGCGTTAATTCGAATTTTTCGGATTTTCGGATTTTCGGGTTTGGGCTGGCCGCTGGGTCTGCTGAAACTCAACCATTAAATTTCAAATTCTAATAATGGAAAAACCTAGCTATAAGGAGTTGCTCGATTCTGGCGTACATTTCGGGCACCTCAAGAAAAAGTGGAATCCCAAGATGTCTCCTTACATCTTTGCCGAGCGCAAGGGCATTCACCTCATCGACCTGAACCGCACCCTGGAATCCTTGGAGCGTGCTGGTCTGGCGGCTCGCCAAATGGCCAAAGCCGGCAAGAAGATTTTATTCGTAGCCACGAAGAAGCAAGCCCGTGAGATCGTCACGGAAGCTGCCCGCAGTGTGGGCATGCCTTACGTTACCGACCGTTGGTTGGGAGGTATGATGACCAACTTCGCAACCATTCGCCGCTCGGTGCGCAAAATGCAGAACATTGAGCGCATGTTGGGTGACGGTACGTTGAGCAACATCACCAAGAAGGAACGGCTTACGCTGACCCGCGAGCACGCCAAGCTGGATAAAGTACTGGGTGGTATTGCCAACCTGAACCGTATTCCCTCGGCCATGTTCATTGTCGACATTCACCACGAGCACATCGCTATTGCTGAAGCGCACAAACTGAATGTTCGCACCATCGGAATCGTAGACACCAACTCTGATCCCAATCAGGTGGACTATCCGATTCCCGGTAATGACGACGCTTCCAAGTCGATCGCCATCATCACCAAATACATTGCGGAGATGATTCGCCTCGGACAGGAAGATCGCAAGCAAATTAAAGCAGAAAAGGGTGATGCGTAAGCATTGTACATCCTTTTAATCCATAAAAAATCAACCGAAAAATGAGCGTATCCGCTGCTGACGTAAAAAAACTGCGCGACATGACTGGCGCAGGCATGATGGATTGCAAGAAAGCTTTGGCTGAAGCTGAAGGTGATTTCGATAGCGCCATTGAAGTGCTGCGTAAGAAAGGTCAGAAAGTTTCTGCCAAGCGCGCTGATAACGACGCCAAAGAAGGCGCGGTTATCGCCCTGGTCAACGACGACCACACCCGCGGCATCATCGTTAAGGTGAGTTCAGAAACCGACTTTGTATCCAAGAACCAGGAATACATTGACGGCGTCCAGACGATCGCGCAAGCGGCTCTGAAGCACTTCCCCGCCAGCGTAGAAGAACTCATGAACCTGCCTGCGGGTAGTGGCACCGTACAGTCGACGCTGGACGACTTGCTGACCAAGTTCACCGAGAAGATGGTCGTCACTTACGAGCGTTTGGAAGCACCCATGGTGGCTCCTTACATTCACATGGGCAACAAAGCCGGTGTACTCGTGGGCCTGACCGTTGCTTCGGACACCATCTACGACGCTGGTCGTGACGTAGCTATGCAAGTAGCCGCCATGAAGCCCGTAGCCGTTGACGAAGCTGGTGTGGACCAGACGATCATTGCCAAGGAAATTGAAATCGGTATGGAATTGGCTCGCCAGGAAGGCAAGCCCGAAGCCATGCTCGAGAAAATTGCCCAGGGTAAACTGAACCGTTTCTTCAAGGACAACACCCTGCTCAACCAGGCGTTCGTCAAGGACAACAAGCAAACCGTAGCTGATTATTTACACAGCTTCGATAAAGGTCTGACCGTTACGGCCTTTAAGCACGTAACTTTAGGATAATAAAAAAAAGGCGAATCGTTTACGGTTCGCCTTTTTTTTGGTTTCATTTTTCCCATCTTTGCAGCATAAGCATAAGCAGAAGTCAGTTAATTATGATTAAATATCGTCGCGTACTCCTCAAGCTCAGCGGAGAAACTTTGATGGGAGACCAGGGTTTTGGTATTGACGCCAACATGTTGCGGCACTACGCCAGCCAAATCAAGGACCTGATTGGGCTGGGCGTGGAAGTAGCGGTTGTTATTGGTGGTGGCAACATATTCCGGGGCCTGCAAGCCAGTGACTCCGGCATTGAACGGGTACAAGGTGACTACATGGGCATGCTGGCAACAGTCATCAACGGAATGGCCCTGCAGAGTGCGCTGGAGAACAAAGGCGTATACACCCGCCTGGTTTCGGCCCTCACCATCAACCAGGTAGCCGAACCCTACATTCGCCGCCGCGCCATCCGCCACCTCGAAAAAGGACGGGTGGTGATCTTCAGCGCCGGCACCGGTAGCCCGTATTTCACTACCGACTCGGCCGCAGCCCTGCGCGCCAACGAAATCGGCGCCGACGTCATCCTAAAAGGTACCCGGGTAGACGGCATCTATTCTGCCGATCCGGAGAAAGACCCCACCGCCACCCGCTTTGACCAGCTCACCTTCGCCAAAGTCATCAGCGAAGGCCTCAGCGTGATGGACATGACCGCCTTTACGCTGTGCCAGGAGAACAACATCCCCATCATCGTCTTCGACATCAACGACCACAGCAACCTCAAGCGCATCATCGCCGGCGAGCGTATTGGGACGTTGGTGGTGGGTTAGGTGAAAATCTTTTGGCCTACTGCCCCTGCGTACTCACATTCGCAAAAATCTTCTGGTAAAAAGTCAGGCCACCTTCCGTGAGCTGGTTGCCGTAGGCGTACTTGCCGTCTTTGAAGAACAGGTAGTACAGGCAATCCCCACCGTAGAAGAGGTCGGCCTCTTCGGCATTTTTTCCATCGATTTGAAAAAACAACCGCCCGATGGGTTGGCAATTGGCCAGCACCGTGGCGGGCGTAGTAGAAACCGTGCCGAGGGTGGAGCGGATAGCCGCCTGCTGGTTCTGGCTCATGGAAAAGTTGGTGTTGTAGAATACGAAATCGATGTAATCGCAGTTGTCGTAGAGGTTTTTCATAATGGCCTCCGTTACGCTCGGATACTGGGTTGCCGCCAAGGCGGGTGCCGCAGGGGCAGCAGGCCAGTGGCCCGTGGGCGTTTTGGTAGTTTCCAATGAACTACCCTCTGATTTGCACTGCAAGCAAACCACACTCAAAAACACAAAAGAAAGATAGACGAAGAACCGCATAAGGCGTTTGATTTTGTAAGATTCAAAGATAATGTAAGTGACGGACAACTGGGTCCTATTTCCCCAGCCGCAACGCCACCACCTCCCCCCGGCCCACAAAATGGACCCAGTAACTCGCTACCGTACCTTGCCCGGCCGCTTGCCAGGCCAGGCCAGCCGCCAGTAGCTGGTGCCCGGTTTCGAGGGTGCGGCGTTTGGTATCGTCGCCGACGAAAGGGTTTTGCTGAACGAACGCGGTGTGGGTCGGCGTTTGTACCACCAGGTCAATGGTGTGCGCAAACTGCTGGCCAGCACGCGGCAAGTACACGGGCCAGGCGTGGTGCTGCTGCCCGCCGGGAAACTGCTGCCCCAGCCACGCTTCCCAGGCGGCGGCCTGCGTCACCAGCAATTGGGGATCAAAAGTGTCCGGGCAATTCCAGCGGGTGCTCATGGCCTGGGCCAGTTGTGTTTTATCGGCGGCCTCCGCCAGGTAGTGGGCGGCACGCAGGTACTGGGTTTGCAGCACCGTGAGGGCGGCTAGTTCCATGCCGGGGTCAGCTGGCAGGTGGCAGTAGGTCAGGCTGGCAGCGGCCTGCACATCGGTAGCCACTTCGCGGGCCAGCTCGGTAGCGGGCATCACGAAGGGTTCGTGCACGGTCTCCCCCGCCGCTTTGGGCAGGAAAGGAATGGGTGCATGGGTGGTAGTCGCCACCGGAAACTGGCGGGGGTAGAGAAAACTCCGGGTGGTCTTGTTCAGGTAGCGGTCCTGCCAGTCCCAGGGTGTTTCGTGGGTATTGGCATCGAGGGTGGGAATGGTCTCCTGGCCCTGGTTGTACACGCGGTCGAGCCATTTGGTGGACTTGCTCTGACGGGTGGGCAGGATCAGGTAGTCGCGGGCGCGGGTGAGGCCCACGTAAAGCAAGCGGGCTTCCTCGGCCAGGGCTTGTTGCTTTTTCTCCTCCTGCTGGGGGCTGGCCGCCATTTGCTCGAGCAGGGGCGTGCTGCCTTGCTGATCGGCGTACGGGTTGACCCAGTAGCGCAGCCAGCGCCCCTTCAGCACGTGGTTCAGGTCAACGGTGGCCTGCTCGGGGACCAACTCCAGGCCCCAGAGGTCGGCACGCAGGGGCTGCTCCAGGTTGTGGCAAATCACCACGGGCCATTCCAGCCCTTTGCTGCGGTGGTAGGTGAGCACGTTGACGGCCTCGGGGTCTTCACCCGCGCCCTGGAAATCTTTCTCGGCAGCAGCCAGGGTGCTCAGCCAGAGCAAAAAACCACCCAGGCTGGCAGCCGTGTGGGTGTTGTTGCAGTTGGCCTCGTACTCCAGGGCCAGCTTGCGCAACTCGTCGATGTTGGACAGGCGCTGCTCGCTGTTGCCCCACTGAACCATGCAGCGCCGCAGGTCCAGTTCCTCGAGCACCTGGTGGAGGGTCTCGGCCGACGAAGCCTCGGCCAATTCCGGGCGCAGCTTGTCCAGGCACTGGATGTAGGTATCGCCGCCCGCCCATCCGGGGCGTTGGTAGTAGGGGGTGTCTGCGTGCTCCTCCAGGTAGGCCAGCCGGTCGGCCACCAGATCGTGAAGGGGTTGGCGGCTGGCCAGCACTTTAATTTCCGCCACCGAGAGCGAGTCTTCGGCGTGCAGGATGTAGCGCAGGCAGGCCAGCACCAGCCGGGCTTCGGCCGTAGCCAGCAGCCCCGCCCGCGCAATGGCCGCCTTGAGCCCCGCCCGGTGGAGCGCCTCGGCGACGGTCTGGCAGACGTGGTTGCTGCGGCACAAAATGGCCACGTCGCCCGCTATCGCCGGCCGGAAGCCCTTGCTGCCTTTCGGCTGCACCAGCACCTGGCTTTCCAGCCATTCGCGCAGGCTGCGCGCCAGGCATTCTTCCATCCACGGCTGGGCAGGGGGTTGTTTGCGTTCGCCTTCGGCATCAAAATGCCAGTGGATGATGGCGTCTTCCATCGCCAGCGGTTCGGCGGGCAGGTGGCCATTCCCACCCGGCAAACGCACGGGTTCCAACGCGACCTGCTCGGGCGGCAGGTGCGGAAAAGCCCGGCAGAAGAGGGCGTTCACCATATCCACCAGATCGGCCCGCGACCGCCACGACCGAACCTGGATATTTTCTTTCCGGATGCCGCCGGCAGCGGTAATGATGGCATCCATCAGGCGCGGCTCGGCACCCCGGAAGCCGTAGATCGACTGCTTGGGGTCGCCAACCCAGACGGCGTGTTGGGCCAGCTGGGCCAGCTTGAGGAAGATCTCCAACTGGATGGGGTTGGTATCCTGGAATTCGTCGACCATGAGCAGGTCCAGCTCGTCGCGCAGCACCTCGCGCACCGGGGCCTGGTCCAGCAGGCGGCTCACCAGCACTTCCATGTCGGTGTAGTCGATCAGGCCGCGACGTTTTTTGTACTCGTCGTATTCCTGGAGGGCCGCAATGGCCAACTCGAAGATCGCGTCGATAAAGGTCTGGATATCTTCGCGAAAGGCGGGCAGCGACTGGTGGGTCCAGGCGTAAGTTTGCAGGGGCTCCACCACCTCCCGGCTTTTGGCGCCCACGCCCAGTTTTCCGATCGACGCCCACTGGTGCCAATAGAGGCGCCCGCGCAGTTTCAGTTCGCGGCGCAGCGACTTCAGCTTGTCGGCGGCGGTAGCGGTGACCTTGGTTTGGTCTTCGCCACTTTCCAGCGCGTAGATGGTGTCCGACAGGGCTGTTTCCAGGTGGGTATTGGCGGCAGCTTCGGTGGTGGTCGTGGCTGGCGGCAGGAAGGCGGTGAAGGTCTCCCAGGATTTTTGGCGGCTGCGGTGGAGGTCGGCGAGCGAAAAGTCGTTGGCGCGGGCCACATCGACGAGGCTGCGCACCTCCTGGCGCCAGTCGAAGAAGCCGTTTTTTTTGGTTAGCCCCAGACGGTCGGAGAGGTCATCCATTTGCTCAATACGCTCCAGGGCCAGCGTGGCGGCCAGGGCCTGATTGAACATCTGCTGCTGGTCGCCGTCGGGTAAAATATCAACCTGCGGCGACACCCCGGCCTCGAAGGCAAAGCGCCGCAACAGCTTGACGCCCAACCCGTGCACGGTGCCGATGAGGGCATTGGTCAGCTCTTCGGCTTGCCGGGTGAGGCCCTCCGACAGCAGCTTCACGCGCACGCGCTCCTGCAGCTCGGCAGCAGCCTTGCGGGTGAAGGTGGTAGCGATAATGCCACTGGGTCGCACCTGCCCGGCTTTGAGAAGCGCGACCATTTCTTCGGTCAGGCGATAGGTTTTTCCACTGCCCGCCCCGGCGGAAATGATTTTGAGTTGCTCAAGGTTCATGCCTGTAAAAGTAGTACCTTTAGGATTATATTTCGTTAAAAAACAACCTTGCGTTTGCTATTTCTACCGTTATGATCAAATTTTTCAACCCCGCCGAAGAAACGCTCCTCATTGCTGCCATCCGACGCGCCGAGGGCGCTACTTCCGGAGAGATTCGGGTACACCTGGAAGATAATGCCACCACCGGTGCCCTGGAAACGGCCAAACTGGTCTTCCGGAAGTTGGGGATGCACAAAACGAAAGACCGCAATGGCGTGTTAATATTTTTAGCGCCCGAGAAGCGGGCGTTTGCCATTCTGGGTGATAAGGGTATTGACCAGGCGGTGCCACCCGATTTTTGGGCGAGCGAACGCGACCTCCTGCAAGCCTATTTCCGGCGCGGCGAATTTTGCGCGGGCCTGGTGGCAGCCATCGACCAAATTGGCGAGAAACTGAAAGCCTATTTCCCCGTTCAGGACGACGACAAGAACGAACTGTCGGACGAAATTTCTTACGGCGATAAAGATCGGTAGCCGGTTTTCGCCACCGACAGCTGCCGACCGCTCCCGAATAGCAAGCGCTCCCGAACCCGACAAATACCCCTTTGAAAAGCTTAAAAGTGAAAAAAACAACACATATCCTCCTCCCCTTCCGTCCATTCCTGCTGCTGCTGGGTCTCCTCGTGGGTACGCTGGCCCTGCGGGCCGAAAAGCAGTTGCCAGAACCCAGTCAGTTCCTGGTCAATGACTATGCGGGCCTCCTGAGCCGCAACGAAGTGGTGGCGCTGGGCGACAAACTGCGGGCCTACGTGGGCGAGACGTCCACGCAGATCGTCATCGTGACCGAAAAGTCGCTGGAAGGTGATGACCCCTTTACCTACGTCCAGCGACTGGCCACCAGTTGGGGCATTGGGGGGAAGGAAAACAGCAACGGCATCCTCATCTACGTAGCCGAACAGGACCGGCAAATCCGCATCCAGACTGGCTTCGGCACCGAGGGCTTCCTGCCCGACATCCTGGCCAAACAAATTATCGACAACATCCTCAAACCGGCCTTCCGCACGGGCAACTACTACCAGGGACTCGACCGGGCCACGGACGCCATCATGGATATGGGCCGTGGCGAATACGAGGGCGATGGCCTGCCCACGGGCCAAAAACAGTCTATTCCGGGCTGGATCATTATCGTCTTCATCATCCTGATGGTTCTGATCGTCTCGTGGGTCATGCGCAACGACGACGATGACGACGACGATGGGGGCTACTACCGCGATGGCCGCTACGATATGCCCGACCGGCGCTACCGGCGCGGACGCACCATTATTTTTCCGGGCACCGGCGGCTTCTGGGGAAGTGGCGGCGGTGGCGGCGGCGGTGGCGGATTCGGTGGTTTTGGTGGCGGTGGCTTCGGCGGATTTGGCGGGGGTGGCTTTGGCGGCGGTGGCGCTGGGGGGAGCTGGTGAGGAAGGCTGGGTTATCTAAGCCGGTACCTTTCTGGCTTATCCTTAATTCGTTCAATTATCCCTCTTGCTTCCAGGTCCAGCTTGACGGTTTCTCCATACCATTGGATTCCTCCGGCAATTTTAACGAACCGACCACCGTTACTTTACCAGTATCCCTATCGTCAAATACCCAAACCTTTCAGTTTGCACCGTACCAAAATCTTTTTCCCGCTCCTTGCCTTGCTCCTCCTGGGTGCAGCCTGCACGCCGCAGGTTCAGCGGCGTTTTCTTTCGGCCGACGAACTCGGCGTGCGGCCCCAATCCTTCGAGCTCGCTGCTGAACCGCGCAGCCCCTCCCGCGGCCCCTGCTACGAGCAGGACAACTACCGCCTGGACACCCTACACCCCGACTACTCCCCCATGCGCTACCTGCGCATCAACATCCACTGGATGAACAGCGCCGACAGCAGCCAGAACGTGCCCGAAGCCGTGGCCACGGCCTACGCCCAACGCCTGGTCTTCGCCATGAACTACGCCCTGGGCAAGAACAACAAAATGTGGCTCCCCGTGGACAACACCACGCCGGTGCAACCCATCCTGTTTCGCTACGTGCTCACGGGCCGCCCCGGCGACCCCACCGACGACGGCATTTACTACCACTACGATGACGAGCTGTACTACTACGTCCACTACCGCAAAAAAGATTCCAACCTCTACTCCCGCGATGTCTTCGACAAGTACGCCGTGCAACAGGACACCGTGATGAATATGTTCCTCATGCCCCACCAGCCCGACAGTGTGGCATCGCGCACCTACCAGGCCGGGCCCGTAGGGGTAGCCTTGCGCAACTGCCTGAAAGTGGCGGCCCAGTGGAAAGAAGACTATGCGGCCAACCGCGAAAGCTACTGGAACTACCGGGGCGTCATCAACCACGAGGTGGGCCACCTCCTCAACCTGGGCCACGCCTGGACGGGTAGCGATGGCTGCGCCGATACCCCCGTACACAAAAACCCCTGCTGGAGCCGCGATGCCGGCCCCGGTTGTGATACCCTCACCTCCAACAATGTGATGGACTACAACTCCCTGCAACTCGCCTGGACCCCCGACCAGCTCGCCCGCGTCTACCAGTGTTTTGCCAACGAAAGCAACCTCCAGCGAAAATTCCTCGAACCCCGCTGGTGCGAACGCGATCCCGCCGCCGATATTACCATCCGGGATACGGTAGACTGGTCGTGCATGCGCGACCTCTACGGCAACCTCACCATCGCTCCCGGCGGCCAACTCACCATCCGCTGCCGCACCTCCGTACCGGCGGGCGGCAAGATCACCATCCAACCGGGTGGCACCCTCATCCTCGCCGGCGGACGCCTGCACCAGGCCTGCGGCGGCACCTGGCAGGGCATAGAAGTAGAAAAAGTGAACGACCTGGAAGGTCGCCTGGAATTGCGCGACAACGCCTCGGTAGCGGACACCAACAGGCTCTAAGATTAATTGGTCGACTCTACGGCATTGAACAACGGCAGGGGCACCGCGCCAATGGGCAAGCGGAAACCCAGCATAAAAAACGTTTCGCTCACCCCAAAATCGTACCCGTAGCCCAAGGCAAAATAATCCTTCAGGAAATCGAATTCCAGGGCGGCGCTGAACTCGGGCGTACCATCGGTATCAAAATCGAGGGCACCGAAGTTGACGCCGATGGCCGGTTGCCAGACTTCGTTAAAAGCCCGGCTGGTGCGGCTACCAAATTTGAACAACAGGCTGTAGGAGGCCGCAAACTGAAATTTCTTTTCATCCAAACGAATATTGGAGTTCGGCCCGGGGTCGCGGGTTGGGTTAGCCAGCAACAACATGGGTTTGATGACGGAATACATACCAATTTGCTGGAGGCTAAAGATGCGCGTGTCCACGTTCACCCGCACCGCATCATCGCCGCTGCCCTCTTCCAGGGTAGCAATGACCTTCATCTGGTCGCCGTTGGCCCGGTTCCCCGTTCCCTGCAAGTCGATGTACGATTCTGCGGGTACCGCATCGTAGCTCAGGCGCCGAATGTCTTCGCCCAACTCCATGCTGAATTTAGCGCTGGATTGGCCACTGGAGAACAACGTCCGGAGGCGCATCCCGACACCCAACAGCACGTCCCGGTCGTGCGCCAGATCTGCTTTACAACCTTCGTAAGTGGAGACGAAATTTTGCAATTCCGGCGCTTCGGTCAGGCCTTGTAAGCGGGTGAGCAAGCGGTCATCGATATTCGACACCAGCGTTTGGATGCTGGTAGCCGTGCTGTTCAGCTGGCCACTAAAACCTTCCAGCAAAGACACACTGGTGATACCGGGAGACCGGTCTTCGGCAATGACGTACTGCCGGCTGAGGTCATCCACCAGCGCTACAGATTCGGCCACGATGGCTTCGATCTCTGCTTTTCCGGCATCCGCCAGGGAGGTGATCGTACCGGGTACCTCTTGCAGGCGGTTCTGGAGGTTGCCCAGGCATTCGTCCGCGCTGAAAGCATCCGCCAGCCAGTTTTTGATATCTTCTGCTTTGGTATCCACTAGCAGGTTGAGGTTGGTCGCCAGGGAATCGATTGCGACCAGCTGGGCGCGGTCCTCGGCGGTCATTTCCGTTTGCCAGCGGGGAACCGTATAAATTTCCTCCACCTTGGTATCAAAATCGTCCGACAGCTTCACCTGTCGCCAGCCACTCTTGTTGCGGATATAGCCGGAAAAGATCACTTTCACCTGGCTCTGATCCAGGGAAGCCGCAATCTCTTGCGCCAGGGTGGCCGCGTATTCCTGAAATTTTACCAAAACAAATTCATCCCGCCGGGGCACCCCATCGCTGGCCAAAGCAGGATTGTTGGTGCTGCGTATTTGTGCCCGCGTATAGGTGGCAGTGTACAGCGTGGAAAACTGCTCATAAAGTGCCCGCATATCCGGCATCTCCCTGATCTTAGTCAAAAAAGTTACCATTTCCTCGGCCAGGTTATTCAGTGGCTCCAGCGAACTGTCCTTGCTGTAGACTTGAAAGCCAGCGAGGATTTCGTTTTGGTTTTCGAGAATAAACCGGAGTTGGCGCAGTTTTTCCGACAGCCCGCTTTCTACCTGGGCATAGTTATTCATGGCCTGCAACAAGGCGGGTTTGTCAATCTTTAGTACCAGGGTACTGTTGATATCAGCGTAGCTGTTGTTTTTGACGAGCCCTGACTGGGTGGCCGGATCGTACTTTTCCAACTCGTAAAGCTGGAATATTTGGGCCTGCCCCAACAAAGATGACAGCAGGAAGAGCAGGAGAAACAAGGGTGAACGGTGCATGTGTTGGTGTTTTTAGCGCAAGGAAGTGGCATGGAAATAACTGGTTCATCAACAGGAAGCGACTTAGGCTTACGTGGTGGCATCCGGATCAACAGCGCGCTCGCGCAAACTGGCTTTCCAGTAGGCAAAGCTCACGTCGACATCGTCTGTGGGGTCGTCCTTCATGAAGATGTACTTGGTTTCGGACCAGACCGGGCTCAGGGTGAAAGCCATTACTTTGGGATACACCGTTTCCTCAAAGGTCTCGGGATAGGTTTTCAGAAAGGCCAGGCAATCTTCCTGAAAAATCGCAGAATCCTGGATCCATACCACCCGGCGGGCGATCTTACCCTGGTGGTCGTCGGCCAGCAGATCTGCTTTTTCGACCAGGTCTTTCACCGTATTGCTGTTGCCGATGGCGACAAAAACGATGAAAGGATTGTCTTTAACTAAGCTGATGAATGCCAGGCGGTTTTCTGGATGGTCCGTATCAATGATGAGGGTATTAAAGAGTTCCATCTTCGGTTGAGGTCTTTAATTTTGAAATAGGTGTGCCTGTTAAAGGTATATATTTTCCGCTGAACAATGCATACCCACGGGCCATTTTCATTTTCAGACCACCTGACCCCACCCTACTCCACCTCAAACTCCGTTCTACGGTTGCGGGCGCGGCCCTCCTCCGTGGTATTATCCGCCAGGGGGCGGCTTTCGCCAAATCCCTGGTACCGGAGCCGGGCGGCGGCAATGCCTTTTGCGGTGAGGTAGGTATACACCGAGCGGGCCCGGGCTTCGCTCAGCGCCTGGTTGGCGGCGGCCTCCCCCACATTATCGGTGTGTCCGTTGATCCGGATCCGCAACTGGGGATACGTTTGCAAGAGCAGCACCAACTGGTCCAGTTCGGGTATAGAAGCTGGCAGCAACTCGGCCGACCCCGTGGCAAAGCGCACGTTGCGGAGCACGATGGGCGTAGCTTGGTCGCCTACCGTTATCCCGGCTGTGGGTACGGCCTGCAACCCAATCGCCAGTTCGTAAGGTTCCTCGCGCGGGAATTCACCGGTCAGTTCGAAGCGATCCGAATAGAACAGGAAACCCGTTTTAGTCGCTTCCAGGCGATAATTTTGTCCGGCGGGCAGTACCACCAGGAATTCGCCCGTCGCGTCGGTGGTGAGGCTGGCCAGGGCCTGGTTGTCGGTTTCCTGGCTGACGGTGACCTGGGTGCCCGCCAAGGGACGGTCGGCAGTGTCCAGCACGCGCCCGTGTACGTAGGTCACCGGTTGGGGGCGGGCCGCTTCGTAGAGGGAAAACTGGTAGATATCCAAATCCAGTGGTTCGCCTGGTTGGGTGTTCTGATCCGTGGTATAGTAGGCCGTCTGCCCGTCCAGGCTTACCACCAGGGCACCTTCGCTGGCGGCGGTATTGATGGGGTAACCCAGGTTTTTCGGCTGGCCCCACGGCCCGTCGGCAGTACGGCGGGCCACGAACAGGTCATAGCTCCCCAGGCCGGGATGGCCATTGGACATAAAGTACAGCGTCTGCCCGTCGGGGTGCAGAAACGGCGATTCGTCGTCTCCTGCCGTATTGATGGGCGCGCCCACATTGTCGGGTTTGCCCCAACGCCCGTCGGGGCGGCGGGCGCACCGCCAGATGTCGTTACCGCCCAGGCCACCGGGGCGGTTGCTCGTGAAATAAAGGTACTGCCCATTGGCCGCCAGGGTCGGCTGCGATTCGTAGTAGGGCGTATTCAGCGGCTCGGCAGCGTGGTGAATGTTACCCCAACGCCCATCCTGCTGCTCGCTGTAGTAGAGGTCACAGCCGCCGTAGCTGTCGCTGCGGTAGCAGCCCGTAAAGAAAAGCAACTTCCCGTCGGCAGAAATGCTCTCTGCGCCTTCGTCCTGTGGGGTATTCACGCCGGGCACTGGGGCGCCCGGTGTCCATTCGCCCTGGTCATTGCGCTGGCTGAAGTACAGGTCCTCCTGTCCGGTATAGTTAACGGTGTAGATTAGGTAGCGGCCATCGGCAGTAAACGACGGCAGGTATTCTTTGCCTTTGGTGTTGATCTGAGGACCCAACGGTTGCGGATCAAAGGGTACGGGAGCGGCCTTCAGTTCGGCGGCAGTACGTGCTTCGATCAAATAACGTGCTACCCGCTCGCGGCGGCGATCAGCAGCCGGGGCCT
Organism: Bacteroidota bacterium; assembly: GCA_003045895.1. Classification (GTDB taxonomy): domain Bacteria; phylum Bacteroidota; class Bacteroidia; order Chitinophagales; family Saprospiraceae; genus Lewinella. Next base: position 42,657 of record PZPC01000028.1, read on the forward strand.
GCGCCAGGTAGGCCTCGTAGTGCGCCACCGCCGGGCCATATTTTTCCTGCCGGAATTCCGCCAACCCCAACTTGTACAAGACCGGAGGGTGGTAGGTCGCCGACAAGGCCAACGCCGCCGAAAAATCAGCTTCGGCAGCGGGCAACTGCCCCAAATCGTAGAAGAGTTCTCCCCGAAAGAGGATCGCATCAATAGCGGTAGGCGTTTTTGCCAGAATGGCGTCCAGTTCGCCTTTGGCCTGGTCGCGCTGCAGGGAACGGGCGTAGGACTCCGCCTGTTCGTATTGTTTTTGCGAACGTTTGTCCAGCTGGTCCTTCGTCACAAAACCCTGGGCAGGCAAGGTACCCGCCGACAGCGCAAAAAACAAGACAACTAAAGTGGATAACCGAAGTAGGTGAGTTATGGACAAGGACATGGTTTGAGTTCGTTATTTTACTTAAACGCCAAGCCGGGAACCGATAGTTTACCGCCAGGTCGCCAGCAGCCGAAAAATTGCACAAAAAAAAACCGTGATAGGTGGTATTTTTAGTGTTTTGGTGGCTATTTTCATTACCAAAACCGGTACACCATGCCCCATCCCAACGACCTCCTCACCTCCTGGCAGGCCAATAGCCAGGCCTGGATCGACACCATCGACCACCAGGAAATCGCCTCGCGGCGGGTAGCTACCAATGCGGCCATCGTAGCTGCCGTACAGCAAACCCGCCCCCGCCGCGTCCTGGACGTAGGGTGTGGCGAGGGCTGGCTCAGTCGGGCCCTGCACCAGGGGGGCACCACTGCGGTGGGTATCGACGGCGTACCCGCACTCGTCGCAGCCGCCCGCAGCAGAGGGGGTGGCCCAACCTACCATTGCTACAGCTACGACCAACTGCGCCAGGAGCCCTTGCCTGCCATTGGGCAGTTTGCTTTGGGTAAGTGTAAAAGTCGGGCAAGTGTAAAAGTTAGGTCGGAGCAGTTATTGGACAATTTCGACTCATCCGCGCCGCGAGCCGCCGCTGCGCCGCGTCGCCGCGAGAACCAATTGGAGGCGGGAAATGGCTGCGTGTAAAGGAGTAAGCGAAACTTTTGACCTTGCTCCTCCACAGGATTTGCTAAAACTTCCAGTTTTGGTAAATCTAAACAAAGCACTCCTCTCTACCCGCCCACGCTGAAGACGTGGCAGGCGCGAGCACCAAAGTGGTGCGAAGTCGGCACCCCAAAAACAAACATCCCGAAGCCTGTGGAACACAAACTTCGGGATGGTTATTTTTTAATTTGTGGCAAGACTAGCCCACTTCGGCCAGCAGTTCAGCGGCGCGGGTAGAACCCTGGTCAGCCGCTTCTTTCCAATCTTCGAGGAAACCGGTTTGGCCGTTCTTTTGAAAGGCCAGGCCGCGGTGCAGCAGAATTTCCGCCATATCGGGTTTGCCGTTGCGGGCGGGCATATTGAGTGCTTCGTCGAAGCAGGTGATGGCTTCTTTCAGCTGGCGGTTGGCAGCGAGCGCCCGGCCTTTATCGAAAGCCACCTGGCGGCGGAAGAGATACTGGGGGTGATCCTTAAGCAAGGGCCGGGTCAGGAAAAAGTTGAACGCCGCGATAGCTTTCTGGTATTCACCTAACTCCATGAAGCATTTGCCCTTGCGGTGCAATGCCTCCAGGTAGACGTCGTGGTGCGGCATAGAGCGTTTCATACAAGTTTCCAAATCATCCAGCGCGTCTTTCCACTTCTCCTCCGACAACCTAATCAGGGCGCGCCCGAGGTAAGCTTCCGGCCGCTTGGAATCTACGGCCAGGCTAGCGGCGTAATCAGCCAGGGCTGCTTCGGTATTGCCTTGTTCAAAATGGATATAGCCACGGCGCTCCAGTGCTTTGGCGTGCCGCGGAAAGCGCGAAATGGCTTTGGTCAATGCTTTTTTGGCTTCTTCCCACTTTTCTTCGTTGATCAAGCTACGCCCCTCAAAGTAAGCCTGAACGGTGGTTTTGTCATTATTGGGCTCCAGCAACTGGTGTTCCTGCAACTCCCCATCCAGAATCCGCCACATGTGCAGATCGCCTGCGATGGAAAAGCCCGTTGCCTGTTGCAACAGGTGGAGGGTATTCATCCATACCTTCTCCGAACAGTTGAACTTCTCCCGTGGCGCTACCAGGGAGTTGGTCGCTGCGTCCAACAACTCGGCCGCATCCTTATAGAGGACCTCATTCTTATAGCGGGTTTGCAACAAATGTGCAATGACATTTGTGGCTTGCTCTATACTGCGTTTGCTGGCGAACTCCAATCGCCCCATAATTATAACGGTAAAATCCATGACCCCTGCTGCTGTTTAATTCATTGTTTTATTCAATCCCCTGCAAATGTATGCACGCATCACATGCTCCTTTTAAAATGATAAACAAATAACACCGGAAACTGTGCTAAATCTTACTTTAGGTGTCCGAAATTAATTGCGGTCTCAGTGGGTAATAGGAGTATGCGCCAAAAGGGAAAAAATGGGTGCCGAGATGAGTATCAGTGTGTAGTACTTGCTTACTGGTGTGTAATAGGTATAAAATTTCCCTGTTTTTATGGCAATACGTCTGCACAGGCAAAGATAATAAAACTTACGGAAACAAAAAAACATTTTTCTGCTAATCTGGTTGCAACCAAACCCGGCAGCCTTCGGTGCAATTCGTACAAATGTCAATATTTTGCCGCCCCCCGAACAGTTGCTGCCGAAATTGCTGGTAGGCGGCTCCCTGCCAAATTTCCCGGAAGGAATGGGTTTTCAAATTTCCGAGTTGGTGTTGCGCATCTTTATCGAAGCAGCAGGGCACCACCAGGCCATCCCAGGTGACGACCGCACCGTGCCAGAGTTTCCAGCAGTGGTTGTGCAGGGCGGCCTTGGGTTCGTAGCGCCCGTCGGGTAGCTGGCGGTAGCGGCTGAGGCGTTCGTCAGCTGGCAACAAGGGGTTGCCGTATTCGTAATCGTAAACCTGGGCCGACTTGAACGAAAGGGCGTCTACCCCCAGTTCTTTGGCCAGCGCCTTGATCTCGGGTAGTTGGTGCTCATTGGGTTTCACCACCAGAAACTGGATGACAATGTGCGGCGTAGCCGAGCGCAGTTCTTTTTTCCATTTTACCACGTTGCGCACCCCTTGCAAAACCGTCGCCAGCTGGCCGGCTTTGCGGTACTGTTCGTACACTTCCTGCGTGGTACCATCGATGGAGATAATGAGGCGGTCGAGGCCCGCTTCCACCGTTTGCCGGGCATTGGCATCATTGAGGAAATGGCCGTTGGTGGAGGTGATGGTGTACAAGCCCCGCTTCCGGGCGTGGGCCACCATTTCCAGAAAAGCGGGGTTGATGTAGGGTTCGCCCTGAAAATAGAAGATCAGGTAGAGCAGGTGAGGCGCTAATTCGTCGATACTGGAACGAAAAAAATCGGATTTCAAATTACCCGTCGGGCGGGTGAACTGCCGCAGCCCACTGGGGCATTCCGGACACCGGAGGTTGCAGGCGGTGGTGGGTTCAAAGTTGATGGTAAAAGGCATCCCCCATTGTTGTGGGCGCCCCGTCCACCGGCTGTAGTAGTAGCTGGCAAACACCAGCACCGCATTCCAAACCCGTCGAAAACGAAGTTTACTTATGAAATTGAGGGTATCTCGCCAGTGAATACTTTGCATGATCGTTCAACTAATTGGACGCGCCGCCTTCTTCGAAACTGACTTTGATTCGCTCGTCGATGTTTAAAACTTTTACCTCCGTACGCCGGTTGAGGCGGTACTCCTCGTCGGTGCACTCTACCCCGTCCACACAGTGGTTGCGGGGTTGAGATTCGCCGTAACCCACCGTACGAACCCGGTCATCGGCAATGCCGCGTTGCAGCAAGAATTCTTTGGCCGACTCTGCCCGCCGCAGCGACAGGTCCAGATTATACGCTTCCGTTCCCCGGCTGTCGGTATGGGCGCCCAGTTCGATCTGCAAGCTGGGATAGCGCTCCATGAGTTGGGCCAGTGCTTCCAGGTCCTGGGCGGCTCCTTTGCGGATGGCCGATTTATTGAAATCGTAGTAAATGTTTTCCAGCACAAAGATCGTCCCCTCCTTGATTGGCTCGCGCAGAATGGCGTCGGAAGTAGGATGGATCATCAGGTCGGCACTCAGGGATCGGCTGCCGCGGAGACGCACCGTCGTCACCTGGGTTTTGCCCGACTCGTAGCCGGGCTTGGTGCCCAGCAATTCAAAGTCGCAACCGAGTGGCAAACAAATTTCGTACTCCCCACGAATATTACTCCGGTAATTGGTCACCGAGCCATCACAGCTGTTAACCAGCTTGATGTCCACGTTGCCTACCGGAATTTCGAAGCGGTCTGATTTCACCTTACCGGTTAAAGTAATGCAGTTCGTCAGGTCCAACAACACGTCCAGGGGTTGGTTAGGGCCCAGTTCATCGGTTTCGAAGGTCAATTCTTTGGAAAAATACCCTGGTTTGGAGACCAGTAAAAGATATTCTTTTTCAGGCTTTAGCTGCAAAAACGCTTCGCCATTGCGATCGGTAGCGGCCAGGGGGCTGCCCAGGCTTTCATCTTTTTTCCGAACCAGCTTCATGACCATTTCCCCGGGTTGTGACTCACTCGTCAACAACTCCAGGTCATAGGCTTCGTCATCGTCGATGAGCCCGTCTTTATTGAGTTCAAAAAGGCGGATGGAAGCACCGGCCAGGCGGCGACTAACCGACTTGTCGGTTACGCTTACCACCCCATTCAGGTACGTAGTGGGCTGCAAGCCACGCAAACCTGCGGGCGCCTTGAACATATAGATATCATCCTGCCCAAAGCCCCCGCTGCGGGAGGAAGAAAAATAACCACTGATGCCGTCGGGCACAATCACCAGGCCCAGATCGTCTTCCTGTGAATTGAACGGCACGCCAAGGTTATAGACTTGCCCCCATTTGTGGCCGGAAACATCGATCATAAAAAGATCGAGTTTGCCCAGCCCCGGGTGGCCATCGGAAGCGAAAAACAAAACGCCACTTTCGTGGACAAACGGAAAGGCTTCGTTTTTACTCGTATTGATTTCGGGGCCCAGGTTAATGGGCACAGACCATCCACCATTTTGCCATTCTACCATGTACAGATCCATACCGCCGTAGCCGCCGGGTCGGTTAGAGGCAAAATACAACTTGCTCTCATCCGGCGACAGTGCCGGGTGAAAACAGGTAAAGTCATCGCTATTAAAAGGCAACTCCTGCACATTTTCCCAGTCGTACAATCCCCGGGAAGCCTCGTATATTTTTAATCCGGATTTGCCCTTGCCATCGGCACGGCGTACCCCATTGCGGCTATTGGTACGGGAAAAAAAGATGCGATCCCCACTCCGGTTGAAGGAAACCGGTCCTTCGTGGTAAGCCGAATTGATTTCCGTAGAGAAAGACGCTGGTTTCCCGGGCATACCGTTAGGATCCAGTTCGGCATAAAACAGCTCAAAATAGGTCACCCCCGTACGGGGATCGACCGGTCCATTTTTGTAACGCGATACGTACACCAACCCATTTTCGTAGATCGCCGGGCAAAACTCCAGTTCACCGGTATTAATTCTACTCGTATTGAAAATACGCACGTCCTGCTCGGGCGGGACATTATTAGCCCCTGGTTGCGCGTTGACAACGGCACCGATTGCTAAGGTAACCAACGATAAGAAAAGGTTCCTACTCCCCATTTCTTTGTTTATTTCTGTTAAAAGAACCGCGGACTCAGTATTTCATCACCACGCGAGCGCCCACCCAAACTGTACCGCACCACACCCTCCAGCGATCCGCTCGAATACGTGCGAAGTTCCGACAAGGTAAAATCAAAAGACAAACCGAACATCATGTGTTCGCTGAACTGCATACCCAACAAAACAGCACCCGACTCTCCTATTCCGGAAACACTCGAACCACCGAGGCGGTAAGATACACCAGTGTATACGGTTTCACTAAAGATAAAGTTTAAATTAATATCTCCATCAAAAGGTGCACCCTGAACATATTTTAAAAGTGCCTGTGGTTGCATTTGTACTTTTTCACTAATCTTCACCAAAACGCCTGCCATGAGATAATAGTGTGGTATCTCCCGGGAGATAATCGTTACCTCGTCGGCAAAGTCAATATTATTGGTCAGCAGGCGGGGAGCACTCAAGCCCAGAAAAAAAGACTGGTTGCTGTAGTAAATCCCGGCGCCGAAATTGGGAACATACTTGCTTTGCAAGCCCACCGGAATCGACGGATCACCGTCCTGGGGCTGCGTAGCGGTTGTCTCCGCAAAATTAACCTGCAAATAACGTACCGAAGTCGATAAACCGATGCCCATCCGACCACCCCGCCCCAAATTAAAGCGATAGGCGTAGGCCACATCGGCGGTTAAGCGCTCGGTAACGCCAATGGTATGCCGGGAAATATTGGCCCCCAGGCCAATGCCCGAGCTGGTGAGCGGCATATTAAACGTCAGCAATTGCGACTGTGGTGCTCCTTCCAAGCCAATCCACTGCTGGCGAACCAGCGCCGTAAAGGTAGGCGTTTCCTGCATACCCGCGTAAGCCGGGTTAAAACCCAGCTTGTGGTACATGAACTGCGTGAATTGCTCATCCTGCTGGGCCTGTAGTAAAGTGCCCAGGCCCAGGGTAAGCAGTAATAAAGTAAATATTTTGCGCATGGTGTTTGCTTTAGTCTTGGGATAATATTAGCGTTGTATCATAATGTATCCGGTCAGTGGATCACTGCCATCACCCGGTTCTACGACGTAGAAATAAGTATCGGCGGGCAGTTCTTCGCCGGAAAAAGTACCGTCCCAATCGCTGTTGTAGGGCTTCCCGGATCGGTAGACTTCATCGCCCCACCGATTGAAAACAATAACCTGGCTCTCCGGATAGGCTCCTTTGTCGAGCAGGCAGGGGATCACAAATTTATCGTTGTAATCGTCGCCATTGGGCGTAAAAATTGAAGGCACCGTACACGCCGCCCCTTCTCCAATGAGGAACGTGACCCGCGCCGTACCCGGCGCGCAACCTTCACTTACCGCCGTGTACACCAGCTCCGCAATACCCACAAAATTGGCGGGTGGTGTATACTTAATCGTGCCTGGATTCACCACTACGGCCACCCCTCGGTCAGGATTCTGATTGAGGACGATACTCGTTCCCGGAGGAACCATATCGTTGCCCAACGGCTGCACATCAACAGCTTCTCCAAAAGGCACACTGACCACATCATCCTGCAGTACGGGGGGTAATTTGTAGAAGACAGATACACTGTCGCGCGAAGTCGCGCCACAGAAGCCTTCATCCACCTCCAGTACAAAAATGTTTTCGCCAACCTGCAGGTTATTAACCGTCGGGGTAGGTGTTTGTGCTTCCGAGAGGATCACCTCCGGCCGCAGTGAACGCCAAATAATGGTACTACCCATCGCCGGGGCTCCACCCTGGAGGACGGCAGTGGGCAGGTCGTCACAAACAATCAGATCAGGGCCACCACTGATATTGGGATCGCTGATATTGACAAAAATAGTTTGCTGCGTCGTCCCACAAACACATTCCACCTTCCAGGTGAAGAAGTAAACATTGTCGGGCGAAAGCCCCCGCACCTCGGTAGAGACACTGGTTGAATCAACCAGGACAACACCAAGCGCCCGTTGGGCAATACCCTGCGTCCAGTATCCCCGGCAATCGGGGCTGGCTGGCGTCGCGCCGAGGTTGATAATCTCATCTTCACAGGCTAGAATATCATCACCGGCCAAGGCCTGCTCCGCCACGATGACGTCCAGCAAAAGGTCATCGGCAGAATAGTTGCGGCAAGCCCCGCTGGACAGGGTCCAACGCAAGTTGTAAGGGGCACTGTCGGCCGACAGGCCGCTCACAATGGTGTTGGCATTATCGGGATTAGCGATCATGAAACCCGGCGGGTTGGCGGGTGAAAGCAGCGTCCACATGCCCGATCCCACCGTGGGAATAGCCCCCCGTAGCGCGTACTGTCCCGAACAAACCGTCGTATCCATTCCCGCGAAAGCGGCATTGATCGGAATGGTATCAAAACGCACCAGCGTAGGATTCGACAAGGCCGAATTACAGCCGGCAAAACTCGCCCGGGCGTAGAAAGAAAAAACGCCACCAGCGGCAAAAAGATCAAAGTCGATGAGTTCGAAGGTTAACGCCGGATCAGCTGCACTCAGGGCCACGCTGCCATTCTGGGTGTACCAGGTATAGTTTGCCCCAGGAACGGCCGACGCGGAATCGATGCGCAAGGTCAGCACCGCATCAGGGTTGTCCAGACACTGGGGTGCATCGTGGGTGACCGTCGGAATCATGGGCCGATTGCGCACAACCACGTCGGTAACCACCGTATCAGAAAGGCAGCCCGCCACCGACACAAAGACGCGGTAGGTGCCACTACTCATCAGCGAATCAACGTTGTTGATGATCGGGTTACTCACCGTAATACCACTGCCAAAACCGCCCGGCCCACTCCACGTATACTGCCCGGTAGGGTAAAAAGTGGACTGCAGGGAGAGTACATCACCACCACAAACCGGCGAATTGCTGGTCAGTGCCAGGTTGGGCACCGGATTGATGGTAATTTCCCGCGGTGGCGAGGTGGTGCTGGCACAACCCTGCCGAATCACGTAAACCCGGTAAACACCGCTGTCGCCCACGTTGGTATTCTCTACCTCCAACATATTTCCCGAGGTGGTAATCGTTCCCGCCGGAGTTTGCCAATAGTACTGGACATCGGTACCCGGCACCGCTGAAGTAGCCAGAAAGAAAGTTTCCCCCGCACAGAAGCTCGTCCGCCCCGATACCGTAATCGGCTGGGTAGGCTGCGGTGGCACAAAGTTCAGATCCAGCGTGATGGCCGACTGACCGGAAGAACAGCCGTTGGCCGTAAAGACCTCCAGCGTATAGGTGCCGTCGTTGGCCGGCGTCGCATTGGGGATCGACAGATTGGGATCAATCGACACGACGTTGCCGTTGAAACGCCACTGGTAGGTATAATTGCCCGTTGCCGGCATGGTCGCCGAGGTGACCAGCACATCGAAGCCTTCGTCGATACATGCCGGAACGTTGTCACTCAATCCGGTAATCGCCACATTGTCAAAGACGCTGATATTGAGCGAAGTGCTGTCCCGGCAGCCCGGGCCGGTCGTCACCTGCAGGGTATACAATCCGGCGCGGGACGGCATAATATTGCTCAGGGTAGGATTGGCGACCTGCGAAGCGTAGTTGTTGGGTCCTGACCAACTGAAGGAAGATCCCGCCACCGTAGAAAAGCCACTGAGTTGTACGTTATTTCCCTGGCAAGCAGGGTTCGGCAGGGCCGAAGCGGTAGCCGCTGGTTTGGGATGAACGATGACCCCTACACCATCGGAGACGGGTGAATCACAACCATTAAGAGTCACCACCAGTTGCCACAAGCCTTGTTGCGCAGCCGTAGCTACCGGTACCGAATAAGTGGGTACCGTTGTGGTAAAGGGCAGGCCATTGGGCGAAATCCACCGGTAGGAACTGGCGCCGGTGAAGGAGGTGGTGAGGGTTAGTCGTTGACCGGCACAGATGGGCGAATTGCTCCCCAGTACCGGCTTGGCGGGGCGGGGCTTCACCGTTACCAGGGTCGAATCCAGTGCCGACACACACAGCCCCCGGTTGACCGTCAGGAAATAATAACCCGCATTGGCGGCATTGAGGGTGTTGGTCGTCGGAAACTGCACATTGGCAGTATAGCTATTGGGACCCGTCCAGTTGTAGGTAGCGCCCGTTTGCGGGTCCCCCCCCAGCGTGATTATGCTCCCCGAGCAAACCAACGTGTCCCGGAAGGTAACAGCTGCCGTAGGCCGCTGAAAAACGGTAATCATGCGCATCTCCGAAGGTGGCGACAAACAACCGTTGGCTTCCACCTGGAGGTAAAACTGCTGGTTGCCCAAGGTATGCGGACCAGCGACATTGAACATGGGCGTTGTACTCGTGCCCAGCAAGGTGCCGGAAGGTGGCACACCTTGGTACCAATAGAATCTTACCCCCGTGCCGGAGGGCACAAAAGGCGTGGTTAGCCGGATAGCATCGCTACTGCAAATGCTGGTTGCCAACTGTAAGGTTGGCGTGAGCGGGAGGCTCTGAATATCTACGTTGACTACCCCTTCAGCGGTGCAGCCACTCAGGCCGGTAATGACTACCCGGTACGGTCCTTCATCACTGGCACTGATCCCCGGAATAACCAGGTTGGCCTGGGGGCCGTTGGGCGAGATCGCTTCACCGGCCGGGTTGAACCACCGGTAGGTGTAGACATTGGGGCCAGGCCCCGGTGGATTAGCAAACAGGTACAACGTATCTCCACCACACAAACCAGAATTGGCCGTGGGCATGGGCCCGTCAGGGGCAATACCAACAATGGTCTGGCAGGTGCCAATATTACCCGAACCATCGCGGGCACTGAGGGTCACGTTGATGATCTGCCCCACCTGATCGCAGGTAAAAATATTGGGGCTGAGCCAAAGACTATCGATCACACCACAGTTGTCGGCACTGCCGGCGTTGACCGTCGTCGCATTCACCACCTCGACCTGCAAGCCAGAGGGGTTGATAAACAGATTCGTCGGTTGGCACAGTACCGTGGGCGGCGTCACATCCCGCACCTGAACGGAAAAAGAGCAGGTATCGGGATTGCCAGCCTGATCGGCAGTGAAATAGAAGACCTCCGTGGTACCGACGTTGAAGGTGCTCGTAATCTGTCCCTGGGGATAAGGGAGGATTGATTCGGGTAGCGGACTGGCACCGGTCGCATAGTAACCAATTTGCAGGTTGCTGTAGCTCAGGGTAGCGGTAATGAAGGTCACGCCGTCGGTATCGCCATCGCTGACAACTGCCATGGGGTCGCAGGGGTTGATCCCATCGCCCAGTACACCAGGCGGCACGGTGATGTCATTGGGTAGAATCTGGATATTCACCAGGCCGTCGGCGGCCCAGGTATTGAACGTTGCGGCCGGAATGGTGAGCGTCAGTTGTCCGGGGGTATTGCAGTCGGCCATCCCAACGGAGGTCGTCCCCAGGGTGCTGCCGTCGTCGCCCAGTATGGTAACAAAAGCGCCATTGGTATTGAAATCCCCCTGCAGATCGATGGTCAGACTGACGTCATTAAAGGCGTTGGCCGCCACGTCGTTAAAGGAAAGAGTCCGATCGGCCGGCAGGTAATCATTCAGGTTGGGATCGCGGAAAAAACTCAGCAGCGCCTGGGCAGGCGTAGCCGGCAGGGTACGCTGGTACAGGGTATAAACCGAGCAGTTATCCGCCGCGTTGGTCGGCAGGGGGAGGGTCAGGGTTTTCTGACAGGAATCGGGTTGTACCGAAACGGTAATGGGTGCCGGGCAGCCCAAATCTGGCGCTTCGTTATCCGTCACGACAATGGTATAGCTGCAGGAATCGATATTTCCGGAACAGTCGGTCGCATAGTAATAGACCAGGTGGCTACCCTGGTCAAGGGTGACGTCGACGGCCGTAATCGGCGCTACGGTGACCCGGCTGCCATTGTCGATACGGTACTGGTAGATGATGTTACTGAGTAGATTAACGTCAAATTCCAGGTCGGCGCGCGCGGTACTACCGCCGGGGCAGTTGGCATTGATCGCAAAGCGCTGGGGCTGGCCCACCGGAATATTAGGTTCGAGGCGCAGGCTGATCGTTCCATCAGCGGCCCAGGTGTTGAGCTGGTTAACGGAGAGGGTAAAAGTGGTCGTCCCGTCGCCACACTGGCTGGCCGTAGGCGTGGTTTGGCCGAGCAGCGTCCCGTCTTCTCCGTAGACGCGGAAAAATTCGCCAGAATCTTCACCGTCCGTAGACAGTAAACTGATGGTCAGTGTGCCCGGGCCAGCAGCATTAATGGGCAAGGTAGAACTGAGCGCGAGTTCCAGCGTCACCGGATCAACCGCCACTTCGCCTTCCTGGCCGGGTGCCGCCTGCGAAGTTAGGGTGGCCAGCGCACTAGCCGTTTCGGTAACGATGTCCAGGGAACAGTCGTCCTCAATTACGGGGGGGACCAGGGTCACTTCGCCCGTACAGTCTCCCGAGCTCGTAAAAACGGTATAGTCCGCCGGACAATTGCTCAGGCTGGGTGCCGACTGATCCAGCACCCGAAAGGTGGCCGCAATGGTATCGCTAAGGCCACATTCGTCGATGATAATAAAGTCAACCACGCCGAGTTGAACAACCTGGTCCACTACGGGGCAAGTTGTCGTTAGCAGCGAGGGTGCATTGGTTGTACCGGTATTGAAAACTTGCCAGGTAATATCCTCGGTGCGGGTACAGTTGTCCGAAGCAGTAGCCCCGGCGCGGTTATTGACCCAGGCCGTGAAGGCGGCCTCCGTGTCGGTGGCTGCGGCACAAATGATGGTCTGATCTGCGGGAGCCTGCACAAAGACGGGCTTTTGTTGGTCGCGCACCGTGATCTCCTGGATCAGTTCGGTGGTATTGCCACAGCGATCGGTCACCCGCCACTTGCGGCGCAGGAGGTAATTGTTGGGGCAATCGCCGGTAAAAATATCGTCGGTAAAATTCACATCCGGATCAGGGTCACAGTCGTCCATGATATTAACGGGAACCCCGGTAACCGTCAGTTCATCGGCCATGCTACAGTCGACGGTGATAGCTGGCGGCACGTTGAAGGAGGGCCCTTGGAAATCGGCAACGTTAATGATCTGAATTTTGCCAGAAACGTTACCACATAAATCGGTAGCCCGCCAAAGGCGGATGATGGTCATTTCATCCTGACAGATGCCAGGGCTGACCTGATCGGTATAAGCCACCGTCACGTCGGGGGAGCAATTGTCCATGGCATTGGTGACGTTGCCAGTGACGGCCAGGTCATTGGGGTCACTGCTACAATTGATGGTAATATCCGGCGGTGTGGTATAGGTCGGGGGGTCTTCGTCAACCACTTTGATGATCTGGGTTTTGATATTGGAGTTGCCACAGGAATCCCGTACGACCCAGGTGCGCAGGATGTTGTATTCGAAATCCGTACAAGAGCCATTGGCCGTCTGGCTGGAACTGGACGCGTAGGTGGGCACCAGGTTGGGCGTACAATTGTCTACGACGGTCACATTGGGCGGCATGGGCACCATCTCCGTACACAAAATGGTATCGGTGAGCTGCGGCAGGCCAATGAATACGGGCGCAATGGTATCGATGGTCGTGTAACTCGCCAGGTACTGGGTCATGTTGTTACACTGGTCGGTCAGCGTAAAGGTGATATTGCGGGCCGTACAGGCACTGGTAATCGGGGCGCCGCCATCGTCGACGATGTTAATGCTGCCACCGCAATTATCGCTGGCATTGGTACTTAGTGCAATGCGTAGGGAACTGATCCAGACGTCGTAGCGATCCGGGTTATTGGGTGCCGTAGGCAAGGCCAATTCACAGGCCACGGTGTCGTTAATGACTGGCAGGCTGACCACGGGCCCCATCCCATCCGGTTGGACGGTAATGTTCTGGGTAACCACGGTAGAATCCATACCTATCCGTGCCGTCCAGGTGCGCACAATCGTGCCGCCGGTGCAAGGATCGATCGCCGAAGCTGCCGGGAGGTCAACCGGACTCACTTCGAAATCAGCGCCACCCATCCCATCATTGGCCGTGAGGTCTACCGATGGGGGTACATCGGCGACACAGGCCACCGTGACGGGGTCAGGGGTAGGATCCACAAAAACGGGCATGACCACCGCCGCAGGAACGGCAGCAGGAACCCAGGGAGCAGAGAAGCCCGGCAAAAACGCAAGGCTAAACGCTGAAAACAACGCGATTAAAGTATATCGTAGCGCCATATAAAGCAACTTTTAAATCAATTCTAAGGGTTTATAATTTTCCTAACTTATCAACGTGACTGGCAGGCAGGCAGGCAAAAGTATTTGCAACCAGCCAGGTAGGTAGATGCTAAGTTTGGAAAGAAAAATCAAGCACTTTGTCAGTTGGAAAAATGGGCACGGTTGATCGGCTAACAGCATTTGCGCATTTGCCACCGGAATGGACATCTTGTGTGTAGCTCATGGGATTAAATCGGTTTGGCAATTGGGAATAACAGTCAAAACAATTTTAAAAAAACAAATTTCGGCTAAAATAGTGAAAACCAGTAAGGAAATGGTAGAAAATTACCGAGAATGGTCGGTATTGATTTAAATCAGTCCTGGCAATGACGATCATCATACGGATGGCGGGCAGGCGAATTTAATTTTGAGAAGACAATATCTACCAACCTCCTAAACGAACAAATCATGGAATTTTTCAATATTAATCTAGGTACGGTTATGTTCCGTTTTTACCTGATGATGGCCGTTATTATCTTGGGTGTTTTCACCGGTCAGGTGTGGTTAACCGTACTGGGTTTACCCATTTTCCTGTCCACCGTACTGGGGATTTCGTTCAAACGCCGAACGACCACTGATATGCCGTCGGCAACCCGCCGCCAGGTGGAAAACAAAGGGCGCCAGGCTGCTTAGGGATCGCCGACCCCTGAGCATGCCCGTTATTCGTACAACAAAAAAGGTGCCGTCGCCGCGCGCCAGCCTTCCGCGCGGGTGAAAAGCGGAATTTGTGTACCAAATAGAGCCCCGTCACTCATTAAAGCCTGCCGCACCAAGGGTGAACCCGTGAGCAAATCGAAGTGATTTTCACCGGTTTTATTGACAGAGGTGGGGTATTTCCGCCATTTAAGTTGGCTGGGGTAGCGAGCCTTCAACAGCGCCACCAACCAAAGCCCAGCCTGTACGGGTCGGAAGACCATCCGGTCGGTCACGTGCAACATGATACCACCACAGGCTTTTCCTTTGTACCAACCTTCCAGTGGCGTAAACGAAAAGGGGCGGGCTTTTATGCCGGCCAGGTTGGTAGCGTTGAATTCCGCAGCCAATGTTATCCCATCCAGCCAGGTCGCGCCGCCTATCCGAAAAGGGAAAGCGGTACCGCGTCCCTCACTCAAATTCAATCCTTCGAGCAAACACAAGGCGGGGTAAGTCAGCAGCGTCTCCACACTGGAAATAGCCGGGGAGGGCGGCACGAACGGCAGCCCCAGGTCGTGAAAAAACTGGTGGCGCTGCCAGCCCTGCACCGGTATGACCGTCAGGTCCAGCTGGTTCAGGCCGCGCGTCGCCTGCCAGAACAAGGCCAGTTCCCCCACCGTCAGGCAGTGCCGAACGGGCATGGCCCACCGCCCGATAAAAGAGGCGGCCTGCCCCTCGTCGAGCAGGGGCCCTTCAGCCAACGACAAATCGCCACTTAGTGGATTGGGCCGATCCAGCACCACCAGGGGCAAACCCTGCTCCTGACAAGCCTCCAGCAGGTAGGAAAGGGTCCAGATGTAAGTATAAAAGCGCACGCCGACGTCGGGAAGATCGAAAACAATTCCGTCCAACTCCCCGAGATCCGCTGCCGTCGGCCGCACGGCATTTCCGTACAAGCTGACAATCGGCAGCCCTGTGAGCGCATCCGTGGCGTGGGGCATGGCGGCCCCGTCGGCCCCACGGGCCCCTATCCCGTGTTCGGGCGAAAACAATCGCACGATCCGGAAGCCTGCGGCCAGTAAGGCCGTGCGGACGGGATCGAGCGTGCGCGTGGTAGCGGCATCGTTGGTCACCAGCCCCCAGCGCTGGTTGGTAGGGAGGACGGTGGCCAAAAAGTGGTCAATTCCAAAACGGATGGATGTGGACATAGGCGGCGCAGGATGGTTGGATGGGTAAATTTAGGGTTTTATGGCAGCTTTAGGTGGGTAATAGGGCAAGCGTAAAAACGCATCTTTACGTTGGAGCGCAGGGCAAACGTAAAAACGCATCTTTACGTTGGAGCACATCCAGTCGAAACCGACTACCCCAAACCCCAGCTTCGCTAATAATTTGAGCATGTAAATTTATTATTGTCCCGGCACTTACCCTTGAAAAAAGTATCATAATGCATACCTCCCCCTTCTACCTGCTCCTCGTATTGGTTTTATCCGCCACCCTTTGCCGGGCGCAATCCGAAGTACAACGCCTGGCCGAGCAATACCTGCAACCGCTACCGGTGGGTACCGAAATGAGTATCGGCATTATTGAAGCCGATACGGTCTACCGGCTGGGTATCCGAAAAACGGCAACGGGCCTGGAAATGATCGACAACCAGGATGCGCTTTTTGAAATCGGCTCCCTCACCAAAACCTTTACCGCCGCGCTGGTCATGAAGCAGGTACAAGCCGGAAAAATGGTGCTCGATGCCCCCATCGAAGCCTATTTGCCGGTGGCCATACCCGGCAACCAGCATCAGGGACATTACATCAGCGTGCAGCACCTGATCACGCATACCTCCGGACTGGCTACCACGCCGGGACCCTTCAACTTGCCCTTCCTGAAAGCGAAGGTGCTTTGCCCAAAAAACCCTTTCCGCTACGTCAAAGCCAGGCATTACTACCGGTACCTGACCCCATTTACCCTCGACTACGAACCGGGGCAGACCTGGGCTTACAACAACGCCGCCTACGGCCTGCTCGGCGTCATGGTAGCCCGGCAAACGAATCGAACCTGGGCCGAGGCGGTGCAACAGGATCTTTTTGAACCCCTGAAGATGACCGACAGCTATCTGCGGGTACCCCAATCCGAGCGTGACCGTCTGGTGCCCGGCATTACGGCCAAAGGCAAAACTGCCCGTCTCTGGGACATGGACTTCATCGACCCCGCCAGCACCATTAAATCCACGCTGAATGACCTGCTGCGCTACGCCGCCGCCCAATTGGCTGCTCCCAGCGCCGGACTCGAATTCCTGGCCAGCACCCAAGACCCGCTCGGTTACCGCATTCCCCTCACCAGCAAATTGTGGGCAGACCAACGAATGGGCCTCGGCTGGTGGCACTGCCTGGAGCAACCCGACCAGGTTTTCACCTGGCACGGCGGAGCCACCGGGGGCTACACGGCTTTCCTGGGTTTCTCGCCCGCCCAACAGCGCGCAGTAGTCATGCTCTCCAACCTCAGCAGCAGTCATCCCCAGGGGCGCGCCGACAAGGACATCCCTTTCGCCATGCGCCTGGGGCACAAATTGATGTGGCTGGGGTATTAAGCAGTCGCTTAAATATTATTTCGCCAACTGGTAAC
>PZPC01000029.1 GCA_003045895.1 Bacteroidota bacterium
CGCCAACGCTGAAGACGTGGCAGGTTGCTGCGCTGCGTCGCCCACGCTGAAGACGTGGCAGGTGCGAGAACCAACTCGAAGTCGGAAGTCGGAGGTGGGAAGTCGGAGGTGGGAAGTCGGAAGTGGGAAGTCGGAGGTGGCTCAAATTCCGTACTGCCGAAGTTCGAACTACGGCCACCCGAAAACACGTTATTCGAAAGTAGTCGCCGGGAATTGTTAAAAAAATTGCAGTTTTGCGGTAAAGAACAGCAGCTTTATGCGTATTGACATCATCACCGTGTTGCCAGAATTGTTGCAGAGTCCGTTTGAACACTCCATTATGCAGCGGGCACAGGAAAAAGGGTTGTTGGAGGTCGTCGTGCACAACCTGCGCGACTTTGGCCTCGGCAAACACAAACAGGTAGACGACTACCAATTTGGCGGTGGCGCTGGCATGGTGATGATGTGCGAACCGTTGGCCAACTGCCTGGACGGATTGCTGGCACAACGCACCTACGACGAAGTAATCTTCCTAACCCCCGACGGGGAGCGCTACCAGCAACGAATGGCCAACCAACTGTCCTTGAAAAAAAACCTGCTGTTGATTTGTGGCCACTACAAAGGAATTGACGAACGTATCCGCGAACACTACGTGACGCGGGAAATCAGTATCGGCGATTATGTACTCAGTGGTGGCGAATTGGCGGCAGCGATCGTCGTGGACTCCCTGGGGCGCCTGCTACCCGGGGTACTCGGTGACGAGCAGTCCGCCCTCCTCGATTCGTTTCAGGACGACCTCCTCGCTCCACCCGTATACACCAGGCCCGCCAAATTCCGCGATTGGGACGTACCAGACATCCTGCTTTCCGGTCACACCGGTAAAATTGACGACTGGCGCTACGAACAGGCGCTGGCCCGTACCAAAGCCCGACGACCCGACCTGTTGGACGGCGACGAATAATCCAGGCTTTGGCCAACTCGGTCACCTGGAAAATTGTATCGGAGGAACTATTCAGTCATTTTTTGCGTTTATAATACATGAAGCAGTACATCGTTTTTTTTTCCATTCCACAACCCTCCACTTTATTTTCTAGCCAGGTATGGTACCTGCCCCAATAAAATGGCCTAAGGTCAGGTGTGCTACTGCTTTTTGTTTTATCTCTGCTATTTCTACTAACAAAAACCTTAACAACTATGTCTAAGCAAGACTATTTCCAAAAAGCTATTTCCTGGGCGGAAAGCCTTCGTTTATCCGAAATGAAAGTGAATTTTGAAGGCTACGAAGCCCCCAATTCCTTCAACCGAACAGACGCTGAGGAAGAAATGGTCTTCACGCCGGATATCACGGGCAAACGGCGTACCAACAAATACTATATCGAGATAGCGATGAAAGACGACAATAACCTGGAACAAATCTCCAAATGGAAATTGTTGGGTACCATGGCTTCCATGAAAGGGGGTAAGTTGTACCTCCTGGCACCCAAGGGGCACAAGGCATTTGTAGACAAAATGTTGGCACAGCACCAGTTCCCAAGTGCGGAGGTCGTTTACCTACAGTAGTACTTCCACTTTGAGCATGCTCCTGCAAGGAGCTGCAACCCAATATAACACAAAGCCCTGGCCATCATTCATTTGATGGCCAGGGCTTTGCTTTTGGGGTACGGAGACAATACGGTTAAACTAGTTTTCCAGTATTATTTTTTTCACCACCAGTCCTTCCGTGTTTTGTATTTTCAACCAGTACACCCCCGCAGGCAAGGCAGGCAAGCGGAGTTCATGTTGCTGCGGTTCGGCCTGGGTTTGAAAAACAGCCTGCCCCATCTGATTCAGGAGGAGGACCTTGCTGGTTTGCTTCAACCCCATGATTTGGAGTCGATCCTGTACGGGATTGGGGAAGATAGTAACAGCTAATTCCGGTATACCCGACCGGGTATCAACCACCCATTCAGCGAACTGACCGAAAAATAAAGCCGTGTTTAAGACCGCTGGTGAAACACAGCCCCCGTGGTCGGCCGCAGGGTTGACATTGAGCGCATCCAGGTCGAAGGCGCCGAGGGCATTCATCACCGAATCGGCGAGTACGCTATTGCGAAAATTGACCTGGTCATCGGCCATACAGTACATCAGGCGAGTCGGTCTTTGCGAAGCCCAAAGATAGGTGTCGTTGTCGCGAAGGGCCTCATGCAAGGGATGATCCAGGTCCGGATTTTCCAGGATCGCGAGAATGCTGTCCTGCAAAATATTGCGCGCTATAGGTGCACCGAAATCAGTGACCAAAGCTGCAATCAGGTTGTTGTTGAGCGTAGACAGCCCAATAGTGCCTTCGTAAAAAGCCTGGATATCGGGTACGTAGGCAGGCTTAAAAATCTGCTCAATGTCGCTATAGATGCCGTAGACATAATTATAAGACAGGTAGGTATTGGGCAGATAAGCCACGAAATTGTAGGGGTCTTCCGAAAGAATCACCTCCCGCATGACATCGCTGATGCTGTAGGGCCCCGACATGTGGGAGGCCGCGGTAAGATTGAATTCTTCGCTCAGTTCCTGTTCCAGCACCTGGTGGAGCGCCATGCTGGCGTGCCCGCCTTGCGAATAGCCGGTGACAAACAATTGGTCGTTGAGCAGCAAATCCATTTCTGGTGCGTAGGCCCTGACTGCCCGCAACATGTCGACGGCAGCCGAAGCTTCGGTTGCGGCGTGAACGTAAGGATGAAACCCGCGGGCCGTACCAGCACCCAGGAAATCGGGGGCCAGCGTAGCGTAGCCCAAGCCACCAAAAACCATGGCCAATTCGTAGCCACCCTGTAAATTGGAGGGCACATCCTGCGGTCCGTCCACCGTGCCGTGCTGGTAAACCAGTGTCGGATAAATGGTTACCTCATCACGAAACGGCACCACCAGTAGTCCGGAGGCCGTGTCCAGTTGATTGAACACATCCGGCGTCGTGTAGGTAACGCGCCACAACTTCACGCCATTTTGAATAAAGGGGCCAAACATGCTGGTCAACAAGGTCTGGTTGCGCTGCCCCTGGTATTCCATGCTGATCACGTTTTGCCCGTAAAGGGAGGTAAAACCAGCAAAAAAGCAAAGAAAAACCAGCTTTTGTAATAATTTAGACATATGATAATAGGTATTATTTAAAAAATAAGTAATGCTCTCAAGATAGTCAACCCCGTGTAATAATTGCAGGAATTATTAATTAGATTAAGTCTAAATAAAGAAGATTGCCTATCTTTGTCACTATACAGTGGTGCTAAAGATCACCCTGGCATTTGGCATTCATATGCCTGGTTCGTTGTAACTTGTCGATTGAAAGTTATTATGGTTAGTGAATTAAAAAATACGACAGTGGTAAAAGTCCCCAACATCATCCCCGTGTTGTCCTCGGGTGCCCTGCGCACCGGAGAGTTTGCTCAGGTTATCGGATTCACCAACCAGGAAATAGCCAGCAAGCTTCTGGCAATGGGTGTTCTACCCGGTAGTCGTATTCAAATCATCCGCAAAGCGCCCTTTGGTGGTGCCATTTACGTAGGTATTGACCAGCACTTCCTGGCACTCCGCCCGAAAGAATTGGCGGCAATTGCGGTTCGCAAATGAGCAAGACTACTGTTTCTATTCCTCCCCGTCACTTTCGCCTGGCCCTCATCGGCAACCCCAACAGCGGCAAATCCAGTGTATTTAATCGACTGACTGGCCTGCGCCAAAAAGTCGGTAATTTCCCTGGCATTACCGTCGACAAAAAGGTAGGCCACTATTCCTTGCCCAGTGCTAAAGTGCTGGACTTGATCGACTTTCCCGGCGCCTACAGTCTGTATCCGACTGCCCAGGACGAGCGCATTGTGGTGCAGACCCTGGCTAATCCCCTCGACGAAAATTATCCCGATGCCGTTCTCTACGTGGCGGATTTTACCCGGCTGGAGAAACACCTTTTACTTTTTACGCAGATCAGGGATTTAGGTTTGCCCGTGATCCTGGGGCTCAATATGGCTGATATGGCCGCCAAACAAGGGCGGCAAATTGACAGAGAATGGTTGTCAAAACGACTAGGCGTGCCGGTCGTAATTATCAGCAGCCACAGCGGTCAGGGCTTTGTGGAATTGGAGGCTGAGATTACAAGAATCGCCCAGGCTACCCCTGCCGCTCCTGCCAATCCGGTACTTTACCGGGGTTCAGCCGAAGAGAGAAAGTTGGCAAGTGCGTTGCAACCCCTTTTTCCAGATAATAATCCCTATCAAAATATCCTGATCGCGCACCACCACAAGTGGCTGCCCTTTCTCGCGGCGTCGGAGCGCCAACAAGTGGCGGAAATCACCCAGACACACGGCTTCAACAGCCTGCAGCACCAGGTGGAAGAAACCATGGCCCGCTTCGATGGTTTTGGCACCATCGTTCGCCAGGCCCTCCGCCAGCAAACCAACCAGGGAAACAGTTTTACGGGGCGCATCGACGACTGGCTGACGAACCGCTGGTTGGGTCCGCTCATTTTCCTGGTACTGATGTTTTTTATTTTCCAGTCGATCTATGCCTGGGCCGCTTATCCGATGGAAGCTATTGAATGGCTCTTTGGACAACTAAACGAAGCGGTTAAAGCTATTCTTCCGGCCGGCTGGTTTACCAACCTCGTTACCGACGGGTTACTTGCCGGGTTGGGTGGTGTACTGGTATTCATTCCACAAATTGCGATCCTTTTCTTTCTCATTACCCTACTGGAAGAGGTCGGCTACATGGCGCGAGCTGCTTTCATGTTCGATCGCCTGATGCACTTCTTTGGTCTGAACGGCCGCAGCCTGGTAGCACTCATCAGCAGTGGTGCCTGTGCCATTCCAGCCATTATGAGTACGCGCAATATTGCCAACCGCAAAGAACGCATGATCACCATTCTGGTGGCACCCTTCATCAGTTGCTCTGCACGCCTACCGGTGTACGTCGTACTGATCGGTTTTGTGGTACCCAACACCGGTAACAGCGGCTTTTTCAACGCCCAGGGACTCGCCTTTATGGGCCTTTACCTGTTGGGGATTTTCGCAGCCCTGGGTACCGCACTCATTTTCAAATACATCTTCAAGAGTGAAGAACCCAGCCTCTTGATGCTGGAACTGCCGGAATACCGCCAGCCCTTGCTGCGCAACGTTGGCCTGACCGTTTACGAAAAAGTACGCAGCTTTCTGGTGGAAGCCGGCAAAGTTATTCTGGTGATCTCGGTCATCTTGTGGGCGCTGGCCAGCTACGGCCCAGCGGCAGAAATGGCCGCAGCTACCGCAAAAGCGGAGCAGCTGGCCGCTCAGCAAAAATTAGACAGCAATACCCAGGATGACCTGACGGCCGCGCTGCGATTGGAAGCCAGCTACGCCGGCCACCTGGGTAAATGGATCGAACCGGCCATTCGGCCCCTGGGTTTCGACTGGAAAATGGGCGTAGCTATTATCTGTAGTTTTGCCGCCCGCGAGGTGTTTGTCGGTACCATGGCTACGCTTTACAGCGTTGGCAGCACGACCGAAGAATTGAGTATCCACGATCGGCTGGCCCAGGAGCGTGATCCGCTCACGGGGGAAAAAGTCTATTCTCAGGCCACGGCCTTATCGCTGGTCATCTTCTACGTTTTCGCCATGATGTGCATGAGTACCCTGGCCGTTGTCAAACGGGAAACGGGCAGTTGGAAATGGCCCGCTTTTCAGTTCGTCTTTATGACGGCGCTGGCCTATCTGAGCAGCTTCCTGGTTTACCAATGGGTGAGTTAATTTCCTTTCTGACACCAAGCGCTGTTTAAGGTTATTTTAAAACCCGCTGGCTACCGCGAATGCAATCAGGAGCAGCAACGTATAGCCCCACCACCACCGCAAGTCGGTATAAACAGACCAGGGTACCCCGTGCCAGCGCCAGAGATAAATCACCAACCCGGCTTTTTCTAATCCGAAGGCTAGCACACCAGACAAGGCAATACCGGGCATCCCCAGTACCGGTGTCATCAGCAAGCAAAAAATGATGTTCAGCGCCATACTACCGAGTGCAAATAAAGGAACCCAGCGGGTATCCTGGCGGGCCACCAGAACCGTACGGGCAAAAATCAGATGAACCGGCGTGAGCAAGAGGAAAGTGTTGAACAAAACAATACTGGGTGCATAGGTCGCAGCAAATACCCAGACAAACCACCACCTGGAGGTCAGCAAAAGGACAATACTCACCGGAAAAAGGAGGTGGTACAACTGGCGGGCCTCTTTTTTGAGGTGCTCCGAACCCGCCTTCAGGTCACGGGCCAAAAAGGGGATTACCCCACTGGCCACTGCCCCCGTTAACGCGGCCAGCAACGGCAACTCCCGGGCACCGTAGCGGTAGATGGCAAATTCGGCGGCGCTACCGTCAAAAAAATACCCCACCATCCAGGGTCCTACCGACTGATTGGCAACCCCCAACAGCGTATAGGCCATCAGCGGAGCAGCCAGCAACCACCAGGCACGCAGCAGCCCCACTGACCAGGACCACCGGCCGTAAACCAGCACAAAACGGACAAGGATGAGCCCCTTAGCTATTCCTACGCCGGCCAGCGCTACGAAACTCCAGCGGAAATCCATACCCAACACGGGTGGAAGACCCACGGCCAATAATTGGGCAGTTGCCGAAGCGAGGCCGTAGACCAAAATGGCCAGGGGCCGATCCTGGAGTAAATAAAAGTACTCCTGCAGGCTGGCGGGAATATTGGTGACCAGAAACAGCGCAAATAAACCTGCGAAAGCAAGACTGCTACGCTGAACCAATAGTTGCAGGATAAATTCAGGGAAAAACCACAACAAGGCACCGCAAGCCAGGCTCATTCCGGTAAAAACCAGGAAAGCCTGAAAAACAATAGCAGCCTGATCTGCGGCTTCCAACGTAGGATAATAACTCAGTAAGGCCTGTAATGCACCTGCTACCCAAAAAAAAGTGAGCAGGTAACCTACGTATAGAAGCATCTCATAGGTGCCCACCTCGGCGGGTGACAAGGTAGACTTGGCCAAGAGAACAGCGACCAGGATCAAACCACCCTGCCGCAACAACTGAAAAATTTGCAGCGCCCGGACATTGGTCAGGGCACTGCTGAGTCGTTCGGGTATCAAAGGTTTGCTGATTTAACCAATCACTTCCTCTTTTTCAGTAAAAATTACACCGTATTCCTTCAGTTCTTCCAGCACGGGCTCGTAAACTTCCTTGGTTACCGGAATCTGAACGCCGGTAGATTTGATTTTACCATCGGCGATCAACCCGACAAAGATGCCCATGGGCAGACCGACGAGCCGGGCCATGGCCGTATCGTTCTGGCCATTGCCCTTCATGACCATCGTAGAGGTCAGGCGGTGTTTTTTACCATTGAGCGCGTAGACAAACTCGTGCTGCATGATAATCATGTCCTTGTCCTGGGGTTCCAGCTTCCACTTTTTCAGCAACAGGTGTTCGAGAATCAGCGCCGGGGTAGCGTTCTCGATATTGATTTTCTTTTTACTGAACAGGCCCAGCCATTCCAGTTTTTGCATAACCTCCGAATCAGGGGCTTCGTTCAGGAGTTCAGCAATACGATCTTTTACCGATCCCGTACCTTCTGGCGCAAAGGCTTCCATCAGCGAGTGGTAGGTCAGTTTTCCACTGTCGAGAATAGGAAAATCAGCATCGGTGAGGCCTATTTCTATGAGTGCATTCCAGGCGGCACAGTACCCGGGGTACCGAATCGTACCACGCAGGATAGTGGGGATGTCCTTGAGGCCATATTGCTCACGGTAGAGCAGGCTATCGCGATTGGCGTAGACCTCAAAATTGCCCATTCCCGGCACTTCAACGTTCCATATTTCCCGGAACAGGCGATTGTAAGGTATAAATTTCAATTTTTTCTTGTACAGGTATTGTGCCGTTCCCTGGCCAGCCAGAACGACGTTGCGCGGATTCCACGTGATTTTATAACGCCAGGGATTGGTATCACTTTCGGGAGCGATCAGACCGCCGGTATAAGAACGAAAGGCTAGTATTTTACCGCCTTTGGCCTTAATCTCATCGATCTTTTGCATAGCCGACATGTGGTCAATGCCAGGATCAAGACCCATTTCACCCATGAAGATCAGTTCGCGGTCGCGGACCTCATCGCCGAGGCTGTACATCTCCTTGGAAACGTAGGAAGCCGTGATCAGGTGTTTTTTGAGCTTGATACAGTCCTGAGCTACTTCCACGTGCAGATGAGCTGGCAGCAGGGAAACCACCACGTCGGCCCGACTAATCAATTCCCGGCGGTCGTTAACTTTGAGCACATCCAGCCAGGCAGGGCGGCCATTGGGGTGTCCGTTGACTTTAGCGTCGGCCAGGGCAGGATCGGCATCAGCTACGGTAACAAACCAGCCATGTTCCCGGGATTTGTCCAAAACGTAGTTAATCAAGGCTCCGGAAGAACGACCAGCGCCGATAATCAGGATGCTATTCATAGCGGTGGAAGGGTTTAATTGTGGTTATAAAGATATTCTGCAATCTTTGCACAAGATAGTATCTTTGAGGGATTAATTGCTACTTAGTTTAAAAAACACCCTAAGTAGTTCCCCTTACCAATTGGGAATTTAAAAAGCAACTACGTATGGAAAACAAGCAGCAGCAGCTGGAAGTAAAATGGGAAACTTTTACGGACGAAACGGCCCTATCTGCTAGCCAAAAGACACTCCTGGCAGCTGCCAAAACTGCACTCGACAAAGCATACGCACCCTATTCCAAATTCCAGGTGGGGGCAGCACTATTGTTGACCAACGGCGCTATTGTTTCCGGAGCTAACTTTGAAAACGCCGCTTACCCCATGTGCCTGTGTGCCGAACGCATGGCGCTGGCCACCGCTGTTTCCTCCTACCCCGGAGAACGCATCACCCACATAGCGATCACTGTACGCAACCCCGCCAAGCCGGTCAATCAACCCGCAGCACCCTGCGGGGCCTGCCGCCAGGTAATGGTAGAAGTAGAACAACGACAAGGCGGGGATATGGAAGTGTTGTTGCAGGGCGAGCAAGGAGCGATCATGGTATTGAAGTCGGCCAAAGTGCTGTTGCCCTTCTATTTCGACGGGTCGTTTTTATAACCGCCCACCGGTATTCAACGCTTGTAACAAGCCCCAGCGTAGCTGTTCTGCGTACCTAATCCCCGGAGGAGCGTGTTTGTTCAAACCGAACACGTTGCAAAATAGCATCACCAAAGACACACAACCCACTGTTAAACACGACCAGGGCCACCGTACCGTAAGCCACCCAACTCCAGGTGGCTGCTCCCTGGAATTTGTAAAGCGCTGCATCGGCCACCAGCGACAACCCCAGGCCGACCAATACCAATCCCAAGGGCGCTTGCAGCAGCCACCGTTGATAATACTTCTTCCTAGCCATCATTCGTTGCGTTTCTGAGCAAAGTGGCAAGATAATACTTATCTTAGAAGTAAATCACACTACAAAATCGCCCTGGAACAAGCACCCGATCAATTGAACAAGGACAGTATTGCCAAGATGATCACCACCCTCGAAGCAGAAAAAGATGTCAATTAAAATGGGTTGGTCAATACCCAACTTGCGCTTTTCCCCACAGTAAACCGTAAATTAGCATCAGCAAATCAATAGCAACGTAGTATTTGGCCAGAAGACCCGTTTTCCTGGCCAAATGCTACCCTTAAAAAATTCACCTGATGCGAATCGTGCTGGGCATTATCCTACTGACAGGCACCTTATTTCTGGGTAGCACCTTCTGGACCGATCCATCGGCGGCAGGTACTTCAGCCACTGAATTACCCCATCGCCGGGACTTGCAACGCGCCGCCTGGGAAACAGACACCTGGCTCATCGTGTACCAGTCGGATTCGGAAGCTGGCAAGCGCAGTTACGAAAGCCTGCTCCGCCCCCTGGCCAACCGGACCCTGCGGGGCATAACCCTCCAGGTTTTTGACCTGGCAGAAGTCCCCGATAGCCTACTGCAAAAATACCCGGTTATGTTGATCGGCAGCACCCTGCCTGCGGTCGTTTGCCTGGCGGCTAAAAAACTACCCGATCTGGGCCTGGAGCAAACCCAGGTTCGGGTCGGCAGCTTGGAACTGAATGACACCCAGGATCTGGTACAACTGTCTTTCCTGCCCAGCGCCTGGAACGGGCAATTGCCGATGCACCTGATCTGGGGAAAAGATGAACTACAAATCCAAACCTACCTCCGCCAACGCCTGGCCAGTGGGCTGCGGTCCTTTTTATGGTCAGCCTGGGGCTACGAAGTGACGCGGCACCAGCAGACTTTTTGTATGGGCTATTTTAATGACAGTACCTGGGTGATGGATAAACAAATTCACTTTGAGTTCACCCCTGCACCCTTGTTGCTGGCAACTACCCCCGCGGCAGCATTGCACGCTTACGACGGCGCCCCCGACATCAGCAAAAATCTGGCTCCCCGCCTGGCTAAAGCCAAAAAGGAGATCCAGGATTTTACGGGTGCCGACCAGCTACCGGTTCTACAATTTTTCCTCTACCCTACGGTGGAGCGCAAAGCCCTCCGCACCGGCTCCATGCAACAAGTCCACGTAGAGGCAGACAAAGCGGAGGTGTACCTGGTGAGCAATGCACATTTCCAGGGCGAAGAATGGGGCGAGCAGTACCGCTGCTGGTTGCGCGCCGCGCTGGGTTCCCCGGCTCACCCCGTGTTGGAAGAGGGATTGAGCATGCAGTGGACGGATACCATCCGGGGGCGACCCTGGCGCGAATGGGCCCAACACCTGGCCGCAGCAGGTGTTTTGCCCAGCGCCCAGCTGCTCTTCTCCCCTGATACGATTGCGCAGTACCTGCCGTTGATCGGGCAGTTTGCGGCCGCAGCCTGGGTTGATTTTCGGCTGCAAACGATTGGCAAGACCGCTTTCCTGGATGAATACTACCGTTCTGTACCTCCCATTGCTACGCTAAAACAATTGGATACGCAATGGAAAAGCTGGATCAGGGCCAATTACCCACGGTCAGACATAAAACGCCGCACTGTACCCCAACAACGGCTGAATGGCTATACCCTGGCACACCAGGGCTACCGCATTTACAATGGCTACGGTAGTGAAAGAGCACGTATGTCGCTGGGGGTCATGCAAAGCATTGGCATTTCGGCCGTTGCCATCGTCCCGTACAGCTACCTGGCCGACGCCCACCGCCCCGACCCCATCCCCATATCGGAGCAAGTGGGTAACGAAAACGACGAAGCGGTTTTGTTTTCCCATTTCTCGTCCAAGGATCTGGGGCAATTCACCCTGCTAAAGCCGCAGATCTGGCTCGGTGGTGGCAGTTGGCCGGGAGATGTGTCGTTTTCTACACCCACCGAATGGAACACCTTCTTTGACAATTACCGTCGTTGGATTAGCCACTATGCGCTGTTGGCCGAGTTGTACGGTTTCGATGCCCTTTGTATCGGCACCGAACTGCGTTACACGACCCTCCAGCACCCGGCAGCCTGGCGGACCCTAATCGCCCAAATCCGGCAAATCTACGGCGGCAGCCTGACCTACGCGGCCAACTGGGGCGAAGAATGCGAAAAGATCACTTTCTGGCCCGCCCTCGACTTTATTGGAGTCAATTGTTACTATCCCCTGCACCAAGGCACGACGGCCACCCCTGAAGAGCTGGCGGCTGGTGCGCAACGCGTTGTAGAAAAACTAAAAACCATTCACGAACAGGTGCAACGCCCGGTGTGGCTGACCGAGATCGGCTACCGCAGCGCTACGGCGCCCTGGCAAAACCCCCACGCCGAAGCGGGCGACCGCGCCATTGACGAACAGGCCCAGGCCCAATGCTACGCGGCTTTTTTAGCAGCCTCCTGGCCCAGCGACTGGATCAAGGGTTACTTCTGGTGGAAATGGCCTTCAGACCTGAATCACGTCGAAGACAACGGACGCGGGTACGTACCCCTGGGTAAACCAGCGGAGGACGTGTTGCGGTCGTATTACTTGCGGAAATAAAAGGACTTGTTGGGCCGGAATAAAAAACCCTTGTGCCCCAATCCTTACCTTTGCCAGCAGCCAACAACCACGCCACATGAATCAACTGGAAAAAACCGTGCACAAGCTGAAGCGTTACCCGACCTGGGTGCTGTCTTATGCCATCGGTAAAATTGTTAAATTTACGGGTACAGCAGGTGTCTCCTACGACCTGATGACCAAAGACAAGGTGGTCGTCAGCCTGAAAAACAAGACCAAAGTGCGCAACCACATCGGGCAGGTGCACGCAGTAGCCATGCTGCTGCTGGCCGAAACGGCCACCGGCATGGTGACGGGTATGAATGTCCCCGACGACAAGATTGTGCTGCTCAAGTACCTGAACGCCAAATTTGTCCGCCGCTCCGCTGGCGCCATTACCGCCGAAGCCTGGCTGGACGAAAGCCAACAAGCATTCATCCGCACCACTGAGAAAGGAGACCTCCTCGTTTCGGTGAAAATAACCGACGAGTCGGGCGAAGAGCCAGTAGTTTGTGAAGCCTGCTGGGCCTGGATTCCGAAGGCGCGACTGAAGCAGGGGTAGTTACCAGTTTCGCTCCTGCCTGAAACAACAAGCCCTCCCCAGCATATCATCCAGGGAGGGCTCCTTTTTTTTCAGTTAAGCAAAAGCCTACTTTTTCAACGCCACATAATTCTGGTAGTAATACGGAATGGTTTCAATTCCTTTATAGAAGTTGAACAAGCCGTAGTGCTCATTGGGGGAATGGATGGCATCGCTGTCCAGGCCAAAGCCCATGAGTACGCTTTTTACACCTAGAATCTGCTCAAAAAGGGCCACAATGGGAATGCTGCCTCCTTCGCGCTTGGGGATGGGCGCTTTACCAAAGGCCGTTTCCATGGCCTTGTAGGCCGCCTGGTACTCGGGGGTATCCGTAGGCGTCACAACGGGCTCGCCGCCGTGGTGCGGGTGCACCTCCACTTTTACATTAGGGGGTGCAACGGCCTTGAAATAATTTTCGAACAATGCCGTAATCTTATCGGGCGATTGGTGGGGTACCAGGCGCATACTGATTTTGGCGTAGGCTTTGCTGGGCAAAACCGTTTTGGCACCTTCTCCGGTGTAGCCACCCCAGATGCCATTCACGTCCAACGTCGGGCGAATGCTCGTGCGTTCCAGGGTCGTGTAACCCGCTTCGCCACGCACGGCAGCGATGCCCAGGTCTTCGCGGTAGGTCTTAAGGTCGAAAGGCGCTTTGTTCATCTCCTCGCGCTCGCTTTTCGAAACCTCATCGACATCATCGTAGAAACCGGGAATGACAATGTGTTTGTTTTCGTCCATCATCCCGGCGATCATCTCGCACAAGACGTTGATGGGATTGGCCACCGCACCTCCGTAGACGCCGGAGTGCAGGTCGCGGTTGGGGCCCGTAACGGAAACCTCTACGTAGCTTAAGCCCCGCAATCCGGTGGTAATACTGGGGGTGTCGTTGTCGATGATGCTGGTATCCGAGATCAGGATGACATCGCAAGCCAGCTTATCTTTGTTTTCCTTGAGGAAGGTCCCCAGGTGAGACGAGCCCACTTCTTCTTCCCCTTCGATCATGAACTTCACGTTGCAGGGTAAACTGTCCGTTGCCATCATCGCTTCGAATGCCTTGATGTGCATGAACATCTGCCCCTTGTCGTCGCAGGCACCGCGGGCGAAAATAGCGCCCTCGGGGTGGGTTTTGGTTTTTTTGATGACGGGCTCAAAAGGGCCGCTTTCCCACAAGTCGATGGGGTCGGCAGGTTGTACATCGTAATGACCGTAGACCATCACGGTAGGCAGATTGGCGGCCAGGAACTTTTCTCCGTAGACGATCGGATGGCCGGCAGTGGTCACCAGTTCTACGTGGTCAGCACCTGCTTTACGCAAATGTGCGGCCACCGCTTCAGCAGTGCGCTGCACATCCGCTTTGAAAGCGGGATCGGCGCTCACGCTGGGGATACGCAGCAAATCCATCAGCTCGGCTAAAAATCGCTCCCGGTTATTATCGATGTAGGTTTGTACGGCTTTCATGAAATCGGTTTTCTACTTATTAGTTGAGGCTCAGGGCCATCCTGGTCCTGAAAAAAATAATTGTCCTTCGTTTTGATTCGTTGACATTTTTCAAATCAACGCTGGCAAAGGTACTATTTGTGTGGCACAAGAGCAGGTAATCCTATTGTAAAATTAACGGGCGCCACCGGTGAGCAGTCGGGATAAAAATACCTGCCATACACCGCCTTGCCGATTGGATACCGGTCACACAAATTCCCGTAATACCTCCCGCAAACGCTCTTCATTCAGCTTGCGTTCCAGCTTACCGCCCTGGGCAAAACTAATGGATCCAGTCTCTTCTGAGACCACCAACGCAACTGCGTTTGTTTTTTCACAAATGCCCACCGCCGCCCGGTGGCGCAACCCTACCCCTTTCGGCAGGTCGGTTTGTTCGCTCACCGGCAGGATGGTACTGGCTTTTTGTATTTTCAAGTTGTCGATCAGCACCGCCCCGTCGTGCAGCGGACTTTCTTTGGCAAAAATGCTCTCTACCAATCCCTGCGAAATTTGGGCATCCAGCACCACACCTCCCGTAGCCATTCCTTCCAGACTAAAATTTTGGTTAAAAACGATGAGCGCGCCCACCCGGTGTCGGCTCATCCGCAACACCGCCTTCAGAATAGCTTCTTGTGCCCGGGTGCGTTCCTCCTCGGAGCGGGTCGCCATGCCCCCGCGATCCAGAATTCGGTCGAGGAAATTGGAGCGTTGGCGCAGCGTCGTGTTACCCAGAATGAGCAGAAAGCGACGGGCTTCGGGCTGAAAAATAATAATCAGAATGATGATACCTACTTTGACAAACTGGTCGAGAATACTCGACAAAAGATCCATATTCAACTGGTTCACCACGAACCAACTGCCGTACAACAACAAGAGGCCAATAAAAATATTGAAGGCAATGCTCCCCCGCAATAATTTGTACAATTGGTACAAAAGATAGGCGACGATCAGAATATCCAGTATGTCCCACAGGCTGACTTTGAGAAAGCCGATGTTAAAATCCAGGTTCATGCAATTCGTTTATCCAAGGCTCCTTCAATTGATAAAAAAAGAACGACAATACATCGGCGCCTTCGTCAATGCGTTTGCGCAGCGGTTTGCCCGATCCGTGCCCGGCACTTTCATCGATGCGGAGCAAAATTGGTGCCTCTCCGCGTTGCTGGTGTTGCAATTCGGCAGCAAATTTAAAAGAATGTGCCGGAACTACCCGATCATCGTGGTCGGCAGTGGTGATCATCGTAGCCGGATAGGCTTGTGGTTCCAGGTTATGCAGGGGGGAATAAGACAATAAATAGTCGCTCATCACCGAATCTGCGCTGGTGCCGTAGTCGGAAGCCCAGGCCCATCCGATGGTGAACCGATGGTAGCGCATCATGTCCAACACGCCCACCGCCGGAAAAGCAACCTGGTACAGATCGGGCCGCTGGGCTAAGCAGGCGCCGACCAGTAAGCCGCCGTTGGAGCGGCCGTAAATGCCCAACTTCTCGCGCGAGGTGTACCGTTCGGCGATCAGGTATTCGGCCACAGACTGGAAGTCGTCAAACACATTTTGCTTTTGCCGCAAGGTACCCGCGGTATGCCACTCGCTACCGAATTCTCCGCCGCCGCGCAAATTGGCCACGGCCACTATTCCCCCGTTCTCCAAAATGGCGGGGATCAGCAACAGACGGGTCAGGTTCCACTGCGGGAGGATACTGATATTGAAACCACCGTAACCATAGAGCAGCGTCGGGTGAGGTGTACCCAACGGCAGGTCTCTTTTGTAAATCAAAAACACGGGTACCAGCGTACCGTCGTAGCTTTTCACCTGCACCTGGCGGGTCACGTAGTCGTTGGATTTAAAGGCCGTCACCGGTTGACGAAAAATAGCGGTGGTATAGTCCTGCAAATGCAGGCGGTAAACGGTTTCGGGTCGGGTAAAGGAGGTGAACCCAAAAAAGACTTCCTCCTCCCCGTTTCCTTTTGTAATGCCCGTCACGGTGCCCAGTTCGGGCAACCGTATTTCCCGGAGTTGCTCCCCCGTCAGGTCGTAAACCACTACGTAATTCGAAGCCATCCGCAGGTAGGTGGCCAACAGCTTATCGCCGCTGCGCACCACACTTTGCAGCACGTCGGGTCTTTCGGGCACCAGTTCTTCCCAGTAGTTGCGGCTCGGCTGGCTGCCGCTGATCTGCACCAGGCGGTAGTTCGGTGCTCCCTTATTGGTCAGGAACAGGAGCCGGTCGCCTACGGCAGCCACAAAATGGAGGTCGTGGTCAAAATCCTCGGCCACGGGCACAAAGCTGAGGTCGGCATCGCGCAGATCGCGCAGGTAGCAGGCGTTACCGCTCGTAGACTCGGTTACGCTGAGGACCAGCCAGCGCTCGGCTTCGTCGGTTTGGGCCCGCACGTTGCGTTGGGGATGCGTCCGGTCGGCAAAAACCAATTCATCGTTGGCTTGTGGGGTGCCCACCTGGTGGTAATACAGCTGGTGAAATTCGTTGGTCGCCGTCAGGTTCTTGCCCGCCCCGGCGCCGGGATAGCGGCTGTAATAGAAGCCTGAGCCGCGCCAGGCGATATCCGAAAATTTGACACCGGTAAGGCGATCTACCAGTACCTGCCCGGTTAGGAGATCGAGCACCCGAATTTGCTGCCAATCCGAACCGCCCTGCGCAACCTGGTAGGCCAGGAACTGGCTGTCGCGAGAAAACGCGTAGGTTCCCATGGCCTCCGTACCCGCCGCCGACCAGGTATTGGGGTCGAGTACCAGTCGGACGGAATCTTTCAAATCCTTCGTCCGGTAAAGCACATCCTGGTTTTGTTGCCCGCTGTTGTAAAACAGGTAGTAGTAGCCGCCGTGGTATTCGGGCAGGCCGTAGCGGGCAAAGTCCCAGAGTTGGCCCAGGCGTTGGGCTATGGGGCCCCGGAAAGGGATTTGGGCCAGGTATTGTGCTGTGGCCTTTTGCTCGGCCGCTACCCACCGTTGCACAGCTGCTGCCGTATCTTGTTCCAGCCAGCGGTACGGATCGGCTACCTTGCGACCAAAATAATTGTCTACGATGGAACTGTCCCGCGGGGTGGCGGGATAAGGATGAGCGATGGATTTGAACTCGACCGGAGGCGTGGCAACCGTATCCGCACCACCTGGCCAGGCCAGATCGCAGGCCGTACCCAATAGCAACAACAAGGCCGCCAGCAACGGTAAAAGTTGCTGGTAAAAGCCCTGGAAGCGCGTTCCCTGTCTGCCCACCCTGATCTGATCTTTCATTCGCGTAGGTTCTGTTGAAATTTTTCCCTTATTTTGGAGTTAGTTTAACGGACGAAGTACGACAACTGACTTCCGGTATAAATGTTAGCGTTGCGGAGCGGATTTCCCCTGTCTGGTTATTGCGCCCCAACGCCAAAGCCATAAATAATGCAAAAATCGCATAAAATCTACTGCTGCTGGCTATTCAGCTTCCTTTGTGTACCGTTTTTTTTGCTGGCGCAGGAAATTCGGGAAAATGAACGGGGAGAAAAGATCATTGTCTACCCCGATGGCCGGATGGAATATTTCAACGGCGCACCGGTAGTGACGGATGAAGGGGAGACACAGGCCGTCTACCCGGTCTTCCAGGGCTACATTGAGCCCCTGGATGGCGCCGTGGATGTGAACGAAGCGGACCTCTTCAAGATTGCCCAGCGGCGGTCGCAATTGTCGGCTACGGCTGCCGACCTGGCTCACCGCCGGGTAGCCGAAGCCGAAGACAACCTGGCCCGCCTGCAAGCACAGGCCGCGGACCCCGACCTGGACGAAACCCGCCGCAATATTTTGCGCAAGCAGCTGGCTGCCGCTACCCGTTCCCTCGACCAAAGCCGCAGGTTGGTGGAAGAGACCGCCCACGCGGCCCAGCTCGACAATGAGTTGGTCGAGAAAGGTGGCTACATTGAGGCCTTCAACCAGCGCCGCCAGCAAAGCCGCACGGCCGACGCCCGCTCCCAGAGCATTCGCACGGCAGCCGATC
Organism: Bacteroidota bacterium; assembly: GCA_003045895.1. Classification (GTDB taxonomy): domain Bacteria; phylum Bacteroidota; class Bacteroidia; order Chitinophagales; family Saprospiraceae; genus Lewinella. The sequence goes on from PZPC01000029.1 coordinate 17,969, forward strand.
AGTCCTACGCCCAACTGGTGCCCCTGATGGACAACACCATGGCCACCAACTACGAAGACCTGCTGGTGCGGCCACCCCTGCGGGCTTGCCAGTTGGCCTTTTCCGGACAGGATCCGGAAGCTAGCCAATACCGCCGCGATGTGGCCCCCGAACTGCTCTTCAGCTACACCGACGAGCGCCTGCGGCCCTACCTCAAAGACAAAGAGTACCTCACCTGTGCGGCTTACCTGTCTAGCGTAGGTGGCTTCCGCTACCTGACCCTCAATTTCACCTTCGCCTACCCCAACGCCCAGGAAGCCTACGGTTTTATTGATCGCAACAGTGTCCTGACCATCAAATTGCTCAACGGCGATTTCATCAACCTCCGCGCCGGCACAATGGACCGCGGACAATACAACACCACCAAACAGGAACTTACCTACTCCATCTACTACCCCATCGACCGCAGCTACATCAGCCTGCTAAAGGTCAGCGAGATCGACCTGGTGCGGGTATTTTGGAGCAGTGGTTTTGAGGAATATCCGGTGCTGCAGATGGATTTCTTCCAGCGGCAGTTTATGTGTTTGGGGGATTAAGGGGCAGTTTGCGGAGGTCCATTGCTGCCGTTTGCTGGTGGTGTACCAGCTGGCCCTGAGCATCCAGTAAATAAGCCGTGAAAGGTACCGGGCACACAATCATTAACACGTCGGAAGCGGGTTGCGGGAAAATGCGGATCGCTGTTTGAGCAACTGGCTCCGCACTGAAGGTATTCATATCCATGTCCAATCGGTAAAGTACCGCCCCCCCCAGGCTATTCCCTTCGGTGCTGAGGTAAGCCTGCCGGGCGCTGCCAAAGACGACGCCCTCCAACTGAAAAGAACCCACCAGATTGGGCAGCCAGGTGCGCAATTGTGCGGCCGAAAAACCGGGTTCGGTAAAGTTCGTCAATTCCAGTACGAAAGCCCCGGCCAGGCCGTAGCCGGCTTTATAAAAAAAGCAGGCGCCGTACTTTCGCACCGCGCCTGCTTCCCCAACAATACCGGTTCCGTTTTAATCACCGAACCCCAGTTGCTTTTTATTGCTCCTTATCAACATCAATGCTGATCAACTCGACATCGAAGATGAGGGTAGCCCCGGGCGGAATATTTGGTGGCGACCCCTGCAGGCCATAAGCCAGGTCCTGCGGAATGTAAAACTGGTACTTGGCACCCGTTTTCATCAGCTGTACACCTTCCGTCCAACCGGCAATCACACCGTTGAGGGGGAAAGAAGCGGGTTCACCGCGGGCAATGGAGCTGTCAAACACCGTACCGTCGATCAGGCGACCTTCGTAGTGAACGGTCACGTTGTCGGTAGCTACGGGCATCGCGCCGGTGCCTTCCGTCAGCACCTTGTACATAAGGCCGCTGGGCGTGCTTTTCACACCTTCTTCGGTCGCTTTTTCTGCCAGGAAGGTTTTGCCTTCGGCAATGGAGCTCTCGGCCTTTACAGCCAGTTCCGCGTTTTGCTTTTCCTGAATTTTGGTGGTCAACATTTGCATCAGGGCATCCTGACGATCACCAACCAGGCTGGGTGCTTCGGTTTTGAAATCTTCCGAACCTTGCAGGAAAGCAGCGCTGGAGAGCGATACGTCAAACTCCTTCATGTTGCGGGCAAAGTCTGCGCCGATGACGTAGCAAACACTGTCAACAGAAAACGGAGCCGGATCCTCCTTTGTGAAGGGAGCACCCTGGCGCATCGCGATGGCCTGCTGAAAACCCCGCATGATACCCATGCCCTGCTCTTCGGTGATGTTCTCAATATCCTGGTTCATATCGTCCAGGCCTTGCGCCATTTGCTGGGCATTCAAATCAATACCGGTAGCAGCTACCTGTTCCGCGAAGAAACGACCCACTGCGTAAGAGATGCTATCCATCTCGGTGGCAAGGTCTTTGGTTCCTTGCAATCCGCCACCTGATTTGTTACAGGCCGACAAAATAGCTAAGACACTGAAAAGAAAAATTAATTGCTTCATTGAAAGTTAGTTATGGTTGTAAGTTTTTTATTATTTTAATGCATTCGATCACCCCGCAGTTCCAGTTCCTCCATGATTACGGCTTCCCGTTGCAAGTAGGCTTCCCAGCGGGTATTTACGCGTTCGGCACCGAAATACTTCCGGGCCAATTCAATAAACAACCGGTAATGCCCAGCTTCGGAGATCATAAACCGGTGGTAAAATTCCCGCAGGGCTTCGTCGTTGAGGTGTAAGCTCATGAGCCGAAAACGTTCACAGGAACGAGCTTCTATCAAGGCAAAAATCAACAATTTCTCCAGCAGCTTATCTTCGCGCGAACCACCTTTTTCCTGAAATTCCAGGAGCTTGTTCACGTATTCGTCTTTGCGCTGACGCCCCAGTTTCAACTGGCGCTTGTCCATTTCCCGCAGTACAGACCGAAAGTGCCCCCATTCTTCGGTAACAATGGGTGCCAGTTCGCGCACCAACTCTTCCCGCTCGGGATAAGCCTGGATGAGGGAAATACAACTGGTAGCAGCCTTTTGTTCACAGTAAGCATGATCCGTCAGGATTTCTTCCAGATCCATCTCCGCCAGATTTACCCAGCGCGGATCAGTGGGCAGTTTGAGGCCCAGCATCCGTACACTTTGTAGTTCTTGCTCCGTCTGCGTCATCGTCCTGGTACTTTAGTGGGGGCTACCCCCACTCCTTATTCAAACCGACAAATAACAGGAAACCCCATTGAAATGGCCTGGTCTGTTTTTTGCCCCAAAAATAAGGCGCAAAGATAAGCATTTAATAATTGAGACGTACGGAATCTTGGATGGTATTATAGCCAGCGAAATAACCATGGCCATTTTGGACATTGTTGAAGATCACAATAGGATCGTTGAAGGGGCCATCCGACTGGTTCTGTTGGCGGCTAAAAGTCGTGTAATAGAGGTAATACTCCCGGGAGACGGTACGCAATTCGGCAATAATCTGCCCCAGGGCTTCGAATTCCGGTACGATTTCTACCGCGAGTGGGAAGCTAAAGCCATTATTGGTGGGATGGTCTTTCAGGAGTAAACCGCCGATCATGGCGTCGTAAACCACCCCGGGTTGGTCCAGCACCAGATTGGCGCGTTGGAGGCGGCGGTCTTCAATCACGGTATCTCCCGACGGGGTAAGCGCGTAATTTAAAATTTCCTGGAAGATATTGAGGTGGTAGTAATTTTCTTCTCCCGGCGGATCAACAAAATCCAGTTGAACCTCGTAGGCAAAAACCTTGCTGAAAGCTTCACTCCCAGGCAACTCTTCAATCTGCGAAACCCCCAGGCGGGAGAAAACTACTGGCTGCGGGATAAAACTGTGGGCCACCACTGGTTCAAACCCTGGCGCTTCGACCCTAATGGTATAGGTAACGCCTGGTTTAGGCTCAAAATCGACCGTTGTATAGTAGGGCGGAATGCGGGGCGCAGGATCAATGTACAGCACCAGTTCCTCCAGAAAGGTATCCCCCTGGTAAACCGTCACGGAAGCATCAACCAGGTATTCGGGCAGGCTATTGTCGAGAATTCCCAGGCTTTTACTGACGGAAACGGCTACTTTTTGCCCCAGGGTGAAACTGCTGTTCACTACCAGACGGGCTGGTGGCTGGTCAATATCCAATTCTACCGTGCGCTCACAAGTTGCTCCTATAAAGAGCCAACTTAAGAGCAGGAGGAGTAGTAATGGACGAATCATGTAGCCGTAGAATTGAAATTGCTGTTCAAATATAGTTTATTTTCAAACAACATCCCTTTTTTGGCCTACGAAAAGCGGTCAAAAACGAAACTGATAGCTGATGGTTGGTAAGATGGGCGCCAGTTGTACTTCCACGAAACTGTACTGGGTGGAGAGTACCCCTTCCTGGTTGACTAAAAAGCTGCGGATATCGTAGTAGAGGGGATTGTTGCGGTTATATACGTTATAAACCCCGAGGTTAAGGGTATGCAGATAGCCGTTGGCAGTGGGCCATTCCCGGTGAAAATTGACATCCAGGCGGTGGTAAGCTGGCATCCGGATGTTGTTCTTGGCTTCGGGATCGATGGCAAATGGAATACCGTCGGGCCCCGGCAGTTGGCCCGGCACAATGGATGAAAATTTGACCAGGGGCAAAGTCAGGGCAAAGCCAGAGCTGTAACCCCAATTGGCGGAAAAATAAACGCCGGATTTGATTTGAAAAACGGCCGCTAATTGCAAGTTGTGGCGCCGATCATAGCGGAAAGGAAAAATTCGCGCCAGGTTTAATTCCTCGAATTGACGCACGGATTTTGCCAGGGTATAACTCAACCAACCCGTCAGCCGCCCTTGTACTTTGCTGAGCTGCAATTCCGAACCATAGGCTTCTCCCTGCCCCGCCGTCACATTTTTCTCCCAGTCCTTGAATCCTTCTACCCCTTCCAAAAAAGCCAGCAGGTGGTTCATTTTTTTATAGTAGAGATCACCTTGCAGCCGCCAGGTCTCATTGATCTCGTAGCGGTACCCCACGGTGCCCAACCAGGCGTTGGCCGGGCGGATCTGGTCGGTACTGGGCACCCAGATTTCGGTGGGCAAATTCACCGTGGTATTCCGCAAAAAATGCAAATTCTGAACCATCCGGCTGAACGATGCATTGAAAGTCAGGCTGGGTAGCAGGTGGTAATCGGTACTGATTCGTGGCTGAACGGACAAATGCCCCCGTGACCGAACGTGCCACCAGGAAAGATGCGTACCGGCATTCCACTCCCATTTGGGCGACAGCCACCCCTGCCCTTCTACGTAAGTCGTCAATTCTGACGTCTTAATGGTATTGTTCTGAAAAGCCCCTTCCCCGGGAATGGGTTCGGCGACAATAAGCGCACCCGGCTTGAAGAGGCGGTGATTTGCCCCCAGTCCGAAACGAAACACCTGTTGGGAGCTGCTGATCAATTGCCAGTCCGCTTTTAAGCCCAGATCTTGGATACCAGAGCGAAAAAGCCCCTCAATGGTTACACTGTCGCGAAAATTGATGCTGGGTTCAATTAGAAAATCCTGGATGTTGTAATAGGATTCCTGGTCTAGCCGACTATAAGTCAAGCTAAAATTGGCGAAAAGCTGGTCCGAAAACAAATGGTTCCAGCGCAGCCCCCCGATGGTGTTCCCCCAGTTTAACCCTTCCCCAAAAGACTGGTCGTAGACAAAATTAAGCAAGGTACCGTTGCGGTCAATTACACTAAGCGGATTGGTGCTGGTGGTGAGGTCGTCGTAGCGATCTTTACCATTGTAAAGGCTTAAAAAGACGCGATCTTTTTCCGAAAAAGTATAATTGAACTTGGCGTTGATATCAAAAAAGCGGTATTCCGTTGCCCCATTGCGCCCCCGCGCCTGTTTGTATTTTTGCGATTCTGCCCGCAGGATACCCTGAATGAACGACCACCGGCCGGAGACAAAAAAAGAGGATCGATTGTTCACCACTGGTCCTTCCAAAGAAAAGCGAGTGGTCAGTAGTCCTGCTTCGGCGCTGCCGTGAAAAGTCTGCTGGTTACCCTCCTTCATGCGAATATCCAGGATACTGGCCAGGCGACCACCATAGCGAGCCGGAAATCCCCCCCGGAGCAATTGGGCCGAAAGAATGGCATTGCTATTAAAGATCGAGAACAAGCCAATAGCGTGGTTGACGTAATAGACCGGCACCCCATCGAGAAGTACCAGATTCTGCCCGGCATCACTCCCTCGGATTTGCAAACCTTCGGAACCATCGGCGCCCGTGGTTACACCGGGCAGCAGGTAGGCTGTGCGGATGATATCGGGTTCTCCGGCTAAACTGGGCAGGAGCTTCGTTTCGCGTAAACCCAGCAGATTTCCGGTGGCCAGACCGCCAATCGGATTAGCAGAGGTATCGCGCGCATATACGATCACTTCACTGAGGGTAATACTCCCCTTTAGTTCCAACGACAACGTTACATTAGCAGTAAGGTCCAGGGTTTGCTCCGCAGTTTGATAGCCCAGATAGGAAGCCCGGAGCAGCATTTTTCCGGCAGGTAAGCTGATACTAAAAAAACCAAATTCATTGCTCACTGTCCCGCGCTGGGAATAGCGGTCGTAAACATTTGCGCCAATGAGCATTTCTCCGGTTTCCTTATCCTTGACAAAACCACTGACAAAAAAATCCGGCGGTGGGATCGGTGGAGGCAAGGCCACAAGCACGATCTGATCGCCCAGGATCCGATAATTCAAACCACTATCTTTCAGCAGGTTATCCAGCACTTCCCGCAGTGGTCGTTGCGCAAAATAGAACGTGTACTGGCCCTTTGGCAACAGTTCGTTGCGGAAGCTCAACTTTACATCGTAGTTGTCAATGAGTTGGTAAAATGCGTTGGCCAGCGGTTGTTGTTCAAGTTGTAGTGAAACGATCTGATCCAGCGGTTCTTGCGCCAGTAATTGCGTAAAACAAACGCATCCCAATCCAATGATGAGTAAGATTTTATTCATACCTAATAGAGAGTCATCCTTTGGCCAAGATCGCTCCATCTGGAAATCAGCAACGGCTAGTCAAAGATAAGCGAATTGCAGCAACTCAGCAATTCAAGTGCAGGTTACTTACCCAACATTCCCAAAGACTGTTTACTTACAAATACCACTCAGTTGGTAGGTATCAGCGGTCAATTGCTTAACGGTGATCCCGGTATACGCAGCAATTGCCTGTAGGACCTCGGTCAGGGAGTCGTTCTGCCAATTCCCGGTAATAGAGCAAGCAGGAGCGGCTGACTTTTGCCAAGTGATCGTCACATTGTAATAGTGTTCCAGTAGCGGCAATGCGGCTTCCAGCGGGGTTTCCCGAAAGGTAATGCGCCCGGTGCGCCAGGCTTGTCGGTTGAGGTGGGGGGAAGTTTCCTGAACCAGCGGTTGGTCATTGGCAACCAGCACCGCTTCTTTTGCCGCTAATACCACTTTTTCATCCCGTATTAAATGGTGTACGGCTACTTTGCCCTGCGTTACCTCTACCTCGGTAGTGGTTTCTTCGGCCCTGGCACGTACGTTAAAACTCGTTCCCAGGACTTCCACCTCAGCCTGGCGGGTCGTAATTTTAAAAGGTTGAGCGGGCCGTCTTTCAACTTCGAAGTAAGCTTCGCCGATGAGTTGAACCTGTCGTTCAGCAGCCTCATTCATATCTGTTCGGTAAGTCAGGGAACTGGCGCTATTCAAGGCAATTTTTGAGCCATCGGGCAATACAACAGCCTTTTGTTCTCCGGCCTGGGTGGTAATTTCGGCCCAGGTAGCCACCGGCGTAGCGGGTTGTACCAGCAGGTATATCCCCCAACCCAACAGCCCCGCTACCACGGCGGCGGCCAGGGTCCTGGTCCAACGCGCCAACGGCGTCAGGCGGCGGATACGGGCACCTGCAACAGGCATAGCGTGAATTTTCGCTTTTAGTCGCTTCAGGCCAGCTTCCACATCTGGCTCAAAGTCCTGGCCCAATCCTTCCGCACCTTGCCATATTTTTGGCCAGGGTTGGTCGGTGGGCACAGCCGATTGGCCGTCGCTTTGGCGCAGCCTATCCCAAATGTTAACCGTTTTCTCTGTGTTTTTCTTCATTCCAGACGTCGTGTTCGTCTATAAAGACACCAATATACCGTTTTACCCCTAGGTTGTACATGTCGGCTGGCTTACAATAAGTCCTAATGCGGTGGTTAGTAAACAGAACCACCAAAAAAAGAAGGGAGTTAGCCGATCACGCAGCAATTTTAAGGCGCGGGTCATCTGATTCTCTACCGTTTTTATGCTGAGGCCCAGTTCTTTGGCAATGGCCTTATTACTCAGTTGTTCAAACCGGCTCAGCCCAAAGATCAACCGGCAGCGCTCGGGTAGCGCGGCAATGGCTATTTCTATTTCCTGGGCCAACTCGGCGGCTTCCAGTTGTTGGACGATATCTACTTCCGAAGAAGACAAGTCAGCAGGGAGGGCCGTTTCATCATCAACGATCAACTTCTGATCGCGGATGTAATTGAGGGTGCGGTTGACGGCCGCGCGCCGCAAATAGGCACGTACCGACTGTTCTACCCGCAGCCTGTCCCGCTTCCGCCAAACAGCCAGAAAAACTTCCTGCACCAAATCTTCCGCGGTATTGCGATCGGGTAATACCCGGAACACCACCTGACACAAGTAGGTGTAATGGGTACGAAACAGCCTATCCAATGCCCATTCTTCCCCACGTTGTAAGGCGGTGAGCAGTTCTTCGTCGGTTGGATCAGTCAATAGAAGCTATTACTTTTTTGAATTCGAAGGGGAAAGTTAGGAAATACCCGCTATAAACTCAAGCTAACCAAATTTTGCCAAATATTTTTTGGGGACTGGCAGGAAACCAATACCTTTCCGATTCTATAAAAAAACAGGAAAAACGATTTTGTGGCTCCCGACATTTTTGACTTATCAAAACTAAGATGAAGAAAACACTACTCGCCTTGCTGGCCTCCCTGATTGTACCACTTATTTCCTTCGCGCAAGAGGTCGGTACGGAAGCTCCCCAAACTATGGATGATAAGATTAATGCCGTATTTGCACCGATCACAACGTTTATAGAATCCATCGTTTTTGTACCTGTTAACATTGGTGGGCTTTCTATTCCATTCGTTTTGATCTGGCTGATCGCCGGTGCCACCATATTTACGGTTTACATGGGTTTTGTACAATTCCGTGCTTTCGGGCATTCGCTGGACGTTGTCCGCGGAAAATATGACGATCCGGATGATGCCGGAGAGGTTTCCCATTTCCAGGCACTCACCGCAGCCCTATCGGGCACCGTTGGGGTAGGTAATATTGCCGGCGTAGCATTTGCCGTATCTATTGGTGGCCCGGGTGCGACCTTCTGGATGATCCTGGCTGGATTGCTGGGTATGGCTTCCAAATTTACGGAGTGTTCACTTGGTGTGATGTACCGCAATATCAACGCAGACGGTAGTGTTTCTGGTGGCCCGATGTATTACCTGGAGAAAGGTTTTAAAGAAAAGGGTGAAAATTGGGGCAAGCTGGGCAAAGTACTGGCTGTTTTATTCGCCATTGCCTGTATTGGTGGTTCTTTTGGCGGTGGCAATATGGTTCAGATCAACCAGGCAACCAACCAGCTGATCGAGGTGACCGGCGGTACCGAGAGCTTCCTTTACGGACAGGGCTGGATTTTCGGCGCCATTATGGCTGTTGTAGTAGGTATCGTCATTATTGGTGGTATCAAATCTATTGCCAAGGTTACCGACAAGGTGGTTCCTTTTATGGTTGGCATTTACGTCCTGGGGGCACTGGTCGTTTTGGGTTACCATTTTTCAGATATTCCGGCTGCCTTCGGCACTATTTTCAGCAATGCCTTTAGTGACAAAGCACTTTATGGTGGTTTTATCGGTGTACTGATCCAGGGTTTCCGCCGGGCGGCGTTCTCCAACGAGGCCGGGGTAGGTTCTGCCTCCATTGCCCACTCGGCCGTGAAGACGGACGAACCGATGTCGGAAGGGGTAGTAGCTTTGCTGGAGCCCTTCATTGACACCGTTGTTATTTGTACCATGACGGCCCTGGTTATTGTCATCACCAACTACGGTGGTGCCGGCGCGGAAGCTGCCTTTAGCGGCCGGGATACGCTTGGCGATATTGGGCTTACCTCCCAGGCTTTTGCCTCCGTCATCAGCTGGTTCCCCCCGGTACTGGGTGTAGCCGTTATCCTTTTCGCCTTGTCTACCATGATCTCCTGGTCCTACTATGGCCTTAAGGCCTGGACCTATATCTTTGGGGAAAGCCAAACCAATGAGATCATCTACAAGTTCTTGTTCTGTGGTTTCGTAATTGTCGGTTCGGCCATTTCTGCCAAAGCAGTCTTCGACTTTGGCGACGCCATGATCTTTGCCATGTGTTTCCCCAATATCTTCGGTCTTTACGTTCTGATGCCCAACGTGAAGCGCGCCTACAAAGAATACATGCGTAAAATCAACTCGGGAGAAATCGCTCGCCACGATTAAGGTGTACTAATTCTCTCCCAAGGGTGAATAAAAAAAGCGACCCGAATCCTGCCAGGTGCAAGATTCGGGTCGCTTTTTTCAAACCCGTTAATAGGCCTTATTCGGGTACTTTCGCCGGGTTCAACAGGTCGTAGAACTGATCAAGCTTGGGCAAGATGATAATGCGGGTCCGTCGGTTAATGGACCGCCCTTCGGCCGTATCATTCCCCGCCAGGGTATTGTACTGACCACGGCCAGCCGCGATGAGCCGGTTGGGATCTACTCCGTGATTCACTTGTAGTGCCCGGGCTACCGAAGTAGCACGCAGTACGCTCAAGTCCCAATTGTCGCGGACACAAGCGTTCTTGATCGGCACATTATCCGTATAGCCTTCCACCATGATTTCCAAATCTGGGCGTGACTGTACAATTTGGGCAATTTTACCCAGTACTTCGCTGGCCCGGGTGGTGATATTGTAGCTGCCGCTTTCGTACAGCATCTTGTCGGATAGGTTTACAAAAACGACTGTCTTGTCTACCCGCACTTCCACATCCTCGTCTTCAATTCCTTTGGCCAGTACACTCTTCAGATTGACCGCCAGAGCCAGGTTGATGGAGTCGGTTTTGGTTTTAGCGGCCTGGAGCAGCCGGATGTACTTGTCTTTGCCTTCCAGTTGGGCCAGGGTGGTAGAAATGTTCTGACTAGCCGATTGTGACAGCACCGTCAGGTCGCCTACCTGGTCTACCGTACGGTCGCGTTGCTTTTGTACATCCTCGACCTGTGCCTGTAATTGTTTAATCTGATCCTGACGGCCTTCTAGCGAAGCTGTCAGTCGTGCCTTGTCTTGCTCACAAGTATTCAGTTCCCGGGCCAGCCGGCTGATGTCCTCGTTTGATTTATTGGCGGTTAGCGTCGTCAAATCAAGCTCGTTCTGTAATTCATCGTACCGCTTTTTGCTGACGCAGGCGGTGAACATTACAACCACTAGTCCTAGTGTGAAAATTTGTTTAAAGATGGTCATAGATAAGTGTGTTTTCTTGTAATAAAAAGTTGGTAATCCTGACTATTAAACGTTAAAATAATTAAAATGTGCTTTAAAGGATAAGGTTTTTTTTATTAAAAGATATCCACCTCTTCTTATAGGTCTAGCAACTGCTGCCGCACCAGCATGAGCGCGTATCCCAACTTATTTTTTCCCTGCCACTGGGCAGGTTGCCGGGCCCGGGCATCCCCGTCAGCCATCCCAATGCCCCAGACCACGTCGTACGGGCTGGCTTCCACCAATAGGAGCGGATCGGTCGACAGCAAATAGGCTTTCAGTCGGCGGTGTTGAGAAAATTTATAAAAATTACCCTCGCACACAACCTGGAAAGCAATCTCATCCCAGGCTACGGGGTCAAAGTTGCTAACCCTACGCCCCAATTGTTTGGCTATTTGTGGCGAAGAATTGGCCAATATTTGTTCGCGAATAACCTCGTCGCCAAACAAACGCGCTTTGGCCGCCATCATCCAATGTTCCGCCGTCTCGAAGTATTCTCCATCCACGTGGAATCCTTTGGCGTACCACTGGCTCAGGCAGCCCGGTCCAATGCGATCATCATCGCGGGATCGGTGTCCCCAAAAGTGGAGATAATCAAAGGTCTCTCCCCGTGCGATAGCCTGCAGGAGTTCTTCGTTATTTTGGGGAAGTTTTTTCATAAGGCCATTAATTGTCGGGGTGTCAGGTGGCTACCTTTAACTTGCTGCAGACCAGTTGAGCCATCCGACCAGCTTTCCCAGTAGCCCATAAATCGGGTATCCAAATAGGCCAACAACTCTTGCCCACTGGCCAGTTCCCGCAGGGTGCCAGCAGCAGTTATCCGGAAGGGTTCTACGAGTTGATCCAGGCAAGTCATCACCAGGTGGCTAGCTAATGCGGCACCGTAGTTGGCATCACAGGTCAGGGCGTAATTCAGCAGCTCGGCATCCAGTATACTGCGCCGCTGGTGGCCTTGCCAGGGATTGTACTGGTTGGTCTCAAGCGGCGTGGGCCGCAAAGTTAGTGGGCGGGTCTCGTTGCTCAAGGGGCCATTGCCGTGCCGGGTCTGGTAAGCCCGGGTGACGTAGTATATTTCAGGATCGGGTAGTCCGTTGGCTTTAATGAGTTCCCAGGCCTGACACGAAGTGGTCCGGGCGCGGGTTACGTGGGGGAAAAAACCGTGGTCCATATCGAGTAAAATTCCCTGGCTACCTTCAAAAATATACGTTTCGTAACGCTGTTCCTGAAAAAAGCGACGCTCCTGCACCACTTCCAGCACGGGCAACACCTCTTCTACGGCGAAAATAAACAAGGCCTCCAGCTCCTCCCAGTCTGCCGGCAGTCCGGTCGTGGCTGCGTAGTAGGCCCGCACCGCCGCCAGCCGCAGGCGCAAGACCGCCGGAAAAAGCAAATCCTGCACGTACAACTTGTGGGGCCCTTCCATGCGCTCGTAGGTAGCGCCTACGCCCATCCCACAACTCCCGTGGCCCGCGCGTTGCTCCCGCGTGCGGTTGGCGTACACATCGTAAGGCGTGGTCACTGGCGCCAGCGCGTCTACATAAAGCGTCGGATTCCACCCCTTAGCTGCCAATGCCTGTCGCTCGCGCCAAAAATCTACCGGGCTGAACGTACAAAACCGGGACCAGTACGTAGGGGCGCCCGCCAGGGTGCCACTGCCCAGGTTAGAAAACACGTGGCGCTCTCCGTGCTCCGTCACCACGGTATGTCCGGCCTGGTGTCCGCCCGAGAACCGGATAACCAATGGCTGTGGGCAACGCCCGGCGTGGTGTGCCGTTACCAGGCCCTTTCCTTCGTCGCCGTAACCCAGGCCTAGCACAATTTTCGTTTGCATCGTGAAGTGTTTTAACGGTACCAAAATTCAAGAATCGTATGGTGGCGCCCGTTGTGGGTAGGCGGGGTGCGATAATGGCACCCCGCCGATCTGTGCGACGCTCCATGGTCTGTCCCTCAAAGTCGTACTACGCCGCCGGTGCGGTGCGTACTCAGGCTCGTCGATACTTTGGCCAGGGCTTTGCGTACGGTGCTGCCTACGCCAGCAGCAAAACTATCGGTCACCGTTGCCAGGTCTGCCCCGAGCGTCGTCGCCACCGTAGCGGCAATCAATTCCGCCACCGCGTTGTGATCGTCCAGTATGAGCAGGTGCTGGCCCAACAAATCGCGCCAGTAATTCAACACCCCGACGTGATTGCGGTAGTGGGTTTCGTTGGCGTGAATGTGAAAAACGTGGTACATCCGCTGTGCTTCGGCCAGCAATTCCCGATCGGTCAGTTCATCCGCCTGCCCGTAACCAAGGAGCGCTTTCAGCTTTTCGGCCTCTGCTTTCGACCAACTGGCTTCGTCACCAATGGTGAACAGGAAGCCTTTTTGCGCGCGTTTTTCAAAACAGTCGATCGAAGTGTGGCGGCCGGCTACGAGCCAGGCCAATAAATAAGATTCTTGCGCCGTTCCGCCGCCGCCACCTTCCAGATAGACACTGGCCAAACCGGCATTCAACTCGTCCGTACCCGCTTCAAACTGCCCCACCTGCAGGGGGGCCCGGTCGGAATGATGATCGCCAATAGCAGAAAACATCACCTGCGCATCGGCTACCCCGTGCGTTTCCAACGTATCCATTAAGGCGCCCAGCTTGTGGCGGATGAGTTGCTCCGGTATCCGCCCCATGGAACCCGTGACGTCCAGGAAGACAGCCACAGCCAGCGAATTGGGGTGTGCCAGGGAATCCCGGCATTCGCGAAAAACCAACGCACCGGGATCTAGTTCCGGAGCAATACGACCGCTGGCCGTAGCGTGAAAGATGTCGCCACGCGATTTGGTGGCGTAAGTACTTTTCAGATGCGCATAGGCATCCTTAGACCAATGTGTGTAACCCATGGTTCAAGTATTTTATGATAAAAAAATAAATTTTTAAAGCCCTTTTTTAACTCGTCAGTGGATGGTATTTGGTGGGATAATACTGAGCCAGTATTTGCCGGAAAGCATCGTAACCAACGTAAGCGTCGGCGTGTGTAGTCAACAAAAAATCTACCAATTCCGGTGGTTGGGTTTTCTTGAGGCGGACCCCCGTTCCCGATGGATCGCCGAGCAGGTAGGCAGCCAGGCGCTTGCACAGCGCCACATCAATACCGCTGGTAGCCCGTTTTTCTACAAATACGGCTGCCGGATACCAGTGTTGGTAATGCCCCGCTATGGTGGTCAAAAGGCCACCCCGCCGCTGTAGGTGGTAAAAGCTGGCGACCACAATGCCGTGGGTTTTGGGCACCACCCACACGCTCTCAGGGTGCAAGCCGCCGTGCACATAGCCTTCCTGGGCCAGCCAGGCACAAAATTCCAGCAAACGCGATAATATCCAGCACACGTGGTGGGCCGCAAAGGTTCGCCCGCTCAGTGGCACCGCTCTACCTGGCAACGAAGCTACCAGCTGGTCGGCATGCTGAACGACAGCGGTTGGCAAATAATTTTGGAAGTGTTGTGCGGCGGGGTTGCCCAGGCAGGCCAGGCGTTCGTAATTGCGCGCCGACAAAGCCAACAGCGCAGGATCACCCAGAAAATTTATCCGATCATCGAAGACCCGTATTTCACCAGCATCGTCCTTTAGTTGAAGCCCCCGCTCCTGGATGGTCCGCAATTCATTCAATCGCACCAATGCCGCCGCCGCCAGTGGATGGACACAACGATCGGGGTGTAACTGCATGACCGCCGCCCGGTAAGCCCGTTTCCAGTCACTCGTCTCCAGCACCTCCCCTAGCCGGTGGCTGTTGTTTATTTTCTGAATTAATTGTTCGAGATCCATTCTACTTAGTTTAAAAATCAAACTAACTGCTGACCTGACAAATATACACTACTTAGTTTAAATAACAAACTAAGTAGTCTGGTTTTATAAATAAAAATGGATGAGGAAGGTACTACCGAGAAAACCCGGTGGTATTCAATCAAAAATGGCGCAAATCAGTCCCGTTAAATCGCCATTCCGGGGTGGTAAAGGCGCCGGACAATTCCCGCACCTGGTACCAAGGAGTAAAGGCGGGATCGGCGGGATTGGCCAGCACGTGGATATCCTGGGTGGGCATATAGCGCTGGGTCAGAAAAATGACCTACCCACCACTTTTTTTGGTCTGGGTATAACCTTTATCCAGCAGGTACTTCAGCACTTTATCCCGCTGATCGCCCTGGACAATAATTTCGTGGTCTTTAGCCGAACCGCCTACCCCGCAGTGCATTTTCAGGGCCTTACCCAGTTCTTTCAATTCGTCGTCGGACCCGGCGAAGCCGGTGATGAGGGTCACCGCCTTGCCTTTGCGCTGCTTTTTGTCCAGCTGCACGCGTAGCCGCTGCTGTTGGGGAGGGACCATTTCAGTTGCTGGTTCGTCTTCGGTTGGTGGCTGATAATTCGGATCGGTAGAAAAGACCAGGCCGTTGAGATTTTTCCACTGGTTTTGCTTGGCCATATTGCTAAATTTTTTGGTTGATTGATCGAAAAATTCGTCCTCGAAATTCGTCCTAAAAATTCACCAGGGTAACGCCGTCACCACCTGCATCGGGGGCGGGGTGGTAAACTTCCATCTCCAGCTTGTACTCCCGCAATTTTTTCTTTACCGCTCCCCGCAGCGAACCGTTTCCTTTACCGTGCAGAATCCGCAAGCTGCTCACGTCGGCCAGAATGGCCTGATCGACAAATTCTTCGATAACCTTCATGGCCTCCTCGTAGCGCATACCCCGGATGTCGATCTTGCTGTCAAAACGGGCAGCGTAGTCGATATCGGAATGGATGCTCTGGCGCGACTGAATCACCAGGGGCGCACCGGCCAGTTCCAGGTCGCGCACCTTCACCGTCATGCGCATACCTCCCATAATGACCACCGCATTTTTCCGATCTACGGAATCAACTTCCCCGGTGGCTCCGCCGCTCTTGAGCCGCACAAAGTCGCCGACCTTAATGGGTCGATCTTCGGCAGGCAGCCGATCGGGATGATAAATCTCTTCCCGCAAACCACCTACTTGTTCGGCCAATTCCTGGCGCTGGTACTTGATCTCAAGCGAAACTTTCTTGGCCTTTTCCAGGTTTTTTTCTTCCTTCAATTCGCGTACCAGGCGTTCCAGTTCCTTGTTCTCCTGAGCCGATTGCTGCAGGGCCTGTTCCTTGCGTTCGAGTTGGTGTTTCTTGCGGCGGTATTCCAGGTCGCGGTGCAGTTCGTCGTAATTTTTTACGAGTTTATCCAGGGCCGTC
Source organism: Bacteroidota bacterium (assembly GCA_003045895.1). Taxonomy (GTDB): domain Bacteria; phylum Bacteroidota; class Bacteroidia; order Chitinophagales; family Saprospiraceae; genus Lewinella. The sequence continues at coordinate 34,165 of PZPC01000029.1, forward strand.
TGCTTGGCCGTCAGGGCTTTGAGGGTTTCTTCTACTTCTTGTTTTTCGCGCTGCAGGTCAATGAGTAAGTCATCAACCGCCCGTTCGTTGCTACCGATTCGCTTGCGCGCGTAGGTAAGTACCCGTTCGGGCAGGCCACTCTTGCCGGCGATCTCGAAGGCATAAGAACTGCCCGGTCGGCCTACCATCAATTCGTAGCTGGGCACCAGGTGCTCTTTGTCAAAAAACATAGAACCGTTGACCAGCCCCCGCATCTTGAAGGCAAACACCTTGAGGTTGCTGTAGTGGGTCGTAATCACACCAAAGACTTTGACCTGATTGAGATCATAGAGTACCGATTCTGCGATAGCGCCACCGATCTTGGGATCGGTTCCCGAACCAAACTCGTCAATTAAGACCAGTGTTTTGGGCGTCGCCTTTTCCAGGAAAACGCGGGCATTCTCCAATCGGGAGCTATAGGTTGACAAATCGTTCTCCAGCGATTGCTGGTCGCCAATATCAGCAAAAAGCTGTTCGAAAAGACCCATTTCGGTTTGCGGATCTACGGGTACCAGGAGCCCGCACTGGAACATCAACTGGAGAAGTCCTACCGATTTCATGGTGATGGACTTGCCGCCGGCGTTGGGGCCACTGAGCACCAGGATGCGATTTTGCCCAAACAGGGAAAGATCAAAGGGGACGGTCTTGCGGCCGAGATCCTTGTTCTTGAGGTACAGCAAGGGATGCCGGCCGCGAATGATCGACAAGGTCGGCTTGGCCGTGGTGCGCGGCAGAACAGCATTCATCTTGAGGGCCACCTGGGCTTTGGCCTGGATGACGTCGAAGCGGATGATAAGTTCGCGGTATTCGTGCAACGCGGGCAGAAAAGGACGTAGTGCTGCACTCAGGTCGCGCAGGATGCGATAAATTTCCCGCTTCTCTTCCTGTTGCAGATCAAAAATATCGTTGTTGATTTCAATGACTCCTTCCGGCTCAATGAAAGCGGTACGGCCGGTGCTGGATTCATCGTGGATGATACCGCGGATCTTGCGTTTGTGTTCGGAAGGAACACTGAGCACGCGGCGCGCATTGCGAAAACTTTCGATGTTGTCCGACAACCAGCCCTTCTTGCGGTATTCCTCGATGATGTGCTTAAACTGACGGTCCATCTCCCGGTACTTGCTCTGGATATGGCGCCGGATTTTCTGCAACTCGGCAGAGGCGTCGGGCCGGATGTTTCCTTCCTCGTCAATCACCCGCTCGATGGCCTTCAGCAAGTCTTCGTTGAATTGAATAGGACGTATGATAGCGTACAAGGCTGCGTAATTTTCCTGGCGGCCTGGCGTAAAAAATTTGAAGATATCACGGACGTACAAAAGCAATACATTCAGTTTTTGCAACCCTTCTTCGGGCAGCACAAAACCTTCTATTTCCAGCATGCGCAATTCCTGCGCTACTTCTTCGTAAGGCCCCAGAGCTAAGCTATCGCGCCGCTCCAGGCTATTGCGATACTGGTCGGTTTCTGCCAGCAGGCGGTCAATCGTGGCCAGGTCGTCCAGGGGCTGGATGGCCTTGATGCCCTCCCGTCCTTGTTCGCCGTAACAAGCGCGTTCCAGTAAAGTGATGACCTTATCAAATTCTAACTTCTCGTAAATGTCTCCTGGTTCCAGTTGCATGTCCATGCTTTCGTATAATGCACAAAGTTAAGCACTCTCAGGCTGGTTAGCCAATTTGTGAAAGGCTTAAAGTAATAACATTGGTGTTTATTGGGTTTAACACTCGAATGGGTATTTTTTGCTACCCCTTATCCACGTATCTTGTAACCCCAATTCCTAGTAAAAAGTTTCGATCATGTTGGTTAATATCCGTCCCTTCTCTTTCCTTACCAGCGGGCTTGCAGCCCTCGTAATAGCCCTGTGCCTGACTGATTGTGAAAAATCCACCCTCGCGCTGCCCACCAACCCGAGCATCCTCACCAATCCTATCTCCTACTGCAACCTGGCCGTGGGCCAGCAAGACCGTTTTGTCCGCTTCTTCGGTCAAGAACCGGCTTCGGTAGCCTACACCGCCGATACCCTGGTGTTGGAAATTGTGGCCGAGCGAGGAGACAGTTTTCTGATCCAGGAATACGTCACCCCCTACTCCGCTGGCGGAACCTGGTCACCCAATGACACCTTCAGCTACCTGATCCATCTGGCCAACGATACCCTCTGGTTCAAGTATACCTCACCGGGAACCCGTATCTTCTTTCCGCTGACTTACCTGCCCCTGCGCACCTTCAACGATGCCGTTGAAATTGAAGGGTTTAACATGCCCCCTTTTACCACCAATCCTGCCATCGACTCCACGTGGACGCTCCTGGGTCAAGCTTATCAAAACGTGCGCATTTTCCGAATCGACCAAACCCCTTTCGATGGCCCCGACCTGAATTGGGCGTACCACCCACTCGACGGGATGATTCGCTTTCATGCGGCTTTTCGCGGCTTTTCCTACCAGGTGGAAGGATGGGATAAATTACCGGAATGAGAAGAGGTGAGGGGTAAAAGTGTAAAGGGGGAAAGGGGTAAAAGTGTAAAGGGGAGATAAGGCCTACGGGATCGCAAAAGAAAAAACAGGTCAGAATTCACCGCTATCCCTCCTCAAATCCTACCTTTGCGCCACAAAATTACAACATTGTGGCAGGAAGTATTTTCGGCACCCTCTTTCGCATCAGTACCTTTGGCGAATCGCACGGCAAGGGTCTGGGCGTAATTATTGACGGCTGTCCGGCGGGGATTCCCATCGACGAGGATTTTATTCAGCACGAACTCGACCGGCGCCGGCCGGGCCAGAGTAAGATCGTGACCCAACGCAAGGAAGCCGATACGGTGCAGTTGCTGTCCGGCGTATTCGAAGGAAAGTCGACGGGTATGCCTATCGGCATGATCATTATGAACAGCGATGCTCGTTCTCACGACTACAGCCACATTGCCGATAAGTTCCGCCCCAGCCACGCCGATTACACCTTTCAGGCCAAGTATGGCACCCGCGATTACCGGGGAGGGGGCCGTTCCTCGGCCCGCGAGACCGCAGCCCGCGTAGCGGCGGGCGCCATTGCCAAACTGTTCCTGCAGGCCCATGGGATCTCGGTTTTTGCTTACGTCTCCCAGGTGGGAAATCTACAACTGAGTAAAAGTTATGAAGATATAGATTTAGGGTTAATTGAATCCAACCCGGTGCGTTGCCCCGACCCGGCGCTGGCGGCGGAAATGGAGACCCTGATCAAGGCCGTGCGCAAGGATGGCGATACCATAGGTGGTGTTGTCAGTGCGGTGGTGTTTGGTTGCCCGCCAGGATTAGGGGAGCCTGTTTTCGACAAACTGCACGCCGACCTGGCCAAGGCTGTTCTCAGCATTAATGCCTGTAAAGGCTTCGAGTACGGTTCGGGATTTGCCGGCGTAACGATGCGGGGCAGCGAGCACAACGATGCTTTCTATCAGGATGGAGGTGTAGTAAAAACCCGGACGAACCACAGTGGTGGTATCCAGGGTGGTATTTCCAACGGGATGCCTATTTATTTCCGGGCCGCTTTCAAGCCCGTAGCGACTATCGTACAGGACCAGGAATCGGTCAACGAAGCCGGGGAGGCTGTAACCGTAGCTGGTAAGGGCAGGCACGACCCCTGCGTGCTACCCCGGGCTGTTCCCATTGTAGAAGCGATGACAGCACTGGTATTAGCCGATCATTTGTTGCGGCAAAGGAGTGTGGGTATTTAGATAAGAACGAAGCACTTGTTGGTTCGCTTTTATCATTATTTAGCTACCTGGGCTTCCCAGTGTCCGTTTAGCTTGAGTACTTTTTCGATGACATCACGGGCGCAGCCTTCGCCGCCACCCAGCGGAGAAATGTACTGGGCAATGCGTTTGATTTCAGGAGCCGCATCAGCCGGGCAGGCAGGTAAGCCTACGCGGCGCATCACGTCGTAGTCGGGTAGGTCATCGCCGAGGTAGAGAATACCTCCTTCATCGAGGTCGTACATCGCAACTACATCTTCGTAAGTGGCTAATTTTTCCTGAATACCGAGGTAGACATCGGTGACCCCCAGGTTTTGCAGGCGAATCTTTACACCTTCGGATTTACCGCCACTGATAACCACTACCCGGTAGCCTTGCTCCACGGCCCGCCGCAGGGCGTAGCCGTCGCGAATGCTCATTTGCCGCAGCAGTTGCCCGTCTTGCATGACCAGCACCTGGCTGTTGGTCAGTACGCCATCCACATCAAAAATAAAGGTGTGAACCTGGCTGAACAGTTCCAGATTATTCATGACCTCTATTTATTGGTTATCGCGCCATTCGTATACCCATTTGGCCTGAATCTGTTCCAGATGCCCCTCGCTGGATTCCTCGCGGGTGCCCTCGAAGTTGGGGATTTCCAAAATCCAATCCAGGAGATCGGTAAAGCGGGTACGGTAAATTTTGCCTTCTGTAAAGTCGTCGCCAAAGCGGTCATACAACTTCATGGCAATGTCTTCGTGGTCTTTCCAGCTGATGGGAAAATTATCAATATCCTTGAAACTCATGAAAGGTGATTTTAGTGTTCGTGACCAATGATTCTCGACTGATCGGGGATTTTGATCTCAATGACAGCATCTTCATCCAGGATAATGCACTGGCAGGCCAGGCGGGATTCGAGGCGGGGGTTGATCGCACGGTCAATAAAATCCTCTTCTTTGTCGGAAATCTCTTCCAGCGAATCCTCGCCCTGATGCACGTAAACATGGCAGGTACTACAAGCACAAACCCCACCACAATTGTGGTTGAGGTGAATATCGTTATCCTCGGTTACCTCCAGGATGGATTCCCCTTCGGGGACATTTTCCACCACTTTAGGGGCAATTTTGGGATCTTCAAAGGTAAATTTTATGGTAGCCATGTGGTTACGGTCGTTGTTGTATGAATGCGCAAAAGTAGCACCTAGTATGCTCTTAAACAACTTCCGTAACAATTGGTTGGATAGAAGAAAGTATTATTGGTTCCTTACCCCTGGCTACGTTCAAACGCCGGAATGTCTGCCAGCCGATCAAACTTATAAAAAATCCCAACCGTTCATGAACATGAACGGAAGTATCTTGTTAATAAACCAAATTTAACTGAAAAAAAGAATATTCATTCGGATTTTTCAAGTTTAGATAGGTGGTTTTGAGGTGCATTCCCAATTGGTGAATGCGCCTTTTTTATTTTACAGCAAATAATTCCCGCTATATTTTGGTCAATATTTTTTAAATTTGTTTATCTCCACAAAAGATAGCACCTTCAAGTAAGAAATATTAAATTGTTTCATACTGCATTATCATGGTCGAAGCGAATCAGCAACCACAACGCGAGTTATTTAAGTTCAAAGAGCTTAAAATCTATGCCTCCACCGAATGGTTGGCGGATAACCGTAAGAAATATCGCCAGGTGTTTGACCGCTATACGACCACCTTTATTTATGCAGAATTATCTTTCTACAATAGGCTCTTCGACCAGGAAGACTACGACGTAACAGTAGAATTGGTTTGTTTTTCCTTGCGCAAAGGCAAGCGGGAAATGTGCCGTTTGAATCTTACCAAAAAAATCAGCCAGTACGACAACATCGCCTACGTGCGCGAAGGTTGGGGCAATAAAGCCGAGGGTAGTTTCTGGAAAAAAGGCACCTATTACTGGGAAGCTTTTCTCAACGGTGAAAAAGTAGGTTCCAAATATTTCTACATTGAGGATGCCAACCAGGAACCTGATCCAGACGAAAACCCCTATCTGGAAGTACAAAGTCTGCGTTTGTACGAAGGCCCCTACGACGACGTCAATGGAGATGACCGCAATTATTTCAAGGCTTTCAGTTGTGAAGAGACCCGGTATATCTATGTAGAGATCCTACTCAAAAACCTCCTCCCGGAAAAAATCTGGCAGTGCGAGTTGTTCACCAAGTTTTTCAACAATGCCAGGGAACTGAAGGGGCAGGTCGTCCGACTACAGCGTGTGGAGAAAGGAAAAGACCTCATCCAGCTGACGGCTGGGTGGGGCTCCAATGTCAAAGGATCGTGGCGCAAAGATCGCTACACCGCCGAACTGATCTTCATGGACCAGTTGCTGGCGAGTATTCCCTTCGAGGTGGGTTTAGATTACGAGGAAGGCGACCCGGCCGTTTGGCTACCCAACCGCAACGCAGCCATTGTGCTGGCACCAGAAGAAACCGACCGCCAAACTTTCGGACAGGTAGTCGAAAAACTAGACGACCTGATTGGGCTACCCACCATTAAACAGCAAGTAAAAGAACACGCCCAGTACATTCGTTTCCTCCAACTGCGGCGTGACAAAGGCTTTGCCGAACGCGAGGAGATCAACGTTCACTCCGTATTTATTGGCAACCCTGGAACGGGCAAAACAACCGTAGCCAGCATGATGGGCAAGTTGTACCATAAAATGGGCCTGCTCAGCAAAGGACACGTCCACAGCGTGGACCGGGTAGACCTGGTCGGAGAATACATTGGCCAAACGGCTCCCAAAGTCAAGGAGGCTATCGAAAAAGCGCGCGGTGGTGTCCTGTTTATTGACGAAGCTTACGCCCTGGCCCGTTCCCAGGATGACACCAAGGACTTCGGCCGGGAAGTAATCGAGATTCTAGTCAAGGAAATGAGCAATGGACCTGGCGACCTGGCGGTTATCGCAGCGGGCTATCCACGGGAAATGACTTATTTCCTCGATAGCAATCCGGGGCTCAAATCGCGTTTCAAGCACTTCTTTGAATTTCCGGACTACCTGCCACAGGAACTCGTACAAATTTCACGTTTTGCTGCTGGCCACATGGAGGTTGTCCTGTCTGCCGAAGCTGAAGAAAAAATTGACCAGAAGATCACCGAGGCCTTCCGCAACCGTGATCGTTCTTTCGGTAATGCCCGCTTTATTTTTGACCTGGTAGAAAAAGCCAAGATCAACCTCGGCCTTCGCATCATGGCCCACCAGAACCCTCGCCTGATTGCCAAGGAAGAATTGGCGCTGGTTACAGGGGAAGATGTCGACAAGATCGACCTCAAGGCGATGCATCAGCTGCCTAGTATTCCGATCGATGAACAGTTGTTGGTTCAGACCCTGGAAGAACTCGATGCCTTGATCGGAATGACCGAGATTAAAACCCAAATTAAAGAAATGGTTCAGCTGGTCCGCTTTTACCGACTGGCCCAAAAAGACGTCCTCCACCGTTTTTTCCTACACACTGTTTTCGTCGGCAACCCCGGCACGGGCAAGACGACCGTGGCCCGGCTGCTGACTAAAATCTACAAAGCGCTGGGCATTCTCGAACGCGGCCACATGGTAGAAACCGACCGCCAGGGATTGGTTGCGGGTTACGTTGGCCAGACGGCGAGTAAAACGGCAGCCAAAATTGACGAAGCAATCGGCGGCGTGTTATTCATTGATGAAGCCTATGCGCTCACCCAGAAATCGACGAGCCAGGCTGGCGACTTCGGCGACGAGGCTATCCAGACCCTGCTGAAGCGCATGGAAGACCAACGCGGGAAATTTTTCGTATTCGTTGCGGGTTATCCTGACAATATGACCAACTTCCTGAAGGCCAACCCGGGCTTGAGTTCCCGCTTCGACAAAACCCTCCGCTTTGATGACTACGAGCCGGAAGAGCTCCTCCTCATTGCGGAACAGATGCTGCTCGAACAAGACCTTTTCCCCGAAGCAGCAGCCAAGGAATACCTGGCGCAGTACCTCAATTTTGTATATAGCTTACGTGATAACTATTTTGGCAATGCCCGCACCGTCAGAAAAATCATCCAGGAAGTAATCAAGGCCCACGACTTGCGGCTAGCTGCAACAGAGGAACCTGAAAATGTGCAAACTATCCTTAGGCAGGACGTAGAAGTGCTCAAGATGGATAAAGACGAGTTGCAATTCAGCCGTTCGGCTATTGGTTTCCGGAAATAAGTGGTGGGGTATAAAAAATGATTACGTTATTTCCGTCTAGCTACTGGGTAGTTTCTTTCTGTACAACGAAAAATTCCGCTGAGCGCGGACTGATCAAGACACTGTGGAGGAAGGAGGGTTGACGCTCCAACTCCAAAGTGACGGTATTTTTACCCGCTTGGAACTGCGCCCTTTCCAGGTTGGCAATTAGCGTAAAATCTTTTGCCGTGAGCTGGTTGTAATGGCCCAACCCAAGCACACAAATCAGCAGTGCCTTGTCTGGAAAAATTCGAATACTATCAGCCGGAGCGTTGCGAATTTCTATTGGAACAAAAAAACGCTTTTCGGTATAGCGTTCCACCGGAACGGTAACCCGAACCTGCTGTGGTTCAATCCGCAGACCTTCTTCTGGTACTTGCAAGGTCAGAAAACCCTCGTAAGACTGGTTCAAATGCTCCAATACAAGGCTGTCTGTGGGCCAGGAAAGGAGGTTTTGCAACTGGCTGACAGGGCCCACTACCCGCACCGAATCCGGCAAGACGCGGAGAGAATCGACCAGGCTGTATTCCGGAGTGAAGCTCAACCGGCGGTTGACCACCACGGGTAGCAAGCGCTCCGCCTGTTGTTCCAACTCGATATTAATGCCATCAAAAAGAATGTTGGAAATAGCGATCTCTTTGTCGTTGAGCAGCGCATCGATATCTGTGCGCAATTGAAAAGTGCTGAGCACAAAATTGGCCCGGTCTGGCACCTCATAACTCAACTCATAACGGCGGCCCAGTAGGGATGTCAACAAAAAATTCCAACCCTGTGAAGTTAAACTAACCCCTACGACGGCGGGCGGAGCCTGGGCAAAAGTTTTGCCCAGTGGCAAGTCATAAAGGATAGCCACCTCGCGCATAACGGTGTATTCCTTCGATAGCTTTACCAGCAACCAAAAAACAAAGGCAATGCCCAGACAAATTGCCAGCGTAGTACGATCTTCCGGCGATTTGTCAGCCAGTAGATTTCTAAGCTTTATTTTCGGTAGCGAAATAAGCATCAGTCATTTCCTTAGAAATAGCGTTTCGGGTAATCGGGATAAATAATTTCCCCACTTCCAGCGTAATGGTGTTGTCTTCAATTTTATTGACCTTCCCAATAATGCCGCTGGCGGTAACCACATCATCTCCCTTGGACAGGTTTTTCAGAAAATCAGCTTGTTCCCGCTGGCGTTTAGCCTGTGGCCGAACCAGGAATAACCAAAAGACAATGCCCATCGCAGCAAAAAGAAGCAATTGGGTAATACCTGCTCCACCTGGAGCTTGTAGTAAAAAGACGGAAAAATTCATACTAACGTTTTTTAAGAGCTGAATTAAATTTATTGACCCGACTTTGCCTCACCGTAAACTTTACCGTTGAGGTAGATGACGATTTTGGCAGGATAGGTATTGGCGGTGATGGTGATCGGTTTACCCTGAACACCCGCTTTGTTTTTGGTATCGAAGCGAACGGGAATCGCTCCCTGTTGCCCCGGCGAGATCGGCATTTTGGGCCACTCTGCCACCGTGCATCCGCAAGTTGAACGAACATCACTGATCACCAGTGGTACTTTACCGGCATTCGTGAAAGTAAAGGTATGGTTAACAACCGCCCCGGCATCAACTTCTCCAAAATCAAAAACTTCCTCGGCAAAAACCAGCCGGGCCAACTCGCTGGTATCCACGACTTGTTCGGAAGCCGTTACTGGATTGCGGATGATATCCGCATTGTTTTCACCTTCCACTGTACTTATACCTTCCACTTTTTTCTCGTTGGCATCCTGCCCGGTGCAGCCCGTTGTGAACAACGAACCAACCAACAGCATAATCCCGAGTAAGTGTACAAAAGCTTGTTTGATCATTTTATTTTAGGGTTACTTAGCTGCACAAAAATAGAATTTTTAACTTGCTTTCCGTTAAAATTGTTGCATTACAAGCTTTGGCGAGCGGAAGTAGCTGAAGGGCAGCTATCTCACTGGGCGCTATTTTTTTTCTTCTATCCCCGTCAGACAATGAAAAAAACAATCTTTTTAGTCGGATTTATGGGCTCGGGCAAATCCCACGTTGGCAAAAAATTAGCGCTGCACTTAGGTTGCCCTTTTTCCGATTTGGATCATGCCATAGAAATGGCCGCCGGCGCAACGATCAGCACTATTTTTGAGCAACACGGCGAAGCCTATTTCCGGCTACTCGAACGCCGGGCGCTACACGACAGCAGCTATGCCCCGGCGGGCGTGCTGGCTACTGGTGGTGGCACGCCTTGTTTTTTCAACAACATGGACTGGATGAATAAAAACGGTATTTGCATTTTTTTAGATGCCGATCCAGCCGTACTGACTGAACGGCTGTGGAAAGGAAAATTTAAACGCCCTTTGCTAAAAAAACTGGACCAACCCGAACTCGCCTGCTACGTACACGATAAAATAGCTGAACGGCGACCCTTTTACGAAAAGGCCGCCGTTCAGTACTTTATTCATCATCACGAACAGGAAACTGCCGGGGAGCTTTATCAGCAAATGAGTACGATTATTGGTCACTGAAACGCAAGCTCGCAGCCCTAATCCCGGTGCCTGATCGTTTGCATAAACTCAGCGCGTACACTTTCATTCAAAAATTTACCGCTAAAGTCCGAAGTAGAAGTTATGGAATCTTCGTGTTGGATGCCCCGTGCCTGCACGCACATGTGGTGAGCTTCGATGTATACCGCTACATCTTCCGTCCCTAAAACGGTACGCATTTCTTCAGCAATTTGGATCGTCAGGCGCTCTTGCACCTGTGGCCGCCGGCTGTAGTACTCCACTATTCGGTTCAGTTTGGACAAACCAATTACCTTGCCATTGGCAATGTATGCTACGTGAGCCTTGCCGTAAATAGGCAAAAAATGGTGCTCGCAAAAAGAGTGGACTTTGATATTCCGCTCCACCAGCATCTGGTTGTAGCGGTACTTGTTTTCGAAGAGCGACATCGACGGTTTAGTCACCGGATTGAGGCCCGAAAAAATCTCTTTGACAAACATTTTTGCGACCCTGCGCGGCGTATCCTGCAGCGAATCATCGGTAAGATCCAGCCCCAACGTGTCCATTATTTCACGAAAATGCTCCTCAATGATGGCCATCTTGTCTTCATCGCTGCGGGCAAAAGCATCAGGTTTAAGCGGGGTGGCAATGTCTGCCATTTTTTGGTTGAGAACGCTGTCTTTACCGATCAAACCATTCTTACCAGGGGTGTGACCGTTCTTACTCATGCTCTTAACGGCAGGAAATTCGTCCTTGCGCATTTTTTGCTTATTTTGAGGTAATAGAAATTAGTCCTCCCTCCTGACGAAGGCAGACGCACGTGAAACCGTTCGCTCCTTGTCAGAAACAGCGAAAGATTGAATGATGGTCTGGGAAAACTAAGTTTGATAATTTTATAAACTGAAATATAGAAACGTGATATGCCCGCTTTTGTTTACCAGACCTCCTTTTAGCTGCATTTTCATGCCGAAAAACCATTAATACCTTGCTTACAACTTCTTGTTTGTCTTTTTTTTTCTGACGCTGACAAATTCTCGTCAGGCCTTGGTTTTCATAGGGTTTCGGCGGTCTAACAGGTTGTTTAAGGTTTTATTATTGAATATATAAATCAATGATTAACAATAGATTAAACAAAAAAATGATACTTATTTTAATAACCCGGCGAAGGATTTTTTCCGGCTTATATTTGTCCAGTACCCGCAAATATGCTACTTTTACATCTGCTAAGTAAGTCTTCAATCAGGCAATATGGAAGATCCCCAGCCATTGAAGATTTTCCTAAAGAGATAATACAGGAGTGTAAGGTGCACGTCAAATCGTTTACTTTGATGTTGAGGCATTGTTTGCGCCACCTGGCAAAGATATTTTATTTGGTATCAGTAAGTTTGTTCGAACCCCGCCAACTGGTGGGGTTCTTTTTTTAATACCTCTTCCTTATCTTTGCGCCGGCATAAATTGACCCTTTCCAACTTACCACTGGGTTGGTTTGTTTAAAAACCAGTAATAAAAATTGTAATATGAATTTTGACCTCATTGTTATTGGCTCCGGCCCCGGGGGCTACGTTGCTGCTATTCGAGCTGCCCAACTGGGTATGAAAGTAGGAGTAGTAGAACGCGAAAGCCTGGGTGGAATTTGTTTGAACTGGGGATGTATTCCCACCAAGGCACTGCTCAAGAGTGCGCAGGTCTTTGAATACATTCAGCACGCTGCAGATTATGGGATCACGGTCAAGGATGCCAAAGCTGATTTTGGCAGCATGATCTCCCGCAGCCGTTCGGTAGCCGATGGCATGAGCAAGGGGATTAATTTTCTTTTCCGCAAAAACAAAATTACCACCATCGATGGCGAAGGCCGCCTGGTTAGAGGCAAGAAGGTAGAGGTAACCGATAAGGAAGGAAAAAAGACGACTTACGAAGCGCCCCATATTATTATTGCGACGGGGGGGCGGGCCAAGCAACTGCCCAATATTCCTATCGATGGTAAAAAAATCATCGAATACCGCAAAGCCATGAGCCTGGACAAGCAGCCCAAGAAGATGGTCGTTGTAGGTGCAGGTGCCATTGGCGTAGAGTTCGCCTATTTCTACAACAGCATTGGCACCGAAGTGACGGTCGTAGAGTTCATGGAACCAGGCCTGGTCCCACGCGAAGATGCCGACATATCCAAGGAACTGACCAAGATTTACAAGAAAAAAGGCATCAAGGTGCTCGCCAACACTTCCGTAGAAAAAGTAGATACGGCTGGTGCAGGTTGCAAAGTAACCACCAAAAACCGGAAAACGGGCGCCGAGGAAGTGATTGAATGTGATTTGGTCCTGTCGGCAGCAGGTGTTACGCCGAATACCGAAAACATCGGTCTCGAAGGACTGGGCATCACGACCGACCGGGGAATTATCCAGGTCGACGCTTATTACCAGACCAATGTACCAGGCATCTACGCTATTGGCGACGTAGTTCCCGGGCCAGCACTTGCCCACGTGGCCAGCGCCGAAGCGATCACTTGTGTTGAAAAAATCGCTGGCCATCATCCCGAGCCCATCGATTACAACAACATTCCTGGCTGTACCTATTGCGTTCCTGAAATTGCCTCCGTCGGTTATACGGAAGCCGAAGCCAAAGCTGCCGGTTACGAACTAAAAGTAGGCAAGTTCCCCTTCACCGCCTCTGGAAAAGCCAAAGCTGCCGGGGCCAGTGATGGTTTTATCAAAGTTATTTTTGATGCCAAATACGGCGAATGGCTGGGCGCACACATGATCGGTTACAACGTCACCGAACTGATCGCTGAAGTAGTCGTAGCCCGCAAACTGGAAACGACCGGACACGAGATCATCAAATCCATCCACCCCCACCCTACCATGAGCGAAGCCATCATGGAAGCGGCGGCAGCAGCCTACGGCGAGGTCATTCACCTCTAAGCCATTCACCTGCTGCTAAACTAAACAAAGAAATGCCCCAAAAGTCGCTGTGCTTTTGGGGCATTGTTATTTCAGGGCAGATCAGAAAATAGCTTATCCTTCAACAATCGCCTTGATCTGTACCAAAATAGGATTCCAACCCTCCCTACAATGATAACGCGACAGCAGCATTGTTGGCCGCCGCGACATTGGCGCCTACGAGTCAGAGAAGGCGTAGTGGGTATCCGGAAAATTACACAAGTCGTCAACAGCTCGGTTTATCCCAACCCGACTCGCGGGCAGTTTACCATCGATGTAATTGAAACGATTAAAGGACAGGTCAACCTGCAAGTTATTGCGGCAACGGGCCAGGTAATTCAGAAAACGACGTTGAACACGGGCACGAACAACCTGAATATGAGCTAGTTGGCTCCCGGGATATACCAACTCCAGGTCAGCAGTGCCAAAGGATTCAGCACCCACAAGTTGTTGATCAACAAATAAAGAACGGAGATTTTAGGGTTTTAGAACGTTTACATTTAAAGGGTTCATTAGCAACGTTTTCCGTTGTCTAATGACCCTTCTTTGTAGGCGGCAATCCTTGCTACCCCTTTTAAGCCTTGCCATCAAACATCAACCAGGCTTTCAGGAAATCATTCAAATCGCCATTGAGCACGGCATCCGTTTGGGAGGTCTGGTAGTTGGTGCGATGGTCTTTTACCCGGCGGTCGTCAAGGACGTAGGAACGGATCTGGGATCCCCATTCATTTTTCATCTTCTGGGCTTCCAGCTTGTCTTTCTCCGAGCGTTGTCTTTCGAGTTCGATCTCGTAGAGGCGCGACTTCAGCATCTTCAAGGCTTTCTCGCGGTTCAAATGCTGGGAACGTTCTTCCTGGCACGACACCACTACCCCACTGGGTAAGTGCCGGAGCCGAACGGCTGATTCCGTCTTGTTGACGTGCTGTCCACCCGCACCACTCGCGCGAAAAGTATCCCATTCGATATCAGCAGGATTAACCTCAATCTCAATGGTATCATCCACCATAGGGTGTACCGAGACCGAGGCAAATGAAGTCATCCGCTTGCCCTGGGAGTTGTAAGGGCTAATGCGTACCAGGCGGTGGACACCGTTTTCACCTTTGAGCAAGCCGTAGGCGAAATCTCCTTTGATCTCCAGTGCGACCGATTTAATGCCCGCCACATCACCATCCTGGCGGTCCAGTTCAGCGATTTTAAAACCACTTTTCTCGGCCCACATCAGGTACATGCGATTGAGCATCTCGGCCCAGTCGCAGGCTTCCGTACCGCCAGCACCCGCATTGATTTCTAAAATGGCGTGCAGTTCGTCCTCGGGTCGGTTGAGGGTGGAATGGAATTCGACCTCATCGAGTTGCTCCAGGGCAAATTTGTATTTGGCTTCTACCTCAGCTTCGGTTCCTTCGCCTGCTTTGAAGAATTCAAACAACACTTCGAGATCATCCACGATAGTGGCTACGCGCTCGTATTGGCCTACCCAATTTTTGTGGCTTTTCAATTCTTTCAGCAAGCTTTCGGCCCGTTTGGGATCGTTCCAGAAGTCGGGATTAATGGATTGCTGTTCTAATTCTGCGATCTTATGTTGTCGGTCGGCGACGTCAAAGATAGTGCCTCAACTGTTCGAGGCGACTGTGCAGGTCTTTTAAGTGTTCTGCGGTCATAAAAAAAATATTTCAGCCTTGTAATTGTTCTTGATATTGGGGTAAAATTTCTTTGAAACGGCGTACCGTCGCGCTCAGGTTGTGAAAACTGGCGCCACCAGCTGCGTTTTTGTGCCCACCACCCCGAAAATGTTGACGGGCCATCTCCTGCACATCAATGTCACCTTTAGAGCGCAAACTCAACTTCACGATGGTCGGTTGCTCATGAATGAAAGCGGCCAGTTTTACGCCCCGCATCATGAGCAGGAAGTTGACCACCCCTTCGGTATCCCCCCGCTTAATGTCCAGGGTCGCGTAATCGTCTTTGGTGAGGGTAATAATTCCGGTACTGAATTCCGGCAAAATTTCCATGCGGTTGTAAAGACAGTGCCCCAGGATACGCAATTGCTTTTCTTCCATGGTATTAAAAACCAGGTTCTGGATGCGCAGATCGTCTACGCCCCGCTCCAGCAGGTTGGCAACGGTGCGAAAAAGCTTGGGAGAATTGCTGTATTTAAATGATCCCGTATCCGTGAGAATGCCTGTAAAGAGGCAGTCCCCTATTTGAGGATCTAAAAGTTGGCCCTGGCCCAGCAGGTAAATAAAATCGTAGATTAGCTCACAAGTAGAACTGGCGGTCGTGTCGCTCAGCACGTATTCGGCAAAAGATTCAGGAAAGAGGTGGTGGTCGATCATGACCACGGGTGCCCGCGACGCCGCGACGAGTTCACCAACTTTGTCGACACGCTCCAGGGAATTGAAATCCAGGCAAAAAATCAGCGTTGCTTTTTCAATCGCCCAGGTAGCTGCTTCCGGTTCATTGTCGTAAATATGAATATCATCCGCTTGTGGCATCCAGGCCAGGAAGTCGGGATATTCCGAGGGAACGACAACCTTCACGTTATGCCCATCTCTTTGCAAAAACAAACTCAACCCAAGAGAGGAACCAATGGCATCGCCATCAGGATTGCGGTGACTAATAATCGCGACATCCTGAGGAATGCTCAATATCCGCTTGAGTGTGGCAAGGTTTTCCATAAAACGTCAACTGAAGTCGTACAAAGACAATTGTCCAAAAAGTAATTAAAGGTGCGAAGTTGACAAAAATAATCGATTCTGCCAAAATGTTTGGGGCGGGCTTTGTTGCTCAGGGGCATTTGTTTACTTTTGCAGCGTTTTTTGAAATAACTACCAAATATATAATACCATGACAGGCAATATCACCTTTACGATGATCAAACCTGACGCCGTTAAAGCGGGTCACATTGGCGGCATTTTAGCCAAAATCAACGAAGCGGGTTTCCGCATCGTAGCGATGAAGCTCTCCAAATTATCTACCGAAAAAGCCGGCGAATTTTATGCCGTACACGCTGCACGCCCGTTTTACGGTGAGTTGGTGGAGTTCATGTCCAGTGGTTGCATCGTAGCCGCAGTATTGGAAAAAGACAATGCCGTTGAAGACTTCCGCAAGTTGATCGGTGCAACCAATCCTGCCGATGCTGCGCCTGGCACCATCCGTGCACTATTCGCCAAGAGTATTGGAGAGAATGCCGTTCACGGTTCCGATTCTGACGAAAATGCCCAGATTGAAGCAGCTTTTCATTTTGCCGGAACGGACATATTCCGCGGTTAAAATAACCAGCACGCCGCAAGGCCATTGAAAAGCCATTCCGCAGTACGTGTGGAATGGCTTTTCTTGTTGGTTGTAATGACTAATTTTAGGACAACCTAGGGCCGCGCTTCCTCCACATTCGCTACCGCAGGCGATCCGTTGGGTGCTTCCCCAAATAGCGCCTGTACGCCTACGGGCAGGTATTCGCGCCAGGCTACCTCATCTTTTATCAGGAAGAGACTAAACAAGCTCAGGTAAAGTACCGTTGTAATGACAATTGCTTTGCGGCGGTTGCGGCGTTCGATGCGATCGGAAGAATAATAAGCCATGGTTCTGCAAGTTTTCGATTGTTAGGTAAACGAAGCACTTTCATCCCTTATTTTTAGCGCAAGCGTTAAAGAACTCTAAAAGTTGAACCAGATGCCATTGAAAACAATACTGGACACGATCCACACTGAATTGTCACCTTACCACGCGCAGCTGGTTGCTGTTTCGAAAACTTACCCCGCCAGCACCCTCCGAGCGGCCTACGACCTGGGGGTCCGGGATTTTGGCGAAAACCGCGTGCAGGAATTGGCAGAAAAAGCGGAAGCGTTGCCCGCTGATATCCGCTGGCACTTCATTGGCCACTTGCAAACCAACAAGGTCAAATACATCGCTCCCTTTGTCCACCTGATCCATTCGGTAGACAGTTGGAAGTTGCTCGCCGAAATTGACAAGCGTGCTGCCGCCGAAAACCGGACGATCCAGGTGCTCCTGCAATTCAAGATAGCGGAAGAAGATACCAAATTTGGCTACAGCCCCGACGCCATCTTCCGCATGCTCGCCGACGGTGCCTGGCAGCAGCTGAACCATATCCAGATCGTAGGGGTAATGGGGATGGCGACATTCACCGATGACGAAGCACAGGTAGCCGAAGAATTCCGGACGCTGAAGCAGTATTTCGACCGCTTGAAAAGTGATTATTTTACCGATTATCCCGCCTTCAAAGAAATTTCCATGGGCATGTCTGGCGATTACCTGCTGGCGCTTCAACATGGGAGTACCATGGTGAGAATTGGCAGCAAAATCTTTGGAGAACGGTAAGGAGAAAAGCCAATGACCTGTTTTTTATGACGATCCTCTTCTCAACTTTGAATCACCAGAAAGCGAGTAAAGAATATACTGCTAAATTCCAAATAAAATAGTACTTTCACTTCGATAAGCCATATTTAGAAAACAAAATCACGACAACTATCTAACTATGTTTCGAAATTACCTAATCCTACCTGTATTAGCACTACTGCTTGTCGCAAGTTGTAGCAGAACGCAAATTTCGTCTGAAGGCGACATTACGCTTGCTACGCCCGAGCGCATGAGCAAAGCGGCCATCAATGAATTTGTCTTACAGCAATTGCAACAAAAACAAGTCTTCAAATGGGAAACCGCTTCTGTAGATCTCGTTTGGAGCGCTATTTCATGGGGCAATGATATTGCAGCCATTGGCTACCAACCTGCTGGTTTTAGCAATATCGAAGACAAGATGCATGAGATAGACATTACCACGCCAGCCTGGCGCAATGTACGCCAGGACTTGATCGACTTCGTTTTGCATGAGACTCAAAAGTATTTCCCCAACGACAACATCACGGAGGAAAAGCTACTGATGGGCCACCCCGTAGAAGAAGTGCTGCCTAATTTTAATATCTTAATCAAGCATCCTGCCATTGTGGAAGCTTTGCGCAACCGTACCGATGTACGCTATGTAGAGCCCATGAACTACACCATGGAAGAAGTAGCTGATCGCAGTGATTCAGGTTGTGACGTTACGCCAAATTATAATATCCCATCTGCTGATTACACGACGACTTCCCCGGCTGTCAAGATTCCTTGGAATTTCCATTTACTCAATATTCCTACTGCGTGGAGCACCAGCCAGGGGAACAATATTGGGGTGTGCCTGATTGATACAGGCACCTCTCCTAATCAGCCCAAATTAGGCAGCCAGTTTGCCTCAGGACAATCAACAGGTCGCTATATTTCCCGTTATGGCACTTACGTAAGTTCCTGGTGGTGGTGGGCCTCACCTGATGGCCCGGACGATGATTGCGGACATGGCACACAAATGGCAGGGCTTATTTCAGCGCCACGTGCTTCGGGTGGTTCTTCGGTGGGGGTAGCCTATAAAGCCGATTTGATTGCCTATCGCGCTACTGGTGATGTGATTGTCAACAGCTCAAACGAAAAAAACGGTGTAAAAGACGCGCTGGTAGCTGCTGGCAACCGTAGTGATGTAAAAATCATCAGCATGTCTATTGGCGATGTATTTTACAGCAGCACGGTAGCCGATGGTATTTTCTACGCCTACAACAAAGGCAAACTCATCTTTGCCGCAGCGGGAACATCGCTGAGTTGGACCAGTTGGTGGGGTGTTATTTTCCCTGCTAACATGTCTCAAACGGTAGCAGTAACTGGTGTTAAAGAAGGCTTCCCTTTGGTGCGTTGTAATACCTGCCATGATGGTAGCGAGGTAGATTTTATTGTGCCTATGCAGCGCCGCAATGACGACAGCCGTACTTCGCTTACTTTGGCCATGAGTGGTGATGTTCCTGCTTATGTGGGCGGTTCTAGCGCCGCTACGGCTACTACAGCAGGTATTGCAGCCTTGGTTTGGGCTACCAATCCAGGTCAGAGCCGTACGCAGATACTAAATAGACTAAAAAATGCGGCTTCTATTTATCCTGGCCGCGATGGTAATTTTGGCTGGGGAATAATTGATGCGCAATATGCGGTGACCCACTAAGGTTGCCAATCATTTTAACTTAACAACAGAAAGCCATCCCGAAATGATCGGGATGGCTTTCTTATTGGTTTATCGTTTATTCGAATGGTTTACGCCTCACCCAAAAATGGGTAACGGTAATTCTGGGCTGGCACAAAGCTCTCCTTGATGGTCCGGGCGCTGACCCAACGGTAGAGGTTGAGTACGGATCCCGCCTTGTCGTTGGTACCCGAGCCACGTGCCCCACCAAATGGTTGTTGCCCCACCACTGCGCCCGTGGGTTTATCATTGATGTAAAAATTCCCTGCGGCGTGGCGCAATTTATCCATCGCCAGGTTGATGGCCCAGCGCTCACGCGCAAAGATGGAGCCCGTCAGGGCGTACGGCGATGTTTGGTCTACTATTTCCAGGGTCGCCTCAAATTCGGCGTCGGGATAAACGTAGATCGTTAATACCGGACCAAAAATTTCCTCTTCCAACGTGCGGTAATGGGGGTCGGTGGTAACAATGACCGTTGGCTCAACAAAATAACCCTGCGACTTGTCGCTATTCCCACCAGCGATGATTTCGGCTTGGCTATCCTGCCTGGCCTGGGCCAGGTAAGCACTGATCTTGTCAAAGGACCGCTCGTCGATGACCGCATTGATGAAATTCGACATATCTTCGACCGTTCCCATCTTGAAGGTCGCCAGATCCGCCAACAACCGTTCCTTGATTGCGGGCCACAAGCTGGCCGGAAGGTAAGCACGGGAAGCGGCAGAGCATTTTTGGCCCTGGTATTCGAAGGCGCCACGCGCCAGTCCTACGGCTACTTCTACGGGGTTCGACGAAGCGTGCGCCACCACAAAATCCTTCCCGCCGGTCTCTCCGACGATGCGGGGATAGGAACGGTAATTGGTAATGTTCTTACCAATGGTCGTCCAGAGGTGTTGGAATACGTTGGTGCTACCGGTGAAGTGAAGTCCGGCAAAATCCCGGTGCGAAAACACGATGTCACCCGCCATTGGTCCATCCACATAGATGAGGTTGATCACCCCGGCAGGAAGGCCCGCTTCGTGAAAGATTTCCATCACCAATTTGGCAGCGAAGACCTGGGTTTCGGCCGGTTTCCAAACCACGACGTTGCCCATCATAGCTGGTGCTGCAGGTAGGTTACCCGCAATAGCCGTGAAGTTGAACGGCGTAATCGCAAAAACAAACCCCTCCAGGGCCCGGTATTCCAGGCGGTTCCAAACGGTAGTTGAGCTCGTGGGTTGCTCCTGATAAATTTGCGTCATGTACTGCACATTGAAGCGCAGAAAGTCTACCAATTCAGCCACGCAGTCGATCTCAGCCTGGTAAATGCTTTTACTCTGCCCCAGCATCGTAGCTGCATTCATGCGGCTCCGGTAAGGACCGCTAATGAGGTCGGCTGCTTTCAGGAAAACGGCAGCGCGATCCTGCCAGGGCATGTTTTCCCAAGCGGGCTGAGCCGCAACTGCAGCCTTAATAGCGGCTTTTACGTGCTGCGCATCCCCGCGGTGGAAGTGAGCCAGCGTATGTTGGTGTTCGTGTGGTGGATGAACAGCAACGCGATCTTTGGTGGTCACCCATTCGCCGTTAATGTACATCGGCAGTTCCAGCGGATGTGCTTTATAGGCCGCAATGGCCTCGTGAACATCCGCTCTTTCCGGTGAACCGGGCTGGTACGTCAGAATGGGTTCGTTAACGGGTATTGGTACTTTAAAAAATGCGTTAGCCATCAGGTTTTATATTTCTGGTTAAGGATTAGTAATCTTACTAAGGTTGCCATTTTTTGAGGGCTACCATGTCGTTCAGGTAGCGCTTGGCCAGCGGGATAATCTCCACGCGGCTGCTACTCACGTCATCCGTCCATTTAACGGGGAGTTCAAAAAGTTTCAAGTGCTGCCATTCGGCCACCGTCAGGAGTTCGGTGCTGAAAAACCACCCATCGTTTTGAGCGCCCCCGGCCATCAGTGCGGGAAGTCGATCGCGGCGAAGGAATTTAAACCCGCACATGCCATCGGAAAATCCTACCCCGAGGTATAGCTTCAGTAAATAATTGAAGACCCGGGAAGCGATCTCTCTTTTCAGCGGTCGGTTAATGACTTCCGACTGAGGGTGCAGGCGGCTGCCATAGACCACGTCATACCCCTGCTCCGCCAACGCTGCATAGGCCGCTAAAAAATGGGGCAAATCCGTGGCCAGGTCCAAATCCATGTACCCTACGATATCGGCCTGCGACTGCAGCCAGGAAGTTTTCAACGCCAGGCCTACCCCTTTGCGGGGAACACTGACCCACCGTACTTCCTGATACGTTTCACTCAACTCCTGGGCAATTGCACGCGTACGGTCAGTAGAACCATTGTCGGCAATAACAATTTGCCATTGACCAGCCTGGGAGAAATGAGCCTGCAAAAAATGGTGCAGTATACCCACGTTGTCGGCCAGGGTCAACTCCTCATTCAATACAGGAATAGTAACGTCAAAAGTCATGGTAAAGATTTAAAACGGGCCCAGCGGTTTGTTTTTCTATCAAAAAAAGCCCTCTATTGCCCGCGTTTGTGCGAAGATAGAGCAGCTTTAGGATTTTCTGGGATACTTTTACTTACTTTGTGAAAAATCCATTACCGCAGTACAATGGCTATACTAAAAAACCTCAAATCACTCTTCGTCATCGAAGAAGAAGAACCTGCCAAAGGAAAAACTGCTGCTCCGGCAGGAAAAACAACGCCGGCGCCACCAGTTACTTCCGGGCCTGCCCACACTAAAACCACCACTACCGGCAAAGTCACGCCTAAATTTACCGACATCCTACTGGGTGCAATGGAAAAAGCCAATCTGGATGGTTTTGATTACCTGGAATATAAAAAATCGCTGCAGTCCCTGCAAAAGATGAACATGGCCGAAGCCACGGCTTACCAATCTGCTTTTGCGATGGCGCAAACCATGGGCGCTACCCCCGAACTCCTGGTCCAAACGGCCCAGCATTACCTGAAGGTGCTCCAGCAAGAAGAAGCAAAATTTGGTAGCGCGCTGGCCAACCAGCAACAAAGCCGCATCGGCAGCAAGCGCGAGGAACAGTTGCAAATGCAACAGGCCATCAAAGACAAAGAAGCACAAATTCAGCAGTTACAGGCCGAAATTGCACAGCATCAGGAGAAATTAAGTAAATTAGATGGTGAAATCAGTGATGCGGTAGCCACGATTGAAAATACCAAAGTCGACTTCTTCGCCTCCTACCAGAATTTGGTCGGCCAAATCCAGGCAGATGTCGAAAAGATGAAACAATATCTTAAATAACAACCTTTTTACCTTAGATGGATAAGACACAAATCAAACAAAAATCATTTTGGCAGCGCCCGGAAGGGATTACAGGTCTCATTTTTCTGGCCGCCCTGGTAGCCGGAGTGGGCTTTCTCGTGACGGCTCTGCCATGGGCTGCTATTTTTGCCAATACCCTCTACCTGGCTGGCACCCTGGCGGTACTGGGTGTAATTGTTTATATGGTGCTCGACCCTAAAATGCGGGCACTCGTCAGTTTTTCCTACAAAAGCGTGATGCGCTGGATTACCGGTCTTTTTGTCAAAGTAGACCCGATTGGCATCCTGAAATCCTACGTGGAAGACCTTCAGGACAACTTGCGCAAGATGAACAAGCAGATCAGCCAACTGCGGGCCCAAATGCACAAGCTCAAAGAGATCATCGTCAATAACCGAAAAGAAATTGCGTCTAACCTGCAAATGGCGAGCAAAGCCAAGGAGACGCAGAAGACCAACGTGATGATCCTCAAGTCGCGGCGGGCAGGTCGCCTCAAAGAGTCTAATGTGAAGCTCGACGACCTTTATAAGCGCATGGAAGTGCTCTACCGGGTACTTACCAAAATGTATGAGAACAGCCAGATCCTTTCGGAAGATATTAAGGACCAGGTAATGGTCAAAGAGCAGGAACGCAAGGCGATCCACGCTTCCCATTCTGCCATGAACTCTGCTATGAGCGTTATTTCTGGTGACCCCGACAAGCGCGCCATGTTTGATATGGCTATGGAAGCGGTCACCGAAGATGTGGGCAACAAAGTAGGCGAAATGGAACGCTTCATGGAGGTTTCGGCCAACTTTATGAATTCAATCGATCTACAGGAAGGTATTTTCGAAGAAGAAGGCCTCACCATGCTGGAAAAATGGGAAAAGGAAAGTACGTCCTTCCTGCTTGGAGACGAAAAATTATCGCTCTTGCTGGAAGCCGAAGACGACAGTAATATTCTGGACTTGAATGCGCCAGTAAAAGAAAAAATTCGCGAGAGCAATCATCGCAACCAATACGACAATTTCTTTGAGTAAGCAGTTGTCTATCGTTTTGATCCTGATTTTTTAACTAATACCCTATAAATCAATGGCTAGGTTAACCACGTTCTCCAAACTTGTGATCGTATTTTTGGTTGTAGCTGCTGCTTTTTTTGGCATCCGTTACGCCATGAATTCCGGCCTGATCGACGGTTCGGCTGTTGCCAATGGCACCTCCCAGGGCAACACCAGCAGTACTTCGTCACGCGCAGCCAATGACGATGTCATCCGCATCGGTGTCGTCACCTGGGGTGGCTATGCCGGTGGTCAATACTTCAACGAAGGCTTCGCGGCCAGTACAGCCTCCCGCTTCACCAAAGAATACGGCATCAATGTGGAATTTGTCCTCAACGACGACGTCGACGCCTCCCTCAATGCCTGGAAAGCCGGTGATCTCGACCTCCACTGGTACACGATGGACGCTTTTCCGACCATCGTCTCCGGCCTGAGTGCCTTTGATCCCGTTGCCCTTTTCCAGGCCGACTGGTCGCGGGGTGGCGACGCCATTGTTGTTCGCCGGGGCATCAGTTCTGTCGCCGACCTGAAGGGCAAGAAAATTGCCGTGGCCGAACTCACGCCTTCGCACTCTTTTCTCATCTGGTTGCTGGATGCCGGTGGTTTGAGCATCAACGATGTAACCATTGTCGCACAAGCTTCAGCCGTCGATGCCGCTGCCGCCTTTAAGAGCCAGCAAGTAGATGCTGCCGTGGTCTGGAGCCCCGACGATGAAATTTCCGTGCGGGCGGTGCCCGGTTCGCGGGTTTTGGAAAGCACCCGCTCGGCTTCCAATATCATCGCCGATTTCTTCTTCGCCAAGCGCGAATATGTGAACGCTAACCGCGACAAACTGCAGAAACTATACGAAGGCTGGATGAAAGGTGCCGCCGAGATCAATACTTCGGCCACTGCCAAAGCCAAGGCGGGCAAAATCTTGTCCGAAGGCCTCGGCATCCCTGAAGTGGACGCCATTGCTTCCATCGACAATGTTCGGCTGGTAACCCACGGCGACAACCTCAACTTCTTTGGCCTCAATACCGCCTTTACCGGCGTTGATGGTAGCGCCCTTTACCGCCGCATGACCAATGAATACCAAAAACTGGGCGTCGTCGATGGCAATGTGCCCAGCTGGCGGCAGATCAGCATGCCTACACTGGTGCAAAAAACAACCCTCACCGGCCCCGAAAATGCCGCTGAAGCCAGCAAAAGCTTCACCAAAGTAGAAGACAACGCCGCGAAAAACCTGGAAGCCATCGCCTCTAAACCCGTGAGTATCTCCTTCCGAACCGGCGAAGATGCACTTGACGAGAATTCCAAGTATATCATCGACAAGGAATTTGTGGAAATTGCCAAGGCCTTTGCCAATGCCCGTATTCGCATCGAAGGCAATACCGACAACGTTGGTTCCCGAGCGGCCAACATCGCCTTGTCGGAGCGGCGAGCCCGCGCGGTAGCCGATTATCTGATCAAGGAACACAACATGTCGCCCAACCGTCTCATTGTGGTCGGTAACGGTCCCGATAAACCGGTAGCGAGTAACAATACGGCCGACGGTAAAGCCAAAAACCGACGCACCGACTTCCAGTTGGTACGAGAGTAAGTACTACCCCCGGCAAAATAAGTCACCTGAAAAAGAGGATGTCTCAAACGGAAGAGGCAGCCTCTTTTTTTTATGCCCCCCCGTCGCTTGAAATTTATTTCAAGCCTATCCCGTCGCTTGAAATTTATTTCAAGCAACCCGTCATATTATATTGTCGTAGGCTCCAGCCTACGATAATCGGGATGGGTAGGCGGCCGAAGCCGCCGTCCCCCCCACACCACCCGGCATA
>PZPC01000111.1 GCA_003045895.1 Bacteroidota bacterium
GTATGCCGGGTGGTGTGGGGGGGACGGCGGCTTCGGCCGCCTACCCATCCCGATTTGGGTTTTTTATTTTAGACCGCCATAAATGACGGTCAACCCGGTGGCGCGCGGGTTCGTCGTCATTTATGGCGACCTCAGGCAGCGCCTTCCAGATTTACCAGGGCTTTCTCCTAAAAGCCGTTTTAGCAATTTCCGCCTTTTTGCCCCAACCCTAAAGGGAGAAAAGGCAGAAATCGCTAAAACTCCCTTAAGGGTCGGGGTAAATTTTAGTGGTTTTTGTCTTTTTTACCTGGCTTTTCTTTTTAGAAGAAGACCCTTTCCAGCGGAGAAAACTCAAATTTGTCTTATACTTACGCTGTGAGCCGCTACCTACCTACTTGGCTCCGCCAGCAGCACAAATTCAATCAGAAAAACCGGAACGCAAACCAACACCCCCCTCATCCATGTCCAAAAAAATCTGCATCTTCTGTGGGGCCCACCCCGGCAATTCCCCGGCCATCATCGAGCAGGCGATGGCACTCTGTACCTTGCTGATCGACCGCGATTACGACCTCGTCTACGGCGGCGGCGAAAGCGGCCTGATGGGGGTCATTGCCGACCAGTTCCTGGCCCGGGGGCGGCGGGTCATCGGCATTCGACCCCGCAAGCTGATCGCCGACGAAGCCGTTCACCACGGCCTCAGCGAGTTGGTGGTGGTGGAAGATATGTTCGAGCGGAAAGCCGAAATGATGGCCCTGTCCGACGCCTTCATCGCGCTGCCCGGCGGTGCCGGTACCCTCGACGAGCTGCTCGAGGTGTACACCCAGGTGAAAATCGGCTACCTGCACAAATTCTGCGGTGTCCTGAATACCGATAATTATTACCTGGGCCTGACGATCCTGCTGGACAACATGGTGGCCAAAGGATTCCTGCGGGCCACCGACCAGGCGGCCCTCTGCCTGAAGGACACCCCGGAGGAGCTGGTGGCCGCCCTGACCGACTTTGGTTAAGTTGCCCCTATTGTTTACCCAAACCACCCAAGCCATGATTTTTACCCCTCCAGAAATTGCCCAGTTGCGGCAGGATACGCCCGCCTGTGCCTCGTTTATTCATTTCAACAATGCGGGTTCGGCCCTGCCGCCGACGCCGGTGACGCAGGTGATGCAAGCCTACCTGGCCGAGGAAGCCGCCCTGGGCGGTTACGAGCTGGCCGCCCGGCAAGCCCAGGAAAACCAGGCCTTCTACCCCGCGGTGGCCAGCTTCCTGAATACCGCCGCGAGAAATATCGCCTGGGCCACCAGCGCTACCGATGCCTACAACCGGGCCCTGTCGGCCATTCCTTTTGCGGCGGGCGAGGTGATTCTGACCACCGAGAACGACTACGTGTCCAATCACCTGGCTTTCCTGCAGGTGTGCCGCCGGTTTGGTGCGCGGGTGGTGGTGGCTGCCGAAAGCCCCGCGGGTGGGGTAGACGTGGCCGACCTGGTGCGCCTCATCGACGTGCACCAGCCCCGGTTGGTGGCGGTGACCCACATGCCGACCAGCAGTGGCCTCATCCAGGACGTGTACGCCATCGGGCGGGCTTGCCGCGCGGCGGGGGTCTGGTACCTGGTAGATGCCTGCCAGACGGCCGGCCAACTGCCGCTCGACGTAGCCGCCATGGGGTGCGACTTTCTCTCGGCAACCTTCCGCAAATTTCTGCGCGGCCCGCGGGGGGCGGGCTTTCTCTACGTGTCGGACCGGGTACTCGCTACCGACCTGGCGCCCCAGTACATCGACCTCCACAGCGCCACCTGGACGGGCGACACCTCTTACACGTTGCAAGCCGATGCCCGCCGGTTTGAGCTCTGGGAACGCAACTTTATGTTGGTACAGGGGGCTACCGAGGCCGTGCGCTATGCCCAGACCATTGGTTTGGCCCGCATTGCGCAGCGCACTGCCCAGCTCGCGGCCCACCTGCGCGCGGCGCTGGCTACCCTGCCCGGGCTGCGGGTGCTCGACCACGGCGAACACCTGGGAGCCATCGTCACCTGTACCGTGCCGGGCCACGACCCGCTCCGGCTGCTGCAAACCCTCCGCGAACAGCACATCCACACCTCCGTGACGACCTTAGACTATGCCCGCCTGGATCTTCAGCGCAAGGAAGCGGCGTGGGTACTCCGGTTTTCTCCTCACTATTACAACACTATTGAGGAAATTGAAAAAGTAACCAAAGTTTTTTTTAAAATTATTTGTTGATAAAACTAATTTGTTTTAACTTGCAACCAAATTAATGGATACCAAATTTTTTGTACATAAATAGAAACAGCTATGATTTCAAACGACCGGCGAGATCTCAATGATCGCTTTATCAAGGTTTTTAAAATTCTGGAAGAACGCGGAGACGTGATTAAGAACGACCGGGGCGGGAAGGGGCTGGGCGATTTTGCCGATAAAATTGTCGGCAACCGCGCTTACGGACACATCATCAGGGCTTTTCTCAACGAAGACGACAAACGCTGCATCAGCTACGAACAGGCGCGCCGCGTTTGCCACGAGTACGGCGTAAATTACTCCTACTTGTTGGAAAATGAAGGTACACCCTTCGGTTTGGACCTGCCCAACCCCAGTGAGTCGGAAATTGTGTACAATGGCAATATCCTCTTCACCACCACCGAGGCTTTCGCCGGGGTGGCGCTGGACAACAGTTCGTTTAAAGTAGAAACCAACGATTTCTTTGCCATTCCGGGGCTGTCCGGTGGCGGGCTGGTTGCTTTCCCGATCAACGGCAACAGCATGGAGCCGGTGATCAACGACCAGGACATTGTCGTGAGCCGCGAAATTGCTGGCGTCCACGAAATCAAAGACAACAAAATCTACGCCGTCAAGAACAACGGTTCGGTGTGGGTGAAATACGTACAGCGTATCCAGAACGAAAAAGGCCGGGTGACCCACCTCAAACTGATCTCCGCCAACCACCTGGAATACGATCCCTTTATCGAAGAAGTCAACGAATATACCCGCCTCTATCAGGTGATCCGCCGGGTAAGTTCCCTGTAAAAGTTCCCACCAGCTAAAAAATCAAAATGGTCCTCATTCGTGCGAATGAAGACCATTTTGAAAGATTTATCCTGCTGTTTTTTGTTTTCCTCCCGGGGAGTGCTTGCGCTTGCCCGGGAGTTTTTATTTATCCTGTAACAAAGGTAGTAAAAATTGTTGAATTAGTTGGGTGTCTGATATAGCCATTGTGTGCATTGACCGTATAACAAGCGCTTAGTTTTTCAATTGAAAAGACAAAGGGGGGCCCTTCTGAACTTTTAACCCTATGACCCCAACCGTCTTATCCCCTGGTGCGATGTAGCAAGGCCACAGGTAATACTTGTCCAGTTCGAGATAAAAACGTTCATTGGCCTTATTTTCTATTTCTCTTTTTATGCCAACGCCCAGGCCATCAACCACTGAATCCCCAAAGCCGCGTCCAAGGACAATCGGTGCATACTTGTTGTTGTATTTATCTTGTAATAACAATTCATACGTTTGATCTAGCTCGAGCAGGCTTAGTGGCCCCAAAGGGCCCGACACCAGGAAGTCATCTGAAAAAAACAGCGTATCAGGACTGTCGTTGATGATTTGTACCGCCACCAGGCTTACGCCTTTGCCTTAAATTGGGGGAGATTCCGTCAACTATGCAAATTCTTCCATACCAGGTCTTGTTGATCGGTCTCAATCCAGTCTACCGCTAACTCAGCCAACCTTTTTACTTCCTTGCTGTAAAAGGCTTTCTTTTCTTCCGGCATTTCACCTGGGGTCAAAGGGTACAGCTCAATATCCACGAAAAAGTCTTTTCAGATTTTCATCATGTAACAATACGACTTTATTGTCTTTGGTCAAAAAAACATCAAATTCCGTACCATCACAATATGGGTTATCAATCGCAGACTGGATGGCTGGTAAAGTGTTCTCCTGGTATTCGGTAACAAGACCCCGATGGGCAAGAATGAGGGGCTTTTTTTTCATTTTTTTCATTTAGAAATCACCAATGTGAGTGCTGTGGCGTTTAGCTCGGCCTGGGTATATGCATTGCGAGTGTCTGGAATGGACTCCTTCCGCAATAAAGATAGTGATATATCCGGTGGTGCAAGTCCGCCGGCGGCGAGTTGGTGAAGCCGTCAGGTAAGTGGTCGCCGAGCGGCGTGTAACCGATTTCTTCTAAAACCCTTTTCCGATTTTAAGTGAAAATGCGGGAAAATTTTCCTCATCCTCATTATGTGAGATGCGTGGACCGGCATCAAGGCTAAGCCGGAGATTATTTTTTGTCAGGACATTTATTCCTATTGGAAAATAGGTCATCACACCGCCGGCGAATCCCCAGGCGGGCATTGCGCCCACATAGAAGTTCACTCGTCTGTTTCTAATTGCAGGAAAATACAACTTGGCTCCCAGTGAGGCTCCGATAACGCCAAGTTGGATTTCTGTTCCGATATGCGGGGTCAATAATCGTTCGTAACTAACCCCAAACCATGGTTCATCGATTCCGATTTTGAGGCCAAGAAGATTTTTTGGAGGACTTACTTGCTCACTTTCCTGGGCTACTTCATCTTGGCAAAACGCTATCATCGGTAAGCAAAGTAGAAGAAGTACGACAAGTTTGTATTTATTAATTCGCAACATATTTTCTGTTTTTGATTATTGCCAACATTGGCAAAGTAGCCTAAATATACCCTTACGCCGCTGACCTAGGTTTCCGATAGGGGGTATCGTGTGAAAATACATTTAATACCGTAAATTTTAAAATTCGTTTTTATAATTACGGGCAAAAAAGGGATTGCGTCAACAGTCAGCCAAATAAATTTAGCTGGACCTAATCCATCCGCGTCAAATCAAGATCCCGGATCATGAGGAGGTAGCTGGCCGAGAAGGCAATGACGTTGTCGAAGGAGAGGGCCGTCACGGCGGGCCGCAGGTTGGAGTAGCGGTCGCGGTGTTTGCGGACGATCTGGTCGATGGCGCGGCGGATGTTCTTGCTGTGGAGTTGCAGGGTGGTGGGGTCGCAGTAGTCGGGCTGGAAGCCGAGGTCGCGGAAGTAGGCCGGTTCGGTGACGCGGAAGAAGAGGTGGAAGAAGTCGCGATCGGGCTGGGGGATGGCGTAATTGAACAAGGCGTAGCCGATGAGGTAGCTGGGGATGGCGGCCGCAATTTTGAAGTAGCCGTTGTCGCGGTACCAGTCCATTTGGTGCAGTTCCGAGTCGATGAGGTTGACAATGCGATCGTGGGTGACGGGGGCCGTGATGCCAAACGTCGTCTGCACGCGGTACATCTCGCGGCTGTACTCGCTTTCCGAGCGCTCGAGCAGGGCGCGTAGGTCGTTGATGAGGAGCTGGTTTTTCTGCTGGGCGGTGAGGGCGTTTTCCTTGGAGAAGAAGTGGCGGTGTATGCGTTCGAGGGTCTCCATGGTGAACCCTTCGGGCTTGGTGAGGTAGTCGATCTTGTAGACGAGGTCGAGCAGCAGGTAGGCGATCCCGCCGGGGTATTCGTTGCGGTCGAGGGCGCCATTTTCGGCTTCGGCGAGGGTATCGCGAATCTGCTGCTGGATAAACTGGTGCTTGCAGTGGGTTTCGTCGGGGGGTAGGGGCACCAGGTGGGTGCTGTCGACGGGTTCCATCTGGCCAAACTCTTCGAGCAGGAGGTCGTCCTGTTTATCGGCCTGGGTGGCCAGCTCTTTGAGGGCGTAGTAGAGTTTGTAGGGGGAAGCGTCGACGGTTTCGGTATCGAAAACCACGGTGATGTGCTGGTCGGGGTCGAGGGCGTAGCGGCTGAATTTCAGGGAGTAGTTTTGCTCCACCAGGCGCCGCAGCAGTTCTGGCCGGGGTTCGCTGATGCGGGCCACGCGGGCTTCGGCGCGCAGCCGGTAGCGGGTAGCCCAACCTACGATGCGCTTACTGCCCTGGAAAAATTCGAACGACAGGCCCTGGCCCGTGGTTTCCCAGTGCACATTGTCTTCGGCCTCGTCGCGCAGGAAGGTCAGGAACTGTTCGTAAGAAGCCAGGTAGCGGCCGTCTTCGAAGTCGGCCAGGGCGGCATCCCAGGCGTCGTAGCAACTGGTGGCCTTGTAGGAATCGCTATAGCGGCCGAAGCGGATGTCGGGCTGGACATTTTCCAGGTCTTTGCTGCCAAACCAGCGTTCGAAAAAGCTCATTCAGGGGTGTTTGTTGCGCACGAAGTTAACCGCTTGTTTTGGAATGTCCAAAACCAACGGCCTGCTCGGTAGGGTGTGGTCAATTGTTGGTCTTGCGTTGGTAGGTCAGGGTGCCACCGTTGCTGCCCAGCAGGCTGAGCTGCAGTTGCTGGTCGGTGTGCTGGACGATGGTGAAACACATCTGGTTGTAGGGGCTGGCGACGACAAAACAGGGCCGGGCCGGGCCCACGCCGTTGGTGCAGCTGTTGGGACACACTTCGAAATAGGTCATGTTTTCTTCTACGACCTTGTTGCCCTCGTAGTAGGAAATGTACTTGCCCGGGAGGAAGTGAACCATCTCTCCGGGATCCAGGGTCGATACCCACTGGCCCATCATGGGGGCAAATTCAGCGGGCGCCTGCGCCACACCTTTGGCCGAATACGAAACCGGAATGGTGTCGGCTGGCAGAACAGCTGCGGCGGCCTGCTCACTCAGGATGGCGGGTGAAACATAGGTGCGGGCCGTCACCGGTTCGGCGGTCACGGCATTTTGCTTGGCGGTGGTATCACAGGCCGCCCAGGTCAGGCTGACGAACAGAAAGATAATGGTGGTACGGATCATAATGGTTGTGATTGAGGTCTGCGTGAACAATATTACTAAAAATTTGGGGTCACCAACCAATTTTAACGGCTTTGTACGCATTATTAAACCAGGATCGTGGCTTTCTTGTTTGATTGTCAGCTAATTTCGCGGTTATTCCTTCAGAAGTCCTTAAAATTGCGTCCGCTTAAACGCAACCAGTCGCCAAGTCTATGTCAGTAAACGTTCAGCAGCTCACCAAAATTTATGGCACCCAGCGGGCCGTCGATGGCATTGATTTTGAAGCGAAGCCGGGAGAGATCCTGGGTTTCCTGGGCCCCAACGGGGCGGGCAAAACCACCACCATGAAAATCATCACGGGCTACCTGCCGCCGACGGCCGGCCAGGTGACGGTCTGCGGGATCGACGTGGTGACCAATACCCTCGATGCCCAGCGCCAGATCGGGTACCTGCCCGAACACAACCCCCTCTACAAAGACATGTACGTGCGGGAGTACCTGACGTTTGTCGCCCGCCTGCAACAACTGCCCCGCCCCAACCATCGGATTGACGACCTGGTGGAGATGACAGGCCTGGGCAAAGAACAGCACAAACTCATCGGCGAACTGTCCAAAGGCTACCGCCAACGCGTGGGCCTGGCCCAGGCCATGCTCCACGACCCCCAGGTGCTGATCCTCGACGAGCCGACTTCCGGCCTGGATCCCAACCAGCTGGCCGAAATCCGCAGCCTGATCAAGCAACTCGGTGAGCAGAAGACCGTCATCTTCTCTACCCACATCATGCAGGAAGTACAGGCCTTGTGCAACCGGGTGGTTATTATCAACCAGGGCTCCCTGGTGGCCAACGACCCCATCGAGCGCCTGCAAGCGCGCCTGCAAGGCGAGATTCTGGTGACGGTGACCTTTGCCAAACCCGTCAGCAAAGCCGATTTGACGGGGCTGGCGGGCGTGCAGCAGGCCACCAGCCTGGGCCATAACCGCTGGCGGCTGGCGGCCGTCGGAAAGACGGATATCCGGCCGGCGATCTTCCACCTGGCAGTCGCCAAAGACGCCCCCCTGCTGGAACTGCGCCAGGAGGAGCTGAGTATTGAAGATGTCTTCCGCCAACTAACGGAAAAAAAAGTGGCCGTATGAAAAAATGCTCCGGACTCCTGCTCCTGCTGGGGCTGCTCGTACAACTGTCGGGCCAGGCCGCCGTTGACAGCGTAGCGGTCGACGTCAACTTTCAGTTTGTGGACGGGCTCTATCCCAACGTAGCTGCCCTCAAGGCCCACCGCCCCGCCCTTGTTTTTGGTAACCTGGCCGGCAAACTGGTGCTACAGGAAGAAGAATACCTGCTGAAAGTGGAATCGCTCTACCCCAAAGGCCGGCCCGATCTGGCTATTCCGCTGGCCGATATCGGGGTAATCTGCTTCAACGGCTTGCCCTACTTTCGCGCTTACGAAGATTCTCTGCGGCAGTTCACCGTCTACGCAGGCCTGCGGGTGCGGGGGCGCCTGAGCTACTACACCTACGAGCAACAGCAGCCAGACACCGTGCTGGTGAAGGCCTACAACCCGGTGACGGGCCGACCGTTCCGGCAACAAGCCATTATCCGCACTTTGCCGCAACTGGTGGAAAAGGTCGTCGACCTGGCTACCGGCCTGTACTACGATTTCAACCTCGAAAATATGCTGCACCTGCTGGCTGCCGACCCCGCCCTGGTGTCTTCTCTGCGGGAACTGGAACCGGCCGAAGCCGAAGCCCGCCTGCAACGTTGCCTGCTGATTTTCGACGACCGCCATCCGCTTTATTTGCCCAAACCTGAATAGCTCACCCTATGCTTAGTATATTTCGCAAAGAGATCAACCTGTTTTTCAGTTCCCTCATCGGCTACATCGTAGTCGGGGTGTTCCTGGTTATCCTGGGCCTGTTTCTCTTCGTCTTTCCGGATACCAGCATCCTGAACTACGGCTTTGCTTCCCTGGATCCCCTGTTCTCCATGGCGCCGAATATTTTTGTTTTCCTTATTCCTGCGATCACCATGCGTACTTTTGCCGAAGAACAGCAGAGCGGAACCATTGAGCTGCTCCTTACCCGCCCGATTTCCGACTGGCAGATTATCGGTGGTAAATATTTTGCCAGCCTGGCCCTGGTGGTGTTCGCTTTGCTGCCCACGGTGCTCTACTACTACACCGTCTACCAGCTGGGCGCGCCGGTGGGCAACCTCGACTCGGGCGGCATCCTGGGATCCTACATCGGGCTCCTGTTTCTGGCTGCCGGCTTTGTGGCCATTGGGGTATTTGCCAGCGCGGTCACCCAGAACCAGATCGTAGCTTTCCTGCTGGCTACGGCCATCTGCTTCTGGTTTTTCTGGGGTTTCGATTATTTTAGCCGCCTGCCCATCTTTGTGGGCAAGGGCGACGATTGGGTGCAGATGATGGGTATGCTCTACCACTATGACAGCCTCAGCCGCGGGGTCCTCGACTCGCGCGACGTGGTGTATTTCCTGAGCCTCACCGGTCTGTTCTGGTTTCTTTCCATGTTGGCGCTCGAGCGGCGGAAGTGGTAACTTCAGGTCGTGGGTGCCCGTTTGCGCACCTTTATCCATTATCTGCCCAGGTACCTCCAAACACGTAAGTAGTTATTCGTTATGAAACGCAGCACACAAACGATCATCCAGTTTTTCCTCGGCCTGGCCGTCTTCATCCTCCTCAACGTGGTGGCCAATAGCCGCATCGGGGGGCGCCCGCTGTACGGCTCCCTCGACCTGACGGAAGAAAAGCGCTATACCCTGACCCCGGGCACCGAGACCCTGCTGGAAAACCAAAAAGAAGTTCTCTTTGCCCGCGTCATGTTGGAGGGCGAATTTCCCGCGGGCTTCAAGCGCCTGCAGGAGGCTACCCGCGAAATGCTGGAAGACTTTCGGTCGGTATGCCCTTACCTGGAATACGAATTTTACGACCCCAACCAGGGTAGCGTCGATGAGATCAACACCCGGCGGGAGAAATTCAAGGAGGCGGGCATTATCCCCGTCAACCTGCGGGTGAAAGGAGTAGATGGCACCTCCACAACCGCCATCTACCCGTACGTGATCTTCAACCTGGGCGAACGCACCGTTCCCGTGAATATCCTGGAAAACGAGGTGCCCGGTGTGCCCAGCGACGTCATCCTCAACAACGCGGTGGCCTTGCTCGAATACAAGTTTGCCAGCGCCATCCAGCAGCTCAACCGGGCCTACAGCCCCATCATCGCCTTCTCGTCGGGGCAGGGCGAGTTGCCTCCCATCCAGACGGCCGACCTGGAGAAAGAATTGCGCAAATCCTACGACGTCGGCCACCTCGACCTCGACAGTGTGGCCGTCATCCCGGCCGAGATCGCGGCGTTGGTCGTAGCCAAACCGACTTTGCCCTTCAGCGAAAATACCAAATTTAAGCTCGACCAGTACGTCATGAACGGCGGTAAGGTTCTCTGGCTGCTCGACCGCGTGGCCGTCGACCTGGACAGCCTGCAGGGGCGCAAAAACTATTTCCCGAAGGCTTATGAGCTCAACCTCGACGACCTGCTCTTCCGCTACGGCGTGCGGATGAACGACGACCTCGTGCTGGACCTCCGTTCCACCCGCATTCCCCTGGCGACGGGTATGGTGGGCGATGCACCCCAGTTCGATCTCTTCCGCTACCCGTACCACGTGCTGGCACTGCCGCGCAGCAACCATCCCATTGTCCGCAGCCTGGATGGGGTCAACCTCTTTTACCCCAGTTCACTCGACCTCAGCCCCCGCACCAAAACGCCGGTAGAGAAGACCATCCTGCTGATGAGCAGCGAAAATGCCCGCTACCAGAAGCTGCCCATGAGCATGGACTTTGGCTTCCTGCGCTACGACCTCGACCCCGCTAAGTTTGACCGCGATTCCCTGGTGCTGGCGGCTCTGCTGGAAGGCACCTTCCCGAGTATGTACGAAAACCGCCTGACGGCCGAAAACGAAGCCGTGCTCGACCAGATGGGCGTCACCTTCCGCAAGGAAAGCGTGTCCACGGGCATGATCGTCGTGGCCGATGGCGACGTAGCGGCCAACCCCGTGCGGGCCGATGGCTCCGTGCTGCCGCTGGGGCTCAACGTCTTCGAAAAATACCAGTTTTCCAATAAGGCTTTCCTGGTCAACTGCCTGGAATACCTCCTTGACGAAGGCGGAATCATCCAGGCCCGGGGCAAGGAAGTGCGCCTGCGCATGCTCAATACCGAGCGCGCCGAAGCCGAAAGCCAGTACTGGCGCTTGCTCAACATCGGGTTGCCGGTGGTCTTGTTGCTGCTCTTCGGGCTGCTCTTCACCTTTCTGCGGCGGCGGAAGTATGCCCGGTAGGGGTGTTTACGCGGATTTGTCGGCCAACCAATGAGTGGGCCGCGACGTTCACGAACTTTCACTTGGCAAAGCTGGCCGAAAGGCCAATCTTTGCCACATTTTAAGACCGACTTGCCCGGCGTCATTATCCTGGCGGCTGGTGGTCATGCAAGTTGAAACCACAACTATGAATCGTACATTGCTATTGGTATTGCTGGTGGCAGCCCTTGGGGCTGGTGCTTTTTTTATTTTTCGCATGAACAACGACGGGCCTTCTACTTCGCTGGTGGGCGCCGACCGGGAATTTGCCGTGCCCCGCGAACAGGTCTACAAGATCTTCCTCGCCGACCGCAACGGCAACAAAACCACCCTTATGCGTGCAGATGGCCGCTGGGTATACAACGACCAGTACACCGTGCGCCCCGACGCCATCAACAACCTCCTCTCTGCGATCGAACAGATCCGCATGAAATTCAAGCCCACCGCCGCCGCCGTGCCCTACATGGTACAAAGCCTGGCTACGGACGGGATCAAAGTAGAAATTTACGACAAAAATGGGGTATTGATCAAGGCCTACTACGTGGGAGGCGCCACCAACGACGAGCGCGGCACCTACGTCATCCTCGACGGCGCCGAACAGCCCTACGTGGCAGAGCTCGGCAGTTGGGAAGGCAATATCCGCTTTCGCTACAACCTCACCGGCGACGACTGGCGCGACCGCACCGTCTTCGGTGCCACGGTAGAAAACATCGCCGAGATCACGGTGGAATACCCCAAGCAGCGGGACAAGTCTTTTCGCGTCAACCTCCGCGCGGGTAAGGAAGAGGTGACCCCGTTCTACGCCCTGAGCCCAGCCCGCCAGGCGGCTCCTACGCCGGGCAAAGTGGAGGCCTACGCCGCCGGCTTTGAGAAAATTCTGGCCGCCAGCTTCAACAACGAATACCGCGACCGCGACTCTATCGCCCGGCAACTGCCCTTCGCGATCATCAGTCTGACGGATAAAGCCGGACAAACTGCTTCCGTGAAGCTGTTTCCCATTTATCCGGATGCCGTCCTTGACGTAAAAACCTGGACCACCACCCAACCCGAGGGCGTCACCGCTTACTATGCGCTGACCCAGGACAACGATTTTATTATTTTACAGAACCAGGCTGTCGGGAAATTGCTGTGGGCCTATTCGTTTTTTTACGATTGATACTTTTAATCTAGTACTTCCGCTGCCAGGGTGCTGCCCAATAGGTGGTGCGGCCCGCAATTTTGGCAGATTCTACCTTGCTTTTGCCGTCGGGTGCCAGGTGCCCTTCGTGGCGCCATTCGTTCCAGAACCACTGCTCCGGATAGTCGCGGTAATGGGGCGACTGCTCCACTGCGGTGTGTAGCACCTCCTGTAATTTAGCGTATACTTCGCGCCGTTTTTTGTCGGGTAGGCTTGCCACCGTGCTGCCCGGATGTACGCGGGTGCGGTAGCAGATCTCGTCGGCGTAGAGGTTGCCCACGCCCGCCAGGCACGACTGGTTCAGGAGGAAGCCCTTCAGGCTGGTCTTGCGTTGGCCCATCGCCGCCAGGAAGTCGGCCTCGCTGATGACCAGTGCGTCGGGGCCCAGGCCACTTTCGGCAATATAGGCATCCCGATCCTCGAGGTAGAGGACGCGCGCAAACTTGCGGGCATCGTCAAAACCGAGGCGGTTACCGTCGGTAAATACGAAAGCAAAGCGCTCGAAGCGGGGCCGTTCCCCGGGGTCCTGGTACAGTTTCAAATCCCCCGTCATCCCGAAGTGGAGGAGCACGCTGTGGCCGTTGTCGAGGTCAGCAAAGAGGTATTTTCCCTGCCGCAGGGAGCCCGTAAAAGTTCGCTCCCGCAGCCTTTCGGCAAACGAAAACCCGTCCATATTGCGGATGATCTTATCGTCGTGCACCTCCACCTGCATGATGCGTTGCTGGAGGGCGGCAGCGTCAAAATACTGTTGAAAGGTATGTACTTCGGGCAGTTCGGGCATGGCAAAATAGTTTTAGATGGAAAACAGCAGAATGGAGGGAAGGTTTTGAGGGCGGGAAGGGGCTCGAAGTGGGAAGTGTTCGAAGTCGGAAATCGGAGGTGGGAAGCGCTCGAAGTCGGAAGTCGGAGGTGGGAGGTGGGAAGTTTTAGACCGTGTAAGTGCCGGGACAATAATAAATTTACATTCTCAAATTATTAGTGAAGAAACAAGCGATTGATAATGAGCGGTTTCGAGCTAATCATTTGAGTCGAAAAATGTAAATTTATTATTGTCCAAATACTTAAATGTGGAAACGGGAAAAAGTGTAAAAGTAGGGCGAGATCAACATCCGGCGTATCCATCCTCCCGCATGCGCCCACGCTGAAGACGTGGCAGGCAACGCTGAAGACGTGGCAGGCAACGCTGAAGACGT
>PZPC01000160.1 GCA_003045895.1 Bacteroidota bacterium
AATGAATTTAACACTTGCAAAACACTTCTTGTCCCAGAATAATCGTTAGCAAGGTCATTTTAAAACTGAAACAAAACAAGCACAAATGGATGAAACAATACTGGTCATTACCTGAAGGTAGTCATCTGCGCTTTAAATACAAGACACGAAAAAGCAAAGACTACCCCCTGGTTACAAGTGCAATCTTTGCTTATAAAGACGGGTGGCTGACAAAAAGGGTTGGGTAGGTTTCTCATGGTGTGGATTTTAGCTGTTTAGCTGTTATGCAGTAAATGTAGAGGTGTTAACTGCCAAAAGCAAATTCGATTGATCAACCGGTAGTTGGATTGATCCAACGGTATCTCAGCCGCCTGGGATGGAGAAAATAGAATGATTCTACCTGTATTGCTGCTTTCGCACAGGGTAACCATTCGGGTACCCGTGCTGCCTGGCCTGGCTGCCGGATGAATTGGTCGACGAATCCTTATTTTTTGATGAGTCGGGCCATAAAGAACCCATCAAAACCATCCGTTTGGGGCAGGATGATTTGTTGTTGTTCGAGCGTGAAGGCCTCACCCGCCGGACTGGCGAGAAATTTTTCGACCTGCAGTTGGTTCTCACTGGGCAGGATACTGCAGGTGGCATAGACCAGCTTGCCGCCGGGTTTCACCATGCGGGAGTAGCGCTGGATGATATCTTGCTGCACGGCATTGATCCGTTGGATGAATTCCAGCGAAAGCTTCCATTTGGCGTCCGGGTTGCGGCGCAGCACGCCCAGGCCCGAGCAAGGTACGTCGAGCAATACCCGATCTGCCGATTCGTGGAGCCGCTTGATGGTCTTGGCATTTTCGATGGCGCGGGGCTCAATAATATGGATCCCGTTTCTGCGGGCCCGTTTCTTCAGTTCGGCCAGTTTCCAGGCCTCCGTGTCCAGGGCAATAATCTGGCCCTTGTTCTGCATCAGACAGGCCAGGTGCAGCGTTTTACCTCCGGCACCCGCGCACGCATCCACCACGCGCATACCTGGTGCGACCTCGCAGTAGGGCGCTACCTGCTGGCTGCTGAACCCTTGCACTTCGAAAAAGCCGGACTGGAAGGCTTCCGTCCGGAACAGCGATTGCCGCTGGGTCACCAGGAGTGCTTCATCGTCGAGAGCTTCGGTAATGATTTTATCGCTGGCCAGGATGGCCTGTAGCTCGGTTTCGGTCGTTTTCAGGGTGTTAACGCGCAGAACCACTTTGGCACTATCGTTGAGCGCGTGCAGGGTAGCTGGCCACAGGGTACCCAATTCCTCTTCTCCGAGCTTATCGAGCCAGGAGGGGATCGATTCCACCACGGAGCGCTCTTCTTTGGCTTGCTTGTAACGCTGGCGGATAAGTTGGGGATCAAGCTGGCGAAATTCTTTCCACGGCGGTAAGGCCTTGCCGGCAATGATGAAGCGAATGCCAATCATCTCCCACCAGTCCTGCTCCTGTTTGGGGACACCGCCACGGAGGGTGTACAGCAAGCGGTACCAGCGTACGACTTCGTAGATGTTCTCGGCAATGAAGGCACGATCACGGGCACCCCGGCGCTTGTCGGCTTTGAGGGTGCGTTCAATAACCTTGTCGGCGTACCCTTCGTCGACGAAAATTGCTTGCAATGCTTCCGCAATTGCCCGCAGGTGGGGTGGAAATAAGACAATCGTTTCTTCTTGAGCCATGGCACAAAAGTAGCGAAGTTATTACGGAACCCGTAGTTTAAAATACAAGTACTTTGACGGGAATGGTAGAATCAACCTGTTTTAAGTGGTAAGTGTTTAAACTACCAACTACCATTACCTGTATGCAAGAACACAACATCCTCGACGAACCAGAACCACCCCTGTTCCCTGACGACGTGCAGCGCCGGCGGGCGACCCGCTTTTTCCGGTATGCCCTGGGCCTGAGCGCGCTGATCGCTCTGCAGTTTTACCTGTTATTTCGATCCTTATCAGGGAATGCCTCCTTTGAGGAACGGGTGCTGTCCATTAATTACGTGTTTCTGATCGGTGTAGCAGGGGTCTGGTTGTTCACCGGGATGGGGCTGGTGGCGAGTATTCGGGTACTGCGCGCGGGCAAGTTGGATTTTGTGCTGGCCTTGATCCTGGTACTGCACGGTGCTTTATTTGTGGTCGCCAGCGTCTACCTGCTGAAAAGTATCCAGTGGTTGCCCGTTTTTTAACGCTAGGTTGCCTTTCCTTCCCGCACCTTGCGGGCAATCTTCTGATCGTTGTTACTGTCGTAGATGGTGTAATTCTCGTACTTGATCGGATCGGTTTCGGCCCAGATGTCTTTGCCTATGTTGCACAAGGTGACCAGTTCGTCGTAGAGAATATTGCCCTGCTCGGTGCGACGCTCTACGGCAATGTCGCGTTCGGCTACTTTGTCCTGCTGAATATTTAGGGCATTTTCAAACAACCGACAGGCGTCGGTGATTTTATGGATGACATTTTCGGTGACCCCCACTTCGCCCAAAAAATCCAATTGCTGGCGGGCTACCCGTACCACGCGCCGGCCACAAAAAAGCAGCTGCGCGTCCGTCATGTCTCCCATTTTTGCCGTGCCAAACTTGCGGTACCGCCCCGAGCGGTTGCTGTATTTCATGACTACCCGCGTCATCAGGCTGCGAATAGCTCCTTTCAATTTCTCGGCTGCGGTATTTTTCTTTTCGGTTGTTAGCATCTGATCGCCCAGCACCTCATCGTCGTCGGGGAGCTGGCGAAATTTTTCGCATTTGCCCAGGAATCCTTTCAGCCGGGCCTGGTCGTAACCGTACTGCTCAAATTGCGGCAAATCGCGTTGGGCGTAACGGATGCGCTCCATACACTGTACGTACATGTCGGCATCGGGGAAATTGTACTTCCGGTTGAGGGGCTGCTTTTTCATACAAAAGATACTGTTAATTAACTGCTACAAACATAAACATTGTTTGTTTAACAACAAAATAAAAATGCTAAAAAACAAATTGGTTTTTAATGTGAAAAAATAATACTCAGATAAAATTTTCTTGTTATAATGGGTCTGTTTTAACGGGTGCTAGCTTACTCCTCTATCCTAAAGGGTTTTCCTGGCCTGCCTGAACGCCGGATTCATTAGATTCATTGAGGCTTATGGAGTAGGCCTGCCCGCCTGGATGCACGTATTCCTTCGGCCACTGGGCCTGTCTTCGTTTTGGTGCTCGCGCCTGCCACGT
>PZPC01000030.1 GCA_003045895.1 Bacteroidota bacterium
GCCAAGCGTATAGCGGACTTGCACCGCCGAGTCTGCGCCCATGCTGGGCGCACAAACAAGACCAAGCCTGGCGCTGGCCAAGCTTGGCAATTGGTCAAAACCACATAAAATGAAGCACCGCACAATGGTTCGAATCAGCCTGATAGCGGCCTGGACACTGGTTATTTTTGAAATTTTGACAGACTACTGGTTCGACACCCAACTGCCCGGCTACAACTGGCGGCAGGAGTCACTTTCCTACCTCGGGCAAAGCGGTAGCCCGGCAGAAAAGGGCGTACTCATCTGGGGAGTAATCCTGTTTGTGTTGGTTTCCATTATTGCCCTGGCATTTTACCAGACCTACGCGGCCCGGAAGTGGGTACGGCTGGCGGTGATTTCCCTGTTCGTGTACGGCCTAGGCGAAGGTTTGGGATCCGGACTTCCCCATCAACCCACCCCATACCCCGGTTACGCTCGCCTACAAGCATTAGGACACTATAAAAGCTTACGCAATTTTAAAGAAAAACTCGAACCCCACTGGCAGATGATGTACCTGGTGTACAGCGCACCTTTTGACCTGATCTATTTGCCCTATGCCTTGGAACAGGTCATTCAGCCTTAGCTCACCACTACCGCCAGCTTCCGTTGCAACCACAAAAAGGGCAGGTAAGATCGCAGCTCGGAGTGGGCCGTAGCCGCATAATCGACCACGTCTTTTTGGAGCACCTCCAAATTGTGTTGCCGCATTTTATCTGGAAAAGGGTGGTGACATAAATGGCAGCAGTTGCCGCGTTTTACTCGTCCCACCCAAGGCCGCTTTTGCCGACTGGAAGCAGCTGGCTTGTACAACCAATTTTGATTTCCAAGACTTGTTCCTGCTCCTTGCCTTACGGGAATGGAGCAAACAATTATCCGCTATTACCGAAATTTCGTCATCTGCCTGCAAGAGAAGCGTATAACCAAAGGAAACGTGGTTTCGGAAGACCTGGTGCAAGCTCAAAAAGCAAAAATGGAGGCCTTCCTCAAGACCTATGCCCCCCAGGATCCTGGTGAAAAATTTTGGTCAGCAAAGCGTACAGCTCTGGGTGTTGGGCCTCGAGCAGGTGGGGTTGGGTGAAAAAATATTCACTCATCACGCTTAAAAATTCGGCTTCGTTGGTCGCGCCGTAGGGGTTGATGTCGGAATGATCCTGTTGGATGGCAGCGATCTCGTGGTGCATCAGCTTTACCCAGGGGATGACAAACTGCTGTTGCAGCAGCATTTCGGGGATGCCATCCGTCTGTCCGTCGCCTTTATCCAGCAGGTGCACAAACTCGTGGATACCCACATTGCTCTTGCTGTGTGCCTGGGCAAAACCCTGGCGTAGCGCCGGCTGGGAGAGGATCATCATGCGGTTCATGGCTCCGGAGCCCACCATGCCGAGAATATGGCGGTCGCCACCGCGGGTGTCGTAGTCTTCGTCGAAGGTGCCGCCGTAGAGCAAGATCTCGTTGAGGTTCACGTAGTGCCAGCCGGGAAAGCCAAAGAGCGGAATGACGGCGCTGGCAGCCACCAGCACGCGGTCGAGGTCTTCGACGGTGGTTTCCACACCGGTAATCGTGACCCGCCGCCAAAAGTCGGTAACCGCTTCCTCGAAGCGGATTTTTTCCGGTTCCGGTA
The DNA here is from genome assembly GCA_003045895.1 of Bacteroidota bacterium. Lineage (GTDB taxonomy): Bacteria > Bacteroidota > Bacteroidia > Chitinophagales > Saprospiraceae > Lewinella. Next base: position 1,640 of record PZPC01000030.1, read on the forward strand.
ATGGCTGATAAAAGCGGACATTTTCGTCCAACAGGAGCCGTAAGGCAGGCGCCAGTCGGGGCGTTTTTGCAGCCCGGTGCGGAAAAAACCAGTACCAACCTATCCCCACCAGCAAGAGCAGCAGGAGTAAAGAGACGATCAGAGCCGGAGTAGACAAAATAGTCGGATTAAATGAATCGTTAAAATAATATTATACAACAACACCAACCCTATTACCATGAAAAAGTATTTCACTTCGCTACTCGAAGCCCTCGACTATTTCGACCAGCAGCCCGCCTACGTAGCTATGATCCTCCGGGAAGATTTTCTGGAACACCCACACAACCACCAACACTATCCCCTGGGCGGGGTTCGGTTTGTCACGGCTTACAAATTTGAAGAAGCATCAGACCCCGGTTATGTGACTTACCTCTACGTAGTCGACCTGGGGAACCAGGAACAAGGCTACTTTGTGGACGCCTCGGGGATGTACGCCAATTTTATTGCACCAGACATCCACGCCAATTAGTCCAATTTGAACAAACGTTTTACTTGTTTTACTGGTCGGAATCGAATAGCTTTAATACTTTGTACTACTGGTGCCAGCAACCGCTGGTAGCAGGCAGGAGGGGCAACCATTTTAGTAATTATATTTATCTGTTCAGGCCATGAAAAGAAGAAGTTTTTTGTTTACCAACCTGGCGCTCGTTCCTGGTGTCGCCCTCGTGAGAGCAGCCCTGTCCGCGCCACTGCGGATGACCACGGGATTCAAAGTCCCTTCTGGAGAAGCCCGCCTCAATAAGCATTACACCATGAAAGGGGTGACCAAAAATATTTTGGATCTGAAAATTGCCGGAGAAGATACGGATGGCGATCTTGCCGTCTTTGAGCAAACAGGGCTCACCAAACTCGGTGGACCGCCATTACACATCCACCCCCATCAGGACGAATGGTTTTTTGTGATAAAGGGTCAGTATTTGTTCCAGGTAGGCGAAGACCAATATTCCTTGTCGGCAGGAGATACAATATTCCTTCCCCGAAACGTAAAACATGCATTCATTCAACTCTCAAGGCGAGGTAAAATGATCGTCTCCTACCTACCTGCTGGTAAAATGGAAGACTTTTTTAAAGTAACCGATGCCTGGACGCAACCACCAACGAAAGCAGAAATGGCCAAAGCCTTTTCTGATCACGACATGGAGATCGTTGGCCCTCCATTAAACAAACCCTGAAAAATATATTCCTTTCTGAACGCCTCCATGATCCTCACCGGTAGGGGGCCAACTATCTACCACCCCACCACAAACCGCGTCCACCCATCGGCCCCGGTAGCCAAAGAAAACCGCCAGCCGTGGTTGTTCAGGATTTCGCGCACCAGGGTCAGCCCGATGCCTTGCCCGTTGGGTTTGCTGGTGAAGAAGGGGGTAAAAATGGCTGCTGCCGTGGCTTCAGTCAGGCCGGGGCCATTGTCGGCAATGGTCAGTAAAAAGGGCTTTTGTTGCAGGGTGATTTGAATTTCACCGCCCTGTGCCAGGCTTTCCAGGGCGTTCCTGATCACGTTCACCAGCACTTGTTCCATTTGGTTGGGGTCGATCCGCACCCGCACGGGCTCCCCTGGCAGGTGCAACACCACCGTCGTCCCCTGCTGGGTGGCCTGGGCCTGAAACAGCTGGCTCATACGCGTGAGCAAGGGGCCCAATTCAACCTGTTCCAGGTGCGGCGACGGCAGGCGCACCACCTGAGCGAAATTGCGCATAAACACATTGAGTCGGTGGTTGCGCTCCAGCGCAACGGGCAAATTTTCGCGCACGTCGGCTATCCACCCGGCGTCGGTGGGGGCGTCGGGGTCGCTGAAGGTTTGCAACAGCGCGTTGACCGCGCCAATGCTGTTGTTCACCTCGTGGGCCATCATCCGGATTACCTGCCCGTAGGCACGCTTCTCGGCGGCCAGGATTTCCTGGGTGAGGGCCTGGATCTGGACGAACTTCCGACTGAATCCCCGGTCAATAAAAGCCCCTACTTCAATGCGGTAATGATCGGTGCTGTTCAGCGTCAGCTGTTGGCTACTGCCCGCTGGCGTGGTGCGGGCAGCCGCCAGGACGGGATGCACTTCCTGGGCGGTCGCAAGCTGGCGGGGGTCAAAACCCAGCAAGTCGCAGGCGGCCGGGTTGGCCTCGGTGATCTCGCCATCATAACCCAGGATGAGGATGCCACTGGGCGAGGCTTCGATGAGCTTGCGCAAAAAATATTGCTGTTCCTGCAACACGGTGCGCTCCTGGCGCAGGGTATCGATCATGTCGTTGTACACCGCCACCAGGCTATCCGTTTCGGCCATGCCCGTGAGGCGGTATTTGACACTAAAGTCGCGGTCTTCCAGGGCACTTTTTCCGCCGGCCGCCAATTCCTGTGGCAGCCGCCAGTGGCGGTACACGCGGTAGGCGAGGTACAGCGAAAACGCCACCCCAAACTGGCACAGCAAGAACCAGCGGTAGTGGTCGTGCAGCAGCAGGTAAGCCAGCACCAAAATGAGTACGTGCCAGGCGATCACCAACAACCAGTAGAAGAAGCTAAGACGCATAGTCGATCCCAAATTTTTGCAAGCGCCGATACAGCGCACTGCGCGTGATCCCCAACTGCTGAGCCGCCGCCGTAATGTTGCCATTGTGCAACGACAGGGCCCGCTTCACGGCCCGCACCTCCATTTCTTCCAGCGGCAGGTTGCCGGAAAAATCTTCGTCCCCGGCGGAAATGCTGGTGGGCAGGTGGCGGGTAAAATCTGCGGCATCCAGCAGCGGTGTTTTAGCCAGCAGGACGGTACGCTCCACCAGGTTTTTCAGCTGCCGGATGTTGCCGGGAAACGGCTGTCGTTTCAGCCATTCGCGGGCCGCTGCCGTCAGTTCCAGTTGGGGCCGTTCGTAGGTCTGCGCCAGCCGTTGCAGAAACTGATCCACCAACAGGGGAATATCGCCGGGCCGCTCGCGAAGGGGTGGCAGATGGAGGGTGATGAGGTTGATGCGGTACAGGAGATCTTCGCGAAAAGCTCCCTGGCGCACCAGGGTGTCCAGCTGCTTGTTCGTAGCGGAAATAACCCGCACATCGATCCGCTGCTGGCGACTGCTACCCAGCACTTCAAAGGTCTGCTCCTGCAACACCCGCAGGAGTTTCACCTGGTTGGACAGCGGTAAATCCCCGATCTCATCCAGGAAGATGGTGCCGCCGTCGGCCAGGACAAACCGCCCCTGGCGGTCGCTGTGGGCATCGGTGAAAGCGCCTTTGACGTGGCCAAACATCTCACTTTCGAACAGGGAGGCCGGGATACCGCCCAGGTTGACTTTCACAAAAGCTTGCCCGGCGCGCTGGCTCTCGGCGTGGATGGCTTCGGCCACCAGCTCCTTGCCGGTGCCACTCTCACCGGTTATGAGCACGCTGGCATTGGTGGCGGCTACCTGGCGTGCCATGTCCAGTACCTCCAACAGCGCCGGATCTTGCCCTACGATATGGGCAAAACCCCTTTTTTCGGCCGCTAAGTTAGCTGGCTCACTCAAGGTGAGAATGGTACGGATAGCCTGCAACAATTGCTTATTGTCCCAGGGCTTGGCCACAAAGTCGCGGGCGCCCAGTTTCATGCCTTCCACGGCCAGTTGCACCGTGGCCCAGCCCGTCATGAGAATTACCGGCAGGCGCGGCGCGGTGGCCTGCATTTCTTTCAGCAACCGTATCCCCTGGCGGCCGGAGGTGTCTACCGTAAAATTCATATCCAACAGGACCAATGCCGGCTCCCACCGGCCGATCGCCGCCAGCGCTTCTCCCGGCAGCGGTACGCTTTCTGCCCGGTACCCCGCCCGCCGCAGCACCACCCGCAGGGCCGTGCACACGGCTACATCGTCGTCAACAATTAAGATCAGTGGTTCCATTGGGGAAAGATAAGAGAAAAGGTGTAAAAGGGTGAGGGGGTAAAGGTGTAAGAGTGGTAAAGGTGTAAAAGGGTGAGGGTGCGTTTACACTTTTACACTTCGCGTTTACACTTTTACCCCCTTTACACTTTTACACTTCTATATATCATTCTTCGTGCAACGCCACCGCTGGCTGCACCGCCGCAGCCTGTCGGCTCGGACTGAACGCGCAGATGAGCACCACCAGCAGGATCAGGATGGTCGTTGCCAAAATCGACCAATAGAAATTTTCGGCGGGCACGTCGAACACCGCCAGCAGCGGAAATTGTACGGCAATGAGGATCGCCAGCAGCATACCGGCAGCCGCCACCACCATTACCTCGGCGGTAAACTGACGGGTGATCGCCCCCTGGGTGGCGCCCAGCGCCCGGCGCAGCCCTATTTCAGCCCGCCGCTTGCTGATGTTGTAGTACAATACCCCAAATAAGCCCAGGGCCACGTTGAGGATCAGAAAGCCACAGATCAGTAAGGCCGTGATCATCGGTACCCACACCTGGCGGCTCTGCCGGACACGGTCGGCATCGACCGAACTGATGACGAAATCGCGACGCCTGGTCACACGGGCGATGGTCTTGTTCAGTTCTTCTTCAAACTCTGGCGGCGTATTGGGTTTTAAGCGGACGTAGAGCGTCCGCAAATTTTCGTCGTGGAGGGGTAAAAAGAAAAACGTCAGGGGCCGCTCCGTCTCAAATTCACCCTGGTATTTGAAATGATCGACCACCCCCATGATCTTCTTTTCGCCGTCCAGCATAATGATGGAATCAATGACCGGCTTATCGCCAAAATAGGCCTCCCGCAGCCGGCGGTTGATCACCACCGGGGCGTATTTGTTATTCTGGTCACTGACTTCCGGCCAACGGCCCTCCACCAGGTTCAGGCTGGCGGCTGCGGCAAACTGTTCATCCGCATGGTAGATGCAGGTTTCCAGCAAAAAGCCGTTGTCGTTGTTGGAGGTCGTCCACATGGAACCCGAGAACATGGTAACGCCCGAATTGAAGGACGTGGTCTGCACCGCCGGCAGCAATTCGACCTCGCGGCGCAACTGCTGCCGCATCTCCAGATGGGCTACCGAGTCCATCCCGTCGTCCAGCATCAGTTGCACGAGCAAGGCATCCCGGGTGGCAAAACCCAGCGGCGACTGGTACATCCGCAGGAAGTTGATGGCAAAGGTGAATACGGAGAACAGGATCAGGAATGCCAAAAAAATCTCCAGCATCATGAGCATGTTCGTGCGCTTCTTGTTCCAAACGAGGGTGAGGATATGCTTGATCATAGTTGGTTACTTTTTAGTGCATCCGCAATTTGTAAACGCGATACCCGCCAGGCCGGCACCCAACCCGACACGATGCCGAAGAGCAGGCAGATACCCAGGCTGTAGGCAAAAACCCGCAGGTTGAAACGGAGGATCATATGGGGAAGCACCTGGCTGTCGTTGATCAGGTGGAGCAAGCCCAGGGCCAGAACCATGCCGATCATGCCACCCAAAAAGGTGATGATCACGTTTTCAAAAACAAACTGGTAGAGGATGGTCCCCGCGTGGGCCCCGAAGGCCTTGCGCACCCCGATCTCGGATTCCCGCTCCATAATGCGGCTGATGTTGATATTGATGAGGTTGAGGGTAGGGAGCAACACAAAAAACAAGAGCAACAAGCCAAACACCAACCGCATGCGGAAGAGGCTTTTTTGGGGTTCGTTGTTGTCGATGAGCCGGCTGGCGTAGAGCTCGCCAAAGCTCATCGGCAGCGTGGATATCCGGTTGTATTCCTCCGGGTTGCGGAGCGGGATCCGGGCGGTTCGTTCGGCCAGCTCCGCCTGCACCGGGCCGATGGCCGCCGACCGGTCCAACAGGTAGGCCGCCTGGAAACTGCCCTGATAGGCGTTGTCATCGAGGGCCCGCCCCTCCATAGTCGTGAGCGGTAAAAAGATATCCCCGGCGACCATGCTATTCATCGACCGGCTGCGCCGGACCACCCCAATCACTTTGAAGCGGCTGTTGCCCAATTCAACTTCCTGACCCAGTACGCCGCTGTCCCGACCGAAATACTGGCGGGCCAGCTCGTCCGTAATCACCGCCACCGGCGTCGCATGCTGCACCTGGTCAGCGCTAAAGCATTCCCCTTCCCGTAAGTTGAAATCAAAGACGCGCCAGTAGGCCGCATCGGCGTAGATGGCGCCTACCTCCAGCTTCCGGTTGTCGAGGAAAACGTTGAAGCTGTGCTGCCCACTACTGTAAAAACTGTAGTCCGTCACCCCGGCAGGTTCCCGCAGGTAGTCGTCCAGCACGTAATAGCTGAAGGAAGAAATACTGACACTATTGGTACCCTCCCCGTAGGTAAACGTGGTGTCGTAGGCCATCAGCCCACCCTGGGCCACGGAGTCGATTACCAGCGTCGTGTCTGGAACTACCAGCTCCATCTTCAGGACGGAGAGGAAGACCAGTCGATCCTTGTTCGAAAGGGGCGGATTTTCACCAAATTCCGTATCGTAGAAGGCGGTGATGAGCATCAGGATCATCAGGGTAAAACTGATCCCGAAGAGGCTGATCCCGGTGAAGAACTTGTTGCGCCCCAGCACTTTCAGCGCCAGCTTAAAATAGTTACTGAACATGTGTGTTTCTTTTTTGGTGAACTTAGAGCTTGCGAGCTACTGTACCTGGCTGCCGTCGAACAGCCGGACCAGGCGGTGGGTGCGCCGGGCCATACTTTCGTCGTGGGTAACCATCACGATGGTGGCGCCGTCCTCGGCGTTGAGGCGCAGGAGGATATCCATGATCTCGTTGCCCATCACGCTGTCCAGGTTACCCGTAGGCTCATCAGCCAGGATGATGTTGGGCCGCCCGACGATGGATCGCGCGATGGCAACCCGCTGCTTCTGCCCACCCGACAGCTGGCCGGGGAAGTGAGACATCCGGTTTTTCAGGCCCACCTGCTCCAGGGCCACCTGGGCCAGTTGGCGGCGTTCCTTGCCACTCACCTGGCGGTACAGCAGGGGCAACTCCACGTTGTCGATCACCGAAAGGTCGTTGATCAGGTGAAAGCTCTGGAAGATGAAGCCCAGGTGCTGGTTGCGGAAGCGGGCCGTGGCTTTGCTGTTGTAGTTGGCCACCACCTGCCCCGCTACTTCAATACGCCCACCGGAAGGCTCGTCGATGAGGCCCATAATATTAAGGAGCGTACTCTTGCCACAACCCGACGGGCCCATGATGGACAAAAATTCGCCCTGCGCCACCGCCAGGTTAATGGTGTTCAAAGCCAGCGTTTCGATGGTATCGGTGCGGTACACCTTGTTGATGTTTTCCAGCTTGATCATGGTATTTAGCGTTTGTTTTTTTTAAAATGAAGTTTCAATAACCTTAAGTGGGCCGCGCCGTTTCCGTTCGGCTACTGCCACTGGCCCAATGTCAGTTGCCGCAGATCCGCCACCGTCAGCCAGTAGGCCCGCAGCGCCGCCACGTAGGTTCGGGCAGCACCGTCCTTTTCGCGTTGGGCCAGCGTCAGCTCCGTCAGGGGCGTGGCCCCCAGCACGTAGCTTTCGGTGGTGATGCGAAATCGTTCCTCGGTCAGTTCGCGCAGTTGCTGCACCAGGCCGAGTTCTTGTTCCAGACTCCGAAAATCGCGCAACGTATTGCGCACCTGGCTTTCCAGATCCAGGATTTCGCGCTGCACAGCAGCTTCGGTATAGGCCTGGCTGACAACCGCCTGCTGCACCCTGGCCCGGCGCTGACCGCCATCGAAAATGGGCACATTCACCTGCAATTCCACAAAGGCCTCGGGGAGGGCATCCTGGTAAATGTCGGCCAGGTCGCCGCTGCTGCGTACCCGTCCGAAGGCGGCGGTCAGTTGCAACTCGGGGCCATCCGTCCGCCGGGCCCGGGCCAGTTGTTGCCGGGCCTCGAGCTGCCGGCGCTGCACCGCCAGCCATTCGGGCCGGCGGGCGCGCGCCCAGGCCAGGGCCGTGTTTTCGTCCAGCTCCAGGACCGGCAGCTCCCTGGATGGTTCTACCGGGCGGTAGCGGTGCTGATTCGGGTCTTCGCCCAAAAAAACCGCCAGCGCTGCCGAGGCCTGGTCGTATTCCTGCCGGGCGCGGAGTTGCCCCCGTTGTGCCGACAGCTTTTCGAGCTCCAGTTGCAGCAGGTCGCGGCGGCTCACCTTACCCAAAGCGTAGCGCTCCTGCGCAATGGCATACAGCCGTTCGTTGGCCACAAAGTTCGTATCGGCAATGCGGCTTTCCTGGCTGGCCAGCAGCAGGTCAAAGTACAGTTGGGTAGCGGTCACCCGCAGCTGTTCCAGTTGCAGGGTGTACTGCCGCTGGGCTTCCTGCAACCGCAGAGGGGCCAGTTGCCGCTCCCATTTGATGGCATTGTAGGCAAAGATGGGTTGCGACAAGCCCACCCGAAAAGGCAGGCCGTTGTACAGGCTGAAGTCGGTCTCAAAATCGTCGAACCGCTGCAGGTTCGACTGTACGAACACCGTCCCACCCGTCAGGGGGAGCACCTGAGTCAGCGCCAGTCCCAGCGCCGAATTGTTGTTCTGGACGGGTTGAAAACGCACCGTCCCGTCGGGCTGGGTAATCTCGCTGAAGGTCTTGTTGTAGTTCGGCACATTGGCGGTAGCCCGCAACTGCGGCAGCAAGCTCGCCCGAAAGCTGCGGTTGTCCAACGTGGCCAGTGCCTGGTCGCGCTCGGCAGCCTGCCGCTGCAGCGACCGCTCGGTAGCCAGCTGCAAAAAGCGCTCCAGCGAAAGGCTGTCGGCCGTTTGCGCAGCTAGCGTAGCAGTAAACAGCAGCAATGGTAGTATAATTCGCATAAAATAATGTTACCTAATTTGTGATCTACGTGCCCTGTGTCGTAAAAACCTTGGTGCCCTTGGAGCCTTGGTGGCAAAAAAACGCCGTGCCCTCTGTCACCCCTGTGCCCTGTGTGGTTAAAAAAATCTTGGCGTCCTTGGTGCCTTGGTGGCAAAAAAGCCGCTGTGCCCTGTGTTACCTCTGTGCCCTGTGATAACCCATCCCCCAGCCCTTCCCTTTCAAGGAAGGGAGGCGTGCTGCGCGTATTCGAAAAGTACTGTCAGTTAGACCAGCCCGGCTGACAGCTGTACTTCGTAAAAATTTCCATGCCTCCGTGGCAAAAAATCTTGGTGCCTTGGTGGCAAAAAACCTCCGTGCCCTCTGTCACCCCTGTGCCCTGTGTGGTTAAAAAAACCTTGGTGTCCTTGGAGCCTTGGTGGCAAAAAACGCCGTGCCCTTTGTCACCTCTGTGCCCTGTGTGGTAAAAAAAATCTTGGCGTCCTTGGTGCCTTGGTGGCAAAAAACGCCGTGCCCCCGTGTCTCCGTGGCAAAACCTTGGTGCCCTCCCTCCTCTGTGCCCTGTGTGGTAAAAACCCTTCGTGGTAAAAACCGCTGTGTCCTCCCCCCTACTCCAGCTGAATGTGATCCAGGTGTTCAAAATCGGTCATGTCGCTGATGATGATGCGGTCGCCAGCCTGGAGGCCAGCGCCTTCCACCTCAATGAACTCGCCGTTGCTCACGCCCGTGTGCACATCTATCCTTTCGGCGCGGTTGCCCCGCACCACGAAGATGGCCTGGCGCAGCCCCCCCCGGAAGGCGGGCCCCTGCTTGACGTACAGCGCCTGCTCCTTGCGGTCGGTGACGACGAAAATTTCCAGGCGCATGTTTGGCCGCAGCTGGTCATCGTCCGGCACTTCCAGCCCGACGATAAACGACACGGTATTGTTGGCTACTGCTGGCAAAATATTGGTGATGTGTCCAGTAATGGTATGGTCGTTGACGCGCACGCGCACCGGCTGCCCCAGCTTAATGCGGTCGGCGTAGCGATCTGAGCAGAACCCTTCAATCTGGAAGCTGCGCAGGTCGGCAATGCGCACCAGGGGCTGGCCCTCGGCCACCTGCTCGCCGATGTTTTCGTTCACCCAGGTAATCACGCCAGCGCCCGGCGCGCGCACCTCGGTGAGGAGTAGTTTCCGCTCCAGGTCACTGACCTCCTGCGCCTGGATGTCGGCTTCCAGGGCTACTTCCCGCTGCCGCCCCGCCAGGCTGCTGCGCCGGTATTGGAGTTCGTTTTCGAGTTTGGATTTTTCGAGTTCCAGGATTTGCAGGCGCGTTTGGGCTTGCTCCACCTCTTCGGCCGTGCCGCCACCGATCTTTTGCAGGCGTTGGGCATCCGTTAGTTGGGTGCGGGCGGCGGCTACCTCCAGGCCTTTGATCTGGTCGTCGTACTGCAGTTCTTTCAGGTCGCGATCCAGCTCCAGCTGCAACAACCCGATGGCGTTGCGCCGCAAACTCAGGCGGCTCTTGCGGGCTGCTACGTCCTGGGCCACTTCGGTCTTGTTCAGGCGCAGGATCAGGTCGCCCGGCTTCACCGGCGTCCCCGAGCGGCGGAAAACCTGCTCAATGTCGGCGGCAATGGGGGCATTGAGTTGTTGTTCGAAGGAGGGGGTCACCAGACCGGTGGCGGCAATGGTACTTTCCAGTGGACCCGTGGTCAGGGTCGCCATCCGGAAGTCGCTACCCCGGGCCTTGGGCGCCAGCGCGGCCCGCAGTGCCCAGGTACCAACCAGCAGCAGCAATGCCAGCGCCAGGGCCCGACCCCATTTGCGGCGGCGGGTACGGCGTTGTATCTTATCGTCTAGCTCTCGATCCATGGGTTAGCTGTTGGTTACGCAGGGTATAAGCCAATGGGCATGCCAAAAAACAGCTCAACTGACAATCAGTATGTTACAAATGAAAAAATCCGACACCTGTTTGATATCAGACGCTGGGGTGGTCGAAAGTGGGATGATTTAAAATTTCCGACCTTCTCCTAACTAATCCGACTCCACCCCTTCAGGTGTTTGTAATGCTTGTCCAGAAAGGCGCCCAGGGGCCGGTGGTGTTCTTTTTCCAGCTGGGGATCGTCATCGAGGATGCGGTGGGCAATTTCGCGGGCGGTTTGCAGGATGCGACCGTCCTGGGCCAGGTCGGCGATGCGGAGGTTGAGGATGCCGCTTTGCTCAGTGCCCTCGATGTTGCCGGGGCCGCGCAGGCGCAAATCCGCTTCGGCAATTTCGAAGCCGTTGTTGGTGCGGACCATGGTGGCTATGCGCTCGCGGCTCTCGTTGCTCAGCTTGAATCCCGACATCAGGATGCAGTACGACTGATCGGCGCCACGCCCTACCCTACCGCGCAGCTGGTGCAATTGCGACAAGCCGAAGCGCTCGGTATTTTCGATCACCATCACGCTGGCGTTGGGCACGTTCACCCCTACTTCGATCACCGTGGTGGCGACCATGATCTGGGTGACGCCGGTCTTGAAGCGTTGCATTTCGAAGTCCTTAACGTCCGATTTCATGCGGCCGTGCACCACGCTGATCTGGAACTGGGGCTGGGGGAAGTCGAGCAGCAGCACTTCGTAGCCTGCTTCCAGGGCCTGCAGGTCCAATTTTTCGCTCTCCTCGATCAGCGGAAAAACCACGTAGATCTGGCGGCCCAGCGCAATCTGCTCCTTCATGAAGCCGATCACGCGGCGGCGCTGGTGTTCCGTTTTGTGCAGGGTTTCGATGGCCTTGCGCCCGGGTGGCAACTCGTCGATCACCGATACGTCGAGGTCGCCGTACAGGGTCATGGCCAGGGTGCGGGGAATGGGGGTAGCCGTCATCACGAGAATATGTGGCGGGTAGGGCGTGTTCTTCTTCCAGAGCTTGGCGCGCTGCATCACCCCGAAGCGGTGTTGCTCGTCCACGATGGCCAGGCCCAGGTTCTGGAAAACCACCGGAGGCTCCAGGACCGCGTGCGTACCCACCAGGATATGAATTTCCCCGGCGGCCAATTGCTCGAGCAACAGCTTGCGCTTCTTGCCCCGCACATTCCCCGACAGGTAGCCGATGGTGAGGCCCAGCCCTTCGACGTATTCGCTGATGCCTTCGTAGTGCTGTTGCGCCAGGATCTCCGTCGGCGCCAATATGCAAGCCTGAAAGCCATTGTCGATGGCCATGAGCATGCTCATCAGGGCCACCATGGTCTTGCCACTCCCCACATCGCCCTGCAAGAGGCGGTTCATCTGGATGGGGCGGCCCAGGTCCTGCCGGATTTCGCGGAGTACCCGCTTCTGGGCGCCGGTCAGTTCAAAAGGCAGTTTTTCCTGGTAAAAGGTATTGAAATAATCACCAATCGTTGGGAAGGGATAACCGATAATGGCTCCCTTGCGGCGCTTCTTGAGTTGGAGGAGGCGCATCTGCAACAGAAAGAGTTCCTCGAACTTCAGGCGGTTGCGGGCGGCTTTGAGCTGCTCGGCGTCGGGCGGAAAGTGGATGATTTTCAGCGCGTCAAATCGTCCCAGCAAGCGCAATTTCTGGCGGATGTATTCCGGGATCATCTCGGGCACGTCTGCGGGCGTCAGCTTCTCGAAGATGGTTTGGATCAGGCGGCGGCGCACCTTGTTGTCCAGGCCTCTGGTGTTCAGCTTTTCGGTGCTCGGGTAGACGGGCGCGAAGGTCAGCGCCTCCTCGGTATTGCGGGTGTCGGCGGCTTCCATCTCCGGGTGGGAGATATTGAGGCTGTTGCGGAAATCGGTTATTTTGCCGTACACGACGTATTCCTTACCCACCTCCAGGTTCTTCTGCAACCAGTGGACGCCTTTGAACCAAACCAGCTCGATGCTGCCCGAGGCATCGCGCAGCACGCCACTGAGGCGTTGCTTGCGGCCTTCGCCCTGCACCGTCAGGCGGCGCAGGATACCTTTTAGTTGTACCGTACCGCTGTCGGGCATCAGCTCCCCGATGCGGTGAAACTCCGTCTTGTCGACGTAGCGAAACGGAAACTGCATCAGCAGGTCCCCGAAGTTGTGGATGCCCAGTTCCTTGCGCAGCATTTCGCCCCGCGACGGCCCCACCCCCTTCAGGTATTCAATGCCCATATCCAGTAGCTGGCTGTTGCCGGGTTGCATGGTTTATTATCCTTTAAAGCGTATGTCTAATAGCCTGCTGTGTCGGTTAAGAACCGCCTAAAGTTAACGTTTTTTTTGGTGAAGCAGCTCCCGTCGGGCGGCGCCCCCGTCTGGCTTTACTGCAAGATCCCCTTGAGGTGTTCCTGGTTTCCCGTGAGTTGCCGGTGGCCCAACGCGATCGGAATATTGCCAATGGCGTTCACCTCGTCAAAGAAGGATTTTAGCAGGAAGGGCTTCCCGAGGGTTTCCTGGAGGCGCGCATAATCGGCCAGCGCCTCCTCCACGAGGTATTTTCCGGTGATGTAGCTGGTGCCGTAGCCCGGTTGGCGCAGGTAGAGGTGTTGCTCAAAGATGAGCAGTTCTTTTTCCGTTTTCATCCAGCCACGGGGCGTATAGTCCGAATGGATACCGCCAGCCTCGGCCATCGTCAGCTCGTTGGCCTGGGCGTAGAGCGAGCCCAGCCCGCGGGCCGCCCGTTGGGCGATCATAATGTAGACGATCTCCCGCACCCGGGGGTTGTCGTCGTACAAGCCGGCCTGCATAAACATTTCTTCCACCGCAGTGGCCATGCCCTCGTTGCGGGAGTCGAAGATGTTGTACAGCAGGGGCCCACGCCGGATTTCGCTCGGATGCGGCGTCTGGTCCATGCGCGCCAACTCGAACCAGTGGTAAAAGTGGGAGTAGAGCGGCCGCGGATCGTAGTGCGCCGTGATCAAAAAAAAGTTGCGCTCCGCCCGCGGCACGAACTCGCCCAAGTGTTCGCGCAGCGCTGGCGCAAAATAAGGCGCAACGGTCACAATGTCTTGCTCGTCCAGAAACTGCAGCAGGCTCGCTGCCGATTTTTCGGCCAGGGCCTGGTAGGCTTCCGGCGTGTCGGCGTCCACCAGGGGCGGCAAGTGGCGGTTGCGGTGTTCTTCGAGCTTGAGCGACGACCAGGCACGGGCGAGTTCGCGCTTCAGCAACAGCACTTCTTCGTCCCAGGTCAGGGGCACCAGGTGCACGTTTTGCTGGTACCAGGTGTACTGTTCCTTGCCGATGCCGGAGGGGCCGTCTTTGGTGGCGGCTTCCTTTTCCAACCAGGCGACCAGGTCGTCCGTGGCCTTGCTGGCTGCCTGAATGGCGGCGACCAGTTCTCCATCTTCGCGCACCCCGGGCAAGTTTAGCATCATCTGCAAGTCCTCACCCTGGAAACGGATGTCCCGAATGCCGGTCACCCACAGCTCTTGGGCGTTGCCGGTGAGGTTGAGCTGGGCTTGCTGGTTCAGGGCGGGAATCACCCGCAGGTCGGCCAGCAGGCGGTCTTTTTCGGTGGGCACGAGCGGGAACGTGTACGTCCAGAGCTCCGTGGTGTGGTGGTGGGTAGGGCCTTCGTGGGCGGGCACGTCGCTGCGCTCCGTCCAGATGGACTTGTAGAAGGCAGGGTCGCGCACCCAGGGCTGGAGCATATGCTGGTTGAAGTCGTAGCCGTTCATCTCGGCCTGCACCAGTTGCCAGTCTATTTGTGCGGCTACGGGCCAGGCCGTGGTGTCCATAGACAGCAGGCGAGACCGCAATTGGTCGAAGGCCGGCCGGCGCTGGGCAAAGGTGGCCGCGGTGTAGTCGGGAGCCCCATCGCGGAGGGGTGGGTTTTCAAAAGTCCGCCATTCCCCAAACAAGGCCACGAGGTTTTCGTAGGTGGCCGCAGCAGACGAGGACGATGGTTTGGATTGGCAGCCGAGGAACAGACAGCTTACGCAAAATAACGTCAGTAGGTGGAATGGGTATTTTATATTCATCATAGTAGATTTTATTAGGGTAAGGACATGATGGGTGAAATTCAGCGTACTGCTCGATGGAAGCTAAGATCATATCAGTCCGCGATCTCCAGCAATTCACAGCCGATAAATTGATAGGCCTGCCCGTTCCACCTGAAATAAGCCAGGTAGCCGGTCGGCTCGGGTTTGCTTTCCACCACGTAGATTTGGTCTAAATTTCCGAACTTCTTCGTAAAATCATCACGGAGATAGCCGTTCAGATACCCTTCCGTCAGGTGCCCAATGACCAGGTCTGTGCGCTCACTCAGGGATTCGAATACGTGAATACCCATGTCTTCGTCCCGGAATTCATCCGCCGAAACCAGGAAATTCTGGAAGCTGGCGTAAGGAAATGGAAAAGCAATTTGCCCGGACAGATACGTCTTGTCGTTCGCTTGCTGAACAAACGCACGCCAGAAGGTCTTAAAATCAGGCACCGTAGCCGCTTGCTGAGCAGTGGCATTTTCAGCGGCACTATCCACCTCTGCCGTTTCAGCGGCAGCCGAAGAAGCGGAATGGCCACTACAACCCGCCAGAACAAATGCGATCAGCAAAGGAAAGAACAGGGAAAGTCTACGCATAACTCATATCTTTTTGTGATAAAACACCTATTCCTGACCGCCGGAAGCTGCGACTAGTTCTTCCGCACCGCCATCCCCCGAAAACCGAAAGCCTGCCGCATCTTGTCGTAGATGGCGGTGTTTTCGTAGATGCCGGCAAAAAGCTGGGCACCCGGGCCGTAGGCAAAGACGGGAATAAGGGTGGCGGTGTGGTAGTCGCTGGTGAAAGCCCCAATGATGGAGTCGCGGGTGGACCCGGGATTGATGGCGTAGCCGCCCGTTTCGTGGTCGGCGGTAACGATGACCAGGGTGTGGCCATCCTTTTCGGCAAAATCCAGGACAGCCCCGACGGCCTTGTCAAAGTCGAGCATCTCGGTGATGATGTAGCTGGAATTGTTGGCGTGGCCGCCCCAGTCGATCTGGGCACCCTCGATCATCAGGAAAAAGCCTTTGCTGTTGAATTTATCCAGGAAGTCACAGGCCAGGATGCTGGCGGGCGTCAGGTAGTCCCGGCCTTGTTCAACGGAGAGGGGATCGCTGTCCGACGTCAGGTAGGTCAGCTTTTTACTGTAGTCGACGGATAAATCTTTGAAGTTGGTCTCGAGGAAACTGCTGACGGCGTAACCTTTCTGGCGCAGTTCCTGCAGCAGGTCGCGCCCGTCTTCGCGGCGATCAAAATATTTCTTGCCGCCGCCGATGAACAAATCGATATCGGTATCGAGAAAATCGCGGGCGATGGGTTCGTAGTAAGTGCGTTGGGCTTCGTGGGCGATGAACGCAGCGGGGGTAGCGTGCACAATGGTGGAGGTGGTCACCATGCCGGTAGCCAGCCCCTGGTCGTCGGCTTCTTCCAGGATGGTGTACAAGGGTTTTCCCTCCGGATCCACCCCGATGGCGCCGTTGTAGGTCTTTTTACCGGCACTGAAAGCCGTGGCGCCGGCGGCGGAATCCGTGATGAGGTTATCCGAGCTGTAGGATTTGTGCAGGCCAATAACCGGAAAGCGCTCCAGGTTGAGGTGATCGCCGTTGCTGTAGAGACCGGCAGATATCTGGGTCAGTCCCATCCCATCGCCGATCAGGAGGATTACGTTCCGGGGGCGGGCGGCGGGGGCCAGTTCTTCGATAACCGGTGGTGCCGTTGCAGGGTTCTTGGCCAGGGATGCGTTAGGCGTGGGGGTACAGGCCGTCTGCAGCAAAAAAAGGCAGGAAATTAATATCCAGTTATTCATGATGCGTTGTTATAGCTTAGCGCATGTTGATACGCTGTTTAATTGACCAACATGTACCGTTTGCCCGGCAGTGCGCGGATCATTCCTTTGCATTCGATTTCCAACAAGACGGTAGCTAACCTACCCGCCGATAAGCCACTTTCGTAGCTGAGCCGATCAATGTGCAAGCGCTCGTTTTGTCGCAACAAATCTACAATAATTTTTTCGTCAGGGCTCAGGGAGGTGAAGAGTTCCAGTTGCGCCTGCAGGGGGGTAGCACGTGCTTCCCAGCGCAGGTGGTAGGCAATATCTTCGGCTGATTCCAGGAGGGAAGCCCGGTGGGTCTTGATGAGCCAGTTGCAACCTTCGGAATGGCGATCGTGCAGTCGCCCTGGCATGGCAAAAACGTCGCGGTTGTAGATGTTGGCAAATTCAGCCGTAATCAGGGAGCCGCCCTTCCGGGGACTTTCCACCACCACCAGCGCATCGCACAGCCCCGCCACAATGCGGTTGCGCATGGGAAAATGGCGCGGGTCTGGTTTGGTGTAGAAAGGATACTCGCTAATGAGTCCGCCCTGTTCCAGCATCGCTTCGGCGGTCTTGCGGTGGCTGCTGGGGTAGATGTGGCCCAGGCCATGGCCGATGACCCCCACCGTGGACAATTGCCCCTGCAGCGCCGCGCGGTGCGCCGCCACGTCGACGCCAAAGGCCAGCCCCGAGAGGATGAGCGGCTGGTAGGGCCGCAATTCTTCGACCAGCTTTTCCACCTGCGTCAGCCCGAAAGGGGTCGGCTTGCGGGTACCAATAATACCCACCGTGCGCAGGCCGTTCAGGGGGGCATTACCGCGGTAGTAGAGCAGCACGGGTGCCTGATCCAGGCGTCTTAATCGCTCGGGAAACTGTTCGTCCTGACAAAACAAAGGTTGAATCTGGTGCCGCTCCAGCAGGGGCAACTCGTCTTCGGCCAGCAGCAGGGCACGGCCATTGGGAATGTCGCGAGCGATGCGCTCGGTGATTCCGGAAATTTTGGTCAATTCCTTGGGCCGGGCCTCGAAAATGCCGCGGGCCGTGCCAAAATGAGCCAACAAATGACGGGCAATAACAGCTCCTACCCCCTCAATACGGGTGAGGGCTACCTTGTAGAGTAGATCTTCCATAACCAAGAAAGAAATAGCCTGCCGGCGGGAGAAAACCTGAGAAAAATGGGATGTTACCGCTGATATTACCGGTTGGCGCGTTTATAATAAAAACAAATTTACTAATTTTGGTATAAATTTACCCTATTTTAAGACTAAAAGTTGCAAGATGACCAAAGAAAAATCTTCTGGTTTGGTAAAAATTCAATTTGTGGTGTTTGGCATTTTGTTGTTGGTTTTCCTGGTTTGGGCCAACCGCCAGTGCAGCCGCAGCCAACAAAGTATCGAAGCCGAACAACGGGCCATGGAATTGGCCCAGGCCAACAAAGACAGCCTGGCCTTGCTGGCCGCCCAGCCGCCAGCTCCGGCAATGGGTTCGGCGGCAGCAGCGACGGATACCATCGGTGGTGGCCAAATGCAGATCATTCGCGAAAAGCGCACCCCGCTGTACGTGACCATCGACAACCTGGCCCTGCGCAAAGGCCCGGGAGTGAACTACGAGATTCTGGACCGGTTTCCGCTCTTCGAAGAGTTGAGCTTTCTCAACGAGGTCACCGATTCCATGTATACCATCAAACTGGGCACCAACCTCACCACCATCGAACCCTGGGTAAAAGTGCGGAGCCGCAAAGGCCGCGACGGTTGGGTGTACGGTGCCGGCGTCGATTACTACAAACACCAATTGCCGGGTGTCGACCTGTAGCAGCTGGTTCAATTGTCGTATTGTGCGAGTTGGTAGGCCTTGATGGTCGCCAGCAATTGGTCATCCAAATCGGGAATGGTGTTGCCCTTGCTGTTGTTCATGGCTTTGGCCCAGGCTGCTACCTGGTTGGCGCTCAGTTTGCGCAGGCTGGCGTGTGGCCCGGTGGTAAAGTACAAACTGTGGTCGCGGAAGCTCAGCCAGGCATTGTCATAACGGCGCAGGCAGCTGGTGTGAGCGCCATCCTGGGTTTGTCCCTGCCAATCGTCGGTACAGGGCAGGGCAAAGAAATTGTTCCCCCTGGCCGCCGGTTCCAACTGCCCCGCCTGGCTTTGCAACAGGGCATGGGCCAGAATAATACTGGCGGGCAGACCAAATTTTTCTTGCTCGGCTTCGGCAACGTGGGCAAAACGCTTGACGAAAGCCCGCACCTGGCGGTCCTCCACCCGCTGTAGGTTTTCCAACCGGCTCAGGTCGGGGTTACTCGTCCACTGGGGTAGCAGGTCAAAGCGGGTGGTATTGGGTTCCGCGTCTAGTCCGTTATCGGTAAAGGTTTCCTTTCTAACGGGAGTCGTTTCCTGGTACTCCTCCACCGGTGCTTCTACCGGCTCTACGGGTGCTTGCACGCTGATGTTGAAAGACAGGTCTTTGCTCATGAAGGCATACAACAGGAGAATGACTACGCCGATCTTAAACCAGTGCTGGTTGAGCAAGGCCCACAACTGGCCCAGCCCCAGGGGGTGTATTTCGTTTTTCATGGCTGATATTTTGACGACAACAACGAGGATGCATTGTTCTACTTCACAAATATAAACCAAATTGTTTTAATTATAAACAATAAAAAACATTTTTGTTTTACCAATACCGGTATCCAACAACTGCCAGCCCGTTTTTCCGCCACCGCAGGTATTTTGTGGCTGGGATAAATACCGGGGTCTACGCAGGTTTATTTTTTTAACGGGTCGAAGCGGTTATCTTTGGGCTGCTAAACAATATACCGGCATTGACCTGGAACAGGTCGTGCATCACAAAACACAGCCTTGGTTATGCGCATCTTATTACTGGGCAATGGCGGACGCGAACACGCTTTTGCCTGGAAACTCAGCCAGAGTCCGGCCTGCGAGGCCCTTTTTATTGCGCCGGGCAACGCTGGTACCTTACTACACGGCACCAATCTGGCCATCCAACCCACTGATTTTCCTGCGGTAAAAACAGCCGTGCTGGACCACCACATCGACCTGGTCATTTGCGGACCGGAAGATCCACTGGTTCATGGTATCCAGGACTTCTTCGCGCAGGATGCCGAGCTGCAATCCGTCCTTTTTTTCGGGCCCAGCCAGGCCGCTGCCCAACTGGAAGGCAGCAAAGCCTACGCCAAGGTCTTTATGGAGGAACAGGGAATCCCCACCGCTGATTACCGCGAGTTTTCCCTGGACCAACTCGAAGATGGCCTGCACTACCTGGCCACGCTCACGCCCCCCATTGTCCTGAAGGCCGATGGGCTGGCCGCCGGCAAAGGGGTTGTCATCCTCGACAATGTACAGGAAGCACAGGTCGAATTGCGGGCGATGCTCGCCGGGAAATTTGGCCAGGCGTCGGCGACGGTGGTCGTTGAAGAATTTCTGAGTGGGATCGAATTTTCGGTTTTCGCCTTTACCGATGGCCAGGACTACAAAATTTTACCGGTAGCCAAAGACTACAAACGCATCGGCGAAGGCGACACGGGCCTCAACACGGGCGGTATGGGATCGGTTTCGCATCCACCGTTTGTGGATGCCGCCATGATGCGCAAGGTGGAAGACCGCATTATCCGACCGACCATTGAAGGGTTGCGACTGCGGAACCTCACTTACCGGGGCGTGGTTTTCTTCGGCCTCATCAGCGTAGCGGGCGAACCCTTCGTCATTGAGTACAATTGCCGCATGGGCGACCCCGAGACGCAATCCGTCTTTCCCCGCCTGAAAAACGACCTGGTGGAACTCTGCCGCGCCACCGCTGCCGGTGAACTGGCGGGCGTGGAGATCCAAATAGACGAGCGCGCCGTGGCTTCCATCATCCTGGTTGCGGGCGGTTATCCGGGAAATTACGAAAGAGGACTGGAAATTACGGGAATCAACGAGGTGCAGGACAGCCTGGTCTTCTACGCCGGCGTGCGGACTGACGGCGACCGCCTGCTCACCAACGGTGGCCGCGTGCTGGCGGTTACTTCCTACGGGGATACCTTTCAGGAAGCGCTGGCTATTTCCCGGAAAAATGCCGAAAAGATACACTTCAAGGGGGTGAATTTTCGCCGCGACATTGGCTTTGATCTGTAAATGCCCTACTAATCGTTGAATAAAAAAAGCGGTTGACCACGTGAAGTAGTCAACCGCTTTGTATTTGAAATTGTGCCCAGAACAGGACTTGAACCTGCACGCCCTTGCGAGCACCAGCCCCTCAAGCTGGCGTGTATACCAATTTCACCACCTGGGCTTTTAGCATAAAACTCCTGCTTTCCTGCAAAAGTTTCGCAAAGATAAAAAAAGGAGGAAAACTAGGTAATGGTCTTGGCTATTTATTTTCACCGACCGTCATTAACCCACGATAGAATGGCAAATATGATCGGGAATGATGCCCGTGGAGCTGATCCAATTAGCGGCGTCCTTGCTATGGGTATTGCCCGACAGGACCAGTGCGGTGGCGATGCCAAACTTATTGCCGCCCAGGATATCGGTATGTAGGGTATCTCCCACCATAAGCACTTCTTCGCGCATAAAATTGCCCTCCCTGCTAATATCCTCGAAAGCGTAATTGAACATCTGGGTATCGGGTTTGCCGAAGTGGATAAATTTGCGGTTCAGGATACTCTCCACCAGTTTGGCAATCCCCCCGGTAGCGATGGACACATCGCTTTGGGTTACGGGGTACAACTTGTCGCCATTGGCCACTATGACGGGGATATTGTTTTGGTTGAGCAAATTGACCGTTTTGTTGATATCGGTATTCCAGTCGAAGCCCTCGTCGTCGAGAAAGACCATGGCGCTGATATCCGCACAGTTTTCCAGGTCAACGCTACCCACCGGAACGCAAGGGAGCTCGGCCTGCAGAATGCAACTGGCAGCAGCCGTGGTGCCCAGGTAAGCCACCCGACCGCTCTTCACTTTTTGTGCCAAAAACAGCTTGGCCATCATCCCCGAAGTAATGATTTCAGCCGGTAAAATCCCCGGCAAACCCTGTTCGGCAAAACGGCTGGCCTGTTGTTCAGGGCTCCGCGAGGCGTCGTTGGTGAGAATGCGAATGATCTTGCCCTGCTCCCGCAGCAGGCGAATGGTTTCCGGCGCGCCGGGAATCAGGCCCTGGTAATTTTTTACGACGCCGTAGGAATCAAGAAAAATAGCCCGGTAGGGTGCAGCAATGTCGAGGAAGGAAGCGATGTTAAGCATGATAGCTGATTTTTGTATTTTACAATTCCAGCGCCCGCAGTAGCTTATCGGCGTCAAATAGCTGGTCAATGGCCTGAAAATGCACCGTAAATGCCTCGTGTTGCAGTTGGCGGGCAAATGATGCCTGAAAAAAATTACGGCCAGCCCGAACCACGTAGTTCAGCAAAAAGAACCGGTAGGCTTCTTTTATAAACAAGACCTCCGAACGGGTTAGCGGAAAAATGGCGTGGTATTTTTTCAGAAACAGGAGGAAGCGGTCTTCCATCAAAGTACCGACATTGTAGGTGAAGGAGGTGCGGTCACCTACGTCGGAAACGACCCTGCTGATGAAGTAGAAGTCAACGATGCGGGAGCTCATCCGGAACCAGTCATAATCCCAGCGGGAGAAAAATTTACCCGTAGCCGTCACGGAAAAATTACCGATGTTCCAATCCACAAAAACGGGAATTTTATCGAATCCGTGGGCATTGATCTGGTGCGTATTGTCCAGAAACAGGTCACATTGCCGGCGGATGAGGGTAGCGTGGGCAGGGAATGCCTCATCGACGGTTGACAACAGCAAATTGATGTCGCTGGTCATCGTTTTCGACGTATTTGGCAACGTGTGGCGAATGAGCTGGCAGCTCTGGTGAAAATTCGCAAACTCGGTGGCCAACTGCTCAATATTCTTTTCGGACAACCGGTCAGGCATCCGGTTTTTGATCCGGATAGGCCGGAAGAACACCACCCAGGCGTCGATCTGGTCGTTCTGGAAACGGTGAAAAAACAGTTGGTTGCCTTTCATCAGGGCCCGCGCCAGGAAATTCTCGAAACGGACGGGCAGGTTATTGGACAGGACGTTGATGATCTCGTGGTCTTCCACAAAATGCTCGTAACGGCCAAAGTACGACAGCTTGGCAATGATGTTGTTGCCGTCAGCCAGGCGGACTTTGTAGACGTGGTTGGTAGACACCATGGCGCTGATGTCCGAGATGCGCGCAATGGGCCGGCTGCTATCGTAAGCCAGCCAGGCGTAGCGAATAATGGTAATAAAATCCATATATTAAAAAGCTTTAGCGCGTGTAGTGGTTCCAATCCACGATATTACAATTTTACCACCAAACCAAAAATAATCCAGGAACCTTAACTAAAAAATCGAACCGTACAAACAATAAGACCTACCTTTTCCTTGTTTTAAGGCATAATTATTTCTATATTATTTCAACGCTACACAATTGCCTTTCATGAAGCACATCTTTACACCTGAGGATTTAATTCCATACCTTTATTCCGAAGCTACCCTGAGGGAACGGCTAGCCGTTAAAGAAGCCCTGCGCCAGGATCCGCTACTGGCCAGCGAACTGGAGGAGCTACGAGCTGCCAAGCTACAGTTCCCCCAGGTAAAATTCAATGCTCCCAAGCGCAGCCTGCAAAGCATCCTCAACTACAGCAAGTCAAATGCCCTGGAAGAACACGTTTGAGCAGGAAGCATTGGCCCCGTACAGAAAAGGTCTTGCCCTCACCGGAGCGCAAGACCTTTTCTCGTTTAGTACCCAATAAAAAAAGAAAGAGCGCAATGAACTTGTATCATTGCGCTCTCGTCCTATCCAATTAAAACCGCTGGTGCCCGAAGATGGTATTGGCGCGCCTGATGGACGCCGAAGCACCAGCACTTCCACTGGATCAACACTGGCTGGCGGGTATCATGTACCAGCCCTTACCAATGGCTTGGCAAGTTAGGCACTAAATACGGCGCGTGCGCGCCACATTATAAGGTGGTCGAAGTTTTTTTGGGGGTGAAGTGGCACTTTGAAAAGTGGCACTTACGCGTCAGGCTTCAAAATTTTTCAGGTATTCCCGGGGCGTGATACCCAGGTGTTTCTTAAAAGCCCGATTGAACGCGGTTTTAGAATTGAACCCGACCTCCAGTGCCAGGCTCAGGATGGTGTGCTGGTGGTGATCCCCCTGCTCAATGCGCGCCCTAAACGCTTCCACCCGGTAAGTATTAATAAAATCAAAGAAATTTTTCTGGAAGCCCTCGTTGATGAGTTTAGAAAGATGGTGCGCCGGCACCTGGGCCAGCTCTGCGAGATCTGCCAGGCTCAGCCCGGGGTTGAGGTAGGGTTGCTCGCGGATGACCAAGGCTTCCAAAGCGGCCACCTCCGAGGCATTGAGGGCAGCCGACGGCTTGATCGGCCGGGGCAGGCGCGGGGTAGCCGCCACTGGCGCGGGAGATGCGGTCTCCAACGGATGGCGGAAGATCTGGGGTTGCAGGATCATAAAATATCCCATCGTGAAAACAGCGATGGCCAGGACCAGCCAGGCCAGGTCTACCATTTTAGCCGCTACCAGCCCCCCATCAAAAGACATCCACCAGCCTATTCCCACTACCACATAAGTGGCTAACCACAACCCCAGCGCACCCCCCTGGAGGAGGAGGAGCGTTTGGAGAAACTTGTTTTTGGCCGGATCAATTTCGGCCAATTGCCGGATGAGCCTGCTACATTTAAACCAGTAATACAGACTATACAATGCCCCGGCCCCGGCGGTCAGCGCGAAGAAATGCCCCAGCTTGAGGTTAACAATTTCCAGCATCAGGGTAAAATTATCCCTGATGATCAGGGGCGCATACACCAGCAGCGCTAGCAATAGCGGCAGGAAGCGCCAGGCAATAGCAGCGAACGGCTCTTCCTCCTCGTCTTCACGTAAGGCACGCAAGTACCACCAAAACAGTGGCCCGTAGAGAAAGTAGATCAGGTCGGGGATGAGTGTCAGCTTGGGGAATTGCTGAAAAACTTCCCGGTTAAAGGCAGCCAGCCGGGCTAATAAAACCAGCGCCACCACCAGAATTAAAGCAGACAAAATACGGTTGGCTTGCCGGTGGCGGTCTTTAAAACTATTGATCACCACCACCAACAAAAGCCCCTGGATGGCCGCCAGCAACAAGACCAGGTTGTAGCCATTGAACAGGCTGTTGGTCAGATCCTCCCAGTTGGCGATCCGCAGGTTCTGGAGTTCGGCAGCGTGATCCAGTTCGTAAACAAACTGCCGGTTCGGGCGGGAAAGGCCATTTTTATTGCTTTCGATAGCAGCCCAACTACCCCGGCAAATTTTGAACTCCGTCAGGCTAGACCGGATTGGCATGGTAGCCACAAAGCTACCGTCGGGTTGCCGTTTCAGCTGGTATTTTTTATCCCCCGGCGACCACCCATTGAAAGAACCCACCAGGTAGAGGCTGGCATCCACGGGCGTATTCTCCGGAATTGCGACCACCCGCACCGGCAAGGTGTCCACAAAAGGAATCTGGTCTTTGAGGTCTTCCCAGCTGAGCACCTGCACGCGAAGGGTATCCGAAAACACCTTGGCACTTTGGTAGAAATGGTTATTAATAGCCTGCCCGAAGCGCCCACCCTCGACAGACTTCCAGCTCCCCCGCGTTATTTTGTAATCAAAATCAGGCATGGGGGTCAGGAAATGGTAGATCCAGCGCCCGTCGGCCAGGGGCTGAAAGCGAAAATTGCTATCGCGCGGCTGCCAGTTGTTGAAACTGCCGACCAGGTACAAGCTGTCCGTTGCGGGTGTGTAAACCGGTACTTTATCCAAAAGAACCGTCAACTGGGCCACCGCCAAGGTCGGAAAGCAACAGCTAAACAGAAAAATACAATTGGATAGAAAACGCTTCATGCCAGCTCAGTAATTCCCCCAAAGGTACAAAGTAAAGCAGATAAAAAAACCGGTGCAGGCTTTGGTTCTTCTCGGGCTAAACCAACAGGGCGAAGAGAATTTGGACAAATAAAATCTTCATGATCAGCATAATGGGCAGGATGAGGGTGTAGCCAATAGTCGGCAGCTTGTTGTCGGCCTGCCCGAGGGCGTACTCGAGGATTGCCGGTTGGGTAGCCACCATCCCCGACAGCAAGCCGTAGGGAATGCGCAACCAACGGTAGCCCAGCCACAAGGTGACAAAGGCAGTGGTGGTGGCAATGATGGCACCGGCCAGGAACAGCCAGCCGCCGCCCGCCAGCATGGTATTCAGAAAGGTGTGCCCCGAACGAATCCCAATACCGGCCAACAGCATGATCAGCCCCAACTGGCGCAGCACCAGGTTGGCGCCGTACGGCAATGTCCAGACAATGGGTCCGGTGCGCCGCAAAGCCCCCAGCAGGAGCGCTACAATCAGCGGCCCACCCGCAAAACCCAGGCTAAACGACAACCCTCCCGGCAGGGTAAAGGTGACCATTCCCAACAACAGGCCCAGGGCCATCCCGGAGCCAAAAGAAAGCAGGTTGATGTGGTTGAGCGCTTCGTAGCTGTTGCCAAAAAGGCGGGCCAGTTTCCCGAAGTCCGTGCGCCGGGCAATCACCAGCACCCGGTCACCCAACTCCAGTACCGTCTCGCCATTGGCCAGCAGATCTACGTCGCCGCGCTGAATCCGGGTGATGATAGTGGAGAATTGCTCCGCCAGGTTCAGCGAAGCGATCTTTTCGCCCGCAATTTTAGGGTTCGAGACAAACATCCGCCGGATGTCGAAAATGGTCCGGTCGTAGGACAGCTCCTCGCCATAGGATTCCCCCAGCAGTTGGGCAACCTCTGCCACTACCTGCGCGCTGCCCACCAGGACAATGCGGTCGCCCAACTGCAGTTGGGTGTCCATATTGGGGAGTTCGTCCTGCCCGTCCCGCCGCATGCGCCCGAAAACAATACGCTGGTGAAACTGCTGGAAAATAGTCCGTAGCGGCAACCCCACCACTTCCGCGTGGGTTACCGCTACGGTTTGCCGAACCAGGTGATCATTCAGTGGATAAATGTTGTTCAATTGCTCGGCTTCGGTCTGGTAGTCGATCTTCAGCCACCGGCGCAGCAGCCCGATCGCCAGCATCACCCCCAATACGCCCATAGGGTACGAAAGGGAATACCCGACAACCGCCGCATTGGTCAGCTTTTCCTGCAATTCCAGGGGTTGAGACAGCTGGATCAAGTCGATCAGAGCCGCCAGCGAAGCCGTGTTGGTCGAACTCCCGGCCAACAAACCTGCCGAAGTAGCCGCATCTAAGCCAAAGAGGAAATGGATACCCACGGTGATCGCACTGGAAAGCACCAGCATCGCAACGATGAAAAGGAAGTTGCGCATTCCCTGGGCCCGGAAAGTCGCAAAGAAACTCGGGCCGCTACTCAGCCCAATGGTGTACACAAACATAGACAACCCCAGCACAATGACAATATCGGGCATGGCCAGCCCGGGGTCCAGGGCACCAAAAGCCAACCCCACGAACAACACGGCGGCTACCCCCAACCGGGCACCGCGAATAGGAATGTTCCCCACCCAGTAACCAATAGCTGAAACGACAAAGAGGAGCAGTACGGGCGATGTTTTGAATGCTTCAATCATACCCGCAAAGGTAGGCTAAGTATTAGTTAATCAGGACTAATCAGGGTGCCGATCGGCCAGAAAATTCCGCGCGGCACGGTAGGCGCGCCAGCGGGTTATCGCTTCCCCAACAACCAGCAGCACCAGAGCGCCCCCAAACAGGAGGTTGCGCGTCAGTTCCGTTGATGAAGTAAACCGGTCATAGAAATTCCGGATTAGCAAAACCTCTATTAAAATGACCAGCGCCGATAGGGCCAGCAGCAGGATGGTGCCTGCCCGGGTGATGGTATTGATCCGGGTATCTTGTAAGCGCAGGGACTTGCGCAGCAGCAACTTGGCTAGCTCGTGACGGGGCGATATCCGCAACAACTCCTTAGCAACGTGTTCGGCCTGAGCGGGTTCCAGTATTTGCAGATAGGCCGCGGCCTTGCGAAAAAGCAGCTTTTCGAACAACAACTGCTTGTCCACTTCCGGCACCCGGCAGGTAGGTTCCAGCACCCCCAGGATAGCCTGGTCGGTGATGGCTAGAAATTGGCGGTAAGCGCCTACTTCAAACAAGGCGTTGGTGTAGGTAAAGAGCAAAGTGTGCTGCTCTTCCTCGTCCAATCGGCCAATCTGTTGCTCCCGTTCCTCGTAGAAACGAATCAGGCCGTGGTAATTCCGGGGTTCAATCGCCAGGAAATCGCGGTATGTACGAGAATGATATGTCGGACGAATATGCATTACTATTTAAAACGAATTTCGAAAAAAAAGTTGCCAGGAAATGGGCTTTTTTTTTCGCCAGCTACCCGGCCGGTCCGTCGGCTTCCACCAGCGCGTACAGCACCGGCTTGCTCGGGCTCACGTCCAGCACCATGCTCGTTACCTGCAGCTGCAAACAGAACAGCCCATCGGCAATCGTTGTCGGTACGTAGACCAACTCGGAGATGGTTGCCGCCGTACGGGTGGCGTAGGGGTATTGCCAAAAGGCGTGGTGGGCCAGCAGCTGGCCGGCGTCCTCTTCCCGGTCGACGGAGGGCAGGTCGAGGAGCAGGTGATCCACCCCGTAATCGACCAGCAGCTGGGCAGCCGCTTGCTGCAGGTAGGGCGGGTTGGTACCCGAATACTGGCGGCTGTTTTTATCCGCATCATTGGGCAGGGTGCGGATAATAACGGCCGCTACTTCGCCAGGACGCAGCACGGCAGCCAATTGTTCGCGGGTGATGACCCGGTCGCCGTCAGCCTGTCGTGCAGGGTAAAGGCTGACCAGGCGGGCCGTAAAGTGGAATCGCCGTAAACAATCGCTCAGGTAATAAGGCGCCCGGGCAATGTGGCCCACACACTCGGTATGGGTACCATTGCCGTGTGGATTGAGCCGGATATTCATAAAATTGACCAATCCGCCCTGCGCCGTCGATCCCACAAAATCGCCCGCTACCACCGGAAAGGCTTCCGCCAATGGAGCATAGAAACAATTCGGAGCCACCCCGTCGAAACGCAGCGGAATGCTGATGTCCAGCGGCTGGTTCAGGTCGGCCGTGAAAAATTTTTCTTGAATTTTTAAATGTACCTGCATACTTAAGTCAGCTGATTTCCTTGCAAATTAGGAATAAAATGGTTATCCTTGCTTTATAGGACCAGCTAGATTACGACGCTCAACTCCTATTCTTTCAACGCATCATCTTAGCTTCAGGCCACCTGCCACTACGATCCAGGTGCTTCCTGACCACGGTGGTTACCGGGGTAACCATTTACTAGACCAAAAAAAACAGGAACTCAAAATCCATTGGATAGTCGCTATCCGATGGATTGCGCTTGCTATTGTTACTCACTAAATTTATTTAAAAAATGAAGTTATTAAACACCTTACTCCTACTGGTCGGCGGCGTACCACTCCTGGTCGCACAGAACCTGGCAGTCTCCGGAATGGTGACGAGCGAAGACGACGGCCAACCCCTCATCGGTGTCAACATTCTGATCAGAGGAACGGCGACGGGTACCGTCACCGACCTGAACGGCACCTACAAAATTGACGCGCCAGCCGATGCCACCCTGCGTTTCTCCTACACGGGTTATGCCCCGCAGGATATCCCCATCAATGGCCGCAGTACCATTGACGTCAAGCTGGCCGTTGGCGCCCGTCTGGACGAAATTGTGGTGACCGCACTGGGTATCTCCCGGGAAAAGAAGGCCCTCGGTTACGCGGTTCAGGAAATCAGTGGCGACGAATTGGCCGCCACCCAGGAGAGCAATGTCATTGATGCACTGCAGGGCAAGGTAGCCGGGGTACTGATCAACAGTTCTTCGGGCGCACCGGGGGCAGGTGCGAGTATCATCATTCGGGGTATTTCCTCGTTTGGCGACAACAACCAGCCCCTTTTCGTAGTGGACGGCGTCCCGATTGACAACAGCACCATTGCGGGCAGCAACCTCCCCAGCGCGGGTTCCAATGCCGTGAACAGCGCCGAGCAGGCCAGCTTTAGCAACCGCGCCGCCGACATCAACCCTGCCGATATCGAAAGCATGTCGATCCTGAAAGGGCCCGCAGCAACCGCGCTTTACGGCTTACGGGCCGCCAATGGGGTGGTGCTGATTACAACTAAAAAAGGACAGGCCGGACGTACCCAGGTGTCCCTCAACAGTTCTTACGGCATCTCCGAATTGGCCAAGCGGCCAGACTACCAGACCGTCTACCGCGAAGGACGCTTCGGGCGCCTGCGCTTCAATGGCGATGGCTCACCGCTGCGCTTCCAGAACTTTGGCCCCAAAATATACCCCGGGCTCACCCCGGTTTTCGATCCGATTGCCGACTTCTTCCAGAACGGTTATTCCCAGGACCATGCCCTCAGCATTTCCGGCGGGTCGGATAAGGCAACCTACGCCACGTCTTTCTCTTATTACGACGAAGAAGGGATTATTCCCTTTTCCGACTGGCAACGCATTACCGGAAGACTGAGCGGAACTGTAAAAGCTTCCGACAAATTGAGTTTTAATGGCTCCGTCAATTATACCAATTCCGGTGGCAACCGCCCCCACTCCGGAGACAAATCGATCATGTCCGCCCTCAGTTACCAGGCTACAAGCTTCGACATCAATGATTACATCAATGCCGATGGCAACCAGAATGGCTACTCCGATGGCATTATTGACAACCCCCGCTACCTGGCCGAATTCTCGACCCTGGTCGACGATGTAGACCGGATGATTGGCAACCTGGGCTTCACCTACGAACCGGCCGACTGGTTTACCATGACCTACCGGGCGGGTTTGGACTTCTACAGTGACAACCGCGAACGCATTGTCCCCAACGGCCTGGATGTGTCTTCGCAGGTGGGTGGTTTCATCATTGAAACGGGCATCAACCAGCGGCAGCTCAATTCCACGCTAACCCTTAATTTTCGGCGGCAACTGACCGAAAAGATAGGTGCCAGCCTGCTACTAGGGCAAGAAGTAAACGAACGCCGCAGCGAGTCGCTGATTGTCAGGGGCGAACGGTTTACCGAACCCAATTTCTACCACCTCAACAACACGGAGGTTGGTTTTAATGAAAACAGCCAGTCTTTGCGCCGGATTGTGAGCGGTTTTGGCTTGTTGAGTTTTGATTTTGACAACGCCATTTACCTCGACCTCACGGGTCGCAACGACTGGTCAAGCACCTTGCCGGTGAAAAACCGCTCCTTCTTTTACCCTTCGGCAAGTTTGTCGATTGTACTATCCGACCTCGTGACCTTGCCCAACTTCTTTTCTTTTGCCAAAGTACGCGGTTCGTGGGCCCAGGTGGCCAAGGATACGGATCCCTACCTGATCGGTTCGTTATTTGAGCAAGACCCCACCTTTCCTCAGTTTGGCACCAATGGGTTTCGGTTGAGTTCTGTTTTCGGGGACCTGAACCTGAAGCCCGAGACGACCACTTCGCAGGAGGTGGGGCTGGATTTGCGTTTCTTTCGCAACCGGCTAGGGATTGATTTAGCGGTGTACCGGCAAAATTCCAAGGATCAGATTTTACAGGTTCCGGTATCCAACACCACGGGGTATTCCCGCTTCCTCACCAATGCTGGTGAGATCGAGAACAAAGGCGTGGAATTGCTGGTCAGTGCAACGCCCATTCAGGGCCGCCACTTCCGCTGGGATGCCAGCATCAACTACACCCGCAACCGCGGCGAGGTCATTTCCATCCGCGAAGGTATTGAAGAGATCGTTCGTTTCGAAGGCACGGGAGGTATTACGGCCAAGCTGGTTCCCGGCGGCATGGTCGGTGATTTATATGGTTACGCCTTCAGGCGCGACAATGCGGGCAACCTGATCATCGGTAGCGATGGTTTTCCGTCCATTGATGATACCGAGCTGGTGAAGGTGGGCAATGCTTTACCCAACTTTACCGCAGGGATGACCAACTCCTTCAGCTACAAAGGCCTGGGGCTGTCGTTTCTGCTGGAATGGCGCGACGGGGGCGATGCCGTAGACATGGGTATCCGCAACGGCATCCGCAACGGTATTCTGGCACAAAATGCCCGCCAGTACGAAGAAGTCATCTTCAATGGCGTCACCGCCACGGGCGAACCCAATACCCAAGCCGTAGAAATTGATGGCGAGACGTTGTACCGCAGCTTTAACCGCTACAATGGTGCTGCGGAAGTTATTCTGGAAGATGTCTCCTGGTTCCGCCTCCGGCGGGCGAGCCTCTTCTACAACCTGCCAAAGTCGCTGCTGGGTGGGGGCAAATTTATCCGGTCGGCCCGGGTGACCCTTTCCGGGAACAACCTCTACATCAACACGCCATTCCGTGGGTTCGACCCCGAGACCAACTACCTGGGCGCCGGATCGAGTATCTACGGCTTTACGGGGCTGCAAACACCGGGAACGCGGTCTTACACGGCCAGTCTGAACCTGACTTTTTAATAGATAACTCTGGTTATCCAAGTCACCATTAAATCTAAAATTATGCGCAAGCTATTTAAATATTATCTGCCCCTGCTGTTACTCCTCTTCTGGTTCAACAGCTGCGAAGATTACCTGGACGTCAATGACGACCCCAACCGCCTCACGGAAGTAGGGCTGAATTCCCTGCTGCCGGCCATTGAGTTGCGCCTGGCCGATGCCCAGTACTCGGCTACGCAAACGGCCGCACAAGTGACCCAACAGACCGGCTCTTACTTCGGCTATTTCGAAAACTTCACGATGGCGGGAACCTGGTCAACCCTTTACCTGCGGGTGCTGGCCAATGCCAATATCCTGGCCCAACAAGCCGCAACGGCCAAAGCCCCCAACTACGAGGGGATCGGCTACGCCTTGCAGGCTTATGGCCTGACCATGCTGACCGACATCTGGGAAGCGGCACCCTGGACGCAAGCCTTTGACGGCAGCAACAACCTCGAACCGGCCTACGACGACCAGCCCGTCCTCTACAACGAAATCAGCAGCTTACTGGATCGTGCCCTGCCCCTGCTGCAGTATACCCCCGTGGACTGCACCGCCGAAATTTGCGTAGCAGCGAGCAGCGATCTTATTTACGGCGGCGATCTGGACAAGTGGATCAAAATGGTCTACGCACTGCGGGCCCGACTGGCCGTGCATTTACTCAACAAAGGCAACGCCAATGCCACCGCCGCCATCAGCGCGGCCAGCCAGGCTTTCGCCAGCAACGACGATGATTTCGAATTCGCCTACAATGCCGTTACCCGTAACCCCTGGCATACCGACGTGGCCCTGGCCAACAACACCGGCAACCTGACGGTGGCCCAGGGCGTTTACGCCGTGCAGTTGCTCAACGGAGACATTTACAACGTCATTGACCCCCGCCGGGAAATCCTGCTCGGAGAGGCCGACGGCGGCAACTACGTAGGCGTGAACAGCTACGATGACAACGCCCCAACCAACACGGTCGATTTCACGGTAGACACCTACCAAAGCCGCGAGCAGACACCGATGGCGATGCTTACCTACGCCGAAATGAAATTCATCGAGGCCGAGGCCAACCTCCAACTCGGGCAATCGGGGCCAGCTTACACGGCCTACCTGGCCGGTATCCAGGCCAGTATGGACAAGTACGGCGTGGCCGACGCAGCCGCCTACCTGAGTGATCCGGCCGTCGCGGTAGGAGCGGCTAACCTAACCCTCGACCTGGTCATGAAGGAAAAATACCTGGCCATGTACCTCAACTACGAAGTCTGGACCGATATGCGGCGGCACAACTATGCCACGGCGGTCTACCGGGGCTTCGTGGTCCCCGACACCCAGCGCTGGGGAGGCCCGGCCCAACGGGCGCTTTTTCCCATCGACGAGTTCAACCGCAATGGTACGGAAGTGGGCAAAGTGGTGCGCAGCTACAGTACACCGATGTGGCGCGATGGCAATTAAGCGCTTAGCGTTTGTTGCTATTTTATTCTTTCTCTTTCCCGGGAGCAACACGCAATACGGTTGGCTTTCAACTCCTGGCACCGGTTGCGCAAGCAACCACAAAACAACAAAAACATGAAATCATTTCCTCTTGGGCTTTTACTGGGTATCCTGGCGCTGAGTTTTTCTTCTTGTTACGAAGAAGCCGATTGGCTGGGCGATAATGCCACCCCCGGACGGGGTAATTTCCCGGTCATTGCGACCTTCTCCACCACCAACGGCACGTCCTTTGCCGTGGGCGAAACGGTGAACCTGGATTTGCGCTTCTTTTCCGTGGCTGAAATTGATCGCATCGCCCTTTCCAGCATCATCGATGGTGTAGAAACCGAAGTGGCCAGTTTTGGCTACACCCCCAACTTCGCCGAAGACAGCCAGACGGACAAGCTGCTCATGACTTACCTGGTTCCCGCCGTACCCGCTGGCGTGACCAAGATTACGCTGAAGGCGACTATTTACAACAAGAATGGCCTGACGCGTGACAGAAGTTTGGATATCAGTCTGTAGTTTTAATGAAATATAGCTTCTTTTAGATTGGATTGGGTAGCGCAACAGTTTTACTGTTGTGCTACCCTTTTTAATGCGCCTCCGGCGTCATCAAATTCAGCTACGCGCTGGGAAGTCTCTTCCACAGCAGGCTTTGGTGTGGCACCCCAATAGCCCCAGGCCGCCTGGCCACTGATCAAGATAAACAACAAGGGGAATAACAAAACGATACGGCTGTTCTTTTTCATGGCTTTTTTGTTTGCCACAAAATTAGCCCCTACGAGCAGCAGCGTCCACCACCCATGCGTAAGCGTTGGGGGTGGGTGAGCATACGTGGGAAAACCGACCGGTCAATTTAAAAATCCAAGCCCAGCGAAACCTGTAGCTTCGGATCCTGCACCTTGCGGGTTTCCAGTCCCCAGCCGTAATCCAGGCGAATGAGGTAGCCGAAGAGCAGGGCGCGGGCACCGATGCCGTAGCTGAACACCAGCGGATCGCGGAAATACACGACGCGGGCGGTGACCGGGTTGAAGCCCTCCGTTTCCGGAAAAGTGCTGGTGTTCAGCGGGTTTTCGTCGCTGTAGGGATCAGAACCACTCCAGGCCGTACCCGCATCGAAGAAGGCGATGGCTTGGAAATTGCGGAAAAACGGCGACTGGATCCGATCCGAGAAGTAGCGGAATACGGGTATCCGGATTTCAGCATTGGCCAGTACGTAGGCATTACCGTTGCGGATATTCAGGTCGAAGCCCCGCAGGCTGTTGGCCAGCGTTACGAAGCCGGGGGTTTCCGGGGGCGTAGGAATGGTGTTGTTGAAGGACGGGAACAGCCAGTTGTCGGGGCCACCCAGGTAGTACAGAATACGGTCGGCACCAAAAGATACGGCACCCGCCGCGCGGAAGGCCAGGATCGAGCGTTTGTCGATCCGCAGGTAATGCCGGGCATCGAAACCGGCCACGCCCAGGAAGCCGCGTTCAATATCCAGGCTAAACGAGGGGTCCATGGTGAGGCTGAAGGTCTTGTAAAATTCGGTGTATACTTTCATGCGGGTGCCCTGCATGATGTTGAGAGCCAGGTCGCGGGTATTGTCGAAGACGTATTCCAACCGCAGGCCGATGCGTTGGGTCTTGTCGGGCGCTGGTGCGTCTTCCAGTGCCGTCTGGTCGGTAGCCAGGTACTGTACGCGGTCGCGGCGCAGGGTCGACGTAGCCCGGATGCTCTGGAAAATATCCAGCGGGTAGCGCAGGCCGTACTGGCCCAGCACCACGTTGTTCTCGCGGCGCCAGGGCACAAAAGAGCCGCCTTCTTCGGAAAAGCGTTGGTTGCGCCGGTACACGGCGTAAAAGCGATCGAGGCGATGCTTGCGGTTTTCGAGGGTCAGGAAATATTCCGTCCCGTTAAAGCTGGTCGGCAGCCGCACGCCGCCTTCGATGACGTAGTCTTCGAAAAGGTCTTTAAAGTTGGTCTTGAGCAACAAGCTCAGCGGCTGGGTATTGAACCCATTGGGATTGGCAGCGTAGCTGTCGAGGCCCTGGAACAACAGGTTGTTGTCCATATTGAACGTCACGAAGTCGGTGCGGAAGGTGGTGCGGTAGGGCGTTATCCGGCCGGGACGGAAGCGGTAGACCGGTTTCTGTGTTTGGTCCCTGACCCGGGTCCTGGAAGTCGCCCGGGGGCTAACCGTCACCAATTCTTCGAGCGGGGTGGTAACGGCGGGCTGAGCAGGTTGGGGCGGCCGTGGCTTAGCAAACTGTTCCTCCTCGGCAAACTCACTCTGAAAGAGGTAGTTGTCAATATCGATGACTTCGGTGCTGTCGACCACGGCGGGCTTTTCCGGCAGGGCAGGCTCAAAAACTTCCGGAGCAGGGGCCACCATTGGCGGTGGAAGGGTATCCACTGCCGGTTGGGCGGGAGCCGGGAAGGGTTCTTCGGAAATGAGCTGCGTCGTTTCCGGCGCTGGCCGGGCATCGCCACTGGTAGCCGCCGCACCGCGATCCCGGCGCACTTGCTGGTAAATGGTGGCGTGCACGGGCGGTACAGGGTCCACGGCAATGCTGCTCAGCTGGATGGTGCTGGTGCTGGCATTCAAGCCGGGGAAATATTCCAGCAGGCGGCCAGTACGTCCGGCCAGCTGTTGGTAGGCTAAATTCTGCGAATAATTCGAAGCAGGTACCACCACGGCGCGCTCCCTGATGATCGGATACACCAGGATGGTGTCGATGAGGGTGGTATCCAGGGCGGTGAAGGTCGAGTCGGCGTGGAGGACAATTTCGGTGCCATCGGTCAGCAAAATTTGCTGTTCGTAGTGGTCGATGTAGTCTTCCAGGTACCCCACCTCGCGGTTGTAAATGCCACTGCGATCCGAGAGGTAGGCAAAGTGGGTGGTGTCGATACCAATGGGCTGGCGCTCGTTGGCCAGGGGCGTTTGGGTTACCTGCACCAGTTCACCCGGTTGGTTGGTCAGGTCGTAATAGAACAGGTCAAAATTGGTGATGGGCAGGAGAGTATCCAACCCCCGCGGCGTGAGCCCGGTAGTAGGGCGATTGGAAGCAAACAAAATCCCGGTGCGGCCCCGTACTTTGACGGGGGTGGCATCGAGGTCGTCCCAAAAATCGGTGGTGATGCGCTGCGACTGGCGGGTAGCCGGGTAGTAGATAAAAATATCCGAGAATCCGCGGACGGTAGCCGACAACACCAGGCTGGCCGGATTGATGTATTCCATGCTGTACACCCGGTGGTATTCCTCGCTCAGGGGTTCGACCAGCTCCTTCTTCTCCAGGAGGTTGTAGCGCAGCAGGCGGGGAATATCGCGGGTTTCGTAGAGGATGGCGAGTTCCTGCCCGCTGGGGTTCCAGGCCAGGATGGGGTAATTGTAGTCGGTAGCCTGAATGGCGTTGCGAAAGCCACTTTTGAAAATCATTTCGCGTTCGCCGGTCTGGACATTTTGCAGGTAAATGCGGTAGCGGCCAATGTCGTTGAGCACGTAGGCCACCTGCTGCCCGTCGGGGCTGATCTTGAGTTGGGTAAGGGTATGTTGGCGCTTGTTTTTCACCGCCAACACCTGGCCGGCAGGCGTGATGCGATCGATTTGGTCGATGGCGTAACGCTTCTGAAAGTAAATCAGCCAATCGCGGAGGGTAATCTGGTAGGGCGTACCCAATACGTAGAGAAAACCGCTTTCCACGCTCCGGTTGATGCGGGTGAGGTAGAGCAGGTTGGACACCGTGGGGTTGCCGTATATTTCGGCGATGTAGTACCAGAAGGCGTGGCCTACGAGATCGGGGTAAACACCGGCCATCTCTTCAAAATCCGCGTATTCGCCGGAGTTGATCAGGCAGCGCAACTCGTCGTCCTGTTCGGTGTTCCAGGGCTGGCCAATGTAGTCGATGAGCCCTTGCTTGAACCATTCTGGCAGGTTGAGCAAAACGGCATTCTGTACGATCTCCTGCAGGTTGGAACCAAAGAGCATGGCTTCCAGGTAGACCGAGGCAATGCCTTCGCGAATTTGGCGGCGCAGGTCGTTGTGGTCGCCATTGAAGTAGACGAAGATCTTGTGTCCGGCGATCTTGGTTTGCCCGGCCACGCTGGTGAAGGCTTCGTCGTTGCCGATGTTGCTCTGCTTGAGGTCGGTGAGGTCGGTGTAGACGATGATCTGTAACTTCTCGTTAATCCGGTGTTCCAACACGCTTTGGATATAGGCAAAATCGTACTCGGCGATCTGTACCACCGACTGCCCGATGTTGCGCCCCTCGCCGTACCAGTAGGTGATGAAGTTGTCGCTTTCGTACTTCAACCACTCGTCGAAGTCGCGGTGGTGCTGCACCCGGTTTTTACCAAAAGTCACCTGGGAGGTTTGGGCGCCAAGCCCCAGTGAACAGCAGAGTACGAGGAGAAGATAAATGTGTTTGCGCATAGTTTTCAATTATCAGCGGTGCCGGAAGGGTGACAGAATTAACGAAAAAGCTACTTTTGTGGTACCCAGCTGGATTATTAACAAAAAAAATACGGCTTTGGGTGTTCTGGAAATGTCTTGAATTATGCCAAGATATTCCTTTTATGGCAAAAAAGCTAGTTCATCGATATTCATAAAACTGTAAAACTATGGCTCAGGTTGTGCAAATGACGTTTAATCCGTTTCAGGAGAACACTTACCTGGTGTACGACGAGACCGGCGAATGCGTAATTTTTGATCCAGGCTGCTACGATGCGGCCGAACGGCGGGCGTTGAGCCAGAAAATTGAGGAACTGGACCTGAAGCCGGTGCGCCTGGTCAATACCCACTGCCACCTGGACCACGTGTTCGGCAACAAGTACGTGGCCGACACCTATAAGCTACCCCTGGAAATCCACAAACTGGAGGTGCCCGTGCTGGCCTCGGTACCGATGGTGTGCCAAATGTACGGCCTGCCCGTGCCGGAAAAAAGCCCCGCCCCGGGCAACCTGCTACAGGAAGGCGATGTGCTCGCGTTTGGCAACACCCAACTGGAAATGATCTTCACGCCCGGGCACTCGCCGGGCAGCCTGAGCTTCTACTGCCGGAAAGACAAGTTCCTGATCGCCGGCGATGTGCTCTTCTACGGCAGCATTGGCCGCACCGACCTGCCCGGCGGCGACCACGATACCCTCATTGCTTCCATCAAGGACAAACTACTCCCCCTGGGCGACGACATCACCGTGTATTCCGGCCACGGACCGGCTACCCGGATGGGGTATGAGCGGAAGAATAATCCGTTTTTGTAGGGGGAAGCGGCTATAACTAAAAAGCGCTAATCCCCCGTTTTTGAGCCCCAAATCCATCTTTTCCAACTACCAAACCCAGGTAGCGGGCCAAACCCGCCGGAATTCTCCGAAAAATATAGCCCTGCTGTTTGGTCACTTCTCCGGGTTCCAGAACGGCGAATTTATACACTGTATCCCAGATGTCCTTATTTTTGCCGCAAAGCCAAAACAGATGACCCCATCCACCACTACTTCCCCCCTCCGGGAGGCCTACGATCCGGAACAATTTCGCCAGTTGGGGCACCAACTTATCGACCTGCTGGCAGACCACCTGACGCGCTTATCGTCGGATTCACCGCCGCCGGTCATCCCGTACCGCGATCCGGAAACGGAGCTGGCGTTCTGGCAGGCCGATTTTGCGCAGGGACCGGGCGATCCACTCGAATTTTTTCAGCGCGTCCTGGACCACTCCATCCAGTTGCAGCATCCGCATTACCTGGGGCACCAGGTGTCGGTTCCGGCTCTGATCAGTGGGTTGGCGGGCATGGTGTCCGATATCCTGAGCAACGGCATGGCCGTCTACGAAATGGGGATGGCTGCCAACGCCATTGAACGCGTGGTCACCGATTTCACGGCCCGTAAAATTGGGTTCCCGGAAACCGCCAACGGCGTGATCACATCCGGCGGCACGCTGGCCAACCTGACGGCCCTGCTGGCTGCCCGGCGGGCCAAAGCCCCCACGGCAGTGTGGGAAGAAGGGCACCGCGAACGACTGGCCGTGCTGGTTTCGGAAGAGGCACACTACTGCATCGACCGGGCGGCGCGCATCCTGGGCATGGGCAGTGAGGGGATTATCAAAATCCCCGTGGACGATCGGTTTAAAATCCGGACCGACCTGCTGGACACCTACTACCAGGCGGCTACCGCCAAAGGGCTGACGGTGATTGCCGTAATCGGCTGTGCCGGCTCTACGGCCACGGGTTCGTACGACGACCTGGTTGCGCTGGCCGATTTCTGCGAACGCCACCAACTCTGGTACCACGTAGACGGTGCCCACGGTGGCGCAGTGGTCTTCTCCGACCAGCACCGCCACCTGTGCCGGGGCATGGAACGGGCCGATACCGTGGTGATCGACTACCACAAAATGCTCCTCGCGCCCGCCCTCAACACGGCGCTCTTGTTCAAAAACGGCCGCCTGGCTTACGATACCTTCGCCCAGCAGGCCCAGTACCTCTGGGAAGCGGAGCAAGCCCCGGCATGGTTCGAATCGGGCAAGCGCACCTTCGAGTGCACCAAACTGATGCTGTCCATCAAGGTGTACGCCATCCTGCGCACCTACGGCGAAGCGGTTTTTGCGGAAAACATTGACCGGCTCTACGGCCAGGCCCGGGTTTTTGCGGCCCTGATTGCCGCCCATCCCGATTTCGAACTGGCCGTGCAGCCCGAAGCCAACATTGTCAACTTCCGACATACGGCTCGCCCCCGCGCAGAATGGGACCGCCACAATGGCCAGCTCCGGCAGGAGCTGATCCAGTCGGGTGATTATTACATCGTCCAGACGGTGATCAAAGGCGAGCGCTTTCTGCGGGCTACGGTAATGAATCCGCAGACGGAGGAAGGGGTGTTTCGGGGGTTGCTGGCGCGGCTGGGGGGGTAGGGTGATTACCGATTGACGGTATGAACTATTTATCAGTCCGATAGCCCAGGAAGCTTCGTCACCCCTAAAAACACCCCACCCCACCCAATAAATACCAAATATTTAGAAAAACACCTTATATTTCGGAGCAGGCTTATGTAAACCACCACCTATGAACCAACTACAACGCCGAATAACCCTTTATGGCCTGACCATGGTTGCGGTGGGTAGTTGTATTGGTGCAGGTATTTTTGCGACCCCTGCCGAGATTGTCGCCACCCTACCGCACGCGGGTTGGGTGTTGGTGGTATGGGGGCTCGGTGGCCTGGTGACCCTGACCGGTGCGCTGACTTTTGCGGAACTCGGCGGGATGTTCCCCAAAGCCGGCGGCGTATACGTGTACCTGCGCGAAGCCTACGGCGAACTCGTCGCTTTTCTTTACGGCTGGGTCACCCTGCTGGTCATTAATACCGGCTCGTTGGCGGCGTTGGGGTTGATTTTTGCCGAATACCTGACTTTCTTTATCCCCCTGGGCGAAAACGCCAAACTACTGGTGGCCGCCGGCACCATTGCCGGGCTCACGGTACTCAATATCCGGGGGGTCAATACCAGCCAGTGGTTGATTAGCCTGTTCACGACCACCAAACTGCTGGCCCTTCTGGCCATTGTCATTATTGCTACCATTTTTCGGGAATATACCCCCCATACCCACGTCTGGACCTTGCAGGACAACTTACCCGAACACTGGCCCTCCCTGGTGCTCACGGCCCTGATCGGGGTGTTGTGGTCGTTTGGTGGCTGGCACCACGCTACCTACCTGGCCGGCGAAACCCGCCATCCGCAGCGCAATGTGCCGCGGGCGATGCTGCTGGGGTCGGTCATCGTGACCCTGGGCTACGTACTCGTCAACCTGGGCTACCTGTGGCTACTGCCGCTCGACGCCATTGCCCACAGCGAACGGGTGGCTGGCGACGCCCTGGAGGCCGTCATTCAGGGTGGTGGACGCGGAGTAGCGCTGGTCATTGGCATTTCCGTGTTTGGGACCATTGCTATTTATACCATGTCGGCCCCGCGAATCTATTTCGCCATGGCCCGCGATGGCGTCTTCTTTCCTCAATTGGCCATCATCCACCCCCGCTTCCAGACCCCGGCCAACGCCATGCTGGTACAAGCGGTTTGGGCGATTATCCTGCTCCTGCTCTGGGGGCAATTCCACAATTTGATCACTTACGTCACTTTTATTGACATTGCCTTTATGGCCCTGGCGGGTTTCGGTATTTTTATTTTCCGGCGGCGCCTACCAGACCTGCCCCGGCCTTACCGCGCCTGGGGGTATCCTGTTGTTCCAGGCCTTTACGTATTGATTACCGGCTTATTTTTG
This sequence comes from Bacteroidota bacterium, assembly GCA_003045895.1. Taxonomy (GTDB): domain Bacteria; phylum Bacteroidota; class Bacteroidia; order Chitinophagales; family Saprospiraceae; genus Lewinella. Next base: position 43,270 of record PZPC01000030.1, read on the forward strand.
CTCAACACCCTGCTTGAACGACCTACCCAGGCGGTGGCAGGCCTGGTTATGTTGGGACTGGGTGTTCTGTTTTTTTGGGGTTTTAAAAAACGATAGGCCGATGAAGCCTGCGAATTAAACAAACAATAACGACCAGAAGCGAAAACACGAACCGTTCCTGGTAATTTTATACCTGCGCAATCTTTAAAAACAATGGAAGAGTGGCCACAACTGCTGTCTCGTCAGCTACAGCGTACCATCGGGACGACCGAAAATATACCCGCACAATGGAAGGAATTGCTGCTTTTGGTAAATGCAACCTACCAACAATATGACCACGATCGGCTGCTGGCCGAACAGGCCATGGCATTGAGTTCTGACCAATTTGTGAAAAAGAACAAAGCGCTGGAGGAAGCCAGCCGCCAACTCTCCCGCTCCAACCAGGAACTGGAAAAGTTTGCCTACGTAGTGGCGCACGATTTGCGCGAACCCCTCCGCGCTATCGCCAGCTTCACCCAATTGCTCGGACGCCGCCTGACCGGTAAGCTTGAGCCGGAAACCGAAGAATTCATGGACTACATCGTTGGCAACGTCAACCACATGGAACGGCTTTTGGAAGACACCATGAATTTTTCGCGCCTCCGGACCAACGATCAGTTGGAGGAAGAAAACGTAGCGACCAATGCCCTGGTAGAACACATTTTAAACAACTACCAGGATCTTCCAGCCAAAAACAAACCCCTTTTTTTTATTGAAACCCCGCTGCCCAACCTCCGTATCAATGCCATTCGAATGCGGCAGGTGTGGCAAAACCTGATCAGCAATGCGATCAAATACAATGATGCGGATGTCCCCGAAATCAGGATCGGTTGCCAACAGACCGCTGAGTTGGTTACTTTCAGCATCTGCGATAACGGACCGGGTATTCCACCCGACTATGCCGAAAAGGTCTTTGAACTATTCACTACCCTGCAGAATAAGTTTGAATCCAACAGCAGCGGTATTGGGCTGGCCATCTGCAAGAAAATCATCGAAGACTACGGGGAAACCATCTGGGTGGACACCCAAATCACCAAGGGGGCCTGCATTCGTTTTGCCCTGCCCCGCAGCCGGGTAGTTACGACTTGATGGTTCCCCCTATCTTTATGGAGGGTTAACCAACCCCCAGGCGACAAAAAAGGGAGGAATGTTGTACTATTGCACGGTCAGCTAAGGAGCAGCGGAACAGCTGCCTGGCCGATTTTACTGCTTTGCGATAAGCCGTACATGTATTTCCCGAAGTCAAAAAAATGATGAAAACACAAATCCAGGCTGCTGCCCACGACTTACACGCTACCGTAACCGGTATTCGCCGTCACCTACACGCGCACCCGGAATTATCCTTTGCCGAACACGAAACGGGGAAATACATCGCCGGACAGCTGCAGCAATGGGGTATTCCCTATCAGTATCCCGTGGCGGGAACGGGGGTAGTGGCGCTGATTACGGGCGAGAAAGGCCCCGGGCCAGTACTGGCCTTACGGGCAGACATCGATGCCTTGCCCATCCTTGAAAAAAACACGGCCGCCTATTGCTCCCTCAACGAAGGGGTGATGCACGCCTGCGGGCACGATGTACACAGTGCCAGCTTGCTGGGGTCGGCCAAAATACTCTGGGATCTGCGCCGACACTTCCGCGGACAACTGAAGTTGCTTTTTCAACCCGGCGAAGAAAAAGCACCCGGTGGCGCCAGCATTATGATCCAGGAAGGGGTGTTGCACAACCCAGCTCCGCGGGCCATCCTGGGGCAGCACGTGCACCCGCCGCTGGAAGTGGGTAAGGTAGGTATGCGACCCGGCCTGTACATGGCCTCCAGCGATGAACTCTACCTGACGGTCACCGGCCGGGGCGGCCACGGCGCCATGCCCCACACCACCGTAGATCCCATTGCCATCACGGCGCAAATCATCACGGCCTTGCAACAACTGGTCAGCCGGCAGGCCGACCCTACCCTACCCTGCGTACTCACCTTTGGCTACATCGCCTCCACGGGTGGTGCCACGAACATTATCCCCAACGAGGTCCGCCTCAAAGGCACCTTCCGCACCATGGACGAGCAGTGGCGGCAGGAAGGCTTGCGGCGCCTGACACAACTGGTTACCGGTATGGCCGCCAGCATGGGCGCCGAGGCCACCCTGAAGATCATTCCGGGGTATCCGTTTTTGCACAACGACGAACAACTCACCCAGCGCGTCTTCGGGTATGCCCAGGATTACCTGGGCCCCGACAACGTCGTGGAACTCCCCATCCGCATGAGCAGCGAGGATTTCGCCTTTTACTCCCAGGAAATACCGGCCTGTTTTTACCGGCTGGGGACGGGCAATGTCGCCCGGGGTATCACCTCACCGGTGCACACCAACACCTTTGATGTAGACGAAGACTGCCTGCTGCACAGTACCGGGCTAATGGCCTGGCTGGCTTTGCAGGAGTTGGGGAATATGCAATAAAAAATGGGGTGCAATAACCTTCTATCGGTTGCGCACCCCACGGCAATGGTTCTTTAATTTTTCTGGTTTAAACCAGTTCGTCTTCCTTAATGGCTTTGCGGAACACCACTACCCCGTCGAATATATCGAGGACAATGTGCGTACCCGGCTGGACGCTGTTTTCGAGCAGTTGCTTCGACAATTGCTTCAGCACCCGTTTCTGGATCACGCGCTTGAGGGGGCGGGCACCAAACTCGGGGCTGTAACCTTCGGCAGCCAGCCAGTCGATGGCCTCCGGCGTAACCGACATGGTAATGCCCTGCTCCTGCAACTTGCTTTTCAACCCGCGCAACTGCAGGTCGAGGATACCGCGAATATCTTTCCGTGACAAGGGGCGGAACATTATAATTTCGTCGATGCGGTTGAGAAATTCGGGGCGTACCGTCTGTTTCAGCAACTCAAAGAGCAGGTTCCTGGTCTGCTCAATGGTTTCCTCTTCTTTACCCTCTACCATGCGCTCAAAATTATCCCGGATAATATCCGATCCAATATTTGAAGTCATGATGATGATGGTGTTTTTAAAGTTCACCACGCGGCCCTTGCTGTCGGTCAGGCGGCCATCGTCGAGTACCTGCAGGAGGATATTGAACACATCGGGATGGGCCTTTTCAATTTCATCCAGCAGGACGACGGAGTAAGGTTTGCGGCGAACCGCTTCCGTCAATTGGCCACCTTCGTCGTAACCAACGTATCCCGGAGGTGCACCCACCAGTCGGCTCACGGAGTGGCGTTCCTGGTATTCGCTCATATCAATGCGGGTCATCAGGTTTTCGTCGTCGAAGAGGTACTCGGCCAACGCTTTGGCCAGCTCCGTTTTTCCCACACCGGTGGTTCCCAAAAACAGGAAGGAACCGATGGGTCGGGCCTGGCTGCTGAGCCCCGTCCTGTTGAGGCGAATGGCATCGGAAACGGCTTCCACGGCTTCGTCCTGGCCCACTACGCGCTGGTGGAGGTCATCCTCCAGGTGGAGCAACTTCTCGCGTTCACTCTGAAGCATGCGGGTGACGGGAACCCCCGTCCAGCGGCTGACGATTTCGGCAATGTCCTCTGCTTCCACCTCTTCTTTTACGAGCATCTTATTATCGCCCTGCATCTCGATGAGGCGGTTGTTGAATTCATCAAGGCGGGTCTGTACTTCGGGTGTCCGACCATAGCGAATTTCGGCAGCTTCGGCGTAGTTGCCTTCGCGTTCGGCGCGGTTGGCGGCGAGCTTCAGTTGTTCGAGGTCTTCTTTGGCCTGCTGGATACCCAGCACCACTTCGCGCTCGCTTTCCCACTGGGCCCGGTAGGCATTGCGCTGCTCTTCCAGGTTAGCCAGGTCTTCGTTGAGCTTACTAATTTTGGCCGTATCGTTTTCCCGTTTCATCGCTTCCCGCTCGATCTCCAACTGGCGGATCTTGCGTTCGGTTTCGTCCAGTTCCTCGGGTATGGAGTTCATCTCCAGCCGCAGGCGGGCCGCGGCCTCGTCGATAAGGTCGATGGCTTTATCGGGCAGGAAGCGATCGGTGATGTAACGACTGGAAAGCTGTACTGCCGCCACGATGGCCTCGTCCTTGATGTTAATCTTGTGGTGGGTTTCGTAGCGCTCCTTCAATCCACGAAGGATGGAAATAGCGTCTTCTTCCGACGGTTCTCCCACCTTGACGGCCTGAAAACGGCGTTCCAGGGCTTTGTCTTTTTCAAAGTGCTTTTGGTATTCATCCAGCGTCGTAGCACCAATGGTACGGAGGTCACCACGCGCCAGGGCGGGCTTCAGGATATTGGCGGCATCCATGGCTCCCTGGCCTTTACCAGCTCCGATGAGGGTATGGATTTCGTCGATAAAGAGAAAAATCTGCCCCTCGGCCTGGGTCACCTCGTTGATGACGGCCTTGAGGCGCTCTTCAAATTCGCCCTGGTACTTGGCGCCAGCGATGAGGGCGCCCATGTCGAGGGCGTAAATGTCTTTGTCGCGCAGGTCTTCCGGCACGTCGCCGTTGACGATGCGGTTGGCGAGGCCTTCGATGATGGCGGTCTTACCGACTCCGGGTTCACCAATCAGGATGGGGTTGTTTTTGGTGCGGCGCGCCAGAATGTGCAGTACGCGGCGGATTTCCTCGTCGCGGCCAATGACGGGGTCGAGCTTGCCACTGCGGGCGCGCTCGTTCAGGTTGATAGCGTATTTGTTCAGGGCATTGTAGGCGCCTTCGGCGCTGTTGGTGGTTACCCGCTGGCCTTTGCGCAGGTCCTGGATAGCGGCAATGAGGCCTTTTTCGGTTACCCCACTGTCTTTCAGCATTTGGCTTACGGTGTCCTTAACGGCCACAATGGCCAACAGGAGGTGCTCCAGGGCCACGTATTCGTCCTGGAATGTCTTCAGGTACGTGCTCGCTTTTTGCAGTACCTCGTTGGCCGAGCGCGACAGGTAGGCCTGACCACCGCTGCCACCCGTTTGGGTAGCGTAAGACTGCACAATGCTTGTAGTGGCACTTTGTACCGCCGCAAAATTGACCCCCAGCTTTTTCAAAACAAAGGGCGTCACGTTTTCATCTACTTCCAGAATGCCTTGCAACAAGTGCCCCACCTCCATGCTGGGATTATTGCGCTCCAACGCAATCTGCTGTGCGCGTTGCACTGCTTCCTGGCTTTTTATTGTGAAATTGTTCAGTTGCATTTTTTATTGGTTATGGTTGGGATTAATTCTTCCTATTCGCAATAAGGGTGGCAAAGCGTGTGCCAAGGGCATAGGACAGCACCCTGGCTGACAGAATGACGGGCGCCATTCGAAAGCGCCTGCACAAATGTCACCTGTTGGTGCCGTAAATGGCCTGGTTCGCTGCCAGGTTTGAAATGATGGTTGAGATAGCTGCGAATTTCTACGATGTTTGATTTTTTGCCGGAATAAGGCACTTGCCGGATTTTCCTTCCGCTTATTCGGAGGGCCCCACCCCAGGGCTATCGAATCTGGAAAATTTCAATACGTTGTCGCGATGTTTATCCGAAATGGCGTATTCCTTAAGAACCCATCCCCCGCCCACGCTAAAAAGCGTGGCAAGCTCTTTCGCCGCGAGCCGTTGCTGCGCTGCGTCGCTGCGAGAACCAACTTTAGAGAAAACGCTGTTGGTTGTATTGGCTTTTTCTAGATTCGACAGCCCTGGAGGGCCCCCACTAGGGCCTGAACGCCGGCCCCGTTCTTGATCCACCGGTCATACAGGGCAAACCACCACCATTGCTTGCCGTCTAAACTGCCAACAACAAAGTAAGGAAAACAAAACAAAATTGGCTGCCGGAAAATAGTTTTTCCCGGCAGCCAATGGATTTTAGCAACTACTGGTGTATGTTTGGAACCTAACCTACTGGGCGCCGACAAAATCCACCAATCGCCGCACTTCGGTTTTCACCAGGGTTCTGGTTCCTTCAATACGGCGGCCAGCGTAGCCGTTGCTCATGCCTGGGTAGACGGCCTCCCAGGCGGCGGCATCACTTTTAGCCATATCTGCCCACGAATTGTAGAAGTCGATGGTGGAAGCATCGTAGTCATAGGCGTCACCCCGGGGCAAGACCATAAAAGCCATCATCCAGCCTGCCCGATTGCCCAGTTCGATGCTTTTTTGGTGAACGGGCATGACAAATTTGGTCTCCATGGCAATCCAGTCTTCCCAGCCATTGGCCGGAATTTTCATGTAATTTTCGACCCGGTACAGGGGCCGCCTGGCATCGGGAGCGAAGGCGCCGTCGCCAGCCGTCCAGATTTCCCGCTTGACCAGGTCCCGGTAGACGCTGGCTTTTTCGGCAACCGCCCGCTTATCGGCGGGGAGGGATTTCATCGCTGCTTCGTACCAATCTCCGTCATCTCCCATAGCATCCCAATTTTTAAAGTGGGTGACCACGACGAAATCGTATTCGGTGTCCGTGCCGCTGGGGTAGTCAACTTGTTCGAGTTCCCAACCGGTAATCAGGCCTTTGTCCATCCGGTATTGGTGCACCAATTTCCAGACTGCTTCGCAATCCAGGTATTCGTCCATCATTCCGGGTTTTACTTTCATGTATTCTGCCACCACGAATTCGGCATCCTCATCCTGGGCATTCAAATTTTGGTAAAAAAAGAGGCATAAAAATGCCAGAACGAACATAGAAAGAAGGTTTTTCATAGTTAACTTTTTAGGTGATTAGGAGCAGGCCTTTTTCCTGCATATTGTGAGTCAGCAAGTTAGACATTCTGGCTGGTACAAACCTAGCTATTTTTTGCGTTTTTCTGATTTTTTTGGCTTTGCCCAGAGCGGGCTTTATTGGAGGGGGTAGGCAGCAGCTATCCTGGCTGGTGCATGCTGTTTTTCATGCTTGAATCACCTGTTCTAAATAAGAAAAGCTGCGCGTGCGCAGCTTTTCGAAACAACCAATTGGTAGACTCCTTTTTGGAAAGGCGCGTTTTTGTCAGAAGCTACATAAAAGCGGCACGGATGGCTTTAAAAAACAGCAAGCCATCCTGCTTTTTTGAAATTAGAGAGGCGCGTTTTCCTGCGTTGTGCAGTATCATTTCAATGGGGGCTATCGGGAGGCGAAAATAAAAAGTGGTTCCCTGGCCTAACTGAGAATCGAACCAGATGTCGCCACCGCAACGCTGGATAATTTGCTTGCAAGTGGCCAGGCCCAGACCACTGCCATCGTATTGGTTATCCGTATGCAAACGGGTAAATCTTTGGAAGACCGCTGCGGTTTGTTCCTGGGGAATACCAATGCCGTTGTCCACAACAGAAAAGGTATGCCAATGGTAAGCTGATCGCTGTAGCGACGAAGAAAGAGATTGGTAAATGAGCTAATGGAACGCAAAGGTGATTTCAGGTCGTGCATGACCTCGGTATTGACGTGCTGCAAATCCTGGTTGGCTTGCGCAAGCCGGGCATTTTCTGCAGATAATACCTTCAGTTGTTGTAGCAGTCGCTTGGCTTCTCTTACTCTCCGAAAGTAAAGATAAACCACGAGGACAAGCAGACCCAAAATCACTAACTGGATGAAGCTGGATAAGGAGGTAGTGGTTAAACCAACCGACTCACCCTGGGCGAACAGACAATTCGCACCAAAAAATAATCCAAATGTTAAATAAATTTTCACACCATAGGCTAATCGCTGGTATTGCAATGGATGCAATGATTTTTTAAATAGATAGTTGCTATTCTGCTCGGGCATTTCAGTGCGCTCTTTAGCGGAGCGCATGGTTTTTATTTGTTTGGTTGCTGTTTTGCTCATCGTCCGTCTATTTTGTGCCAACCAACCAATTACGCTGGTTATTTATTTATTTATTTATTTGCCTGACTACCGTGCCCACATTTGTGTTAATTTGCACAAAATAGTTGCCTTTTTCGAGCGTACTGATATCCAAGCGGCACTGTTGGGTGCCTGTCGTTTGCTGGTGCAGGCGCAACTGCCCGGATGCCTGATGAATATGGACACTTTGCAGTTCCTCTTCATCGCTACCCAGATCAATCACCAACCAATCCGTAGCAGGATTGGGATACATCTTCAGCCCGGCCGCTACCAAATTACCGGGTGGGTCAGACCAACTATTCCCGCTTACCTGGGGGAATGACTGGCGCTGGTCAACCCTGGATTCCGGCTGATGGGCACCAGGAGCCGCTACAAGGGCTCCCCCACCGCCATCCGGGGATAACAGCCAGTCATTTATCTCTCCAGCAATTGCCGGTGCTTGTTTTTTATCCTACAAGAAGTAGCCAGAAAGTATTGAGCTACTTAAAAAGTGATACGTTCCGATTGGCGAATGACTACCTGGCACACATCCACTTTAGCCAGCAATCTGCGACTGTCCAGTACTATACGATTCTGAATTTGATTGAGCGGGGAGGTTTGCCCCTTGCCCGTAAAATGCTAAAAGCGCTCCAGCAAGAACTGGCTGCACTGATCAACGGCGACGATGAGCACTTGCTGCTGACGCTACGGGTGTCTAATTTGTTACTTTTGCAGGCTCCTGCCAACCGGATTGAAAAAGACTTGCTGCTACAGGCATCACTGAACAAACTCAACGAGTGGCACATCATCAACACCCTGCGCTACAATTGCGAATTCCTGAACCGCAAGCTGACGATTAACCTGGTGGATGAATTTCACAATCCATTGATCGAACCGCTGGCTCACTACCTGCAACAACAGGCCAGCCTGCCACCGTTGATAGCCCTTTACTTCCAGTTGTACATCACGCTGAAAGAACCCGGACAGGGGCGACACTTTGACCAGCTGATCATCTTTCTGGATCAATACCAGCAGCTGGTCAATGCCAACGAATACCTAAACATCTACTTAGCTACCATTAATATATGCCTGCGCAAACTGCGTACTGCTGACCAAAAGTACACCCTGGCCGCACTGGATTTATACGAGCAGGGAATTAAAACGAAAATTCTATTAGAGAACGGCGTACTGTCCGAATCGACTTATAACAATGTGGTGCGGCTCGCCGTGCGGGTCAGCCGCTTCGACTGGGCAGAGGAATTTATTTTAACCTATAACAAAGCCCTTAGGCCACTGTCCCAGAAAAACGCCCGGCACCTGAACCTGGCCGAATTAGCTTTCTCCAGAATGGCGTACGGACTGGCGTTAAGTCAACTCAATGAAGTAAAAACCACCATTCCCCGCAATCATATTGTTGCTAAAATTCTTTTGATCAAGACCTTTTACGAAATGGGAGAAACGGAACCTTGCCTGTCGGTTGGTAGCTGTTTTTAACCGGGAACACCCCCACCTCAGCTGATTTACACTTTTCGCCCAATCAACCCGGTAAAAATACCATTCAGCCTAAAGGAGTGGCATCCTGTTGGGCAAACGCTCAATTTTGTCCGGTAACAGATAAAATAATTATGAGAGCGTTTAGTTTGCTTTTTTTATTGGGGTGCCTGCTGCCCAACGCCAGGGCCCAGCACCTCGAGGAATACATCCAAACGGCTCTGGCCAACAACCTGGAGCTTAGCCAACAGGAATTCAGCTACCAGGAAGCCCAGGCGCGGCTCGATCAGGCCAAAGCGCTCTTCTGGCCAAAAGTAAGCATCAATGGCCGCTACAGCCTCGCCGAAGGTGGACGCACCATCGACTTTCCGGTGGGCGACCTGGTGAATCCGGCTTACCAAAACCTCAACAGGGTCAACCAGTTTATTAGCGGCAACGACCCCACCTATCCGGCTTACCCAACTTATGCGCCAATCAATAACGAACAGACCTCCTTTCTGCGGGCGACCGAGCAGGAAACGACCATCCGCCTGGAAATGCCCGTCTACAACCAGGCCTTGTTGCACAACCGCCAGATTCAGGAGAATCTGGTCGGTGCCAGCGAAGCCACCCTGGCCGGTTTTCGCCGCCAACTTGCCAAAGACGTGGAGCAGGCCTACTACACCTACGCCCAGGCCTATTACGGTCGGCAAATTTTAGCAGATGCCCTGGCGTTGGTCCGCGAAAACCTGCGCACCACCCAAAGCCTGCAAACTTACCACCAGGCTACTGCCGCCGACGTCTACACTGCCGAAGCTCAGGTAGCGGGGATATTGCAGGAATTGGCCGTAGCCCGGCAGCGGGAGCAATCGGCTCAGGCTTATTTCAATACCCTGCTCAACCGCGACTACACCGCCGCCATTCAGTTGCCCGCAGCCACCGTGGAAGCGCCCCTCAGCGCCCTTAGTGTAACTGCTGCCCAGCAACAAGCTTTTCAGCAACGGGCCGAATTGCAGCAACTTAATTTTTACCTCGCCGCCGCCGAACAACAGCGCAAAATAGCCACCGGCAACCGCTTACCTACGGTCAACTTGCGAACCGATTATGGCGTGCAGGGGACGACCTACTCCTTCGGCGCCGATGATGATTTCGTCATGGCATCCGTGGTCTTCGCCATTCCTCTTTTCGACCGCAGCACCAGCGCCAAAGTTCAGGAAGCCACCCTGGCCCAACAACGCCTGGGAGCCCAAAAAGCAGCAGCAGAACAACAGATCGGCCTCCAGATCGTGAACCAATACTACGCCCTGACCGCTGCGCAGGAACAAATCAAGCAGGCCAAAGCCAGGCGAACCGCCGCGGGGGAGGCCTTTCGGCTCCAGCAACGCCTTTATGAACAGGGACAAAGCAACCAGGTAACCTGGCAAAATGCCCGCACCAACCTCACCACCGCCGAACAACAACTCGTCATTGCGCAGTACAATTACCTGATTCAGTTGGCGGAGTGGGAATGGGCCAGTGGGGAGTAGGGAGGTGATTCGAAGTCGGAGGTCGGAAATCGGAGGTGGCCCACGCTGAAGACGTGGCAGGCGCGAGGTGTGAAAGTGTAAAAGTTCGGTAAGTGTAAAAGTTAGCGCGGAGAGGTTATTGGAAAATTTTGTCTTTCTCTCTCATCCGCGCTGCGAGCCGCCGCTGCGTTGCCCCGCCGCGAGAACCAATTGAAGGTGAGAGGCCAGAGGTACGAGGCCGTGTAAAAGTGTAAAAGTGTAAAATCTAAAATCATGAAGTACTTCATTTATTTTATCAGTTTCGCTTTAGCAGCAACCCTGACCGGTTGCACCAGCAAGGCTGAAAATACGGCGCCTTTGACGCCCAGCAAAACCGTGGTCACGGCAACGGCGCAGCACCTGGATTACCAACCTGCCGTTTTCGCCACGGGCCCCCTCGCCGCGGCCGAAGAAGCTCGACTGAGCTTCAAGACGGGTGGCATTATCGCGCGCATCCTGGTGCGGGAAGGTCAGCAGGTACGCAAAGGCCAGGTACTGGCCGAACTCCAGCTGGACGAAATCCGTGCCCAAACCCAGCAGGCTACCCTCGGCGAAGACCAGGCTCTCATTAGCAGGGACAATGCACAACTGGCCTTGCAATTGGCCGAACGCGACTACCGCAACGTCAAAGGCCTTTACGCCGACAGTGTGGCTACCCTGGAACAACTTGAAAACGTAGCAGCACAACGAAACAACGCCCGCAACCAGGTGCTGGCTGCCGAAAAAGGGCTGGCCTTCCGGCAACAAGGGGTGGAGGTTGCCCGGTTCAACCTGCGCTACAGCACCATTGTGGCTCCATCAGACGGCATTATCCTGAAGCAATTTGTGGAAGTCAATGAAGTGGTAGGCCCGGGCTCTCCGGTCTTTTTCTTTGGTAGCCGCCAACAAGCTCAGGTACTCAACGTAGCCATTACCGACAAAGATATTATCCACCTCGGACTGGGTGACACGGCCACCATCGCTTTCGATGCCTATCCCAACGAGACTTTCACGGGTTTTGTGCGCGAACTCGCCGGCACCGCCGATGCCTTTACCGGCACTTACCAGGTGCAACTGGAACTGGCACCCACGCCGCGCAACCTGCTCAACGGCTTCATCGGCAGTGCGACGATTCGCACCCAGGACTTCAAGCAACTCGTATCCATCCCCGTCGATGGTTTACTGAAAGCCAATGGCCAGGTGGGGCAGGTCATGGTCATCGAATCCGGCCAGGCCCAGTTGCGCAATATCACCATTTACCAACTGCTCCAGGACCAACTCCTCATCAGTTCGGGCCTCCAGGCTGGCGACGTTGTCATCACCGCTGGCGCAGGCTACCTGGAAGAAGGTGACCCCGTTCGGGCAGCAGCAAAATGATGTTAGTTTCACGGAAATAGTTCCACCGGTTTTATTCCTGCCCCTGAACAACCAAGTCAACAGCAACCACCAGGAAACCTCAATTTATTACCATGAATATACCTGCTTTTTCTATCAAAAATTACCAGCTCACCCTAACGGCATTTCTGCTGTTGTTGCTGGCGGGCATCTCTTCCTTCCTGAGCATGCCTCAACAGGAAGATCCGGCGTTGGATATACCCAATATCGTGGTCATCGCCGTTTATCCCGGCGCCAACCCCAAAGACATCGAAAGCCAGGTGGTAGATCCTATTGAAGAAGCCATCAAAGAACTGGAGGACCTCAAAGAACTGCGCACAACGATCCGCGACGGAGCCGCCGTGACCGAAATAGAGTTTGAATTCGGCGTTGACGCCGACGACAAATTCGACGAAGTACAACGCCAGCTCAACCAGTTGGAGGATGTCCTGCCGCCCGATCTCTACAGCCTGGAAGCCCGCCAGATCAACACCAATACGGTCAACATTTTCCAAATTGCCCTGTATTCGGACGAAGGAAATTATCAGCAAATGTACCAAGAGGCCGAGGAGGTAAAGTACCTGCTCAAAGACCTCCCCGGCGTTCGCAAAGTAGAACTCGAAGCATACCCCGAACAAGAAGTACGCATTGCCCTGGACCCCGTCAAGATGACCCAGGCCAACCTCAGTGTCGACCACATTGAGCGCGCCGTCTCGGGCAGCAACGCCAATATTCCGGGAGGCGCCATCAAGATTTCCAACAAGCTCTTTGCCCTCAAAACCTCCGGTGCCTACGAAAACCTGGCGCAAATCCGCCAGACGGTGGTGGGGGTTTATCAAGACAAGCTGGTCTACCTCAAAGATGTCGCCCACGTAGATTTCACCTACGAAGACCAACGCTGGACGGCCCGCTACAACGGCCACCCAGCCATGTACATCAATATCACCCAGCAAAAAAATGTGAATATTTTTTCCGTCAGCGAACCCGTCAAGGCTATTCTGAGCGAACATCCCCTGCCGGGAGATCTACAACTGGCCTACGTATTCGACCAGTCGCAAGGCGTAGAAACCCGGGTGAACGGATTCGTCAATAACCTCGGGCAGGGGATTGTCCTGGTGGGTATTATCATTTTTCTGCTCCTGGGTATCCGCTCGGCCAGTCTGGTGATGCTGGCTATTCCGCTCAGTATCATGATGGGGCTGTTGGTGGTCGACGGGCTCGATTACGCCCTCCAGCAGATGTCCATTGCAGGTTTGATCGTCGCCCTGGGCTTACTGGTAGACAACTCCATTGCCATCACGGAAAACATAGAACGCTTCCTGGGCAAGGGGATGACGCCCATCGCTGCCGCCATCGCAGGTACCCAGCAGTTGGTGGCCCCTATTTTTAGCGCTACTCTAACCACGGTACTCGCTTTTGTGCCCATTGTGCTGATGCCCGATGCGACGGGGGCTTTTATCAAGGCCTTACCCATTACAGTTATTGCTACCCTGATCGCTTCTTTTCTGGTGGCCATTACCCTTACGCCTTTTCTGGCCAGCAAGCTGCTCAAGCCCAAACCTGCGGGGGCTCGCAACAGTTGGTTGTTCGAAAAAATGATGGGCTTTGTCCAGGGGCCCTATACGCGTCTGCTGTACGGGGTCAATAACCACAAAACACTTACGCTGAGTCTGGCCGGACTGAGCTTCATTGGTGCCCTCGCGCTCTTCCCGCTGGTTGGCGTCAGCTTTTTCCCCAAGGCCGAGAAGCCACAACTCCGCATTACCGTTAGCCTGCCCAAAGGCAGCAACCTCGATGCTACCGACCAGGCCGTGACCTACGTGGAGGAAGCCTTGCGCGAATACGACGAGGTAGCCTACTACGCTGCCAACGTAGGCCACGGCAACCCGCGTATTTATTACAACATCGCTCCCACCAACTACAGCAATACTTTTGGCGAGGTATTTGTCGTACTCAAAGACTACGACGTGGATGCCTTCTACGCCTTGCTCGACGACTTGCGGGCCTGCTTCCAGACCTATACCGGCGCCCGCATCGATGTTCGCGAGTTTGTCCAGGGGCCGCCCAGTAAAGCGCCCGTAGAAATTCAGATCGCGGGCAATGACCTGGATCAGCTGCAAGCCTACGCCCGCCAGGTAGAACGCATTGTCAGCCATACGCCCGGAGCGATCAACGTAACCAATCCCTTGCGGGAAAACAGTACCGACCTCCACTTCCAAATCAATCGCGACAAAGCCATGTTGCTGGGCGTGCCTTTGTTCACCGTAGATAAAACTATCCGCTCCTATGTCAATGGCAATAACATTGGTATTTACCGCGATTCGGATGGGGAGGATTACAACATCGTGCTGCGCTACGCGGCCGGAGAAGATTTTCAGCTTTCCGACTTCGACCGCCTAAGTGTCCCCACCATGACCGGAAAGTTTTTGCCCCTGCGACAGGTGACCAATATGACATTTGAAGAAGCTCCCAGTCAGATTGAACACTATGGCAACGAGCGGGTAGTCACCATCCTGGCCGACCTGGAAAACGATGCCAACCTGGATGAGGTGATCGGCAGCATCGATGAGCAACTCCAAGACCTGGACTGGCAGAAAGGCTACCAGTATACTTACCTCGGCGACCTCGCCAACCGCAACGATTCTTTCGGCGGGATGGGCCTGGCCAGTTTGCTGGCCATGCTGCTCATCTTCGGCGTACTGATCATCCAGTTCCGTTCCTTTACGCAGCCACTGATCATCCTGACGGCCTTGCCCCTGGCCATCATCGGCTCTATTTTGGCGCTGTTGTTCACCGGGATCTCCTTTTCGTTTACGGCATTTATTGGCCTGACCAGCTTGATCGGCATTGCCATCAACAACAGCATCGTCCTGGTCGACTACGCCAACTCGGTGCTCGCCGAGGGTAGGACCATTGCCGAAGCCGCTCTGCAAGCCGGGCAGGTGCGTTTTGTTCCCATCGTGGCCACGACGCTGACGACTATTCTGGGCCTACTCCCCCTCACCCTCAACGGTGGTTCGCTCTGGGCGCCGATGGGCTGGACCATTATCGGCGGCTTGCTCACTTCTACGACCCTGGTCCTATTGGTGGTGCCGGTACTGTACCAGCTGTTTACGCGTGAAAATCGGGTGGTAGGATAAATTAGAATATTGGGTGACTGGGATAGTTTGGAGATGATCCATTTACTTTGGTCACCCTTTTTTAAAAAAACACAACGTACACTTGCTCCTACAGTACGATATTTTTACAACATCCGTTTTTTTTAAAAAAATAAAAACAAATATTGTTTGTTTATTAAAATCTATTTATCTTAGGGGCCAGCAAAAAATAACTTCCCGATTTAATCATTGGGGATAGCCCAATA
>PZPC01000031.1 GCA_003045895.1 Bacteroidota bacterium
GGGGATCGTACCGTCGCAGGCAATCGTTCCCAGGGAAGCTGGCGGGCAGGTGACTATCAGTTCGCAGCAGATCGGGTTGACAAAAATGTCATCCGTCGCACTATTGCTACAACCGTTGGCAGCGGTAAAGGTGTAAGTCACTGCTACATTTCCTCCCCCCGGTGCTGAGGCAGCCGGATCAAACGTAAAGGTCATGCCATTGCTGTCATCGGTCACTCCGACTCCGCTGTAAATACCTCCCGTTGGCGTACCGCCTCCCAGGCCAGTTACTATTGCGTCTTCTACACATACACCGGGCGCAGGAGCGGCAAAGACTACTGTGGGTAAATCAAGTACTTCAAAACTAATATTGGCACTACCAGCACAACCGTTCCCATCCGTGAAACTATAGGTTAAGCTGTGCACGCTCACTCCGGCAATGGCAGGGTCAAAACTATAGGTCATGCCATTGCCATCATCCGTGACGCCGGGGCCACTATATACACCACCGCCTGGTAAGCCGCCGCCTTGTAAGGTCAATTCACCGGAATTCAGACAAGTTCCTGATCCTGAAGCAGTAAATGTTACATTAGGTAAAGCATAAACCTCGCGGTTCAGATTAGCAGCATTGGAACAGCCATTGCCATCGGTAATCGTATACATTACCGTCGCAAAGCCAACACCGGCAGCGGCAGGGTTGAAGGTGTAGGTCATGCCATTACCATCATCCGTGACGCCGGGGCCACTGTATACTCCGCCGGGAGGTGTACCACTACCCTGAGCCAATTGAATACTGGCATTAAGGCAGGTACCGGAACCTGTACCCACAAAAGCAACGGAGGGGAATCCAAATACTTCCACATCATCGGTGGCCGATCCCGAACAGCTAGATCCACTGAGATCATAAGTTAAGATATGCGTTCCGGCACCAGCAAGGGAAGGATTGAAGGAGTAGGTCATACCATTACCGTCATCGGTAACACCAGGGCCACTATACACACCGCCAGTTGGCGTTCCTCCTCCCAGGCCTGTTTGTGTACCATCACCCTCACATAAGTCCGCCAGCGCAGTAAAAGCAGCCGGGTCGGAAGCGATTACAACTTCATTGTCGCTGTCAGAATTGGTACAGCCATTCCCATCGGTGAAGGTATAGGTGACCGCAGTCATGCCCGCACCAGCAACGGCAGGGTCAAAACTATAAGTCATGCCATTGCCATCATCGGTCACACCTGTCCCACTATATACACCACCAGTTGGCGTACCGCCACTACGTCCGGTTTGCAGGACAGCAGTAATACAGGTGCCCGTACCAGTAGTCGTCATCGTCACAACCGGCAAGGTATTTACGGTAACCACATCCGTCGCACTGCCGCTGCAACCATTGCCATCCGTAAAGGCATACGTAAGGATATGCATACCTGCACCAGCCGCAGCAGGATCAAAGCTATAAGTCATGCCGTTGTTGCCATCGGTGACACCAGAGCCACTGTAGACACCGCCCGCAGGCGTGCCACTTCCGAGGCCAGCCTGTACGCCTGCGTCAATACACAGGTCAACAGGGGCCGTGAAGGTTACCGTTGGTAAAGCAAAGACTTCCACCTGATCACTTGCGCTGGCGCTACAGCCATTGGCATCCGTGAAGTCGTAGGTCAGCGTATGTACGCCAACGCCAGCTGCTGCCGGATCGAAACTATAGGTCATCCCGTTGCCGTCGTCGATGACACCGGCTCCGCTGTAGACACCACCCGTAGGCGTGCCACTTCCAAGACCGGCCTGCACGCCAGCATCGACACACAGATCAGCCGGAGCGGTGAAGGTCACCGTGGGTAAAGCAAAGACTTCCACCTGATCACTTGCGCTGGCGCTACAGCCATTGGCATCCGTGAAGTCGTAGGTCAGCGTATGTACGCCAACGCCCGCCGCAGCCGGATCGAAACTATAGGTCATCCCGTTGCCGTCGTCGATGACACCGGCTCCGCTGTAGACACCACCCGTAGGCGTGCCACTTCCAAGACCGGCCTGCACGCCAGCATCGACACACAGATCAGCCGGAGCGGTGAAGGTCACCGTGGGTAAAGCAAAGACTTCCACCTGATCACTTGCGCTGGCGCTACAGCCATTGGCATCCGTGAAGTCGTAGGTCAGCGTATGTACGCCAACGCCAGCTGCTGCCGGATCGAAACTATAGGTCATCCCGTTGCCGTCGTCGATGACACCGGCTCCACTGTAGACACCGCCCGTAGGCGTGCCACTTCCGAGGCCAGCCTGTACGCCTGCGTCAATACACAGGTCAACAGGGGCCGTGAAGGTTACCGTTGGTAAAGCAAAGACTTCCACCTGATCACTTGCGCTGGCGCTACAGCCATTGGCATCCGTGAAGTCGTAGGTCAGCGTATGTACGCCAACGCCCGCCGCAGCAGGATCGAAACTATAGGTCATCCCATTGCCGTCATCGGTGACACCAGGACCAGTATAGACACCGCCCGTCGGCGTGCCGCCTCCGAGGCCAGCCTGGACGCCTGCGTCAATACACAGATTAGCCAGAGCGGTGAAGGTCACCGTGGGTAGGGCAAAAACTTGAATATCATCCGTAGCAGTTGCCGAACAGCCGTTGGCACCCGTATAGGAATACGTTAGGGGATGCATACCCACGCCCGCCGCAGCAGGATCAAAACTATAGGTCATCCCGTTGCCGTCGTCGATGACACCAGGACCAGCATACACACCGCCCGTAGGCGTGCCACTTCCGAGGCCAGCCTGGACGCCTGCATCAATACACAGATTGGCCAGAGCGGTGAAGGTCACCGTGGGTAAAGCAAAGACTTCCACCTGATCACTTGCGCTGGCGCTACAGCCATTGGCATCCGTGAAGTCGTAGGTCAGCGTATGTACGCCAACGCCCGCCACGGCAGGATCAAAGCTATAGGTCATCCCGTTGCCGTCGTCGATGACACCAGAGCCACTGTAGACACCGCCCGCAGGCGTGCCACTTCCGAGGCCAGCCTGTACGCCTGCGTCAATACACAGGTCAACAGGGGCCGTGAAGGTTACCGTTGGTAAAGCAAAGACTTCCACCTGATCACTTGCGCTGGCGCTACAGCCATTGGCATCCGTGAAGTCGTAGGTCAGCGTATGTACGCCAACGCCAGCTGCTGCCGGATCGAAACTATAGGTCATCCCGTTGCCGTCGTCGATGACACCGGCTCCGCTGTAGACACCACCCGTAGGCGTGCCACTTCCCAGGCCAGCTTGCACACCCGAATCCAGGCACAAATCAGCCGGAGCCGTAAAGGTCACTGTGGGTGGCAAGAACGCCGTTCCCTGAATGACAAAGGTGAAAGGGTTTTCGTCGCTGTCATTGTTGGCGATGGACACGATGGCCGTGTGCACACCAGCGGCAGCAGGGTTGTATTGAATGGTAAAATTGGTCGATGTCGCTGCTGAAACCGGGGTTGTAGGCTGCATGGTGACCAAAAATTCACCGGGATCGGCACCCTGTAGGTCAACCAGTGGCGTGCCGGTAAGATCCAGATCTTGTCCACCCGTATTGTTTATGGTATAGGTAAACGAAGGCAAGGCGCTGCCCAGGCATAAGGTACCGAAATCGGTGCTGTTGGTGGCAGAGGTCGTCACGTCGCCGCTGTTGATGGGATCCCCACTGGCATCTTCGATCGCTATTTCAGGAGCGGGATCTTCGCGGGTAATATCGACAAAGTCCATATTTGTAGTACAGGGGCCATTGGAGATCGTCCACTTGAACGTGTTCACCCCAAGGCCAAGGCCGGTAACCGTAGAGGTAGGGCTGTTGGGGGACGTGATCATACCCGATCCGCCCGTCAGGGTCCAGGTGCCGGATCCGACAGCCGGTGCATCAGCAGCGAGGGTAGCAGAAGCCGTGAAAACCGTCTGATCAGGACCGGCATTGGCCAAACTCGGATTTTTATACACCGTGATGGACTGGCTGGAACTGCAGTAGCCGAAAGTG
Source organism: Bacteroidota bacterium (assembly GCA_003045895.1). Lineage (GTDB taxonomy): Bacteria > Bacteroidota > Bacteroidia > Chitinophagales > Saprospiraceae > Lewinella. The sequence continues at coordinate 3,965 of PZPC01000031.1, forward strand.
TAAGTAGGCGAATAAACCTGACTACTTCCGGCAGGTACTGGCGCCGTGAAGGTATTTCCTGAGACACCGGTACCCATAAATGTTCCGGTACTACCAGCACCAGGCTGAACGCCTCCGATTACCGGAGTTGGGGTAGCCGTAAGCACCCGCGTCTGCCCCTCGCACATGTCGGCTGCTGAGTTGGTGAAACTCAAGTTGTTGTTCTGCCGGATTCTTACGGTGATGGATCCTGTGCCACCAAGTTGGCAGTTGTACTGATTCACCTGTACCCGCATGTAGTCGTTGAAGTTGGTGGTAAAGGTAGCCGATGCTGCGCCTCCCGTACAATCAGTGCCATTGTCGTCATTGTAAAAGAAAGAGCTGGCTGCCGCCGTATTGTTGCCCTCGTAACCGGTCACCTGGGTGTCGATAGTACTGCCGCAGGTAGAAACAGTATAGTTTGCGCCCGGTAGTACGGGGGTTCGGAAGTAGGTGCCTGGTCCGTAATTTGTTACGGTGGTGAAGACACCACAGCCCGCATTGGGGACGAGATCTCCATAAAGGAAGTTGGAACGGTTGCACTGCGCGGTCATCTCTACGGTACTTCCCCAAACCAGGAGACCGATCAGGAGGAGGAGTGGAACAGGGTTCCGGAATGAGCAGGAGGATACCTGGGCGTTGGGTAGAAGTTGTTGCATGAGATTATTAATTTGTTGGTCGTCGAAAACAGGAAGTGAGCTTATTGCTAAGCGGCCTCTAAATTATAGGTTTTTTCTTAAATTGTTGTGAATAATGAAACTGGAACTTGCTAATTTCCACATATCGCGGAAGTTAGCCCTCGTGTTCAAAGTAAAACAAACCAGGATACAGTTGTTCCACTTGTTCCTGCACGGCGGGTTGATCGCTGATCACCACCTTGCGGCCCGCTTTGGCCAGGAGCACCGCCAGGGCCAGTTGTTGGGATTCGGTGAGCAGGACGGTTCCTTTTTTGTAGGTGACCTGGTCAAAAATTATAGCGGCGGTTGGCGGATAGGCGGCAAGGTATTGCTCAAATTGGAACAGTAGATGGGCGTGATTCACCTGATCGGTCGCCTCGCTAATGGGTAAAGGATGCCCCTGGCTGTGGGCGAACACGCCCAGGGCGCGGTTGTCGCGGGGAAAACAGGGGCCACCAAAGCCAAAGCCGTACCGCAAATATTTTTGCCCAATGCGGGAATCCGCTCCAATGGCGGCCAGAATTTTATCGGGTTGTGCACCCACCTGGCTGGCCAGGTCGCCGATGCTGTTGGCGAAAGAAATTTTGGTGGTGAGAAAGCAGTTGGTCGCCAGTTTGGTGATTTCGGCACTCAGGCGATCCATCCGGCAAATGGTGGGTTGGTTGATACACATCCGGCGATGCACCTGTTCAAGCAAATCTCCCACTTCCTGGTCGGCTTCTCCGATCAGAACCTGATCCGGTTGCTGCAGGTCGTTGATGATACTCCCCTGGGCGATGAAGGAGGGGTTGTAGCTCACCGAATAATTGTAGGGCGCCATTTTGGCGGCCAGCTGATCACAATAGCCAGGCATGGTCGTGCAGGTAATCACCAGGTGTTTGGGTGTTGGGCTTTTTCCCCGTGCCAGCAAATTATCGGTTACCCGTTCCAGCTGGCGGTGGTCATAGCTGCCATCGGGGAGGGAAGGCGTGGCTACCGCCAGGAAGATTAAGGTCACTTCCGCGGGGAAGACTGCCGACAAATCAACGGAGGCGAAAAACCGGGAGGATTGAGCCAGGCGTTCGCTAACCTCCGGTTCGGAAGTGGCGAGCGTTTTGTTATTGATGGCTGCTACGTAGCTGGGGTCTACGTCCACGCCGTAGACCAGGTAGCCCACGCGCTCCAGGTTGAGGGCCAGGCAAAGGCCTAGTTTGCCGATGCCGATGACGGCCAGCGAATTATTCATGGGGGCTAACTACGGGTTGGTTTCCATAGGAAAAAGTTGAAAAATCTTCCCCGGCAAATCCCCACGTGGGCTTATTGACTTGTAGGGGAATCCGCTGAGTGAGCAGATGGATACCCAACTGGCGCACAGTGCTCCAGTCGAGCATCGGGCGGTCCAGGTCCTTAAACAGTTTCTGGACGGGATCGGCCAGTACCCAGCCGTCGTCATGGGAGACGTGGTAGGTGCAGTGATCGGGGGGCAGGGTCACTTGTTGTTTACCAAGGGCGGTAGCGGCCATCAGCGCAATCGAATCGATGTGGATGGAATAGCCTTCCAACTCGGCGTACCCCATGATGTCTTCCCAATCGGTCCGGTGCATGAGGGTAAAGTCACCGCAGGCGTCGGTGTCGAGACGAATGAGTTGCATTTTGGTGGCAAAAGCCTGGCGACTGGTACCCAGCCCCGGCTCTCGCCACCACCTGAATACCTGGCCAACTGTCAGCAGTAAAATGCCGTAAAGGGTATGAAAGATGGGGGAGAAGTATTTGTGCTTGCCCAGCCGTTGGAGGACATTGCTTTGGCAAAAATGGAGGAGTTCAGGAACCGACTTTTCGTAGGGGATGGCCCGCGGGACATCTGCCCGCAGGCACCGGTAATATTTGCCCGGCGCCAGTTGGCGTTGGGCCAGAAACTTAAAGAGGGGGGCGGAAAACAGGAGGTCGACGTTGGTACAGAGGACGTATTGGCCCGTAGCGCGCCGAATACCCACATTTTTGGCGATCATCTGAAAAAGGGGCAATTTGTCGGCGTGGCGAAGCCGGTTGTGTACTGCCGCCGGAACTACTACCAATTTGATGGTGAGCAAGTCATCGGCCTGAGGCAGGGGCAATACATCCTTGAGCAGGGGTCGGTCCGCAGGTGGGTTCCAATCGACCAAGATCAACTCTACCGGAAAGCGGTACTTTTTGGTATGGTACAAGAGGCCATTGACAAAGAGGGTCATCCGCTGAATCATATCTCCGCCGTGGTTGTCGTTGCGGGAAGTAGCCACAATGGACAGGTAAAAAGGAGGGGCGGAAGCGGAGGAAGATCGTGACATGGCCAAATTTGCGGTCTGAATTTGCCGCAAAACTAGGTAAAAATCTGGCGCTGTCCAGGGATTTATTCCGTGTTGTCCTTGTTGGTGTTCGTTTAGCGGGATGCCGGCAAGAATTCTGCCCTATTTTAAAATAAAAACCGGTTCTTGGGTGCCAATCAAAACCTTTTTTACCGGCCTTCCTGATGGTTAACATGCACTGGACGAATATATACCGGGCCTTGCCCCGCCCCGCAGATGCTGCGCCCGATTATGGGGCCTGGCGCCGCTTGTCGCTTACCGGGCTCCGCTATTTCGGACTGCTGCTGGCGCTTTTTTCGGTGTGCTACTATTTTTTAGACTGGCTGGTGGGCGAGGCCCGCTATTTCAGGACCCTGCAATTGTACTATTCCCGCCTGCTGGTACTGGGTATCGGGGCTATTGTCGGTTATTTGGTGCTTGGCCATTGGCTGGTATTTAAGGGGGTCGTAGCCCGTTTTTTGTTCGAATCGGTTGCTCCCCAGCTGCTTGCCCTACTGCGGATGGCCCTGCTGTTTAAGCTGGCTGGGCACCTTTTTTATTATGTGCCGACGCACCTGGCAGCGGCGGCGGCCATGCCTTACGAAGCCCGTGCAGGGCTGCCCTACGCCAACTGGTACATTCAGTTGCTGCCCATAAATCCGGATTTGTATCAGGTGGTCAGCATCCTGGGTGGGGTGAGTTGTTTGTTGGCCGGGGTGGGGCTTTTTACCCGGCCGTCGTTGATCGTGGCCACCCTAGCTATCTTTTACGTGCTGGGGGTTCCCAATTTTTACGGCAAGGTAAACCATACCCACTTTATGCTGTGGGCACCCGCCATTCTGGCGTTTTCTCCGGCTGGTGCGGCCTTGTCTATCGATGCCTGGTGGCGCTACCGGCGAGACGGGACACTGGTCAGGCAGCCTCATTATGCCTACGGACTACCCCTGAAGGTCATTTTATTGCAATTGGGGTTCGTCTATTTTTTCTCCGCAATCGGCAAGCTTTGGCTAGGTGGGCTCCAGTGGGCTCTGAGCGATAATTTGATTCACCTCATGCACCTGGAATGGTTGGAACAATACGACAAAATACCAGCCCTGCGCATCGATCGCTACCCCTGGTTGTGCCGGCTAGGCGCCATGGGGGTCATTTGTTTTGAGCTCCTCTATATTTTCCTGATCCTGACGCCTGTTACCCGGGTGGTAGCGCTGGTGGGGGCCATTGGTTTTCATGGCATCACGGGCTATTTTTTAACAATCAACTTTAAGTTTTTACAATTGCTCAATGCCTTGAGTCTCAATTTTTGGGCCATTTATGCGCGACTCTGGCGGGGCCTGCCTGTTTTGGTCGGTTGGTTGGTTGGCGGGATCCTGTTTTTTTTGTTCCGGACCATTGACTTCATTGGTGGCCTGGTATTTTTGTTTGGCCTTTTTGCCTTCTGGCAGGTGAGGCGGCCAGAACCGGCACCGTTTTCGCCAGTAGTCGTGCTTCCTGCGCGGCTTTTCACCCCCCTGGTGGTCGGGTTGTTGTCGTTTAATTTCTTGTTTGGTTTAAACCAGATCACCTCCTGGCCTTTCTCGGCTTATCCGTCCTATTCCTTTGTCCGTACGGGGGAGGTGCGTTACGTGTGGTTTATTCCGCAAACAGCCACTGGTGACACGCTCGACCTGAATCAGTTGGGCCAACAGGCTGCCTACCGCAAGGAAAATATCCTACCCCTGGCCGAGCAGGCCGTCAACCTCTGGAACCAGCAGGACACCATCGCCTTCCGCAAGCATACCCTCAATTACTGGCTGCTGTTTCGGGAACAGCTACCCGCACTGAAAGCCGCAACAGGCGCGGCGGTGGTACTTCAGGAATTCAGCACGAATCCGGATTCCCTGGCCGCGCCGCGGTGGGAGGTCAAAATCGGCGAAATTTCCCGGCAGGCAGGGGAGTGGCAACTCCAGTTTTAACCCACCGCTAGGCGCCCAACCCCAGCCGATGTTTCACTTCGGCGAAAATGCGCCGGGGCGTGTACGTTTTCCAGAATGAAGCCTTGCCCGAGTTGGGCAAAACTGCCGCAGCCGGTGCCGGCGAAGCATTTGGCGGATTCAGATCCGCTTCAGTCAGCGGCAGGAGCGTGAGCTTTTGATCCTCGAAACTGGAGCCCTGCAGGCGGCGGACAAAGGTGGCTTCGTCGAGGTATTCTTCCCGAAAGGCTATTTTGCCGAGGTTTGGAATACCCGCAGGGATTTTCCACGGGTTAAAAGCCGTATAAAAGGAACGGTCTACTTCCCATACGTGAACCGCGTCGCGGCGAGGGTTGCCCGGGGGGAAATGATAATGAATGGAAGGAAATTCCTGGGGAATTAAAATAAGTTGAATGGCCAGGCGTAAACCAGCAGTCTGGTTGATGTTGGAATAATGGATGATGCTGTCATCCAGGATGATGGCGTTGCCCGCCTTTACATTCATCGGCGTCAGGTGCTTGCTGATAATGGCCTCCTTGATGTGGTCCAACTCCCAGGGCACCAGTGGTCCCCTGGTCTGGCCGAATTTTTTGTGACTTTTGTCAACCATCTGCAGGGTGCCGTTGTGTTCATTACTATCCATCAGGGGTACCCAAATGGTGATGGACGTGCCAGCGGTTTCATCCACAAACGCCCAGTTCTGGTGAAGGGGTACCTCGCCGTCGGCCTCTGTTTTTCGAATAAAATTGGCAATGAGGGGCGTGTAATTATCCAGGATCTTTTCGGCGTGGGGGCCAAAAGTAGTCGTAATGAGGTCAAAAACGAGTTGTTTGTAGCCCACGTTCTTATCGATAAAGGTGAAATCGTAGGTAATCCGCTCCTTCATCGCTACCGTATCCACTTCGTCGTGGGTAATTCCGCCGCCACGCTGATCGAGGGTAGCAAAATAGGCATTTTTGAGGTGTGCTACTTCCGCCGGGCTGAGGAAGGGTACCTGGACATAGCCTTTTTCGTCGAAAATTTGCTGGAGGGAAGGATCCTGGAAAACTACTCGCATGGCGATCTTTTTTAAACTAAATATTTGGACCACAAAAAGACAGTTGGCCAGCAGCAAATATAACGATCAGTTTTGGTTTTTAGCCCCAACAAATATTTCACTACTTTAGTAAAGTAGGGTGTGGTCGTTCAGGGTCTGCACCGTCCAACCACTTTCCAAACCGAGGACCGCGTGGTTGGTAAAACCATCCATTTCATTTGCATAGGGTTTATCGGCAATGCGAAACAGCAAAGGCAGCTGCCATTCCTGGGTACTGACGGCGGTTGCCCCACTGTAAACCAGGATGCGGTACAGCCCATTGTTGAGCAAAGCCCCGGGCAGGCGCGCCGTGACCAGGTAGTCGCCAGGCCCTACCCGCAGCGGGTCGTAGTCGGGCCGGAAACTGTAGGAGTCTAGTAAAACGGATAAACCCTCACTACTGACAATCTTGATGCCAACGGTGAGTGGATCAGCTGCCGGCGAAAATTTACGAATCTTGATTTGCACTTCGATGGCAGTCGCAAAATGGATACCCACGGGTAGGGTGGCCTGTTGGCCGTTGATCCGCAATTCCAGCAGTTGATACTGCCTGGTCGTACCGGTCGGGAAATGCGCCGCTTTTTGGACTGGCAGGTCACTGTCGGGTTGTTCCTCCTGCTGCATAACCTGGAGGAAATACTGTTCCAGCACGGCTTTCGTAGATCCCAAAGCCTTGATCTCACCCCGGTCGAACCAGGCACATTTGTTGCAGAATTCCAACACCTGGGTATTGTTGTGGCTCGCCAGCAGAATCGTTACCCCCTGGCGCGACAATTCCTTGATCCGCTCCAGGCATTTGTTGCGAAAAGCAGCGTCGCCCACCGCAAATACTTCGTCGAGGAGCAGGATGTCAATATCCGTATAAAAAGCAATGGAGAAGGCCAGCCGCAGGTACATGCCGCTGGAATAATGCTTGACGGGGGTGTGGATAAAATCCTCAATGCCACTGAAGGCGACAATTTCAGCGTACCGCTCCGCCGTTTGCCGTTCGTTCATTCCCAGGACCGCGCTGTTGAGAAAGATATTATCGTGGCCGCTCAGGTCGGGATGGAAACCAGTTCCAATGTCGAGAATGGCCGTGACGGTACCCTGGTAAGCGGCTTCGCCACTGGTGGGTGAAACGATACCGGCCAAGATTTTCAGCAGGGTACTCTTTCCAGCACCATTGTGGCCCACCAGACCCATGATGTCGCCTTTTTCCAGTTCAAAGGATACGTTGTGTAAAGCCCAAAACGCGGTGTCGGCAAGGGGGGGTGCGGGGTTGCGCTGCCGCCAGCGCCACAGCCGTTGGTACAGCGGTCGTTGCGGCATTTTTTTTTCGTACCGCTTGGACAGTTGGTTGACTTTTAGGACTACTTCCTTCATGTTGTTGCGTCCTTGCTTAGAGATCCGCCTGGTCTTTGTGCCACATTTTCAGGTGGTAAAGGTTTTGGAGGAAATAGCGGCTATTACCTACCGAGAGTTCATACCAGGGCTTAATGCACTTGATTTCAAAAAAATCGACGGGAAAAATGTATTCCTGCCAATTCTCGATGACGGCCAGGCCGGTAAGCTCCTGGAAATCGTTGGAGATCGTCAGGTTTTCAAAATCTTCCAGCGGCAGGTCAATGGTTTTCACCAACGCCACAATAAACCCTTGTTGACGCAGGTAGTGCAGCGTGTCGTACAAGTCGGCCACGTTGTAGCGGTAAGCGGTATTGATCCGGGCAATCTCGTGGGCTATTTTAGGTTCGTGTTCCGGCTTTACCGGCACCTTTCTAAACAGGTCTTTGAGGTACAGGATTCCGCCGGGTTGGAGTACTTCCCAGGCCGAGCGGATGACTTGTTGCTGGTCGTGTGCATGGCCGAATGACTCGAGGAAATAGACGGCATCGAAGGTGTCTTTGGGGTAGTAGTAGGTCAGCTGGTGGTAGTCGCCCAGGGTTACGGTGATGCGATCCGTCAGGCCGGCGGCGGCGATGTTGGCCTGGGCTTGTTGTTGTTGTGCCGATGAAATGGTAAGGGCGTCAACGGTTAGTTGCTTTTGCTGGGCAAAGTGGATGGCCGGGCCTGCCACGCCACAACCGGCGTCGAGTACCCGGAAGCCGTCGGCTAATCCGATAGCTTGCACCTGGTAGTCGAGCAAGATCCGGAGGTCGGTGGTGCGAAAAGCCTGAATCACCTGTCCGTAGACCTGGAGAAACTGGTCATGGTACGTATTGTAAAAGTCGCCGACTTGCTGAGGCGTACTGGTCCGGGCGGTTTTTACCTCCGGTTTTCGGGTTGTGTACCAGTAGCCACCGGCCAGGAGGGTGGCGGTCAGGAATCCAATGGTAAAATAAAGCATAACGGGCGTTAAGGCGTGAAAAAATGGATCAGTTGCTGCCAGCGGGAGGCTTTAGAGGGCAGCGGCAACTGGAAGATACGGGCAAAGGTGGTCTGATCCAGCTGCTCTTGCACCACGGGCAGCATCCTGATCTGCTCCAGGCCAGCTGGTCCGGCGGCCGGATTGCCCGCCAGGTAAAAAGCGGGTGTGCAGGCATATTCGCCGATGCCTTCCCCTTCCTGGTAATAGTAACGCATGTCCGCTTCCTGAAAGGTCGTAGCGATGACGAGCGCCGTGCGCGGGGATTGGGTTTGGTTGAGGTGGGATCCATGGATCAGGCGATGGTCGTAAAGGAGGGCTTCCCCGGCGTTCATGTGCAACACCGTCATGTGTGCCCACACCAGCGCCTGCACGTCCTGGCAAATGTTGGGCAGGTTGATGCTGCGATAGGTGGGTAGCCGATTGTGGCTTTGCGGCAGGTACTGGAAGGCACCGTTGGCCGCGTGGGTATCCTGTAGGGGGATCCAGATATTGAAGGAGCGGTACGCTGTTTCGTCAACAATATTCCAGTCCTGGTGGGGTTGCAAAATACCATTGGCTCCCGGCGCTTTGTTGATGAGGGCTGCGCCGAGAAGACGCATTCGGTCCAGCAGACGATCCAGGGACGGGGCCACGATGGCTATGGCGCGTTCGCTGATGGTATTGCGAAAAGCCTGGTCAGCTACGTGGGTCGAGGAATAGAAACCTACCGGGGCTACGGGGTGCGTCTCGGCGTAGAGTTGGCGGAGGGCTGCCAGTTGGCTGGTTTCCAGTAAGGGCACCACCACAAATCCTTCCTCCCGCAATTGATCGTCCAGGTCCGACTGGTTGAGTACGCGCCTCATGTGGTTGGTTTTGGTTGAAAAAATGCTTGCCAGCGTTGCCAGATGGACGTGCGCATTGGCGGCACGGGGAAACCAGCGTCCCCGACCATCCGTTGGGCAAGGGTCCGGAAATCTTCTGGTGAGAAAGCGGGTACCTGGTAGTCGAACTTTTCCAGGAAAGTTCCGAAGGTCGGGCGGGTGGTAATATTGCGGAAGAAATCATCAAAGGAGATGAGGAAATCATCTGCTTGTTGGTAGCGTTCCAGGGTGCGTGCTGCCGGCGGTTGGTAATAGTAATGCAAGGGTGCTGCTGCAGAAACGACCCCGGCCGTAATGGCCTTCCGGATGTGGCCCGATTCGTTGGCGGGGGATCCGTGCACCACGCTTTGGTTCAGGATGACGGCGTAGCCAGCCGGCACTTCGATGGTCGTCATCAAGGGTTCCAGGATGCTTTCATTGCCACTGAAGAAGAAGGGCATGGTGGGCGCCCGCAGGGTAGGCAGTACCCGGTAATGGCTACCGGGTAAAATCTTCAACGGGCCATTTTTTTTCGTGATGTCTACCAATGGCACCCACACATTGAGCGCCACGTACTGTGCTTCGTCCACGATGGTCCAATCCTGGTGAATGGAAAGGGCGCTGTTTTGGGAAGGTGTTTTGTACAGAAAAGCACCGCCCAGCGACCGGTAATCCTGGAGCAGCGCCTGGTAGGCAGGCGCAAAAACAGCCCCGATTTTATCCGAAACTGCTCGTTTGTAGGTCGGATCCTGGTCGTAGGTACTGGACACAAAGCCAGCCTGGTCATTCAACTGTGGGTGCATTTCGTCAAAGAAACGATCGAGTTCCAGCACCGCCTCCGGGCTGAGAAAAGGAACGACCAGGAAGCCCTGTCGGTCGAACAAGGCTTGTTGTTCCGGATTTTGTAATAGTGCTTTACTCATGGTCCTGATTTTTTGTGCTGCCAGCAACGGCTTGCACCAGGCGCCGCCACCACGACGGTTGGCGGTCGGGCGTCAGTTGGGGCAATTTCCCGTAGCGTTCCTCCAGTTGTTGTAAGGTCAGTTCGGGAAAGTCGTAGGGTACCTCGCCCAGGCTTTCGCCCAGGGTGGGTCGTTGCTTGATATCGTGGCCAAATTGGTCGAAATCGACGATAAAACGGTCGTTCTGTGCAAAGAGCTCTACCGCTTTTTCCGCCATGTCTTCGTGGTAGTAGGCAATCTGGAACCGGGCGTCCTGGTGGGTAAAAAAGATGTTGGTGACGATCCGGCTTTCGGCCGACAGATTAGGCGGGGAAAAATGAATGATACTCTGGTCAAAAACAATGGCCTGCCCGGCTTTCAGGTAGATGGGTTGCCCGTAGCGCAGGATTTCGGACCGGACCTTGCGGTAAAAATCCGGAATGGAAGCACCGCGGTAGGTAGGGCGGATGCGGTGGCTGCCCGGTAGCACTTTCAGTACCCCGTTGTGGGGCGTCAGGTCTACCAGCGGACACCAGATATTGATGCCCGTGAACTGCGACTCATCCACCAGGGTCATGTCCTGGTGAACGCCCATTGCACTGTTGGGGCTGGGTGATTTCACAATAAAGCTGCCCGCTACGACGCGGATGTCCTGGAAATTTTTTTCAATTGCTGCAGCCGCTACCCGGCGTATTTCCTGGTCGGCCCCCGCCCGGTAGGCTTTGTTGCGGGAATAGGTACTGGCGTAAAAACCTTCCTCGTCGACGGGATGGTATTGCCGGTAGAACTGGTTTAAATGGCTGATCTGTTTCTCGTCGTAAAAGGGAATGACCACGTAACCCGTCTGCTCAAATTGGGCTTGCAGGTGGGCATCGCGGAAGACCGGCAACATGTTAGGGAATTCAAACACGGCTTACTAGTTTTTGCACCCGGTAAATAAATTCCCGGACAATATTTAGGGGGGTATAGATTTGCCAGAAAGACCGGTTATCGGTCTCCGCCTCCGCTACCTGGCCCGTCAGCTGCCCGCCAGCAGGCGGCGTGGCTGGCTGGAACAACGCCGCTACCTGGTCGGCCAGGGCCGTATTGGGGTGGTTGTCGTGGGCCAGGATTAGCTCGGTCAGCGCTGTTGTCGACAGCGTTTCGTAGGTGTAGGGAACCGTGGCCACGGCGGTCAGTTCGGGTAAGGAAAGGCCTTGTTCGTAGGCCGTTTTGATCCGGCTGTTGTTGAAGTGCTGGAAAAAATCTGCCGCCACGTGGTACTTCTGCAGGCGCTGGCCCTGGTGTTGGGGGCTTTGGTAGTAGTGGCAGAGTTGGGCGTCTTTTTGGGTGAAACCCAGCCCTACGGCCAGCCGCGTCTGGTCTGCCTGGTTGGGCGGACTGCCGTGGAACGTCCGGTTGTCAAAGACCAGGGCCTCACCAGCTTTTAAGGGCACCAGCTGCAGGTACTCGAAGACCGTAAATTGATGATTGGCCAGGGGGGTGTGCACGTAAGGCGATGGTGAAGGCCGGTGGTTGCTGAAGAAACGGTGGCTGCCGTTGATGACGCCTAAGGCGCCGTTGTGGTGATCCACATCGACGAGGGCGATCCAGAAAGTGACGGAATAATAGCCCTGGTCTTCCTCGACAAAGGTCCAGTCCTGGTGTACGGGCACAATGCTGGTACTGGTCCGGGGATCTTTGGCCAGGAAGCTGGCCGTAAAGGGTTTGACGTCGGTCAGGTGAGCCGTGGCCGCCGCTAAGGCTACGGCGTAGATTTTGGCCACCGTCGCCTGAACCAAATCCTGGTTTTGTTGGTCCATGCTGACGTGGAAGCCCTGGTTTTCCGGGCGCGCCAGGTCCAGGTGCTCGTAGTAGTTTTTGAGTTCGGCTACTTGTTCGGTAGTGAGTACGGGAAGCTTGACCCAGCCATTCTTCGCGAAAAAGGCTTGCTGTGCTGCGTCGGCAAACATTGGTTTCATGGGAACGATCTTTCGGATTTAAAGGAAGTCAACGGCGTTTTTTTCCACTTTAATAAAATACTTACACCCCAACAGCAATAAAGGTAATAAGATAACCAGGCCCAGGGTACCACTGAGCTCGATTTTTCCAACGTCGAAGAGTGCCCAGCGTAAGCCCGCCAGGGCCAGCACCAGCGGATTGAGGTTTAAAACCCAGCTGTAGGCCGCAGGGATGAGGGTGGTAGGGTAAAATACCGGAACGACCCAGATCGAAAAATTGACCAGCACGGGGATCACGTGCTGCACGTCGCGGTGGCGCATGCTCAGGGCGCTGGTCCAGATCGCGAGGCAGGCACCCGACCCAACGACCACGCCAATCCAGAGCGGGATGGTCAGCCATTTCCAGGTGGGCCAGTAGCCGTAGGCTAAAGTCACCACCAACAACGCCGCAAACATGACCACAAAATCTACCCCACCGGTCAGGATTTTGGCCAGCGGGAGTATCAGTTTTGGGAAATAGGTCTTTTGGAGTAAATCCTGGTTATTGAGCAGGGCCAACCCGCCGGCATTCACAATGTAAACGAAAAAATACCAGCAAACCAGCCCCGAAAAAGTAAATAATACGTAAGGCAAACTTTGGGTGTCGAGCGGAATGATGTAATCAAAAAAGACCGTAAAAATGGCCAGCGCCAGGGCAGGCTGGGCCAGCGCCCAACCAATGCCTAAATAAGTTTGAGCATATTTTATTTTGACATCGCGCCGGGCAAACATCAACAAGAGAAACCGAAGTCGCCAAATTTGGCGCAGGTATTGCTGGGCCGTAAGCGCTTCAGGGGTGATTCTGGTCCGCATAAATTTGAGCTAATAAAGGGTAAAATTAACTATTTTTACCACCTTGCTATTATTACAGATCCAACCCCGTTCCGCAGTTCATGAGAAGTTTACTTAAAAATCCGCAGTATGCGCAGGAACTCCGCACCAACGGGGTGGTGAAGGTGCCTTTTTTGTCAACTGACGAAGTAGCAGAGCTACGTACTTTCGAGGCAGCGGTCCATCCCGGCGGCGTTTTACCCCGGGTTTACGACAATATCTACATGACGACCTGGTGTAGTGATACCGCTTACAAACTGGCCATCAAGGAAAAGATTGCCCACGTTTTTGCGGCAGCTGGTCAACGACTTTTTGACGACAGCCGGATTATCAACGAGGTATTCATCATCAAGCAACCGGGCGAGGAAACTACCTTTCCGGTGCACCAGGATTGGAGTAGTGTCGATGAAACGGCGTACGAAGCGATCAACATCTGGGTGCCCCTGCATCCCGTCGACGAAAACAATGGTGCCATGTGGATACTGCCCAAAAGTCACCGGATTAAGACACCGGTTCGGGGCGCCTACCCCATTTTCCCCAATTATGGCAAACACCTCGCAGCAATTCAACCGGGGATCAAATTTTACCCGCTACAAGCCGGCGAAGCGTTGTTGTTTTACCAGTCCACGATTCATGGTTCGCCCGCCAACAGAGCAGCTACGGCGCGAATAGTAGCGGCAGCTGCCGTCTTGCCCGCCGAAGCGCCCCTGCGGATCAACTTCCGGTCGGCCACTACGAATGAAATTCTGGTGGTCAATCCGGCAGACGATTTCCCCTTTCACTACGAACGGCTTCGGGAAGAGAGCACGCGTTTCCCACCGCCGGGTCCGGTGGTCGAAAGGTTGCCATTGAGCGCTTATCGCGAACCGGATCTTGCCGAAATCTTAACTCTTACCGGTATTCGCTCCAGCACAACGGGTAAATCGGGAAAAGCCTGGTGGAAAATTTGGTAGGGCACGGTCAAATAAAAAATTTACCTTGACTTAGCTTGGCTTTAGCCAAGCTAAGACCAGTAAGCAATTTTGTTTTTATCCTTGAAAAACCCTAAGAAATCACCAAAAGTTATGCGGTCTTTTGCCCCTTCAACCGTGGCCACCCGGTGCCAGAGTTGCCCCCCCTGGAACAGGATCATATCGCCAGGCATCGGTTTCAATACTATTTTGTGCACTTCAGGCGCTTGTTCCAGGTGAACAGCGGTTTTAGAAGTTTTAGAAAAAACAGAAAGGCTACCACTACTTGTCAGCTTTGTTTGGTCTTCTTGCCAGGGAAGACTATACACCACCAGTTCACCACCGCTTTCAGGCACTTGTAGGGCAATGAAAAAGCTAACCTGATCCATCACTTTTACTTTCTCATTAAATCGGTATAAAATCCCTGGTGATGACTTGGAAAAATATTGCCGCAGTGTAAGTCAATATTACCGCCGTTTTTTGTCAACACGCGCGCTGTTGCAAAAGCATATTCACCACCTTCATCAGGCCCCGGAGGCGTGTCGATGGCCCAACCACCAGACAATTTCGAAAAAAAGGTAGTTAGCTGGTGCTTCAGGTCTGTTGAAAAATTGGTGTCAAAATGTTGGTTATAATCGGCCATCTCTTCAAAATACGCCTTTGCCGCCTGGGGTTGATCCTGAGCGGGTATTTGTTGTACGTTGTTGGCAAAAGCAGAAAAAACCATAGGGTAAGTTTTGCCATTCGGAATTGCACTTAGCTTTTCCTGCTTAATCTGGGCTAGCTTTTCCAGAATAAGTTGTACCGATTCCGTATTTAAAAAACCCTGGATATGAAACCCATCCACCTGTTTGTGGAGTAATTGAGGAATGGCATTAGGATGTTTGTCCAACATATCTGCTACCGAAAGCGTAGAAAAGTTTAATTTTCGTTCCTTAATGCGAGGTTTAAATAAGTTTTTAATCCAGTTGATCATTAGCGTAATGGTAATAGATAAAAATGAAAAATACAGGCCTTGCATCATCGTGGTAGCCTATAACCGACCACGGAGTTTAACCCGCCTGCTAACGGCCATCAAAAGAAGCCATTTTTCGGAAATAAATATAACTTTAATAATAAGTATTGATGGGCTCCAGCCCGACCCGGCCGTGTTGGCTATCGCCACCTCTTTTGCGTGGCAGCACGGACCCAAAGAAATTATTTCCCAGCACCGCCATCTCGGGCTCAAAGCACATGTCCTTCGCTGTGGCGACTTAAGTCGGGTGCACGGGGCAGCCATCATCCTGGAAGACGATCTGTTGGTGAGTCCCAACTTCTACAATTATGGGCAGCAAGCGCTTAATTGTTACGGTGAAACACCCGCAGTGGCGGGGATCTCCTTGTACAGCTACCGGATAGCGGAAAATGGCTTTCTGCCGTTTGAGCCAGTTGCCGACGGTACGCCGGGCTATTTTATGCAGGTGGCTTCTTCCTGGGGTTGGGCGATTACGGCGGCGCAGTGGGCCCGTTTTCGCGATTGGTTCGCCACCCATCCGACGCTCCCGATGGATACCTGTACCTTACCTGCTTACTTGAAAAGCTGGTCGGCGCAATCCTGGAAAAAGCATTTCATCCATTACCTGATTGCGGAAGACCGCTATTTTTATTTTCCGCGGACGGCCTATTGTACCAATTTTGAAGATCCCGGAACCCACGCGTCTACTCGGGGCTTGTACCAGGTGCCTTTGCAGTTGGGCGACCAGGACGTGCTGCCATTCACCGGTTTTGAAGACACCCCTGCCAAATATGATGCCTGGTTTGAACCCACCACCGCATGTGTCGCAGGTTTCACGAAGGTGCTGGAGGGATACGACTACACTGTTGACCTGTACGGCCAGCGGTCGGCAGACGAATTGTCTACGCCCTACGTACTCACCTCCCGGCCCACTGCTGCGGTAGAGCTGACCTTTGGCAACGCGCTGTTTCCGCTGCTGAACAACATCTTGCTGGCTCAGGTTGGGGATGCGCTTCGGCTGGCACCCGTTGCGGCGATCAGCGCCAGGCCGCTGCCCCGGGACAATTTTTTCACGACCTGGCAGGCGCTCCTTGCCGCCCGCCTGGAGCGCCCGGAAGAACGGCAACGGGCGATTGGTTTTGAACTGCTGGCTCCCCTGTCCGTTGCGGGCAACGAAACCTTCTGGCCGCGCACCGCCGTGCGGGACCAATCCTGGAACCCCGCCAAAATTCGCTGCTCCAATCCGACTGACCTCCCGGAGCATCACCTTCCCTTCGCGGCCACGGTTTTTTGGGGGGCGTTGGCTGCCCAGTTGGACCAGGCGGTATTTAGCTACGTAGGTCTGGTAACCCAAGCGGTACGTTTTGTGCCCGAGACTTTGGCCCACGTGGCGTGCATCTTTACCCGCTTTCCCCACATCCAGTGGTTAAATATCGGTTGCCGGTATCCGGATGGGGAAGGGGTTCCACTGAACAAGACCCGGCTAAGCTTTCCTGGTGGGCAGGCGGATGAGGCCACGTTGGCTGCCTTGCCGCTGGAAGCCATCTTTTGGCGAACCACTTTTCTGGAAAATATGGTGGCTGCGATGCCGGCACAGCCCGCCGATCCGTCGACTGCTTTGCGGTCTTTGCTCCGCTTGGCGGCCCAGCGTGCACCACTTCACCCCCTGGCGTTGCAGCTCTTGGTCTGTCCCAATCAACCCTCCAAAGACGAGGCTGCTGCCGGGCGAGGGGGGCTGCTGCAGCGATGGTTTTGGGAAGATGTACCCTATCTGCGTGCCGGGTATTATTACCGCCACCGCTTCCCAGATGTGATCCGTTACGAAGCTGCTACCGATACCTACTGGCTCAGTCCGTACTGAGCGATTGGTCGATTAACTGGCTGAGATCCGCGAGGTACCGGTCCAGGGTGAAGTAGGTACTGATTCGGGCACGGGCCGCAGTGCCCATTCTTTTTCTTATCGTGTCGTTTTCCGCCAGGAAGATCAGTTGTTGAGCCAGGCCATCGATATCACCTTCGGCTACCAGCAGCCCGGTTTCACCTGCTTGTACGACCTGGGGGATGCCGCCGTGGTAGGATGCGGCCACTGGTAGCCCACAAGCCCCGGCTTCCAGGATCGCCAGTGGCGTCCCCTCGGCATCATGGGCCGCGGAGGTGAGGGAAGGTTGGATAAAGATATCGGCAGCCTGTAGGGTTTGGGCCACTTCTGCCGGGGTTAGGACACCTCGGAATTCGACTGCCTCCGCAATGCCCAGGCGGTGCGCCAATTGCTTGCAGGCGGGTAGTAACTCCCCGTCGCCAACCATGATCAGCCGGGCACCGGGCACGCTGGCCCTCACTTTGGCAAAAGCCTGCAGGCTGACGGCGGGTCCTTTTTTGGCCACAAACCGGCCGCAACTCACGATCACACAAGGCCCTGTTCGGGCGGGGCCAGGCTGAAAAGCTTCCGTATCAATCCCATAGGGAATCAGGTGGAGCTTGTCGGCTGGTGCCCCCAGGCGCAGCAGCTGCTCCCGCATGTGTTCCGAAACCACGATCAGCGCCGTGGCCGCCGCAAACAGCGCCGGGTAGTGGCGGCCGTGGGTGTGCAAGACATCATCGCGATAAGCATCATAGCCATGAAAGTGAACCAGGAGGGGCAGCCGCAGCCGCTGGCAAATAGGGTACATCGCCACCCCGGCGGGTCCGTACTGGGCCAACACCAGGCGAATGGTATGTTGTTGCAGGTACTGCGCCACGGCCCGGCTTTGGCGAACTTCCGGTCGGCGCAGCCAGGGGGCAAAGGACCGCCCGTGGTTCAGTAATTTTCCCTGGGCAAAGTGCGGCAAATGATCCCCGTAGAGGTGGTGCACAAAATAGGGGAGGTGGTTAATCTGGGCATGAATAAAAGTTTCTGAATATTTGTCTTTATTATTGGACACAATGGCCAGCGGAATGTACATGTTAAGCAAATTGGGTGCGGGGTTTGGAAAAGGGAAATTAGCTAAATTTTCCGAATGGCGGCTGCCGGTTGGGGTAATTGCTTTTTTTATGGGTTGGTGCCTCGTACACGGGTTATTGGCGGTTATCCCCCTGCCCTGGTCCCCGGCAGCCCTGCAACTCGCCAGTTCCCGCGGGCTGCTTATCGGGTGGTCCCTGGGCGCGTGGTACTGGTGTATTAAAGGCCTGGCCCGCAACAGGCATAAAAGTGATGACTTCTATTTTCAGTTAAGTGTCTTCCGGGTTATTTTCTTCGGTTTTTTTGCTTTCGGAAGCATTATTGCGCACGGGCAGCTGGTCGGGCTCGTGGCACCCTATCTCCACGCTGGCGATCAGCCGCGGCAATATCTGCCCCTGGGTAGTGAACTCTTTCGTTTTTTACCCATCAACCAGTTGAGTGTACACATTGCCATGGTGGCCTTCGGACTTAGCGCCTGGGCCGCCATGCTCGGCCTGCAAACCAGGGTGGCTATCCTGGTCTTCGCACTGGCGGGATGCTACCTTTTTGGCATTCCCAACTTCTTTGGCAAGATCAACCACAACCACCACTTGTTCTGGCTGCCCCTGTTGCTGGCCTTCAGCCCGTTGGATCGCTATTTTTCGGTGGAACAGTTCCTGCCTGCCCGCTTTGCGGGAAAGTACTGGGTGAAACAGGAACTGACGAGCCGCCTGACCATCGAGGTCGTCATTCTGGCGCTAAGTATCATCTATTTTTTTCCGGGCTTTTGGAAAATGTGGGAGAACGGCCTGGCCTGGGCCCTGAGCGATAATATTCGCAACCACCTCTACACCAAATGGCTGACACTGGCTGGCTGGCGTCCTTTTTTTCCAATTGATGCCTATCCTTTTTGGTATCAATTGGGCGGGTTACTGGTGCTGTTCTTTGAGCTCTCGTTTTTGGTGTTTGCTGTTCATTCACCGGCCACCAGACGGCTGGCCCTGTGGGGTGGCGTTTTGTTTCATTTTTCGACGCTGCTGTTTCTGCACATTTTTTTTGTCGGGCTGGTGTTGGTCTATACGTTGTTTATCCCCTGGCAGCTGTTGTGGCCGCAGGGTCGTAGGGTAGGGGTGGAGGCCGGCTGGCCAACCCCCAGGCCTTATCGTACGGTACTGGTGTTTTGTCTGGTTGTCCATGCGGGTTATTTTTCAGCAGGCCTGGCCAATCACCACGGTTGGCCATTCAGTTGTTACCCTACTTTCCAGGCCTACCTGCCGGGGTATACGCAACAATTCTGGAAGTGATCCGCCCCACCCATACCGTATCGGTTGATTACGGTCCTTTACAGGCTTACTACCGGCCAGAAAGGTGGCGTTATTGGGAAGAAGAAATCATCAGGGCGTATCATGACCAGGACACCAGCCAGCTGCAGCATAAGCTGGCGCAACTGGTCGGTAAATACAAACGACAAGGGTTGCTGCGGCCGCGGGATTCCATACAGATTTACCTCCAGACAGCTACCTTGTCGCGGTTGACTTTGCCGAAGCCGCCTAATCGCCAATTGCTTGGTGCGCAAAGGTTAAAATAAGTGCCAGACCCGCTGGAGCAGGGTTTGGCCATCGGACCACAGCTGCCGCAAGCCGTGGCGAAACAACAGCAGGTGTATCCCCAGGATGATCAGCAGCGAAAAATCAGGTAGACCCAGGGCCAGGGCGATGAGTACCGGTAGCCAATCCAGGTAAAAATCATCGAGATACCAGTAGAAAACCTGCCGGTAATCGGGGGTATGGCTGGTTTGAAGCAGCCATTTGTTGCGCCAGTAGACGTAGAGCACAAAAACCAGGTAAGCGGGGATCAACCAGGGAATCTGCCCAGCAAGAACGGTCAGGAAAACCAGGAAGGCTATGGTTTCTAAAGGCAGGAACAAGTAGGTCATGACCTGCTCCAGGCGGGGTTCGGAATACCTGCGAACCAGGGAATGGGTGTTGCTCCGCGTATCGTTGTGCCGGTCATTGATTTGGTGCAGGAGGATATTGCGGCAGCCCAGGATCAACTGCCAGGTAGCCAGCGCACAGAGAAAAACCGGAAAGTTCGCGTAGTGCGAGGAGCCCAGCAATTGGAAGGTAGCGGCGGCCAGCAAACAGGGTACGACGTGTGCGTAGCCCGCGTCGGCCAGGACGCCCCAGCCGCCGCGTTCCTTAAGGCGCAGCGGGGGAAAGGCGTAGGCGAGAAAAAGAACAAATTCCAGTCCGAGCAGGTAGCCGGTCAGCCGGTTGCCGGGAAGGTAAACCCACGGTAAAAAGGCCAGGAGCAGCAGGAAACCCAAAACGGCCATCCGCTGGGCAGGGCGGAGCCCCGCCACGCCATTGCCCTTGCCCGCCAACTGGTCTTTTTCAATATCTGCCAGATCGTTGGTGAAATAACCAAAGCCGGCAATGCCCACAATGGTGGTGAAAGCCGCCCACATGCCCAAGACCGCCGCCGGAAAAGCCACACCGTTGGCCAGCAGCAGGAAATAGGGGATCGCCACCAGCACAGGGGCTTTGTAACGCCAGGGATTGCTGAGTCGAAGTTTCTGAAAGAGAAATTGAAAAAACTGCATAATCGGCTTTAACTTGCGCTAAAGTATTGTTCTTTCAGCAGCTGTCAACCGGATGTCATGCATTTGTGGAATATTTTTAAGCCGAAAAAAAGAAACAATTGGGAACCTGTCCCCCACCATTTTGTAAAAAGCGCACCGCTGCGGGCTACGCTCCACGAGGAAGGGTTGGCCGTACAGCCTTTTCTTTCTCCGGACCAGTTGCTGGCCTTGCGGCGGCTTTACGAGCAGGAGCACCAGCTGGAAAATAGCGATCAGGGGGGCATGTTTTACAGTGTCTACTCCCAGGATACCCCGTACCGGCGCCGTGTACACGAGGCCATTCAGGCCATCCTCCAACCGGCTCTCGATGCTTTGCTGACCGATTACCGAACGGTTTTGAATTCGTTTATCATCAAAATGAACGGCCCGGCCAGCGAATTTGCCCTGCATCAGGACACCACCGGACTCGACGAAACCCAATACTCTTCCCTGTCGCTTTGGATTCCGCTCGAAGACATCACCGAGCAGAACGGGGCGCTCTGCGTGGTGAAAAGAAGCCATCGCCTTTTTTCGCCCTACCGCAGTATTTCTTTTCCGCCCCCCTACGCGGGGATCAAGCATACCATCAAAGATTACCTGGAACCGGTTTTTATGAAAGCCGGAGAAGCCCTGCTATTCGACAACCGGCTGTTGCATTACAGCCTGCCCAACCGGAGCGATCACAACCGGGTCATCGTCATGTGCGGTATTTTTCCGCAGGAGGCGCCGGTAGTCACCTGCTTCAAATCCCCGGGCGATCCGCGCATCGAGCTCATCCAACACGAGGATGATTTTATGATCAATTACCCCAATTTCTTTGTGGATTGTCACCAGAAGCCGACGGTGGGCCAGACCATCGGCTACGTGGCAGACACGTATGGCCCTATGACGGAAAAGGCCTTCCTCCGCGCCTGTCGGGAACACGGTATTCAGAAGACCAACTACCTCCGCAACGCCCTCTCCCAGGGGTACCTGCAAGGCGAACCGGTATTGGAAAAAACAGCACGGTAACCATGATGACCCTGGCGTTCAGCCACCTGGTCAATCCGGTCCAGGTGGGGCCGTCATCTGATCTTTACGTGGCACAACCCATTACCTTTCAGAGTATGCTGCGGGCACAGCAGGAAGCCGCCAGGCATGCGGTCGAAGTCAATTTGCTGACCACGCAGTATCCCGAAGATCACGCTGTTATCCCCGCTTACTTCCAACTGACTCCCGATCTGGAACGATCGGTGCTGGATATCCGTTCGTTTCAACGGCCCCGAAAATTACCGCTCATTGGCGATATCATGAGCCGGTTGTACCACCATTCCAGCTCGCCCTACCTGATTTATACCAATGTGGACATCGGTCTCCAGCCCCATTTCTACTGCCGGGTGGCCGAGCTACTGACGCAAACCGGCTGCGATGCCCTCCTGATCAACCGTCGGCGCCTGCCTGCCAGCTACGTCAGCCCCGAGGAGTTGCCTCGCATTTACCTGGACCCCGGGAAGCCCCATCCCGGCTTCGATTGTTTTGTGTTTCATCGCGATCTTTACCCCCGGATGCGTTTTGCGGAGATTTGTGTAGGGGTTCCTTTTATTGGTGTTAACCTGGCTCATAACCTTTTTGCTTTCGCCAACAAGTGCCTGCTCATTGATGACGAGCACCTCACCTTTCACCTCGGAGAAGTAGTGATGCCCCAACACGATCCGGAATACTACTGGCACAATCGCAACTGCTTCCGGCGCATTCGCGACGAGCACCTGTGGCCTCATTTTGATATTCGGAAATTTCCCTACGCGGAATTGCCGGTTGGGCAACGCTACTGGAAATGGGCCTGGAACCCTTCCTTATTCACTTTTATGAATTTTCGCCTGACGCTGCGCTCTTATTACTTAAGTCTCCAAAGACAAGTGGGTTCAGGAGATGCCCGGTAACCAGGACTACCGGGTAGGGCCTGGTGTCAGTGCTGGTGGGTACGGTAAAAGGTATGGATGGATGCCACAATACGCTCGACCTCTTTAGCGCTGAGGCTGTAATAAAGAGGTAGGCGTAAAAGGCGTTCACTGCGGTCCGTGGCATACTTATCTGCTCCGCGCAGTTCCCCATAACGTCGACCTGCCGGAGAGCTGTGTAGGGGCAGGTAATGAAAAGCCGTATCGATGCCGTGCTTTTTCAGAAAGGCTTGCAAAGCCAGGCGTTCTTTTTGGGTTCGGCAGATCAGGTAAAAAATATGCCCGTTGTGCTCACAATGCATCGGTACCTGGGGCAAGCTTATTTCAAATGGGTCGACAAAGGTGGCCAGTAGCGCATAGTATTGTTGCCACAAGCTGACCCGCTGCGCGTTAATCACCGAAAGTTGCTCCAGCTGTGGCAATAAATAGGCCGCACACAGCGGACTCAGGGTAAAGCTGGAGCCCAGGTCGACCCAATGGTAGAAATCCACTTCTCCCCGAGAGAAGGCCGTTCGATTGGTTCCTTTTTCGCGGATGATTTGTGCCTTTTGTACGTCGCCTGCCTGATTGATCCAAACCGCTCCTCCTTCTCCGCAATGGATGTTTTTGGTGTGGTGAAAACTAAGGGCGCCAATGCGTCCGAAGGTGCCCAACAGCTGCCCGCGGAAGCGAGCGCCAATGCAGTGCGCCGCATCTTCAATGAGGCTGATCGTTGTACCTTTAAGCAGGTCAAGGATGACATCCAAGTCACAAGCGATCCCGGCATAATGGGTGACCACCACCGCTTTGGTCCGGTCATTCATCGCTGCTGCTATCTGCAATGGATCAATGTTCATGGTAGCAGGATCAATGTCCACAAAACACAGCCGACAGCCTCGCAAAGCAAAGGCATTTGCCGTAGAAGGATGGGTAAAGGAGGGTAAGATTACCTCGTCTCCCGGCTGCAACCCACAGATCAGGGCCGCCATTTCCAGGCTGGCAGTGCAGGAAGGCGTTAGTAAGGTTGGTGCGGAAGAAGCCGCCGTGAGCAGCCGCTCACAGGCAGCGCTACCTGCCAACCATTGACTGGCAGGTAGGGAGTCCCCGGCACGGTGCTTCAGTTCCAGCGCCCGGTTAAAAGGAATTTGTTGGTTTGGCTCTTTCATTTCCTTGCTTTTATATTCCTTTTTTATCCATCAAGTTGCTACTCTCCACCGTAGATCTGCTCCAGGATTTGGGTACCCACATGCGGGCGATAATGAATATTTTCCGAAAAATTACCAATGGGTTCCGTCAACGGATTCTTTCCAGAGAAATTATACACCCGGGTCTCGCCAAAAATTTCAACTAATAATCGTAGGTGATGCGCTCCCAATGAGACTTGGTCGTAGATGGGTGAGACAATGATTTTGTAGTCCGTTTTATGACGATCAAATACGGCTCTTATTTTCATCAACTGGGTTACCTCAGTCTCCGTAACGGGGTGCTCCTTCTTAGGTGCCGGGCGTGAGAAAAACTCCCCCCGGTCTATTAAACCTTGGTAATAGGTGCTCGAATCTGCCTGGATCAGCGCCTCAGAAGGATAAATAATATCCCCGTTGGTAAAATTAAATAGCCCTTTAAAATCTGGTGGTACAATGCCCCCTTTCATATACGGCCGGTAGGTCCTAAAGAGAAGGAAATCGAAGTACGCCCACATGAAAGACACATCCAGCTTCAGGCGATAGAACCCTAGATAGTATAAAAATTTGGACTCCTTTGATACCAGCGGTGGCGTCATCTGCATGAGCTCTTTACTATTGGTATTTAAGACCAGGAAATTTTCATCAACCACCACCAAAGCATGCCTTATGGTATCCACGACTTCGTCCAGATAGCGGATTTTCTTATAGGCATCGTATAAACCTGTTCCGCCTGCGCCGAAATGAAAACTTGCACACTCATCGTCCAGATAGGTACACCATACCTTTCCTTGAAAGGCTCTGGACCTGGAATTTCCAAAGATGAAAGCATTGTATTTCTCGTCGGCATTTTGTTGACTAAACAAATTAACAGCCAACAAATTTTGGCTCAGGCCATTAAAACGAATGGATTGAAAAGGAGCTGTACGAACATCTGGATAGTAAAGCATAAACACATCCACGATGCTAAAAAAAGCGACGATCGCAATAATCGGGCTAGCCAAAAGAAAAAACCGCAGCAAGAATTTTTTCATACCCATTAGAATTGAAAATAGATGAAGGTCTGCCCATTTTTGGCATACAGGGAAATCAGGATGAGCAGGAGGTAATAAAGGAAATACCGTATAATTTTAGGCCATTGGGTTTCAATTCTTTCTAACGCATGCTGCCGTTCTCTCCCCTGCCACTCGATCAGGAACATAAAGACTAAGAGTGCTTTAAAATCGTTCGTCATACCCAGGTCAGGAAGGGAAACAAGAGAACTGGAAAACAGGTGCGTAAAGTAAATCCAGCCAGCGCCAAGGTTGTCCACTCTGAAGATAATCGTTACTAGCGCAAGGAGTATAAAAGTCTTCATCATCTGCATCAGCTCAGGTGCGCTCGGCAGGCGCTTGCCGGCAGCAACGGTATCCAGGTACTGGCGGTTTCGGTTCAGCAAGAGCGACGGAAGAAAGAGGACTGCATGGGCGAACCCCCAAAGTATAAAGGTCCAGTTGGCACCGTGCCAAAATCCGCAAGCGAGGAATACCAGGAAGGTATTCCGAACCTTGCTCCAGATGCTTCCCCTACTCCCACCTAAAGGAATGTAGACATAATCACGAAACCAAGTCGTTACAGAGATATTCCATCGTCGCCAAAATTCTGCCACATCCCTGGCAAAGAAAGGAAAGGCGAAGTTTTGCATTAAGCGGAATCCCAGCAGACGGGCACTTCCGAGGGCAATATCGGAATAACCGGAAAAATCACCGTAGACCTGGATGAGGAACAAACAGCCCCCCAATAGTAAGGAGGAACCCGTATGGGAAGCCGGGTCACTAAATACCATTTCCACGTAAACGGCACAGCCATCAGCGATGACCACTTTTTTGAATAGGCCCCAGAGTATTTGCCTTACGCCATCTGCCGCCTGCTCATATTCAAAGGTTCTTTTCTTAACAATTTGGGGCAAAAGGTGGCTTGCCCGTTCAATTGGTCCCGCCACTAACTGTGGAAAAAAACTAACGAAAGTGAGAAAGGTGATGCTGTTTCTGGTAGGCTGCAGGTTCCCTCGGTAGATATCAATGGAATAGCTCATGGATTGAAACGTGTAAAAGCTCAATCCTACTGGCAAAATAATAGCCATTCGATCAGCCGTAAAATTTACGCCCAATAGCGTAAAGGCATTGACAAAGCTATGGACGAAAAAATGGTAGTACTTGAAGAAGCCCAGGATGCCCAGGTTAACCAGAATGCTGATACCGAGCAACCCCTTTCTTTTCTCCTGGTCCGAAACACGACCCAGTTCTAAACCTATGATAAAGTCAATACAGGAACTCGAAAAGAGCAGGATTAAAAACCGCCAATCCCACCATCCATAAAAGAAGTAGCTGGCCAGCAGTAGAAAGAAGTTTTGCGCTTTCACCCATTTACCAAGCACGATCCAATAGATGAGAAAGACTAAAGGGAAGAAAAGACCAAACTCTAAAGAATTGAAAAGCATCGGGCTATATTTAGGCCAACTCATATCAAACCAGGTATACGAGTTTAATCAGGGCGAAATGTATTCAAATACTTGGCCAAATTAGCCAATTTAGGGTATCTTAATCTCCTCAAAAACCGGCTGTTCTTATTCCGACCATTTACTCAGAAGCTAGCCTTAACAACTTTTAATTTATGTGAATTCTTGTAAAAGCCCTCCCTTAAGACCAATAATACAAAGTCCCCTCGTCCTCAGAAAACCCCATAAACCCACCGAAGGTAATCCGATTTTGTTGGCCGCGTACCGGCTCCACCCGGTGCCAGATGCTGCCGCCCTGGAACAAGATCATATCGCCTGCCTGGGGTTTCAGCATGATTTTCTGCATGCCCTTGTCCTCATCAATGAAGTAAGCCTTTCCATTGGGTAAATAGATTTCCCGATCTTCGGAGGGATTGATTTTCGACTGCCCATCCTTCCACCGAAAGTTGAAAACGGACAGTTCGCCGCCCGCTTCGGCCGCTTGTAAGACGATAAAAAAACTCATCTGGTTTTTCACCTTGACGATGGAGGACAAATGTTGGTACACCTTCAGAAAGGCATCCTGGAAGTAATTGCCGCAGTGGACGGCCATCATGCCGGTGGCCGGGACCAAGTACCGGAAGGTCGCAAAGGGATAATGCCCTTGATCTTCCATCCCTTTGGGTACACGCACCTTCCGACCGCCGCCGATCTGCTGAAACAAGTCATTTAACAGTTGCGGGAGGCCTACTCCAAACCGATCTTTGAAGGTGGTTGAAAAGTGGTCATTTTTGGCAAAGTATGCGCTAATACCGGCCGCCTTCTCTGCTGCGGGGAGTTTTAAAATCCGATTGGAGAACTCGGCAAAAATAGTAGGATAGGTAAAGCCGACATTGGTATAAGCTGGTTCATCATCCAATACCTGCTGGAAATTAGCCAGAATGGCAGCCACCTGCTCCGGGCTCAATACGCCTTTGACCAAAAAGCCATCTTCTTTGCCGGTATACAGGTCATGGAGCGCATTGGGATACTGGGCCACTAGCTCTTCTTTTGCTAGTTCATGAAAGTTTAAAGGCTGCTCGTGGTTCAGGCTCTTAGCTGGCCAAAACTGCTTGATCCAATTTAGCATGGATGAATGTTTATCGTTTTTATGGAATAATTTAGAACTTAGCCAGGACAGACCACTAGTCCATGTTTTCTAGGCCACAAGATCAGAAACTTCCCTATTCATTTTTGTGGATTTTTGTCTGAGGTTGCGCTTCTGTTATTTAAATCCCACAAGACAAGTTGGTCCAGGGGCTGCGCCGGGTTGAAATCCAGCGTCAGCGGCTGGGGAAATAACCGTTTGGCTTGCACCCGCAGCGGATTTAAAAAGTAATCGCCAGCGGTCAGCTGGAGGAGGGAAAAGTCGGGGTTTTCGGCAGGGCGCCAGTACTGGAATCCCAGCTGCTCGTTGTAGCTCCAGGCCACGGTATTGGTCGGGTTCACTTTGGCCCACACTTCCTTCAGGGCCAGGGTTTCGAAGGCAAAGTCGAGCAAGCAAAGGGAAGCCCGCACGGCGAAAGAGGTGCCCCAAAATTGCTGCGCTCCGATGAATAAACCAGCTTCCGCTTGCGCCCGGGTCACATTCGCCAGGTGGATCAGCCCGATGCTTTCCTGACCCACCTTGATCATAAAATAGTAATTCGATAAATTATTGATCCGCAGGTACCAGGCCTGCTGCATCTCGGGCGTGATGTAGGTCTGGAATTCCAGGTGCCGAACCAGGGAAGGCTCGTTGCGCCAGTTGCGCAGTCTTTCCAAATCGGGTGGTTCCAGCCGCTGGAGGCTGATCCCGTAGCCAGCTACGTTCATAACTTTACTGCTTTGACAGCAAACTGGGGCTTGCGGAGCTGGAGGAAATACAAGCGGCGCATATACTCACCAATAATGCCCAGGCTCGCCAGGATAAGGCTGAGGCCAAAGCTGATGATTACGATGGTGGCGGTAAATCCCAGGGGGACATCATAAACCAACTTGCGAATCACGAAAACCAGGCCCGCGACAAAACAGACCACGGCACTCAGCAGCCCGCCCAGGGTCATGACCTTCAGCGGAAGGGCCGTGTAATGAATGATGATCTGGACAGTCATCGCAAACAGGCTGGTGAGGGAATAACCGGATTTGCCGGCACTTCGCGAAGCTCTTTCGACTTCCACCACCCCAATGTCGTGGGTGAACCAGCTGATCATGGCATCCAGGAAAACGTACTCAAAGCCAGCTTGCTGTAACTGGTGTACGACCTGTACATCCAACAATTTAAAGGAGGAGGCATAAGGGCTGATGGCTTTTTGACGAAGTAGAATTTTGCCCAAAAAGCGACTTCCCCAATGGCGTAGGAAAGGTTGTTGTTTGTTTTTTGGCGTCCCGTAAATGACCTGGGTGCCAGTGGTCTGGTAAGCGTGGATCAGTTTGGCGATTTCTTCCGGTGGCGTTTGCAAATCCGCATCAATCAGGATGACCGCCTGGGTCGCAGTAGCAAATTTTAAACCACACAACAGCGCCTTGTGTTGGCCGTAGTTTTCGGTCAGCTGAATCAGTTTAAGGGGGTAGGTACCTTTGTTGTAAAGCGCCGTCAGTTGGTTCCAGGCGCCGTCGGGGCTCCCATCGTCAATACAGATGATCTCGTAACTTTGGCCAAGCGCTTCCATGGTAGCCGTAATTCTGCGCAGCAGTTCGTGGGTAAAGACCTCGGTATTATAGACCGGAACAACAATGCTGTATGCTGGTGTCACCATGATTTAAACTTCTAATAGCGGGATGTAGGGAATATCCTGCAAGGTGAAACTGGCACAACCCCAGGATAAGCCCACCCCGAATCCGCAGGTAAATACGTGACGGGCAGCCTGCCAAAATTCGGGAGGTTTACCCACCACCAGTGCCAGCGGAATAGAAGCAGAACTGGCATTGCCAAAATCGGAGAGAATATCCAGGGTTTGTTCCTTGCTGAGGTGGAGCGTTTTTCGCATGGACTCGTTGATGATCTTGTTGGCCTGGTGCAGCACAACGGCATCGAGGTTGGCTGGTGAAAGGTGGTGGCGGGCAAAAAATGCGTGGATGGAAGGAACCACCTGCTTCAGCGCAAAGTTGAAGATCGCGATGCCATTCATCTGGAGGTTTAAGTCATTCCTGACCACGCCTTCGCCAATTTTTTTCAGCGCAAGTTGCTCAACGGTTGTCGGGTGGCGGGCGCCGCCGCCTTTTACCAGGAGTGCTTCGTAGCCACTGCCATCGGAGGCGAGGGTAAAGTGGATTTGCTGTTCGTCATCGGCCCGGGTCAGCGCGATGGCTGACCCGGCATCGGAAAACAGCAGGCCCGTACTTTTGTCTTGTGCCGAAACCAGGAGGCTGGATTTGTCGCCAATGAGTAAAAGGCCCTTGCCGTCAGGTATTAACCGCAGTAAGCTGGCAGCGGTAGCCAACCCGTAAGGAAACGCCGAACAGCCGAGGTTGATGTCAAAACACAGACAAGATTGGGGTAGCCCCAGGCGGTCTTGTAGTAAAACAGCGGTGCACGGGGTGATGTAGTCTGGTGTTTGGGTAACCATTACCAGGAGCTGTACGTCGGCTTTGTGCCACTGGAGCTCAGCCAGGATTTTTTCGGCGGCCAGCTGACACAGATCGGCAGCGGTAACGTTGTCTGGGGCGATACGCCGGGAACGGATACCGATGTTTTTAATATACTTCTGGCGTTCCTGCTCGGTGGCCAGGAGTTGGGTGGCGGTGGTCTCCGCCCTGGCTTTGGGTACTGCGGCAGCGATGGCGCTGATTTTGATACCAGAAATGGAAAAATCTGCCACTATTTAGCTTTGGTAATTTTGAACACACTGGAAAAGGTCTTCAATGGTTTTGCAATTGCGCAAGTCGTCTTCGGAAAGGACAACCTCAAAATCTTCGTTCACCCTGGCGATGAGCAGCAAGGCCTGCATCGAACTCCAGGCATCCAATGACCTGAATTCCATTGCCGGGGTCAGGTGTTCCTCCTGGAATTCCTCTGCCAGGGCACTGATAAAGGTCTGGATAGCCAACGGGGTGGATATTTTTCTTTGGTCCATTGAATTAAATTTGCTGCATGGCGACGGTGCCATTTAACCGCTGGTAACTTACCAGTTGTTCGTCAATCCAGGTATAGGTCTGGGCAATGCCCTCCCGCAGCGGCCACTGAGGAGACCAGCCCAGGTGCTTGGTGATCAGTGTATTGTCGGAGTTTCTACCTCGTACACCCTCCGGTCCGGGAATGTGTTTCAGGGAGAGCTGTTTGCCGCTGATTTCAATGATGAGCCTGGCGAAATCAGCAATACTGATCATTTCTTCTGAACCGATATTGAGGGGAGCCGTATAATCGCCGTGTACCAATGCCAGAATCCCGTCAATGCAATCATCAATGAAGAGAAAGGAACGGGTTTGCAAGCCATCACCCCATAGCTCCACCGCACCCCCATCTTCGGCGAGGGCTACTTTTCGGCACAAGGCGGCGGGGGCTTTTTCCCGACCACCCATCCAGGTACCTTCGGGGCCGTACACATTGTGGAACCGTGCCACCCGAATATCGAGCCCATAATTGCGCCGGTAAGAATCGTACAGCCGCTCACTGAAGAGCTTTTCCCAGCCATATTCGCTGTCGGGGTCAGCAGGGTAAGCCGAAGATTCCGGGCACTGCGGATGGTCGGGATCTTGCTGGTTGTGCTTGGGATAAATACAGGCCGAGGAAGAAAAAAAAAGGCGCCGAATGGGGGTCTGTGCGGCAAGTTGCGCAATGTTAAGGTTGATCAAGGCGGAGTTGTGCACGACATCCGCATCGTGCATACCGGTAAACAAGTAACCCGCACCACCCATATCTGCCGCCAATTGGTAAACTTCCGTGTTGGCGTCGGCCATCGCCAAAGCTCGCTGGCAGGTGGAACGGTCTCTTAGGTCACCAAGGAGAAATTCATCGGCTACACCAGGGCTAAATTCCGGATACTTGATGTCTACACCCCGTACCCAATAGGAATGCGCTTTCAGTCGCTTAACCAAATGGCTCCCAATGAAGCCACCCGCTCCGAGTACAATCGCTTTTTTCATCTTTTTTCAGAACGTCAAAATTATTAAAGCACTCAATATATGCAATTGCTGTTTTTAGACCTATTATTATCGCGTTTTCCAAGTAATTAGCCGCCGGGGGAGCCCGAAGCTACCGTTAAAGGAGTATGCGTAGCTGTTTGGGGGCCATTCCACCACAATCTAAAACATTCCTGTGCCATGTCTGCGCAGATGCTTATCTTTGCCTATTGTTTTATAGTAAATCATCCCAAATGAAAAGAAGTATCTTTTTATTTTGTAGCCTCTTGGCTTGCTGGGCCCTGAGCGGACAGTCGGTTAAGGTCAGTATGGAGCCCATCCTCAAAGAGATGATGACCCAGTATGCTGCCACCAACAAGGCCCAGGCCTCGGAGGCTGGCTGGCGGGTACAGATACTGGCTACCACCGATCGGCAACGACTGGAAAGCGTACAGCAGTCGTTCCGTTACCACTATCCCAATATTCCTGTTGATTGGGAACACAACCCGCCGTACTACAAACTCCAGGCCGGTGCCTTTAGCACCAAACTCGACGCCCTGCGGCTCAAATTTATCCTCAGCAAGGAGTACGAAGGCCTTTACCTGGTGCGCGATGAAAGCATTGCCAAAGGGGAATTGTTGAATTACTATTAGCGGATTTATTCAATTAGAGACGGGATTAGTTACCGCGTGGCGCGGCAGGCGCTATTTCCGTCAAACTACTCAGTTTAAACGCGTTATGTCCGAAAGTCGGCAGACTTACCTGCTCAATATTGACTACGTTACGTTTTGTTTCTACCTGGCACTGGTAGCCATCGGTGGCTTGTTCATCTTTTCTGTCGACTTGCAGCAATCCGGCCCTCCGGAAGGCGTGGCCGATTTCTTCTTCAAAACCCAGGCCGGAAAACAATTCATGTGGATCCTGATCTGCCTGTTGGTCTTTTCTTTCATCGTCTTTTTTCTGGATCACAAGATCTGGCAAATTTTTGCCTTCCTCTTCTATGGCCTGGGGATCGGGAGCCTGGTGCTGGTGCTCATCGTTGGTACCACGATCAAAGGGGCTACGTCTTGGTTCACCTTTGGTGGTTTCTCTTTCCAGCCGTCGGAGCTGGCGAAATTCGGAACCTGCCTGGGCATGGCGGCCTATTTGGGGCACTGGAGCATTGATATGCGCAATACCCGCCACGTACTGCAATCCGCCATTTTGTTTGTTATTCCAATTGGGTTGGTTTTAATGCAACCCGATGCGGGGTCGGCTCTGGTCTTTACGTCCTTTTTCATTGTCTTGTTTCGCGAGGGATTGTCACCGTTGCTCTACATCATCGGGTTTATGGGGGCCGCTACTTTTGTGCTCAGCATTTTGGTTCCTCCGCTCGCTATGGTAACGGCCCTGACGTGGCTGGCCGTTTTGATTTACGTGCTCTACGAAAAAAAACAACAAAACCGGTGGCTCCTGGCGGTGCTGGCCTTTGGGTTGGCATTGTGGTATGGTGCCTATGCTGGCTTTAGCTGGGTAAGCCTGGCCCTGGGGCTGGTGGTTTTTCTGGGGATGACTTACTGGCAGTACGCCAATTTTCGCACCCAGCTGATTCCAGTGGTCGTACTGGGTTTTGTGCTTACCAGCGGCTTGTCGGTAGGTAGTAACTACGTTTTCAATGAGGTGCTCCAGCCCCATCAGCAGCAACGTATCGACGTTTGGCTGCGGCCGGCCGCAGCCAAAAAGCGCAACAAGGATTCCGTGATGAACATGGAAAATTCTATGCTGGCCATTGGTGCAGGCGGACTGACGGGCCGGGGAATCTTCTCGGGCCGCCTGACGCAGGGACGCTGGGTGCCCGAACAGGACACCGACTTCATTTTCTGCACCATCGGGGAGGAACAGGGTTTTGTGGGCACCGCTGCCGTGGTGGTATTGTACCTCCTCCTGCTCCTGCGAATCGTGATGATTGCCGAAAGGCAACCCACTGCTTTTAGCCGTATCTACGCCTACGGGGTGGCTGGTGTTTTGTTTTCCCACTTCATTGTCAATATCGGAATGACGATCGGTCTGGTACCGATCATTGGTATCCCGTTGCCCTTCCTGAGCAAGGGTGGGTCAAGCCTGCTGGGCTTTACCATCATGTTGGCGGTACTCCTGAAACTGGACAAGCACCGGGGGCGCCAGAAGAAAAATGTGATCGTTAATTTCTAAGTTATATGCAAAAGGCTATCGTACTGACCAATGGCATGCTGGACTCCAATAATGCCAAAACTTGCCATGGATTAATCCGGGGCACCGAGCGTTTTGAAATCCTGGCGGTAATTGACCACAAAATGGCCGGCCGGGATGCCGGTGAAGTGCTGGACGGAACGCCCCGGGGCATCCCCGTAGTGGCTTCGGTAGCGGCCTACTTTGCCCAGCCCCAGGTGGTGCAGCCCGAGGTGTGCATCGTGGGCGTAGCGCTCACCGGCGGACAATTGCCCGACGATTTCCGCAGCGAGTTGGAAACGGCGGTCCATCACGGCTGCGGCCTGGTCAATGGTCTCCATACGTTTCTGAGCGATGATCCGCACTTTCAAGACCTGGCGAAGACCTACGGCGTCAGCCTCTTCGATATTCGCAAGCCCCGACCGCGCAACGAACTGCATTTTTGGACGGGCGAAATTTACAACGTTACCTGCCCGATCGTGGCGGTACTGGGTACCGACTGTGCCCTGGGCAAGCGAACCACCACCCGCTGGCTCATGCAAGCCCTGCGCACCGCCGGACACAAAGCAGAGATGATCTACACCGGCCAGACCGGCTGGATGCAGGGATCGCCCTACGGCTTTGTCTTCGATAGTACGGTCAATGACTTTATCGGTGGAGAAATTGAGCAAGCCATCGTGAACTGTGCCCAAACCGCCCAACCCGATTTTATCCTCCTGGAAGGCCAATCGGCCCTGCGCAATCCCAGCGGCCCCTGCGGCAGTGAATTTCTGCTGAGCGGTAATGCCCGCGCAGTGGTGCTCCAACACGCACCGGGACGGCACTATTTCGAAGGTAGCAACCGGCCCATTGGTTCCATCCAGCAAGATATCGACCTCATTCGCCTGTACGGATCGGAAGTGGTGGCCATCACCCTCAATGGGGAAGAATTGACCGCCGGGGAACTGATCGCGGCCCAGCAGGAACTGCAGACCCAAACGGGCTTACCCGTGGTGCGCCCCCTCGAAGAAGGCGTCGGCGCCGTAGTAAAAGCCCTGGAAGTTTGGGCTGCCCAACAAAATAAGCAGTAAAGTTGGGCATAAAATTTGCAAATACCAATTTGTTGTTTATATTTGCTTTTGAAATAAACAAATCTTTGAATTCGCTTTAAAACAGCAGCATATGGCCAACGATAAAGATGCCAAAATGAAAGCCCTCAAGGCAACGATGGATCGCCTGGATAAAACCTACGGCAAAGGTTCGATCATGTTCATGGGAGATTCAACGGTACAAGACGTAGAAGTTATTCCTTCCGGCTCGTTGGGGCTGGACATCGCACTGGGAATAGGCGGCTTTCCCCGTGGTCGGGTCGTCGAAATATACGGACCGGAATCTTCGGGTAAAACGACGTTGGCTATTCACGCAATCGCAGAGTGCCAGAAGTTAGGAGGTATTGCTGCCTTTATCGATGCCGAACACGCTTTTGACCGTTACTACGCCCAAAAGTTAGGCGTGGATACGGAAAACCTGCTGATCTCACAGCCCGATAACGGGGAACAAGCCCTGGAAATTACGGAAAACCTGATCCGCTCCGGCGCTATCGATATCATCGTGATCGACTCCGTGGCGGCGCTCGTGCCCCGCTCGGAAATTGAAGGCGAAATGGGAGACAGCAAGATGGGCCTGCAGGCGCGTCTGATGTCACAAGCCATGCGGAAACTCACGGGATCTATCGGACGGACGGGGTGCTGCTGTATCTTCATCAACCAGTTGCGGGAGAAAATCGGCGTCATGTTTGGCAATCCGGAAACCACGACCGGTGGTAACGCCCTGAAGTTTTATGCTTCTATTCGCCTGGATATCCGCCGTTCCGGCGCCGGGATCAAGGACAAGGACAACAACATGATGGGTAACCACGTGAAGGTGAAAGTGGTGAAGAACAAATTGGCCGCTCCATTCCGGGTTTCTGAGTTTGACATCATGTATGGCGAAGGTATTTCCAAAGTCGGCGAGATCGTCGATCTGGGCGTAGACAACGACATTATCCAGAAAAGTGGCGCCTGGTACGCCTATAACGAGGCCAAAATCGCTCAGGGTCGGGAAGCCGCCAAGCAGTTCCTCGTAGATAACCCGGAAGTAGCGCTGGAAATCGAGAAAAAAATTAAAGTGGCTATTCTCGGTGGGCTCACCAAGGTTAAAGTAGAAGCACCCGAGGACGGCGAAGGCGAAGATTAAATCGCTTGCACTTTATTCCGTGGTGGTCGAGTGAATCGCTACTTCGTAATAATTGGAAAAATAACAGTCATCCCGAATTTTGGAATCGTCCAAAGTTCGGGATTTCTTTTTGGAGCGATGAGGATGGTAGCAGCGCGATCAATTTGTGGTAAGGCTTTATAGCTCACTACTTCTGCCACTGAAAGGTCTCAATCAAGTGTAGAATATCGGTGCGTACGAAATCCACGATTGGCGCCATAGAATCTACCCTAACCTGGGTATTGAAATAGAGTGCACCCCGCACGTAGTTTTCCGTACTATCCGTCAGGAAAAACTGAAACGGGCTGGCTGCCGGGCCATCAATATCAAAAGCCATTCCGCCCACACCATGCTCGGTTTGGATCACCAGTTCGTCGATGTAATTGGCGCGTTTGTTGTGCCAGTCGGCCATATTGAAGGCTTCCTGGCGGAGTTTGTCCAGGTTTTCACCCCCTTTTCCCAGCGGAACGTAGGTGAAGTGTACCCGCCCGTCAAATGCCGGATAGTAAAGGTCAAACCAGCAATCGTGGGGGGGCGTACCTTCGAAGAAGGCCGTATCCTGAAGAATCTGGGTGTAGGTGGGGTATTCAAACGAAAAATGGCAGAAATTTTCGTAAAAACCCTGGTAGGTCTTCTCCGGATAAACGACCCGCGGGAAGGAGCGCGGTTTGGGCGAAAATACGGGGTCATCACAACCGGCGAGTGTCAACAGGCTACCCACCAGGATAAAAAGCAGCAATCTATTCATGTTCAATTTTTATTTCCATCAGCCTACTTAATACGTTGGGGGCGGCTATTTATTTCATGGTTAGCGGGGTGCTTACAACAACTTACAGCCCAGGCCCAGGCCATCGCCAATGCTTAGGTAGCCATTTTCGAGGACAAAGCCGCCCGTGACCAGGTCGCGTGCGAGGTCGAGACTGCCATCCAGGTCGAGGTACCGGGTAGCGGGGCTGGCCATAGCAGCGTGCAGGGCGGCCGTGATAGAGACAATGCTTTCGTCATTGCAACCCCACATGAGGTCGATCCCGGTGCGCTTAGCGATGAAAGCAATTTTGCGTGCTTCTTCCAGGCCGCCACATTTCATCAGTTTGATATTGAAAATACCAAAGGGTTGGGGTCTGGCGGCCAATTCCAGGGCATCGGTAGCGTGGTGCAGGTCTTCGTCGGCGGCGCAAATTGTGCGCAACGCTGGTGGTAGCAGGAGCTGGGCATCAATCCCCGCGATCTCTGCCGTATGCCGGACGATGCTGCGGTGGTGCCCGGTGGGGAAAGGTTGTTCATAGAATTCTACGTCGAGTAGCCGGGTCGCATCGGCAAAGGCCACCAGGTCTGCTGGCTGGTACCCCTGGTTGGCATCTATCCGGATGGGAAGATCCGGGCCAATGAGCTCCCGCAGGCGGGTAAAGACCTCTACGTCTTCGGGCACCGTACGGCCTGTCTTCAATTTGAATACCCGAAAACCGGTAGCCAGGTGTTCCCGGGCTTGTTCGAGGGTTTCCTCAACGGATAAGATGCCGATGGTGATGGACGTTGGCAGCGTGGTGTGCACGGCTCCCCACCAATCGACCAGGCGCAACCCCAGGTGCCTGGTGAAAGCATCGTGCAGGGCAATGTCTACGGCGGCCAAAGCCGCTGGCGTTTCCAACAGCTGATGCCGCAAACGGGCCAGCAAGGCGGGGAATTGGTGGATGGACTGGCCGTGAAGCTGGGGTTCTACCACGTTGCGCAGTGCCGATTCGCTGTCCACGACCGATTCACCCGTTACGCCTGGTGCCGGAGCGGCACAACCGATACCAATGGTGCCATCGGCCAGGTGCAGGATCAGGAAAATATTTTCTACGGCTTTAATCGTGCGGTAGGCAATGGTGTAGGGCCGGGTCAACTCCAGGTTTTCGTGGATGATTTCTACTTTGGTAATTTTCATGAACAGCTCTTTTCGGTCAGTAAGTGACCAATGACTTAAATGGACCAAGGCCCTAAAATACCTTTACCCCTGCGTTCATCCATTCTTCAATAGCTTCCGCTTCAATAGGGATCCGTTCGGTCAGGTCCAGCGGCCCGTCGTCGGTCACCAGGATATTGTTCTCGAGCCGGATGCCGATCTTTTCTTCGGGAAGATAGATCCCCGGCTCGCAAGTGAAGATCATGCCGGCCTGAATGGGGAGGTAGCGGTTGCTGAGGTCGTGCACATCGAGTCCGAGATGATGGCTGGTGCCGTGCATAAAGTAGCGCTTGTAGGCGGGCATGGCGGGATCCTGGTTTTTGACCGTCGTTTTATCCAGTAGCCCGAGGCCTAGCAATTCGCTTTCCATCAGGCGGCCCACTTCCTGGTGGTAGTCTTCCAGGCTGACGCCGGGGAGCAGGAGTTTAATGGCGGCGCGTTGTACCCGGAGAACGGCATCGTAGACCAGCCGCTGCCGCGCCGTGAAACGGCCGCTGACCGGAATCGTGCGGGTGAGGTCGGCCGCGTAGTTGGCGTATTCGGCACCAAAGTCCAGTAGCAATAGATCACCAGCCCGGCAAACGCGGTTGTTTTGCACGTAGTGGAGCACACAGCTGTTGGCACCCGCCGCAATAATGGGTTCGTAGGCGTGTCCGTTGGCCCGGTTGCGCAGGAACGCAGCGGTAATCAGCGCCTCAATTTCGTATTCGAAGACACCGGGTTCTACTCCTTTCAATACTTCCTGAAACGCCTCGGCAGTGATGTTGATGGCCTGTTGGATCAGGTCGACTTCGGTAGGCGATTTGCGCATCCGCAGCTTTTTCAGGATCGGGGCTGCACGGTGGTACTTGTGGGCGGCGTAGCGGCTTTGCAACGCGGTCGTGAAGCGTTGGTCGCGCGTCACGACCGGACTCTGGAAGCGATCGTGCTCTTCCAGGTTCACATAGATGCGTTTGGCCAGGAGGATCAGTTCGTGCAGGACAGGTTCCAGCTCCTCGAGCCAGTAGATCTTTTGGATACCAGAAAGTTGGCGGGCCGTATCTTTATTCAATTGCTCCCCCTCGTAGCGGAGCAGTTGCTCATCGGGGTGGCGAATGAAAGCCAATTCCTGGAATCCTTCCTTGGTACAATCCGGAAAAAGTACCACGACGGTTTCGGGCTGGTCGAGCCCGCTGAGATAGAACAGGCCATTGTTCTGGCGGAAAGGAAAAAAGGTGTCGCCCGAGCGCGGCATCAGGTCGTTCGACTGAAAAATAGCGATACTGTCAGCCGCCATTTTAGCAGCAAACCGGCGGCGGTTAAAAACGAATAATTCGGCAGGAATGGGATGGTACTTCATGGGACAAAGTTAGCTGTTTACCGGAAATTTTATTCGGGGATTCCCAGATGGAGGATTCTCGCCCCGGATTGTGCAACCGGGTGCACACTTTTTCCGATGACAATGCCGTCTTCCGGTGCGATGTATTCTTTGATCAGGTCGCCAAAAATATTGCGCAAAGTAGCCACCACCTGCCCTTTCTTTACCCGTTCGGTTACTTGTGGATGAACGGTGACGATGCCACCCGTATCGGTATAGAGCCAGTAGGAATTGTGGCACAGTACTGCGGGCTCGGCGGGTGGATCCACTTTGCCGGGCAGCATGTTGAAATCGTAGAGCAGGTTGAAGACACCGGTCAGGCCATCGCGTACCATTCCTTTCTGGATCATATTGGGATCGCCAACTTCGAGGGTGATAGCGGCAATTTTCATTTCACCCGCCGTACCGCGCAAGGTGCCGTCGTTGGGTGGGTTGTGCACAATGATCTGGGCTTGCTGCAGCCAGGCCATCCGACAAACGGTGGGGTCTTCCATATCGGCCCGGATATAATAGGAATTGATGCGCCCAAAACTGGCCGTGTGGAGGTCAATGAGCAGGTCGAATTCCTTGACAATCTGGTGTACCAGGCGCCAGGCGTAAACCTGGCTGACATTGCCTTCGGGTTTGCCGGGCATGATATGGTTGAGGTCGGTTCCGTCGGGGAAGCGTCTTTTTTTGCGCAGCAACGAGGGAACATTCACCACGGGAATACCGACAATGGTGCCACTCAGTTGGCTAATGTCGATTTTTTGGAACAAACGCTGAATCACCAGGATACCATTGAGCTCGTTGCCGTGCAAGGCAGCGGTAAGCCCCAGTACCGGCCCATCGCCCTCCCCCCGGGCTACAATGACGGGAATGTAAACGGGCATCCCCATGCCATCCGTTACAATGTGGAACCAAAAGCGGCTGATGGTGCCTTTGGGGACCTGCGTAATATCCAGGTCGGAAATAACTGCGATCTGCTGATCTATTAACATGTTATGTTTTTAAGCTTACGGTCAATGTATTGCCACAGTATTTCGACCGCTTGTTCTACGAGTGGCTGGCCATTTTGTTGGGCCATTTGCTGAAGTCCGCCAATACTGGTGGCATTAATTTCGGAAAGTACTCTTTTGTTATCATCTCCCACCAGGGTGTCTATGCCGTACATGACGACGCCCATTTGAGCAAGGGTTGGTTGCAAAGCAGCAATGATCGCTTCTTCGTCGGCATCGACCTCGGCAATAATAGAGTTCCCGCCCTGCGCTACGTTGCACAACCAGGAGCCCGGGGCGGGTATCCGCAGCGCTGCGCCCATGATGTGCCCATCGAAGACGACAATGCGTTTGTCACCCATGGAGACGTTTTTAAGGAATTTAACTCCCAAATAAGGCTGGGGGTCGGCCTGGTATTGCCGGGCAAATTGCGCAAAGCTCAGGTTCTTGCCTTCGCTCGAGACCTGGTCGCCATCAATGCGTACCACGCCCTGGCCACCGTAGGCCCGCAGGGGTTTGAGCACAATGGCAAAGCGCGCTTTAAACTGGATGATATCTTCCAGCGTTTGACAAAGCTGCATGGGTGGGCAAAGCGCAGGAAAATCGAGCAGAAAGTCTTTGCTGCCCGTGCGTAGAATGCCGGCCGGATGGTTGATAAAAAGTTGTTGGGGGTAGCAGGTGGTTAGCATGGCGGCCAACTTTTCCGGAAATGGAGGGGGAAGGCGCAGCCAGACGACATCGTAGTCGGTAAGGGCCACGGGCCGTAAATTCTGGGATAAATCCCGTCCGTCCGGATAAAAAGAAAAATCGTGTTTTACCGGAGTTGCCTGCAAGGGGCCGGGGAGGTGCTTTTCGAAAAAATCAGCATGGGCCGCATGGCTTCGGGTAACGATATCTACCTGGGTAAAACCAGGGTGGTGGTGGAGGGCGCGTCCGATCGGATAAACCCCATTTTCAGCAGTGTGTTTACGGTGGTCCGTAATGATCAGGATGCGGTAGCCATTCATTTATAACATGATTTCGTCAATCAGACTCTGATCATCATTCAGGCTACGGAAGAGCCGCATCCGAAATTTACCTTGTTTATTGAGTAAGGTTTTGGCCATGTTGTCAATGGCAACCATCGATAATACGGTTTGAATATAAGCTTCAATGAGATCGTCCAGGCCAATACCCAGTTTGTTAAAGTCCCGGCGATCCATTAAGACGAGTCGATTGCTATCGGTTGACCAGCTGCCATCCGGCTGCAGGAACGACAGGTTGGTCCCCAGCATCTCCCAACTGTTGGTACTGTCTTCGATTTTATCCACCAGGGGCTTGGCCGAGCGGCGGGCGTAGGTGCAAAGTGGCAGGATACCCTGTTCGGAAGAACTGACCATCATCCGGATATCGGCCACGTAGGTTTCCCCTTTGCTGTTGGGAATGGTACCTACGTGGTAGAGTTTGCCCGAAGAAGTGGTGCTGCTCCAGTGGTAATTGCCGATGAGGCTTTGTACGATGAAGCGGTCATAGTGGAATTCCATCGCCATAAAAGCATCGAGTTCCCGTTTGGTGACAATGGTGAAAACAC
The DNA here is from genome assembly GCA_003045895.1 of Bacteroidota bacterium. GTDB lineage: Bacteria > Bacteroidota > Bacteroidia > Chitinophagales > Saprospiraceae > Lewinella. The sequence continues at coordinate 45,322 of PZPC01000031.1, forward strand.
CTTGCCCGGCATTGCTGTAGGGAACCTTGATCACGGCCTGGCCACCCATCTTCTTTACCCACAGCGGAACTTCCTCCTTGCTCACGTCCCAGATGGTTTCCGGGGTGTTTATTTTCAGTCCGTGGGCTTCCAGTTCGGCATTGAAGAGGTCATAGGCCTTGGCGGCAACCATTTTGTTGCGCCCACCAGCCAGGCAGGCCAGAATGGGATTGAGGATACGGGTTTTCGTATGCAAGGGCAGCCGGTTCCAGGGGCGCTGGGTAACGTAGCGAAAAGCAGCCCGGATGGGGATCCAGTCGCCAGCCTCGTCGCGAATCAGCATCACGCCATCATCAAAGCGCACCGGTGGATTCGTATCATCTTCGTAGAAAGGGACCAGGTAAACTTTTTCCTGCATCACATCGGCAATGACTTCGGCGTAACCGGCGGTTTCCATGATGTTTTTATCATAAATAACTGCCAGGCCACCATCAAGGCTTTTGCGGAGGTTTTTTAGGTGGGGTTTAAAGGTCCGCTCGATGAGCAACCGGTAACTGCCCTGTTCCTGGTTGTCGTCCAGGAGGGGCATCGATTTTTGCCCGGAAGGGCAGGAGTTGTTCTCTACCACCACCATCTGGCGTTTGCCCCGGGCCGAGGTGACGTTGAGCAGGTCGGCACCCGCCCAAAGAAAGTGCTTGGCGCGGTAATTGAGGATCTCCCGCAGCTTTTCCGGATTGACTTTGGGGTGGAGGTGGCAATAACGGTTAATAATCCGATCCTGGCCCAGGTTGAGGAAAAAATTGATCATCGGGTGGATGGTCGCATTCAGGGCTTTGGGGTACCAATGCGCGTGTGCTTCAAACCCTCCAGGATACTTCGTTGTAGCGGTTGTGGGTTGGCTTTTTACGGGCATTTTATTCGGTTTTATGGAAGGGGTTACGGGATGCGATTACTGCCCGATTCTTTAGATCGCGTGAATTTGCCGCAAAGTAGATAAAGTAATTTGAAGTCGGCAGATATGTAACCGAAAGATGCAGGTATTTGCGGCAGGACGAAAAATTTTCAGGTAATTTTTCAACAATTAACAACCGGCAGAGAACGTTCAATGTAAATTAATTGTTAATTTTGAGTAAATTAAACGTAAACAAAAGGAATGAGTAAGCAGATTTTTGTAGAAGAACAGGCCTTCAAGGGGGCCGATTTGTTGGTTTTAGCGGGTATTATCGCCGCCAGTTTGGCCTATTTGTTAGTAAAAGATATGGTGGCCAGTAACTTTGCCCACCCGGGACCCGATTTGTTGGCCCTGATCCTAATTATAGGGTTGGTGTGGTGGATGCGTTCTTTGTTGCAGCAGCGTTTGAAGACCACGGTGACCCGAAAAAAGCTCATTTGCCAGCTTACGACAGGGGCAACCCACAAAGAGAAAATACCTTTGGCTAAGATCGCATCTTGCGCTGTTGTGAAGACGCCACTGGGTGCACAATGGAGTGGTAGTAACCTGCACTATGGGAACGAAAAAATGTTTTCGTTTACGGGGCGCAATGGTTTAGCTATTCAAACCAGGGATGGTCATCAGTATTTTGTCGGTTCCAGACGGGTCAATGAGTTAGCCGCAGCGATCAAGCAGGCTTTGCTGGCGGATAAGCCATAGCCTGCTGCTTTAGCCGAAGGGCATATACCGACCGGTATTGCTGGAGGTCGGTGCCCAATTTTTCTACTGCTTCCTGGGTGCTTTCGTCCAGGAAAGAAAGTAGCGGTTGGTCTACGACAAACAACTGGGGAAGGGCAGCTCTGATCTTGGCGTCCCAGTCTGTGTAATAATTATCGAAGTCACGGGGTTGGATGACCTTCCGGCACCCCGGTTGGTCGCAGACCAGTTCCATGCTGTATTCCAGGTTGAAAATCCCGTATTCATCGGTGATTTGTTCGCCGGGTTGGATATCCCGGATCGCTATTTCAAAGCCGTAACCAGTAGAAATGGTATTGCAATTGCAGCAATGGTTGACGTATTTGGCAAAATCCCAACTCACAATGCGGTTACCCACTTCGTCCACGTAGGAATATTTTTCAATAACGTCCTGCATGGCCTGGTTGTGGGCACCATAATCGCCGGGGGTGACTACAATTTCCAGGCTATCCTTTACGTAAGTGATCGTTCCTTTCGGGATGAAGGCGGTCGCAAAGACGCCGTAACCTACTGCCGGGCTAATAAAACGCAATTCGGTTTGGGGGTGAATCATGGGCGCGAGATAATTCCGGATGAAAGTAAAAATGACCTAAGGAAAATAATGGTTTTTCAGAAAACTTGCAATAAAAAACCAAATAAAAGAACCCAATTCTGAATAAATATTGAAGAACCGGACCCTGGCGGAAATTATTTTGGCGGCCCTTTTCGGCTAGCAGGCTTTTTCACGGTTACTTAAGTAATTGTAGCTTCAGCCTGGTTAAAAATAAGTGGAGAAGCGTTAATTGATTAATTTTGCGGCCTGTTAAGCGGGCAGTTGTCCGAAAACCTTCTACCGTTCTTCAGCAAGGGATTCCCTTGTTGCCTTCCTTGGGGTCGAATAGGGCTAAATCGTTGGTGTACCAACCTTTGCCGAATTAAATTGTTGAAAAAATAAAAAAATGATAACCGAGCCTTCGTTAGTAGAATTGCGCTACCTGGAAATTGAAGATTACCTGGGATTAAAAGATTCCATGCAAAAAGCTTATCCCCACTGGGAAGGATCTTACTGGCGTAAGCACCATATTGAGAAGTTACTCAAACTGTTTCCCGAAGGACAGCTAGCGGTGGTGATGGACGGACAAGTAGTCGGTTGTGCCCTTTCGCTGATTGTTAATTACGATAAGTTTGGAGATCATCACACGTACGCCCAGATAACGGGTAACTACGAATTTGACACCCACGATCCGAATGGCGATGTACTCTACGGCATTGATGTATTCATTCACCCTGATTATCGGGGCCTGCGCCTGGGGCGTCGCTTGTATGACGGCCGCAAGGAGTTGTGCGAAAACCTCAACCTGCGCAGCATTATCTTTGGTGGCCGCCTGCCCAAATACGCCGAGCACGCCAAAGACATGACCCCTAAGGAATACATCGTCAAAGTGCGTAATCGGGTCATTTACGATCCGGTACTTACTTTCCAGTTGGCCAATGAGTTCCACGTTAAACGCGTGATCAAAGGCTACCTGGAAGGCGATGAACAGTCGTTGGAGAATGCCACCCTCATGGAGTGGAATAATATCTACTACCAGGAGAAGGAAGTGTTGGTGAATGCCAAAAAGCAAGTGGTTCGGTTGGGGCTGGTACAATGGCAGATGCGCTTATTTCCCAATTTTGAGGCCTTTTGTGAGCAAGCCGAATTTTTTGTGGACGCGGTGAGTGATTACAAGAGTGATTTTATCTTGTTTCCAGAGTTTTTCAATGCCCCACTCATGGCGCCCTTCAACCACCTGTCCGAAGCGGATGCTATCCGGGAGTTGGCCGCTTACACCGAACCCCTGCGGGAACGTTTCCGGCAGATGGCCATCGAGTACAACCTCAACATTATCACCGGGAGTATGCCGCAGGTACGGGCCGACGGGCAGTTGTACAACGTAGGTTTTGTGTGTCACCGGGACGGTACCGTGGACCAGTATGAAAAAATCCACATCACTCCTTCCGAAAAGCAGGCCTGGGGTATGGTTGGTGGTGACAAGATCAAGGTGTTTGATACAGACTGTGGCAAGATCGGGGTATTGATCTGTTACGATTCTGAGTTTCCGGAATTGTCGCGTTTACTCGCTGACCAGGGCATGCACATCTTGTTCGTACCTTTCCTGACCGACACCCAGAACGGCTACATGCGGGTACGGGTCTGTTCCCAGGCACGCGCCATCGAAAACGAGTGCTACGTGGCTATAGCCGGCTGTGTGGGCAATTTGCCCCGGGTTAACAACATGGATATCCAGTTTGCGCAGGCTGCCGTATTTACACCCAGCGACTTTGCTTTCCCCACCAACGGGATCAAAGCCGAAGCTACCCCCAATACCGAAATGACCTTGGTTGCCGATGTCGACCTGGACCTGCTCAAGGCATTACACAGTTACGGAAGTGTACGCAACCTGAAGGATCGCCGCCATGATGTGTACCAATTGAAGGCCCTGGAAAAAGCTACAAAATAAGATCAGCTGAAATAAATCAAGCACCGCTTTCATTTTTTTCCTATTTTTAAATAATCCTTGGGGGAATAAAGAAATTCTTCCTTTTCTTTGGCCACCAATTTGCGGCTAGTAGAAGAATTATTTTTTTGTGTAAAACTAATTCTGTGAAGAGGGCGTTTTGCTATCTCGAACATTCAATAGTAATCATAAAGTATTTTTATGTCAAAGCAACCTTCCGTAGTAAACCGCTATTCCGACCAGGAGCTACAGTTTTTCAAGGAAAAGATTGAAGCCAAACTTCGCGAGGCAAAGGATTACCAGGTGTCGATCAATGAACAGATCGATAACATCAATGAGACGCTGAGCGAGGAGGGAGACTGGATGGATGATACGGCTAGTTTGACGGACCTGGAAATGCTCCAAATGATGCGGCACCGACAGCAGAAACACATCATCGACCTCGAGAATGCGCTTCAGCGCATTCACAATAAATCATACGGTATTTGTATTGTTTCCGGAGAACTGATCGATAAAAAGCGATTGCTGGCAGTGCCTACTACCACCAAAAGCCTGGCATCCAAGAACCTGGCCGCTACGGTGAATGATCGCCAAACCAGAGACGACGACGATGATGAGGATGCGCCCAAGCCAGCCGTACGGGAAAAGAAAGAGCCGGTTATCATCACCAAAGTAATCCGCAAAGTGAACCCTAATGCGCCGGATGCCGGTAGCCTCAAAGTGAAGGACAGCTTTATGGATGGTGACGATGATGACGATGATGGGTTTGATGACCTGGATATGGACCTGGATGATAGCGATGACCTGGATGATATCGACGACAGCGAGGGCAGCAAAGTAACCTACGTTGATCCCAACGAATTGGAAGAAAGTGACATGGCTGATGACAGCTACGATGATGGGTTGTAAACACCGTTCGGTGGTAGCTGTCGGGCCAAAATAGTTGCTGCGCTTGAAAATTCTTATCGTTGAAGACGAAGACGACCTGCTCACGCTCCTGGTTAACCACTTGAAAAAGGAGAGCCACGTGTGTGAGCAGGCCACCACCTGGCGTGGAGGTTACCAGAAAATCAATAATTTTGACTACGATTGTGTCCTTATCGACCTGGATCTTCCCGATGGCGATGGGCTCAAACTGGTGCAATTGCTTCGGGCCGATGCCAGCAATACCGCTATTGTTGTCATTTCGGCCCGCGCTACCATCGCTGACCGGATCCACGGATTGAATTTAGGGGCGGATGATTTCCTGACCAAACCTTTCAGCCTGGCCGAGCTTTCGGCGCGCATCAATGCGATTCTGCGGCGGCGCAACAATATCCCGGTCAACGAATTGAATTTTGGCAAGCTGGTTATCCAACTCGACGAACGCCAGGCCAGCAGCGAAGAGCGAGCGATTAAACTCACCAAAAAAGAATTTGATATACTCGTCTACCTGGCGCGCAACCGCAACCGGGTCGTCACCAAAGGGCGTATTGCCGAACACCTGTGGGGCGATTACATGGACGAAGCGGTCTCCTACGATTTCATCTACGCGCACGTAAAAAACCTCCGCAAGAAGCTGCTGGAATACGGTTGTGGCGATTACCTGCAAACCGTTTACGGGATTGGTTATAAATTCCAGGTCTAATCAATCCGCTCGTAACACCCGATGTCCGGGTTTTCATCGCGGGGGGTACCTTCCAGGTCCAGTGGAAAAGCGGGTAGGCTAATGCCCCGGTTCTGGGCCACCGAGAGGGTATCGAGGTGATAATCATCAACGGCCCGATCCAGGAAGAGGGCGTCATTTTGGTCACCATTGAAACAATTCAGGCAGTACGTTGCGAAAAAATCACCGTACTGGACACTGTTGCGGGTGAGCAACTCGTCCACTTTCACCAGGCAGTGGTTCATGTCCAGGTTGAAAAAGGCAGCCTGTTGGCGGTCGGTTGCATCCTGGATAATAATTTCGTCGCGGCGGGAGCCGAAGAAGATACAATTGGTCAGTTGGGCGTTCAGCGGAAACAGGGAGTTGACACTACAGTCGTCGTTGTAACACTGGAAATTGGTCATCGCCAGGGCCGAAGCATCCACGCCGTAGCTGGCCACGGTGCAGAAGTCGAATTGGTAGTTGCCGCCGTGGGTCAGTTGCACGGCGTTGGCGGCATTGTCGTAGATGAGGCAATTGCTGGCGGTGATTTCGCTGTGAATACCCACCAGGCCGCTACCGGCGGTGGTGTGGATTTTCACATTGCGGAGGGTTACTTCGGCCGCCGAATCGGCGTAGACGCCAAAGATGGCATTCTTGATGGTGGTGTATTCTACCAGGTTGCCGCGGCTTTCCCGTCCGATGATGAGGCCCAACCACTGGCCCGGCTGGTCGGCGAAAGCTGCTTCCAGGCGGTCGCCCTCCATGGTGATGGGATTGTCGGGGGTACCCGCCAGGTGGATACGGCCGTTGGCCAGGGTATACAGGAAACCATCGTTGAAGGTTCCGAGTAGTTCGTTGCTGGCAATGCCGCCGTGCACGTAGATGTGCGTACCTGCAGCAACCTCCAGCAGACATTCGTCAATAAAAATTTCGCCGTAAATAACGTAGGGCAGGGGGCTGTCCCAGTTGATGGTGGCATTGTCGCAGCTGAGCACCACGGGCACGCCCCGGTTGAATCGGCTGGGGAAGTAGTTCGCATTTTGTCCCCAGGCCTCGAGGACAACCGAGCGCTCTTTGTTGCCCGTTTTTACCACCAACCGATCTTCAACGACAAACGGACTGGCCGAGAGGGGAGCGTCCGGATCAATGTTGACTTCGACGAAAACGTAGATGGAATCGTTGTTCCAGATAACGGCATCTTCTACTACGCCTCCGGGTATCCCGTCCACATTGATGTTGAAGCGGACGCCCGTCATGCCTTCGACGTAAATTTCGTCGAGTTGAATAGCCCGGTCGCTTTCGTTGTAAATTTTGAAAAACTGGGTAGCCGACCCCAATTCCGTGAAAACGGTATCAAAGCGGAGCGTATCTATTTCAAAACGGATATTGATTCCGTCGCCGGTCAGGTAGTCTTCCCGGGGATCACAGGCGGAGAAAAAGATAAAAGCCCCCAGCCCCAGTAAAACGGGAAACCACAGGGAAAAACGAATGCTTGTCATGGTATACATTTGAATACAACGGCAAAGATAAGCGTTCTGATGTGTTTCCTTAAAAGAGTTCCCGCACCGCTGCTTCCCGGTAGCTAAAAATTTGGTCGATCATCCGTTCCACAAACAGGGCATTGGCCAAGGTGCCCAGCGGGCCGAAGGGCACCTGGTAATGCAGGATATCCGTCATCTCCGTTCCACCGGGTACGGCCTTGAAGTGGTGCTGGTGGTGCCACAAGGCGTACGGACCTACCCGTTGGTCATCGATAAACCACTCGTGGTGACGAATTTGGGTAATTTCTGTTACCCAGTTCATCGGGATACCGAGCAGCGGGCTGATTTGGTATTGTACAATCATGCCAGGATACATCTCTTGTCCGGCCAGGGGGCTCAGGATGTTGAACGCTACGTGGCCAGGCGTAAGCTTGTTCAGGTTTTCCGGCCGGGAAAAAAAATCCCACACCTCGGGCAGTGGTCGGGGAACGAAAAGGGTCCAGCTTTTTCTTTTAGGGCGCATATTGGTAGATTAGTGTATCCATAGAAGCAGGAAAGACCCCTTATTGTTCAAATAAAACAAGAACGGATGGAATAACCTGGGTGGTGAATGGGAAATACCTGGTCGGCACACCCTTTGAAACGTTAAAACCCACAAAAATTTGCCTTGTTTTTGACAGGTAGTAGGAAAAACCTTTATATTTGTTTTATGGTGGTGAAAAATACACCTTGTTTTTAATCCCAATAACAATCCCATGACTAGAATTAACACTTCCTCTCCAGGCGGTTTTTTCTCCATATTATTTATTGTGCGTTAATTCCTGAACCACATCAGTTAAAACTGGTGGGGCTATTGTCGTTTCAGGAAACAGCACTATTCTATCGGGACACATTGTTGGGTATTAAATGATCATACTGCTTCCGTTATGAAGCTCAGTATATACGATGCAAGTAGGTTTGTAAAGGGTTTCTCATACAGAGAATTTTTCGTGGAGCGGACATTTGTCCGCTCTACTTTTTTGTACCCTGACCCGTCGGCGGCATTGTTGTTGGTGAAAAGCTAGCCATCGTTGTGGCTCCTTGTGAAATATTCCCTTTCTTTATGCCCGTTGAAAAAATACCTGGGCAAAAGCCATTGCAACCATGAATAGATTAACCGTTTTGCAGGCCATAATCGATAAAATTGCGGCGCAGACTTACCTGGAAATAGGGGTACAGGAGGGGAAGATATTTTTCCAGATCAAAGCCCCCCGGAAAATTGGGGTAGATCCCCAATTCATGTTTCCCAAGAAAGCGAAACTTAAGCACCTGCTGGGCCTGAACAAGGGGGAGACCTACGAGCTGACCAGTACTGCTTTTTTTGCGGAGGTTGCGCCTAAGTGCCTGGCGGGGGGGGTCGATGTGGCCCTGATCGATGGTTTACATACCTACGAACAAGCCTTGCAGGATGTTGAAAATTGCCTCCAATACCTCAATCCCAACGGGGTTATCATTATGCACGATTGCAACCCGACGAGCAGGGCCAATGCCTGGCCGGTGCAAGCCTCGATTAACGAGGTACTGGAGTTGGCCGAGCGTGGCGAAGTGCCGGGCTGGAATGGTTGCTGGAACGGTGACGTGTGGAAAACCATCGCTCATCTGCGCCTGGCGAATCCGGATGTCAATGTATTTACCCTGGACTTGGACTGGGGGTTGGGCGTAGTGACCAGGGGGCGCGCCACCAACCCACTCACCGGATTTGCTACGGCCAATCTGGCGGCCGCCGACTACAGCCTGTTGGAAAGCAACCGCCAGGAACTGCTGGATTTGCGTCCGCCCAGCTATTTCAAAACTTTTTTAGAAACCTTGTAACGCCTTTTTGGCGGCGGTGCCGTTGTCAGCTCCCTGGTTAGTTGGGTGCTGGCAGTCGAAGGTCACTGATGCGGTGCCATCCTTTTTCCGTCGCCAATTGCTGGCGGGTCATGAGGGCGTAGGTATTGTTGAAGCCCAGGGGTGGCAGCCATTGCACGTCGTCGCGCTGGGCACATGCTGTTTTTACGTACTGGTAGACGGCCCCGGCATCCGTAAAAATTTTCGCCACGACCTCCTGCGGCGGACTGAGTAAGACCTGGAAGCCCGTTCCCGTATACTCCGGATAAAGATCGATTTCGCCGAGGCGGAGGGCATCGTAGCAAATTTTTGTTCCCCCCAATCCTGGTTTGGCCTCCACCCGTAGTTCCGTATAGCCTTCAATGAGTTGCCGGAACAGTTCTACGAGAATATATTGCTCCGTAAACAATTTGGAACCGATGATGATGTTACCGGCGCTACCACTGCGGGGTGTTTGCCACCAGCCACGGCTTTGGAGAAATGCTTTGGCCACCGCTGCTGGTGCTTGTTTTTGGTAATCGACCAGGTAGTTGAGGGCCGTCATCAGGCTGTCGTTGAGCTGGCCGTCCAGGCGTTGCAGGGTGGCCAGCAATTCCGGATGTTCTTGGGCCGTCGTGCCATTTACCAGGGGGGCACACTGGTAGGGCGGGAAAGCGTGTTGGTCGTCGGTGAGCACGGCCAGGTCGTAGGCCCGTACGCGACCATCGGTGGAGTAGCCGCTGATGATGTCGACCTCCCCTTCGGCAACGGCCCGGTAGAGGAGTCCGGGATTGAGGATGAGGGTATTGAAGCGCAATCCGGGATACTGCCGCTGGATACTGGGCAGCCCATCGGCCCGGTCGGCGAATTCGGGATCGAAGGCCGCGCTTAACTCGCCCGAACTTGCGGGGCTTTGCCAGGCCAGCAGGCCAACCAGGGGCACGAGGACCAGCCCGCCCAGCTGCCAGCGTCGCTGCCCCTGGAACAAGGCAAGCCCCTGGTCGAACAGCAGCGCCAACAGGGCCGCTGGCAGGGCACCCGCCAGGATCATGGAATTGTTGTTGAGGGCGATACCGCCGAAGATGAACTCTCCCAGCCCGCCCGCACCGATGTAGGCCGCCAGGGTGGCTACACCGACGTTGATGACGGCTGCGGTGCGCACGCCGGCCAGCAAGACGGGTAAGGCCAACGGAAGTTCCACTTTTCGCAGGACCTGCCAGGGCGTCATCCCCATGCCGCGGGCCGCTTCGACCACGGCGGCATCCACGCCTTGAATACCCGTGTACGTATTGCGCAGAATGGGTAAGATGGCGTAGAGCAACAAGGCAAAAATCGCGGGTTTCACCCCGATGCCCAACAAGGGGATGAGGGTTCCCAGGAGGGCAATGCTGGGGATGGTTTGCAGGATGCCGGCAAACCCCAGCACCGGACTGGCGGCCCGCGGATGCCGGGCAATCCAGAGCCCGAGGGGGATCGCCACCAAACAGGCCAACAGCAACGACAGCAAGGTCAGCCCCACGTGTTCCAGGCCCAACTCGGCCAGCTTGCTGGTATTGGCGACTAAGAAGGTGGTGAAATCAGTGAGCAGGGCCATGGGTTGTGGGGTCTTGTTGAAGCAATTGAAATGTAGCCTGGGTCAGATCCGCTGCCGAAAAGTAGGATCCGTCGGGGAGGAGGCCACCGGCTGCGCCACCGGCATGATCGAGGAGCTGGCTTTGGGCCGCCTGAAAAGTGAGGGTAGGGCTCATCGGGAGCGCCGTCATCCCCGCGGGCAGAGTGGTCGGTAACCGCCGCGGTAAGTCGGACAAGCGCAGAATGAGGTAGGCCAGGTTGAGGCGCTGGGGCGCCAGGAAACGACGCACGAAGGCGTTGGCAGGCCGAAAAAGCAAGTCGGCAGGGGTACCCAGTTGTTGTAGTCGCCCGCCGTCGAGTAAACAGATCTGGTCGGCCAGTTCGAAGGCTTCCTGCACGTCGTGGGTGACGAGAATGACCGTTTTGTGCCGCAACTGATCGAGTTCCAGAAAATCGCGGCGGAGTTCTTGTCGGGTAATTGGGTCGAGGGCACTAAAGGGCTCATCCATCAGCACCACGGGCGGATCGGCGGCCAGGGCCCGGGCAATGCCAACCCGCTGCTGCTGACCACCGCTGAGTTCGGCGGGGTAGCGGTAGAGGTACTCGTCGGGCGGGAGTTTCAGGCGGGTCAGCAAGTCCCGGCTTTGTTGGGCAATCCGCTCAGCCGACCAACCTAACAAGCGGGGTACCACGGCAATGTTTCCGGCTACGGTGTAGTGTGGGAAGAGGCCGACCTGCTGGATGACGTAGCCCATCTGTCGCCGCATTTGGGCAAGCGGTTGCTGGTGGATAGCGATTCCGTTGAGGTAAATAGCTCCGCTGCTGGGTGTTACCAGCCGGTTCAGCATCTTCAGCGTGGTGGTTTTGCCGCTGCCACTGGTACCCACCAGCGCCAGGGTTTGCCCGGTCTCAACGGTAAAAGAAAGCTGTTCAACCGCTACGGTGGAACCAAAGCTTTTGCTGAGCTTGTGGACGGTTATCATAGCTGGATATTAAACGCTACCTGTATACCTTCCAGCTCTTCCACCATCTCCAGGAGGTGCAGGTCGGCATCGTAGATGGCCCGCATCGCAAATGGCTGGCGGCGGGAGATGTACTGGTAAATCTGCCAGTCGGTAGGTGGGGTAGGAAGTTTGGAAAGCTGGTCGAAGGGAATCCAGGTGAGGGTGCCCTCGTCACAAAGTGGCGGCGCTTGCCAGGGGATATCGGCCACGTAGATACTGCACCACCAGTTGTAGTCGACGGGCGAGGTTTCGACGAGGGAGCCCGCGTAGTGAAGTTGCTGCAATTGGATGCCGGTTTCTTCCAAGGTTTCCCGCAAGGCCGTTTGGTAGGGGTCTTCGTAGGGGTCTACTTTGCCACCTACCGGCACGTACAGGCCCTGGTTGGGTGGTTTGGCGCGCCGGAGCAGCAAGAGGTGATCTTCAGCGCGCAGCACCACCATGGCGGCAGTCCGCTTGAGGCCGGCGGGGATGGACATAGGGGTTGTTTTTAACTTTGTGCCCCTAAGCTAGGGAATAATATTAAATTGTTGGTAAGTCCAGCAGGTTGGATTCAGAACCCTGTTTTTCTTTTTAACGCATTGCTGGTTCCTTCGTTCGCGGAGGAAGGTATAGCGGCGTGCCTTTGCCACAGAAGTGGGGAAGGTGTGCGGTGACTAAGGCCCCAAGGGTGGGGCCCCGCCCTGGCGGGGCTATGCCCAGAGCTGTCGAATCTGGAAATTTTTAATGCGTTATCGCGATGTTTATCCAAAATCGCGCATTTCAGTAAACCCATCCCCCGCCCACGCCCCTTCGGCGTGGGCGTCCAGACGCGCGATTTTTGCCGAGGCGGGTGGTAAATTCAACGCTGGCAGATGAACTTACAAATGGTCTGAGGCGACTGCCCCAAAGGTGAGGAATTACGGCTAGTCGACTTTTCAAAACGGCCGATTGCCGACTTTTTACAACGGCCAAAACCTCGCGAATACGCGCAGCACGCTTGCCTTGAGAACCCATCCCCCGCCCTTCCCTTGAAAAGGAAGGGAGTCCAGACGCGCGATTTTTGCCGAGGCGGTGGTAAATTCAACGCTGGCAGATTAACTTGCAAATGGTCTGAGGCGACTGCCCCAAAGGTGAGGAATTACGGCTAGTCGACTTTTCAAAACGGCCGATTGCCGACTTTTTACAACGGCCAAAACCTCGCGAATACGCGCAGCACGCCTCCCTTCCTTTTCAAGGGAAGGGCTGGGGGATGGGTTCTGAAGGGAGTCCAGACGCGCGATTTTTGCCGAGGCGGGTGGTAAATTCAACGCTGGCAGATTAACTTGCAAATGGTCTAAAGCTCCTGCCCCAAAGGTGAGGAATTACGGCTAGTCGACTTTTCAAAACGGCCGATTGCC
>PZPC01000112.1 GCA_003045895.1 Bacteroidota bacterium
ACGCTCAAGACGAGGCGGGCGTATTCGCATCTCGGTTGCAGACCGAGACGATCCGAAGTTGCAAACCCAAACGACCCAGGAGTACACTGGACAATAGTGCCTCACTTTTATTTTTCAGGTAAAAGGTAGGACTATAAAAATTATTGTTAAATTTGAATAGACAGAATAAAATCCAACAACCCTACCTACACATGGATATTGATAATCGCGCCGGGCGTAAGCCTGCTGATCTCGAACCACAAAACCAGCATTTTCCCACGGGCACAACCCATCTCTTTGGCATTGGTATCAATATTTACCCGAATTGGCCGAACTTGAATAATGCCGTCCGCGATGTAGAAGCAGTCGCAGCTATTCTCCAGCGTAGGTACGGCGTGCAATTGTGGAAGTTGCTGCTCAATGAAGAGGCTACCCGCAAGCACATTATCCGCGAACTAGATGCTCTGATGAAGCAGGTGCGCGCACCGGACAGTATCATTGTCTATTTCGCCGGACACGGGCACATTGATCGGGAAACCCAATTGGGGGCCTGGATACCGACCGATGCAGACAAGGAAGATAAAGACCTTTACATTGCCAACTCTACCCTCCGCGATTTTTTTCAGGTGGCTAAAGCCCAACACGTGCTGTTTATCTCGGACGCCTGCTTTTCGGGCAGCCTTTTGCAGGAACGCCGCGGCGGAGGGGAGGAACTGCTGCTGCAGGAATTGGTAGCACGGCCCAGCCGCTGGGTGATGTGTTCTGGCCGCCACGACGAAGAGGTTGCCGATGGACCACGAGACGGACACAGCCCTTTTGCCCAGGCCATCCTCGACGAACTCGAACACAACCAAAAGCCGGGCTTGAGTGCTGCGGCTTTCGCCCAAAACGTGCAGTTGCAAAGTAAGTCCTACTATAAGAACCAGCTATCCGACTACGGGCCAGTATGTAACGCGGGAGACATGCGTGGGCAGTTGGTACTTTGGCAGGGTGGTTACTCCTCCGAACTGACCCCAATACCTGACCATAAGGAATCAGAACGAGACCGTTCTGACCACAATCCTGACACTAATCCAGCTACCACAATGACATTCGAGGATTTCAAAAGAACCATGAAAGGCCTGGAGCGGACCATCACCTTGAAAGTAAGAATCATCAACAGCTTGCGCGAAAGCCTGGCAATGGAAGACGACCCCATCCGGAAAATTCGCTACGGGGAACAATTGTACCAGGCGGAAGAAGAATTGGGGGATCTTAAAGCAAAATTAGGCTAGATGAACCTAGGATTGTCGCGGATTGCATCCGCGATACTATATGCTCAAGACGAGGTGAGCGTATAGCATCTCGGTCACAGACCGCGACGATCTGAGACGATCCGGATTTTCCAATTATCCCATGTTTTAAGCGATCATGTTTAGTTGGATAATATAAAAAGTTTAGTCTTACTGATTGATGTTGTAAATTTTAGCAATAAATGCTCTTAACACTAAAACGCGAATTAAAAGAACTGGTCGGGCAAGACAAGCCCGACGAGGTGTTTCGTCGTTTGTTGGAAGAGGTATTGCATAACCAATGTGAGGTTTACAATCACGCCATTCTGCTGCAAGCCCAGCATAATAACATTAAAAAGGAGGAGCACTTAGGGCTCATTGATTTCCAGGAAAAGAATCTGACGTTCAATACGGTCAGCCAAGCACTGATCTGGCTCATTGGTTCGCTGGAAATAAGTGATTTAAATGAAAATTTGCGGCGCGAGAATAAAAAACATGCCCACCTTCCCAGGCACCATATCTATACCTGCGACCGGGTAGCGCAGAATGAAATCGTGCAATTGCATTATTACGAAAACCCCGCGCAAAAGATTCGACATTTTTACCTGCATGGCGATATCCATCAGAAAATAGACAGCCTGTACAAGCGGCTGGGCTACGAGTTGGGCGGCCAGTTGCACAATTGGCAAGACGGCAATTACCAATCGGAGCAGAATGTAAAATTCATCACTTTCAAGCCCACTGTTCACCAAATACCGAAACTTTTTTTAATCAACCTGCACAAAGAGCTACTGGCCCATTTTGGACTGGACACGTACCGGGATGTTCTTTCGCGCAAGCTGTCAGAAACACTCACCTCTAATGTACTCAAGCGAGAGCAGGACGGAAAGGCCTTTGGTGAGGGAGACTTTGTCTTCATACTCATCACCCTGGATCAATACAACTGGAACGAGCGCGTTACGCCGGAGGTGGTAAAGACATTCATCAACAATTTTTGTGATTGCGAGCTTCCACCCGCTGCGCCCAACTTTTTCTTTTTCTACGGGATAGAATACAACAAAGAAAACCTGACCGTGCAGGCATCGGTACGCAAGCACATTGCCGAGGCGGAACACGTAGAAAAGCTGCCCCCGCTAACCCCCGTTTCGCAACAAGATGTGAATGAATGGTTCAGCAGATATGAACTACTACTGCCCAAGGGCAAAACGCCGGAAGAGCTGACGGCAGCGCTCTTTCCTAACCTAACGGAAATTGATATGGAGGAGGTAGAATTGAAATTGGACGAATTGACCGAGCGGCACAATAAAGGCTTAGTGCCTGATATATAAAAGACTTGTTTATAAAACAGTAAATAAAGTTTAGCGTATGCCAAACACACCTTACATACTCAGCCTCGGGCAGGAACACGCTCTGAACGCGGCCCTGAAGCTGAACCAACCCCTGCTCTTGACGGGCGAACCCGGCACGGGCAAAACCATGATGGCAGCCTGGGCACTGGAGTACCTCAATGCGAAATACGACAACAGCTTTTACCCCGAGGTACTGCGTTTTATGACCAAAACGACTTCTAAAGCCAGCGACCTGCTCTACAGCTACGATGCGCTCAGCCACTTTCAGGCAGCCAACCTGCGTGGCGAAAAGGAAGTGGAGACCGCTCATTTTATTGAGCTTCAGGCACTGGGTAA
This sequence comes from Bacteroidota bacterium, assembly GCA_003045895.1. Taxonomy (GTDB): domain Bacteria; phylum Bacteroidota; class Bacteroidia; order Chitinophagales; family Saprospiraceae; genus Lewinella. Next base: position 2,936 of record PZPC01000112.1, read on the forward strand.
AGCTATCGCGCTGAGTAATCCACGAGCTGATTACAAGCAACTCTTTCGCTGGGAGATGCCCGAGCAACCCATGAATGCCGTGGTGCTGATCGACGAGGTGGACAAAGCACCCCGCGACTTTACCAATGACCTGCTGGATGAATTGGTGTACTACCGTTTTTCGGTGAAGGAGCAGGATGGCGCTGAAATCACAAAAGCTAAAGATGCTAAAATAGTGGTCATTATGACCTCCAATTCCGATAAAAACCTGCCTGATGCCTTCCTGCGCCGTTCTGCGTTTTACCATATCAAATTCCCCGAAGGAGAGCACCTGAAACAGATTGTAGCCGCCAACCTGGGGCAAAATGTAACGGAGCATACCCAGGAAGCTTATGATCGCTTGTTTGAATTTTTTCATCAGGTGCGGGGCAAGGCGGTGCGCAAAAAGCCTGCCACCGCCGAACTCATCGCCTGGTTGCGCCTACTGGGCGACGATGGCTACCTGACCCAGCCCGATGCTGCTATCCGCCGCCAGTTGGTGGAGCAAAACCTCAGCTTCCTGGTGAAAACCCGCGAAGACCTGGAGGCTATTGATGAACTAATTAAAGCGGCCAATCTGTAAAATTTAAGGATATCCAACCCATTCCGCCACATATTACCCTGCCACTGGAAAGGCTTTTTCAACGGCTACATGATGCCGGCTTCGATACCAGCCCTCGCGTGCGCTTGCTCGTGCGCGAAGCCCTGCACCAGGAAGGCCACAACTACCTGGGGAATATTGCGGAATTGCCCTACCTGCTCACGCCCCTGCTGGCCAAGTCGGCCTTACAGCAAGACTTATTGCAAAAGCTATTTGCCGACTTCCTCCTCGATTGTGAGCGCGAGGCCGAACGCCTGAAAGTGGAGCCGATCGAGGAGGTTGATCAACCCCCTACTTCTAAACCTTCCTCCTGGCGTGCTAACTGGCGATGGGGCATCGCCGCCGTATTGTTGCTGGCCGCAGCTTACCTGGTCATTCAATTTTTGAAGCCACCGCAAAAGTTGGCATTTATCATACCTGATACGACAGTCAGGATTGGTGATACCGTCGTGTTTCAAAATCTCAGCGAAGGCTTTACGGATGCTGACGAGGATTTCGATTGGGAGCTATCTATAGCCAATATTAACGCGGATTTTGTAGGGTCACATACCATTCGAGATTACACCTGGGTCGTGCGGGAACGAGAACCCACTTTGGTGGGGCAGACCGTGCGCGTTATACTCAGTAGGGAAGGGCTTTCGCCCTACAGTGCCACCGTGAAAGTCCAATGCGGTAACCCGCCTATTATCCGTGAATTAAAGACCCCCGAACCGCCCCTGAAAGTGGGCCAGGCATACACCATAGAGGTGCTCACCGACCCTAATGTACGCTTGGAGTGGACCATTGATCGCAAGCAATATGAAGCTACACCTGGCAATGGATCAGATACCCTCCATAGCTTGACTTATACCTTTGAGCAAGCAGGAGCGTTTTTTGCCAGTTTTATCGCTTACCGTCCCGATGCTCGGGAAGACTGCTTTGTTGAACGGAATGATCTTCAGTTTTTCGTTGGCAACAACAAACCGATCTTGTCTACCACTGCCTTGCGGCTCGACGAGGCCAAGTTGATTGTTACGCTCGCTGATTGGGTGTGGCTGCTCATGTTCCTGGCATTCCTTGTTGCGAGTTGGGCAGCGTGGAAGGCCGACCAACAAAGAAAAAAACGTCCTGAGCGGACGGGCAAAAGCCCCGCCCAACTAGAAGCCGAGCACCCTATTCACGACCAGGCACCTTATTATGTGCCTTACCTGGACCGGAACGGACTGATACAAGTGCCGCCTGACTTCTTCCGGATGGCCGACGTGATGCGCCGCTGGGAGGAGAGTGCGCGCAGCAACTTCGATGCCCTTGCTTCGGTGCAGGCCACCATTCGGGGTGGTGGTTTTCCGCAGCTATTGGAAGCTGCCGATACGCTGCCTGGCGACTATCTGATACTCGTAGCACGCAGCAACGCCCGCCACCAGCAAGGCCGCTTGTGGGAACGCCTGACGACCTTCTGGAAACAGCAGGATGCGCCCATAGAGATATGGTACCACGACGGTAGTTTCCGCAGCTTCTGGCAAGCGGAACAGCCCGGGGTGCAGGGGCTACCGCAACTTCGCCGCCGCTTTCCGCAACATCGCCTGCTGCTGCTGGGGACGGGTGAAGGTTTGCTTAATCCGTATGACACGCGAAGCCCGAGTCTTCACGCCGACCTGGCGGCGACCTTGCAGCAATGGCCGCGCCGCCTGTTGCTCACTCCCGCTCCGCCTGCGGGGTGGAGCTATCGCGAAAAGCTGTTGTATCGCTACACCTTACTGTACCCTGCCGATACCCGCGGCATACTGGAAGGGCTGGAGGCACTGGATGCCCTGGAGGAGTTTGAACCCGGGGCTTACAGCACCCACGAAGCCGCGCAGCAGGCGCGGCGGAGTACGCTTCACGACCGCTACCGCGACTGGAGCAGCCTGCAAGTCCACCGCGACTACCTGGGCGATGACCCCGAAGCCTTCCGCTGGCTCTGCGGACTGGCCGTAAGTGCCGTGCCCGACTGGAGCCTCACCCTGGCCATTGGCCGCGCCCTGGGCGTAAGTGTGACCCACGACCGCCTGCTGGCGCTCACCCGTATACCCTGGTTGGCGGCCAACGAAGACCATACCGACCTGCGCCTGCAACTGATCGCCCAATTGACCAGCGCCGAAGAACAAGTCGCTCGCCAGGCCGCCGCCGATGAACTGGAAGCCGTACGCGACAAAGTAGCTGACAGCTTTGCGGACATAGAATGGAAAACCAACCTGGCCGTACAGTACTTCGCCCTGGACCCCCGCGATGAGGCACACAAAAATCTCATCCAGGACCTACAGGCTGCTGGCTTGCTGATCGGAAGCCAATTGCAGGAACTGGATTTTATCGTGCGCGAACGCATCAAGCGAGACGACGATCTGCCTGCTTCGGCCTATACCGGATTGGCTGGCTGGTTGGCTGCTGCACCAGTAGCCCCCTTCTGGAACAAGTGGATGAAGCTGGCTTTGGCCATAACGCTGCTTTGGTTCACACTGGCCATCTTGTGTTTAACCTATTATATTAGCCCAGCAAAAACACTAGCCGACGGGAGCCACCCCCACTTTTGGCAAGTTACCCGCCCACTGAACGATGATGCCTTGCGCTGGAATAACGAAGCGGTAGGCATCGGCCAGCGTATGCGCATGGCCAAAGACTACCCGACTTGGAGAGATATGCGCCGCGATTCGATGCCAATAGCCGATTCGCTTTTTAGCCTGGCTAAGCGCACCCGTGGTGTTTATGCACTAGCCGATAGCAACGAGATCGCATTGCGGTACAACTTTGCTGCGCAACGCTTTAATTACCGCATGGTGGAAGGCCAGTGGGAGCTTATGGATACAACGCTTCGCTTGCAATTGAAGGATACCTTGAGTAAGGCCAGTACACTGGCCTGGCAGGAAAATGCCGATGACTTTGCTGCTGTAAATATCCTAGCCAGGAATAACGGCATGCTAATCGTAGCTGATGCCCTGCACGGCAGAGGCTTGTGTTATTATTACAACTTTTTGGAAAATGCAGATTCCACTCATCTTTGCGACTCGGCCCGTGTCATATACCAGCAAATACTGCAAATCAGCTACGGGGAATACTTCGTAGCGCTAGCAGATAACATGCCCACCAATCTGGAAAGCCTACTTCTGCAAACAGCTTGCCAACCAGCAATAACTACGGACACGCCTGCGCCCACGGAAAATATGGCGATAAGCGGCCGCATAGTGGACGCCCAAACGGGCCAACCCATCGCGAAGGCCACCCTGCGTGCTGCACCCGCCGACCGCATTACCGAAGCCCAGCTCCGCGCAGGCCGAGATGCCGATATCCGCAGCACCACCACCGATGCCCAGGGTCGCTACACACTGACCAACCTACCGCAACCTACCCAACTGCAACGCTACGCCACCGCCACGGGTTACGCAGCCCAAAGTAGCCGAGCATCAGCCACCGCCCAGTGGGCAGATATACGCCTCCAGCCCCTGGCAGCCGCCGGAAATTCTGAAGCCAAAGCCGCCTACGAAGCCGCCCTGGCTGCTAATACCATAACTGCCTACAACTCCTTCCTGCAAGGACCACACGGCAGCAGTAGCTACGCCGCCGAAGCTACCCGCCGCCGGAATGCACTGCAGGAAACCGCTGATTATAAGGAGGCCATTGCCACCAAGACCCTGGCGGCTTATGATGCCTACCTGACCAAATGGCCCAATGGCAGCAAAGCTACGGATATACAAGCGCGAAAAGCTGCGCTTTCACCACCTCCAACAGGAAAGGAGCTGGAAACCATCGCCACCAACATGATCCGCGTACCCGGTGGCACCTATACCATGGGTTGCTTGGATGGCCGCGATACGGACTGTTATGACGACGAAAAGCCGCAGCACGAAGTGACCGTATCCACCTTCTCCATCAGTAAATACGAAGTGACGCAAGCCCAGTGGCGGGCGGTCATGGGCAGTGACCCGTCTAGCAATAGCGGCTGCGATGCCTGCCCGGTGGAGCAAGTAAGCTGGGACGACATTCAGGAATTTCTGCAAAAACTGAATGCACAAACGGGTCAGAAGTACCGCCTGCCCACGGAAGCGGAATGGGAGTACGCTGCGCGCGGTGGACAGCGTGGCAAAGCCAATAATTATTTGTACAGTGGGAGCAATACGCTAGGAGAGGTGGCCTGGTACAGTGCCAATGCCAAGGATGGCAATACGAATGGCACAAAAAAGACAACCCGCCCCGTAGGGGGTAAAAAGCCGAATGAACTGGGCCTGTATGATATGAGTGGGAATGTGTTGGAGTGGTGCAGCGATTGGTATCTTAACGATTACTACAAAAATTCGCCGCAACAAAATCCGCGTGGGCCTGAGGAGGATTCTATCCGCGTGCACCGTGGTGGCGGGTGGTTCTTCTATCCGCTGCACTGCCGCGCTGCGTATCGCGACGCCGGCACGCCGACGCGTCGCAACGACATTATCGGCTTCCGCCTTGCCCGCTAGTTTGGAGGTAGGCTACTTCGGCTTTCCTGTGAGCTAAAAAACCGTGAAATACGCCTACGGAATGGCGCAAGGAGGAGCGAGGGACGAGCCTAGGATTGTCGCGGATTGTATCCGCGATACTGTACGCTCATCATAATACACTCCTAAGGGCATACGATGCGTACAATACTAGACGAGCATATAGTATCGCGGTCGCAGACCGCGACGATCTAGGATTGTCGCGGATTGTATCCGCGATACTGTATGCTCATCATAATACACTCCTAAGGGCATACGATGCGTACAATAGGGATGAGCGTATGGCATCGCGGTCTCAGACCGCGACGATCCGAGAGACGATCCGAGAGGCTAAATACGATCAAACGATCAAATCCAATAACTACAAAAAGAAAAATCATGCACGGGCATAAAATCGTAAATCAAAACGCACTGCATTTTCTGACGATGACTGTTGTTGGCTGGTTAGATGTGTTTTCCAGACAAGCCTATCGTGATGTATTGCTAGACAGCTTTCGGCATTGCCAGCAAGAAAAAGGCCTTGTCGTCAATGCCTATGCTATTATGTCGAATCATCTACATCTGATCGCTTATACCAAAGAAGGCTATCTCTTATCAGAGATACTAAGAGATTTCAAAAAGTACACGAGTAAACAAATCATAAAACAGATTATCGAAAATCCAAAAGAAAGTAGAGCAGAGTGGATGCTGCGGCTGTTTAAATACTATGCCAAAAACAACAATAATAACGAAACCTACCAATTTTGGCAGAACGATAATCATCCGGTGGAGTTGTCGAGTCCCAATTGGATTTTTGAAAAGCTGAATTATATCCACCAGAATTCCGTCAAAAACGGATTGGTAGAACAGCCAGAACACTATTTATATAGTAGTGCTAGGCAATATTTGGGGCAAGAAGGTCTGCTGGAAGTCAGCGTTATTGATCTTGGTTTTACAGAAGGCTATGTGCCTGTTTAGAAATAGGACAAGATAGTGTATTGTTGCATCTGAGGATTGTCGCGGATTGTATCCTACTATACGTCTTTATGAAAGATTGGGGTTTGTGATGGTATAACACATCTCGCACCCCTAAAAGGTACCGAAATTAGCTTATACTTGCCGAGAACAAAAACCGAAGAAAGTGATTTTCAGACCGTCCGGTATTATTGTCCCGGAGCTTACACCACCCTACCTTTCCATAAAACATTGACGATAGAGATGTTTCAATTGTTCGTGAACACCCCAGCCCAAATTACTGGCACTACTAACGAGCTCCTGGCAGTGAACTCGATAGTATTTGTGCAAACTTTCTTGCTCAATCATTGCGCAAGCCTTCTTGAAACTGCTGATTAGCGAGTTGTAGAAAGTTGCCTCTATATCCCCGTACGCATTGGTAAATTCCAGCATCACTTCAGTGCGGGACAGCAGCAAATCCACCATATCTTTTTTGTGGATGGCTACTTTTCTAAAATCAGCAATCACTTTGTTGGATACGCTATTTCTCGCCCGCCCGTAGCCCCGTTTGGGGAAATACTCCTCCCTAATCCGTTGCTTGTATTCCGCAACCATGGCCTCCGTATTCGGGCTCAGTTCCATTCCGTAGTAAGCTTGTACGGCTGGGAATTTATCGTACAGCTTCTTGATTTCTTTGATCAACTCCTTATCTGAAAGGGTACCCAGGTATTTGTTTAGTTCGCGTTTCATTACGCAGGTTTTTATCCTATTTTATTTCCTTATTAACGAGAGACAAAGGAAACGAATTGCGTAAGGTTGGTACCGCTCCTACTTCCCAATACAAAACTTCCCAAAAATATTCCCCAGCAGGTCATCCGTACTGATTTCGCCTGTGATCTCACCCAGGTGGTGGAGGGCCCGGCGGATGTCCATGGCAATAAAATCGGAGGTGACGCCGGTGGCCATCCCTTGCAGCACGCTGGCCAGGGCCTGGTACGATTGCTCCAGGGCCTCGTAGTGGCGGGCGTTGCTCACGATGGTATCGTCCAGACTCACTTTGTCGGCCAGGACGGCTTCGTAGAGCTTGTCTTTGAGGTGGGGAATGTTCATGCCTGCTTTGGCAATGATGGGCACCCAGGCGGCGGCGGTGGGCTGGAAACCCGTGGCGCTTTCCGCGGCGGGTTCGGCGGGGAAATAGTGGTCAAATACCGTGTACGGATTCAGGTCCATCTTATTGGCCACGATCAGGATGTGCATCCCCGGCAGCGCCAGCTTGTCCAGGTCCGCACGTACTTCCGCGGGGCTCGTGTGCACCACGTCGAACACGTAGACCAGCAGACTGCTCTGGCGCACCTTCTCCAGGGTTTTGGCTACGCCCATGGCTTCGATCGTATCTTCGGCCTCGCGGATGCCGGCCGTATCGATGAGCCGAAACTGGATACCCCGAATATTGAGCACCTCTTCGATGGTGTCGCGGGTGGTGCCGGGAATGTCGCTCACGATGGCGCGTTCCTCGTTCAGGAGGGCGTTCAGGAGGGTGCTCTTGCCAGCGTTGGGGCGGCCAGCGATCACCGTATTTACGCCCTGCTTGATGACGTTGCCCAACTGGAAGCTGTCGATCAGCTGGCGCAGCACCACCTGGATGCGCTCCACCAGGATGCGCAGGTCGCTGCGGTTGGCAAACTCCACGTCCTCTTCACCGAAGTCGAGCTCCAGCTCGATGAGGCTGGCGAAGTCGATGAGCTGCTGGCGCAGGGCCGCAATTTCGTGGCTGAAACCACCCCGCATCTGCTGCATAGCCAGCGTGTGGCTGCCCGCCGACGAGGAGGCGATCAGGTCGGCTACGGCTTCGGCCTGGCTCAGGTCCATCCGCCCGTTGAGGAAAGCGCGGAGGGTAAACTCACCGGGTTGGGCCAGCCGCGCGCCCTGGCGGATAAACAGCTGAATCAGCTCCCGAATGATGAAGTCGGAGCCGTGGCAACTGACTTCCACCACGTGCTCGCCGGTATACGACCGGGGCCCCACGAAGAGGGTAGCCAGCACTTCGTCCAGCAGCTTATCCTGCTCGTCGCGGATGGTGCCCAGGTGCACGGTATGGCTGGCTTGTTCGGCCAGCTTTTTGCCCCGAAAAACCGCGTCCACAATGGCAATCGCCCGGGGCCCCGACAAGCGGATGACGCCAATGGCGCCTACGCCCGGCGGCGTAGCCAGGGCTACAATGGTATCGGTAAGGTTGTGCGACGAGTAAGACATAGGACAGTTGGTTCGCGGATAATTTTGTGATTAAAGCCAAGCTAAAACAAAGATAGCAATGTTAGGCGAGGCTTATTGTTCACAATCCCCCCGAGTCTGTTATCTTTGTTAATCACGTTCACCAAATCAATCGCTATGTTTCGCACGTTTACCCTCCTCTGTGGCACGCTGTTCCTGGGCCAGCTCCTGGGCCAACAAACCATCACGGGTGGTTTCACCTTTGACAATGAAGGCCGTGCCTACCGCCTCCACATTCCCACCGGCTACGACGGTACCACGCCGCTCCCTCTGGTGTTCAACATGCACGGCTACGGCTCGAACGCTTTTGAGCAAGAATTGTATTCCCAGATGAATCCGGTGGCTGATACGGCCAACTTTTTTGTCTGCTACCCCGACGGCATCAATTCGGGCTGGAACGTCGGCTGGGCCTTCGGCAGCACCAGCGACGACGTGGGCTTCATCAATGCCCTCATCGACAGCCTCGCGGCCCAGTACACCATCAACCTCAACCGGGTGTACGCCTGCGGCATGTCCAACGGTGGTTTTATGAGCTACCGACTGGCTTGCGAGCTCAACGACCGGGTCGCGGCCATCGCCTCCGTGACCGGTGCCATGAGCCCCCAGTTTCTTCCTACCTGCGAGCCCGGCCGCGCCGTGCCCGTACTCGAAATCCACGGTACGGCCGATGCCGTCGTCGCCTACGAGGGTACGCCTTTTGTGAGTGTTCCGGTGGATTCGGTCATCAGCTTCTGGGTGGCCAACAATGCCTGCAACGCCACGCCCACGGAAACGGCCATCCCCAATACCAATATCCTGGATCTGAGTACCGTCACCCGGTTCGACTACGGCGAATGCGCCGACAATACCGCCGTGAGCCTGCTGAAAGTGACCAATGGCGGCCATACCTGGCCCGGTTCGCCGATCATCGTAGGCACCACCAATCAGGATATCAATGCCAGTGTCGAAATATGGGAATTCTTCAACCGCTACCAGTTGGACGGCATCAGCGCGCAGGAAGAGGTGGTATCCACGGCTTCGCCGGCCTGGTCAGCCTATCCCAATCCCGGCGGAGCGGTGTTGAATTTTAAAAATATTGAATCGCCGTTCCAGTTGCGGATCTTCGATGCGCAGGGTCGGCCTTTGGTGAATACCATCGCGCGGCAAGCGACCAACATTGAGGTGCACCAGCTGCCCGCTGGCGTGTACTTCATCGAAATTATCAAAGATCAAATCGTCCAGACCAGCCGGTGGATCAAAGGGTAGTTGTTGATTTTAAGGAGTGGTCTATCTGGAACTGATTGAGTTGGAAATGGCTTGCCACGCTTTTTAGCGTGGGCGGGGCCGCTGGTTCTTTCGCCCTACCGGGCGGTCCTCTCGCACGCTGTACCCTCGCACGCTGCGCATCGGGTTTGGATGGGATGCGCGTAATCCTGGGATCGTTGGGCTGGCCTTCATGTTGGTGCTCGCACCTGCCACGTCTTTAGCGTTGGCGGTTCGCAGCGGGCCTGAGCTAGCGCTATGGCTGCTGGATTTACTAAAGGTAAATCTCCTCCAATTTCACACTGCTGATACGCTGTAAAACTAAAAATGGAGGGTAAAAGTGGTTTAGGGTGTTTTTAAAAATTTATGTTTTTTTATTTTTAAAAACAAACTATTTAAAGTATATTTGTCACGTAAGTAGAAAAGCCTCCCTTTTTTGATCACCTTTCTGCTTACTCATCGGTAACTACCCCTTGCGGCGGACACGTGTCGCCAGGCCAGCAAGGGCATTCAGCGGTTTTGTTTTCTTTGCTTGGTTGTTGGCAGTGCATAACTGGCAGCAATGGTGGTGCTGCCCCGTGCGACCGGTGGGTCAAAAACGGGGCCGGCGTTCAGGCCTTGAGGGTGGCCCCCCAGGGCTGTCGAATCTGGAAATATTTAATATAATCAACGGCGTTTTCTTCTAAAGTTGGTTCTCGCAGCGACGCAGCGCA
>PZPC01000113.1 GCA_003045895.1 Bacteroidota bacterium
ATTGATTTTTTTAAAGCAAAATGCCATTTTTAAAAGGGTTGTGGGTTGATTTATTTGTTTATTTGTGACATGCTGTAAGCTTGTTTTATACCATTTAAGTATTTGGACAATAATAAATTTACATTTTTTGACTCAAATGATTAGCTCGAAACCGCTCATTATCAATCGCTTGTTTCTTCGCTAATAATTTGAGAATGTGAATTTATTATTGTCCCGGCACTTAAACGCAATAACCGCCAACCATGCTGGTTTTTTCCGGAACGTCTTACCTGGGTTTAGATCACCACCCGCAGTTTAGGGCCGCTGTTCAGCGTGGAATGGAGCAGTATGGCACCCATTACGGGGGGTCGCGTCGTTCGCCCCTGGTTCCGGGGGTGTATGCGGAAGCGGAGGCTGCGATGGCGGCCTGGGCAGGCGCCCCCGCGGCGTTGTTGGTTGGGTCGGGCACCAGCGCGGGCCAGTTGGTGGCCAGTTACCTCGCTAGCCGGGGGCACACCCTCCAGCTCAGTCCTTTTGCCCATCCTGCATCGTGGTGGCCGGGCGCCGAGGCTCACCACGAGTGGGCTACCTGGTTGGCTGCGGCCCGCGAACACGATCAGGTGTGCCTCACCGATGGCATTAATCCGCTCCGGATAGCCCTTCCTCCCTGGGATGCTTTACCCGCTAACGGATCAGCAACACTGGTGGTCGATGATGCCCACCTGCTGGGGTGTTGGGGGGCTGCGGGAGCCGGCAGTTGGCCGATGCTCCGGGGGCGTTGGGCCGGAGAGCTGATGGTCACGGCTTCTTTGGGCAAAGCCCTGGCCATGCCGGGTGGCGTTATCCTGGGATCCCAGGCCCTGGTCGCTGCCCTCCGGGAACTGCCCCAGTTTGGCGGCGCCTCCCCTCCGCCTCCCGCCTATCTGTACGCCTGGTTGCATACGCAGGAGCTGCGGGAAGCACAACGCACCCGGTTGCACCATCACCTGCGTTACCTGCAAGGTCTTCTGGCGGGCGACGAACGCGTACGGATGGTGCCGGGTTTTCCGGTCATCGGCTTGCTGGTGCCAGCATGGGTGGACCGATTGGCGGAGCAGGGCATTGTGGTTAGCGCTTTCCGGTATCCCGGCCCGACAGACCCCTACTACGCCCGGATTGTGGTGCGGGCCGACCATACCGACGAGGAAATAGCCTTCCTGGGCAAATGCCTGCGGGAACTTACCGCGTAAGGACAATGTAATCGCGGATCAGCGTCTTCATAAATTCGATGGGGTTGCCCTTAGGGAGGGGAACGTCGAGCAGATTGGCCAGTTTTTGCGCCAGGGTGTGCAGGGCTTCTTCGTGTGCTGCGTTGGGGTAGCGTTGCCAGCGGGCGATGGCATTTTTGATGAGCAGCATGTCTTGCTCACTAAATTGACGGACTTCGGCGTAAATGGGCTGGTAGTTGTCGAGCGAACTGATGCGCTGGATATCGGTGAGGTCGAAGCGATCGGTCGTGCGCATTTTTATGACACTGGTGCCGGCGGTCAGGTCGCCTACGCGTTGACGCTTTGGGGTGGAGCTGATCAACAGCGCCCCAAGAATACCCGCCGTCGTGATGAGGTCGACAAAAAGAAACAGCGCCCGCAGCAAGTAATCGCCGGGAACCGGAATTTCGCCATCCAGCCGTACCACCTGGATCCCCAGCGCCCACTTGCCCAGGCTCTGACCATGGGTGAGGAGCTCGAAAAGGAAGTGGTACAACAAAAAGCAGCCCAGGGGGATAATAAACAAAAAAGCGTTCCTTTGGAAACCGGACCAACTCCCCGCTGAGAAAAAGCCGCTGAGAAAAAGCAATAAAAAATAACCAATCACCACCACCAGGATGTCGATAATCATGGCCAGCATCCGCTCGCCCAGCGTCGCCAGTTCGTATTCGATGGTGACATTTTGGGTCGTTTGTAGGTCAATACTTTGCATAAAAACAGTTGTTGCTAAAAGCGCGTTACAGGGAAGCCTCTAATTTAAGGAACTTTGCCTAACTTTGTTACCATGCGCGAAACTCAATTCATCAAGCAAAACGAGGAGAAGTGGGCTGCTTTTGAGCGTACGCTTAATGGCGAAGACAAGGACGCTGATCACTTGCGCGATCTTTTCGTACAAATCACGGACGACCTGTCCTATTCCCGCACGTTTTTCCCCAACCGCTCCGTCCGGGTTTACCTCAACGGCCTGGCGCAGCGCATCTTCCTGAAATTGTACCGGAGCCGCCGTACGGGCTGGGGGCAACTCCTTACGTTCTGGACCGATGACCTGCCGCACGAAATCTACCAGGCCCGGCGGGCTTTCCGCCTGGCGTTCTTCCTGTTCTTCCTCTGTTTTGGTATCGGGATGTTGTCTTGTGCCATGGACAGCGAATTTGCGGAAATCGTACTGGGCGACAGCTACGTGGAAATGACCCGGGCCAATATCGAATCGGGCGACCCCATGGCCGTCTACAAAGAGAAGGGGCAGTTTGATATGTTTTTGGGCATCACCTTCAACAACCTCTACGTGGCGTTCCTGGCTTTCGCGATGGGCGTTTTCCTGGGCCTGGGTTCCATCGTCATTCTCATCAGCAACGCCGTCATGGTGGGTTGTTTCCAGTATTTTTTCATCCAGGAAGGGTTGTTTTGGGAATCCTTCCTCACCATCTGGATCCACGGCACCCTCGAAATATCGGCGATCGTTATCGCCACCGCTGCGGGCATCACCCTGGGCCAGGGGCCCGCTTTTCCCGGCACCTATACCCGGCTGCAGGCTTTTCAGCAGTCGGCCCGGCGGGGTGCCAAGATCATGTTGGGTACCGCGCCGCTGTTCCTGATCGCCGGATTCCTGGAAGGCTACCTCACCCGGCAAACCGACACGCCCGACCTCATCCGGGGCTTATTTATCCTGTGTTGCCTGGCGTTTGTGTTGGTCTATTTTGTGTGGTATCCCTGGTACCGCCACCGGTTGGGAATTCCGCCACCGCCGGAGCAAACCCAGCGCGTAGCGCCCATGAGTAGCTACCATCTGGAGACGGGGCGCATAAAAAATAACGGGGAAATTTTTAGTGAGGTTTTCACCATTTTCCGCCGGCATTTGTCGGCTTTCCTGGTGGCCATCTTCGGCGGAGCGTTGTTGTACACCACACTTGTATTCGGGCTGAGCGGGGTGCCTGCTGAACAACTTTTTCCTTTCCAGACATCCAGTTGGCTGTTCAATGGCTACAATTTCGTTTTACTGTTCAGCGCCCGCGCGGGCCAGTGGCTCATTCCGCTGGCGGCAGGCACGATGCTCTACGGGGTAGCAGCTGTCAGCTACCGCGCCCTGGCGCAGGAACTGGGGCAAACACCCGGGCGATGGGCCTACGGGCAGCTGTTTTTTGGGGTAGCGGCCATCTTGTTGTGCGTAGGGTACTTGTCGTTTTGGGTGATCTTTAGCATCCTGGGCTTACTGCCATTGGTACTGCTCTTTGCCTACGTGGGTTTCCACGAAGAGGTCTCCCCCTGGCGGGCCGGCCGGCGAACCCTTGTCCTGATCAATGGCGCCTATGCCCGCACCGTGGGCCTGATGAGTCTGCTGCTGGTGCTGGGGCTGCTGCTGTTTTCCTTCACCAATACGATTGTTATTGAGCTGCTTTTCCGACTGGTCAACTGGTTGGTGACGGCCGAACAGGTGGTGCTCGACGAATGGAGCTTGCGCCTGGATACTTTCCTCCTGGTGAGTATTACCAACTTCATCTGGATTATTGTTCTGCTGGGTTTGGCCTTGTTGTACTTCACCCTGCGTGAAATCAACGAAGCCACCGACCTCAAAGCCAGGGTAGCGGCTCTGGGTGAACCACACCGCATTAAAGGTTTAGAAAGAGAATAAAAAAACGCGTGGCAAAACAACGGATCATCGCAGGCTTGTTCTTCTTGCTACTCTTCTCTGGGAGTGGGTGGCCGGAGGCGTTGGCAGCCCAGGATATCGAACCGGGCTACGAGGAAGCAGTGGTGCGCCCCCGGGAATTCGACGCGGAAGCGTGGGATAAATTAAACCGGGAACTCAATTATTCCGGCCAGCCCAAGCCCCCGAAAGCGGAAAAGAAACCGCCCACCGACACCCCCGAAGATGTGCCTCCACCACCGCCACCCGCCGAACTTTCGTCCCTGTTCAAAGGCATCTTGGTGGGGCTGTTAATCCTGCTGCTGCTGGGGCTGATTTACGCCATCGTTCAGCACAGCAATCGAAAAAATCGCCCAATTTCTGTTGCTGTCACTGGAGCAACCGACCCGGAAAACCTGGCGACCCTGGAAGAAGCGCTGGACAAAACCGATGTAGCTCCTTACCTGCAACAAGCCGAGGCCGCAAAAAATTACCACCTTGCGGTGCGCCTGCACTTCCTGGCCTTGCTCAAGATGCTTCACGAAACCCAGCACATCCAGTGGAAAAAAGACCGCACCAACCGCGTCTACCTCAACCAGATGAGGGCGCAGGCTGGCTACGCCGAATTTCGGGCGCTGACCTTGGTGTTCGAGCGGGTGTGGTATGGCAATCACTTTCCGGCGGCGGCTGAATACGAGCAGATCAAGACCCAATTCCTGGCCTTTAGCCAGGTTCTGCAACCCTTAACGACCGCCAGCAATGAATAAACGCTACCTCATACTGGGCGGCATTGCACTGGTGGTTATCCTCCTGTTGGTGTGGGCCATGCAGCGCCAAAAAAGTTTTTCCTGGCGCGAAACGTATAAAATCGAGAGCCACGAACCCTACGGGCTCTACGCGGCCCACGAGCTGTTGGGCGCCTACACGGCAGCCCGCGAGCTCCGGAACCTGACCGACAGCCTGGCTGGCCACCTGCCGGAAGACTTGTCTGTCGGGCCCGCCAATTACGTCTTCCTGGGCGAAGGGCTCTTTATGCGCCCCGCCGACCGCGACGCCCTCCTGGCCTTTGTGGAAGCGGGAAATACGGCCTTCCTTTCCGCCAAGGTGTTCCCTTACGACCTGCTGTTTTACCTCTACTACGAAGAATGCAACTACGCCCCCTGGGATGGGCTGCAGCAGTTGACAGATAGCGTAGTCCACCTCAATTTCGACCACCCTTCGCTGCGGGCCGACCGGCCCTTTTCCTATCCTTACATCCAGGATTTTAACCCCGTGATGACGACCTGGGACTACTTCCCAAGGGCCTATTTTTGTGACCAGGAAAATGGGCTGGTATCCATTGGCACCATGAATGACAGCTTAACCAACATGGCCCAAATTCGCTACGGCGAGGGCTATTTCTATTTGCACAGCCAGCCCCTGGTATTCACCAATTACTTCCTGGTTAAACCCCAGGGCCGGGCCTACGTGGAAGGGGCACTGAGCTACCTCAACGACGGCCCCGTCTACTGGGACGAGTTCAGCCGCGTGCCCGAAACCATGGCCCGCCAACAAAACAACCCGGTCAATAATTCCGCCAACCGCCTCCAAAGCGATAGCCCCCTGCGCTATATCCTCGAGCAGCCGCCCCTGGCCTGGGCCTGGTACATCCTGGCGGCCATGGCGCTGCTGTATCTCTTGTTCCGAACCAAAAGACGACAAAGGATCATCCCGGTTGTGCTGCCTCCCAAAAATACGAGCCTGCAGTTTGTGCAAACCATCGGCTGGCTGTATTTTCAACGCGCCGGGCACCACCAGCTGGCCGTACAAGCCATCAAACTCCTGCGGGCCCACGTGAAAGAACGCTACGGCCTGCAGTGGCGCGAACACGACGAACAATTTGTGGCGCTGCTGAGCAACCGCGCCAACGTCGACGAAGAATTGGTGCGCACCATCGCCCGGGACGTACAAAATATTCCCCGCTACACGGGGCTGGTAGAAACAGAATTAGTGAAATTTCACCAACGCCTGGAACGTTTTTACCAGGCAGCAAAGTAACCTGATCGCATGATGCCAACGGACGAAAATAACGAATACCAAGACACCACGCCGGAAGAGGCCGCCGCCGCCGCTACCCCCGCCGAGCCCGTCGTGCCAACGCCACCCGTAGCCGCCACCGGTGATCCCAAGCTGGCGCGCCTGGCGCGCGCCGTCGACGAGGTGCGGGCGGAATTGGGCAAGGTGATTGTCGGACAAGCCGAATTTGTGGAACTCCTGATCGCAGCCCTCTTTGCCGGCGGCCACGTGCTGGTAGAAGGGGTTCCCGGCATCGCCAAAACCCTGACGGCTAAACTGCTGGCGCAAACCCTCCACGTCGATTTTAACCGCATCCAGTTTACCCCCGACCTGATGCCCAGCGACGTGGTCGGCACCACCGTCTTCAATATGCAAGCTTCGGGTTTTTCTTTTCATCCGGGGCCGATCTTTTCCAATGTGGTGCTGATCGACGAGATCAACCGCGCACCCGCCAAAACCCAGGCGGCCCTCTTCGAGGTGATGGAGGAAAACCAGGTGACGGTGGACGGAACCACCCACCTGCTGGGTTTTCCGTTTTTTGTCATTGCTACGCAAAACCCCATCGAGCAGGAAGGAACCTATAAGCTGCCCGAAGCCCAGTTGGATCGCTTTTTGGTGAAGATCAACATCGACTATCCCAGCCTCGCCGAGGAGCAGGCCATCTTGCGGCGCTTCCGTTCGGATTTCCGCATGACCCAACAAAAAGACGTCAAACCGGTGCTCGACGCCAAGGCCATCCGCGAATGCCAGACCATCGTGGAGGAGGTCTTCATCCAGGACGAGTTGCTGGATTACATCGCCAGGATCGTCTTCGAGACCCGCCAGAACGGCGACCTCTTCCTGGGGGCTTCCCCGCGGGCTTCCCTGGCCATCATGCGCATGGGCAAGGCCATCGCGGCGATGAATGGCCGGGAATTTGTGACCCCCGACGATATCCAACAGGTGGCTTACCCGGTGCTCAACCACCGGATCATCCTTACGCCCGAACGGGAGATGGAAGGCTTCGCTACCCGCGATGTCATTGAAGAGATCATTAAGAAGATCGTTGTACCCCGATAAATCGCGGAGATGCCAGAAATTTTAAAAAATAGCTATCTAAGCAACCGTTTCTTCTGGACACTGGGCGGGGTGGTCGTGCTGTTTGTGGCGGGCTTCTGGTGGTACCCCCTTTTTCTGCTGGCCCAGGTGGCGGTGCTGGCCTTTGTCGTGCTGGTTATTATCGACGGCGCGTTGCTTTTCGGGCGGCCCTACCGGTTTCGAATCCGCCGCAAGCTGCCCCGGGTGCTCTCGTTGGGCGACACTACGCGGGTAGTCATCGAATTGCAAAACCGCAATGCCCTGCGCTTGCGCATTGGGGTGATCGACGAGTTGCCGGCCCAACTGCAGGTCCGCGACTTTTACCGCGAACTGCTGCTGGCGCCCGAAGAAACCGCCACGCTGGAATACGAGATCCGGCCCACCCAACGCGGGGCCTATTCATTTGGCCACATTATCCTGTTCCTGGCCACGCCGCTGGGCCTGCTCGAGCGGCGCTTCGTGAAGGAAGCCGCCGCGGAACTGCCCGTTTATCCTTCTATCATCCAGATGAAACAGTTTGAGCTGCGCGCCTTCGAGCGCATCAGCCAGCCCGGGGGCATCAAGCAGATGCGCCGCATTGGCCACAGCTACGAGTTTGACCAGATCAAAAATTACGTGCGCGGCGACGATTACCGCAGCGTCAACTGGAAAGCGACCGGCCGCCGCGGCCAGCTCATGGTCAACCAGTACGAAGACGAACGCGCCCAGCAAATCTACTGCCTCATCGACAAGAGCCGGGTCATGCGCATGCCTTTCGACGACCTGACCCTCATGGATCACGCCATCAACACCAGCCTGGTGCTCTCCAATATCGCCCTCAAAAAGCACGACCGCGCCGGGCTGCTCACCTTCTCCGACAAGATTGGCGCCGTCCTCAAAGCCGACAGCAAGGCCGCACAGCTGAGTAAAATCCTGCAAACCCTCTACAAGGAGCAAGAACGCACTACCGAGGCCAACTACGAGCTGCTCTATTATTTTGCCCGCAAGCTCATCAGCGGACGCAGCCTGCTCGTGTTGTTCACCAACTTCGAAAGCATGTATGCCCTCGACCGGGTATTGCCCATCCTGCGGCGCATCAGCGCGTTCCACTTGCTGGTGGTCGTTTTCTTTGAGAATACCACCATCGGCGATTTCGTCAACGAACCGGCCACCTCGGTGGAAGGTATCTACCAGCAGACCATTGCCCGCAAGTTCCTGGCCGAAAAGAGTGCCATGGTCCAAAAACTCCGCCAGTACGGCATTCAGGCCGTGCTCACCCGGCCGGAAGATTTGTCGATGAATACCATCAATAAATACCTGGAACTGAAGGCGCGCGGTCTGATTTAGGGGCGATAAAAAAAACAAATTTTTTTTTTCGTTGTTACAAAGGCTACAACATTATTTCAATATTATGACCCATCTCAAAGAAGGCGATGCCGCCCCCAATTTTTCCGGAACCTTGTCCAATGGCAAACCCGTATCCCTGGCCGACTACGCTGGCAAGAAACTCGTCATCTATTTCTACCCCAAAGACGATACCCCCGGCTGTACGGCCGAGGCTTGCAGCTTGCGCGATGGCTATGCGGAACTGCGCGAGAAAGGTTACGAAATTCTGGGCGTCAGCCCCGACGGCGTAGCCAAGCACCAGAAATTTATCAACAAGTACGAACTGCCTTTCGACTTGTTGGCCGACGAAGATAAGAGCGTACTGCAGGCCTTTGGCGCCTGGGGGCCCAAGAAGTTCATGGGTCGCAGCTACGATGGGGTACACCGCTTCACCTTCGTGATCGACGAAGCGGGCAATATCGCCAAGATCATCACCAAAGTAAAAACCACCGACCACGCCGCTCAAGTGCTGGACGCCATGGCGGAAGGGTAGTCTTTTTACCTCGTTACAGGCTATTTTTGCGGATTCAATAAGTTGGTCAACCACGACAGGTCGGGCGCGTGGCGGCGCTTGCGCTGCCGCTCGTGGTCGTATACGGCCCGGCCCAACTCGCCGAAGAAAGGCAGTCCTTTTTCGTCGTATTCATAAATGCCGTCATTGTAGGTCTGGTTGGCATTGACGTGAATGGTGCCCACGAGGAAAAACTCCACGCCCGCGTCCAGGTCCACGATGTAGGCCGCGTCGGTAAGAAAGCCGTAGGCCCAGCCCACCTTGTTGAGGATGCGCATATTTTCAGGAAGCTGGAAGGTGCTGTCCTTTTGGTCGCCGTAGAGCCAGAATTTTACGTAGTTGTCGGGTTCAAAGTGGTCGGGTTCGCGGTAGGCGGGGAAGGTGCTCTCGCGGGGGAATTCCGCCATGGCCCGGTACAGCCAGGCGTAGTCGTCGGCCGTCAGGTTGAAGCGTTCTTTTTCGCTCACTGCCTGGGGAAAGATCACGGCTTTCAGCAGGTCGTGGAGGTCTTGTACGGACACGTAGTTTTTATAACTGAAATCGAAAGGTTCGTCTACCCTTGCTTCGTTTTCATCCAGGTAGCCTACGCCCCGGTGTTGTTGCGACAAGCCAAAATCGTCATAGAACTGGCTGTAAACTTCGCCCTGTTGGTAGAGCGTCTCGCGCTCGTTGAAGAAACGCACCGGGTTGGTGTAGCGGTTGCCGAGCGTATCGTAGCCGGGTACCGACAGGCGGTGGATGATGCGCGTATCAGTGAAACCCTTGGCGCGGAGGCGCTCGTTGAAGTACCGTTGGCCCAGGAATTCGTAGAGGCGGTTGTAGGCGTCGTTGTCGCTGACGAGGAAGATCTTGCGCACGTAGTGGGCGACGGAGGGCAGAAAATTTTCGGCCGTACCATCGGCCAGAGCGGCGGTCTGGGGCGCCCGTCCGGCGAGGTTTTGCATGGCCGTGTATTTATCCAACCCCACAATCCCCAATTCATTCAGTTTCTCTAGCGCCATAAAAGCGGCGGGCATCTTGACGGTACTGGCCGGGTAGAAATACCGGTTGGGATCGACCCCGTAGCGGTAAGTGGTAAAGTGGGGTTGCCCCTGGGCGTCGCGGTCGATCTGGGTGTAGAGCACCTGCACGTCGTAGGCATCAGGGTCCTTTGCCCAGTCGCCAAACTGCGCGCGCTGGTCGTTGATCAGCTTCTCCAGCACATTGCGCTGGGCTGGCAGCTGGAGGAGGTGAAGTACCAGGAGAAAGAAAAGGAGCAATAGGTTGCGCATGGTGCCTTGATTTGAAAAGATCAAAAATAATGTTTTTTACACTTGGAGTCAGCCTACTAGCCCGTCGTGTGCAACACCAACCACCGAAAACCCATCAGCCGTTGCGGACCAGCGCTGACGAGCTCACCCTGATAGTGCTGCCACGCGCCAGCAGAGAGGCTGGGCAAGGCCACTTCGGCTACCCCCGTGCCATGGTTGATAACGATGAGGAAACGGCGGTCTTTCCAGCGCCACTCCCAACTCAGGATGGCCGTGTTACCGAGTTCGAGCATCTCCCAGTGGCCTTGTTGGAGGGTGGGTTCGCGCAGGAGCTGCAGCAGGTAATCGTAAAAAGCAGCCGTGGAGAGGCTGACCGGGGCAAAAGCGGGGAGTTGGGCCAGCGGAATAGCGCCCAGGAAGAGGCGGTCGTTGGTGGCCTCCTGTTCCAGGGGTTCGCGACCCAATTGCACGGGCACGCGTACCCGCCGCCCCTCCCACTGTCCCTGAAAGAAGAACCGCAGCCCCGGAATGGTATAGGTGATGAGGGCGGCCGCCTGTGCCTGATCGGTAGGCAGTACGCTCCGGATCCGGTCTTCGTCGTGGTTTTCGAGGAAGCGGGCCGAGCGGCGCTGAAAATCGGTTCCCGCCCACAGGTGCTCGCGGATGGCCTGGGTATTGCCCTGGTGGATGCGGTCGAGCAGGCGCTTGTCGTAGGTGTAGTCGAAGCCCTGTTCCTGCAGCATCCATTCCAGGTTCCAGTACACTTCGGCGAGAAAGACGAAGTTCGGATAGCGCTCCCGGATGCGCTGGATGGCTGCGGGCCAAAAATCGGCGCGCTCACCGTGGGGTGTCGTCAGGGCGTTGCCCCAGGTTTGTGCCAGCACGTTGGGAAGTGCCAGCATGGCCATGTCGCAGCGCAGGCCGTCGCACTGTTCGGCGAGTTGCAGGAGCAGGTCACCCATAAATTCACGGGCGGCAGGCGCAGCGTAGTTGACCTGCACGGTATCCTGCCAGGCCGCAAAATAAGGATCCTTGCCGTGGGCGAAGACGCGGCCGTTCAGTCCCGGCGGCTGGTAGTAGGTTTGGGGATCGCGCTGTAAGTAGTCAGGAGTCACTTCCAGGAAAATCTCCGGATGCGTGCGGAGCAGGCTCGTTTCGGCGTGAAAGTGGTTGGGCACAAAATCCAGCATCAGGCGCAAGCCCACCGCGTGGAGCCTTTTCTTGAGGCGTACGAGGTCGCCCGCGGCGCCCAGGTCGGGGTGCAGCACGTAGTGGTCGATGGCGTAGGGCGAGCCCACGATGTCGGCCTCCTGCCAGTCGGGCAATGCCTGCTGGTAGGCCTGCTGCAAGCCCGCATCCAGGGCGTAGTGGAGGATATTGGGGCCCGTTTGCCACACCCCCATCAGCCACACGTAATCGACCCCCAGGGCCGCCAGCTGTTGCCAGTAGGTGTCGGGGATATCCAGCAGGCGCGTAGCAGCGCCAAAGCGCTGTCGCCAGATGCGGGTATTAATCTCGTAAAGAATGGGGTATTTAGACGTGGGTGGAACCATGATCGGCTGGGGCTGTTGTGCGGAAGCTAGGTACGGAAAAAAATTGATTTCTGGTAGTGATTTGCTGCGGCTGCACCTTGTACTTTTGCGCCAATACAGACAAGGTATCCCGTTGTTTTAGGGCCTCTAAAATTACCGGTCGGGAGCAGGGATTGACCAGGCGACAAAGCCGGAACCGACGTGAGGAGGTGTAGGCAGCGGGCGCCCTACCTGCGCGGCCACGAGAGCACGAGCGGGCAGGCAGGTGCGGATCAGGCTTTCGCTTATAGATTACCCTTGATATCATCAGGGGCTTCCTTGTCGTGTCTAATGCCCAAGACACGAACAATACCCACGGATTTGAGTACTCGAAAGATGATCTTAAAAGACCATTTCTTAGTGTAGCGGATTTGTTTTGGCAGATGTTCTGTACCTGGAAGGATCGGTTTACTTTTTGGTAAGTGAGCCAAGTTATCACCGGCTTTTTTAATAGCTCGTCTAACTTTTCGGGCTTGAGTAGGGGAAGCATTTTTGGCAACGTAGTCTGATATATCCTTTAGTTGCTTCTGAGACTTTCGGGAGAAGACTACTTTAAAAAGCTTTCCTACCACTGTTCCATTTCCTCTTCCAGTTCTTCAGAAGTCAGGAACTCCCCACGGTCGATTTCAGCATCTGCTTCTTCGATTTCAGCAATGAGTTCGTCCATTGTAATACGTGATCCAGGAGGTGGTAAGATAGTCAAGGCTTCTTCTTCACTAATCTCTCCCTCCAAAGCCTCACTCACCGCGAACATGACCCGGATAAGTTGCTCGTCCCCATTCTGGATCCGCTCGATTAACTGCTGCTTCATCACGTCGACACCCATGATCTTAGGTTTTGATTGACAAGGTTGTACTTACATAAAGATAAACGTTTTAGATTAAAAAACAGGTTCTCAACGGATGATATTTTGTCACCGCCGTGTTCGGCGCTGCCTGATTGTTGGTTCGGTAGGCTTCGGTGCTGGAGGGTTGGCGTTGGTCGCTGGTTCAGCGTCATTTATGGCGCCGCATTTTATTTGCCTACCTGGACATGTTTAGGCCATGCTAAAGCTTGGCAAGCTCATGCTAAAGCTTGGCAAGCTCATGCTAAAGCTTGGCAAGCTCACGCTAAAGCTTGGCAAGCTCACGCTGAAGCATGGC
>PZPC01000005.1 GCA_003045895.1 Bacteroidota bacterium
TTTTTGTTGTTGCTTTAGTTGTAGTAAACCAAAGATACAACGCCTGACCCACTTTATTTATCCCCTATTCGTGCAACAAGGCCTCGGAATGCCCAACAATTCCTGTATCAGGCGCACATCCGTGCCCGATTCTAACAAGTGGGTCGCATAACTGTGGCGCAAGGAATGAAAACTCACACGCTTGCTGATGCCTGCCTTTTCTTTCGCGCGCCGAAAAATGGTCTGCAAGCTTCGCGTCGAGTAGCATTCGCCAGGAAACTGCCCCTCAAGAAGCCAGTGCTTAGGCTTGGGAGAAGTTATTATTCGCCGACCCTTTAACTCACCCATTCCAAATAATTTTCAGGATTCACTACTTCAAAGCTGGCATCAGGGTAGTTGTTTTTCCAGCCGCTGGGGGCGGAAGGGGTTTTCTTTTCATTCCACTTGAATTCGTATCCATACAGCTTCCCGCCTCTGTCTTCAACCCAGTCAATTTCTTGTTGGTCATAAGTTCGCCAGAAGTAATTGTATACCAGCATATTGGAATAGTGCTGAAACTTTATTCTTTCAGCCACCATATAGTTCTCCCAAAGGATTCCCCTATCATTTCTCAGGTGGATGGGGTTCAAATTACCAATCAGCATATTGCGAATTCCGTTATCCAGAAAGTAGTACTTACTGCTCTTATTAACCTCTTTTCTAAGGTTTCTACTAAAGCCACCTACCTTTTGTAGGATAAAGACTTTGGTGAGTAAATCCAGGTATTTATCAACCGTATTTCTGCTAATTTGCAGTGCGTTAGCCAATTCTGTGATTTTCACCTCGCTCCCAACCTGGAATGCGACCAGCCGCAGCAGATCAATTATCTTATCCGAATTGCGGATGGTTTCAAAAGTCAAAATATCTTTGAGTAGATAGGAATTAACCAAGTCTCGGAGATAAAGGGCTTTCTCCTCGTCTGTTTCAAGTTGAAACAACTCGGGATAGTTGCCAAAGATAAGCCGATCATGTAGCTTGTCTTTCTTTCCGGGCAAAGACTCTCGGGGAAGAAGTTCACCCTCGGAAATGGCAAAAATTTTAAAGGTAGTCTTTCGTCCAGTCAAGGGTTCTCCGGTATAGTTTTCCACATCAAATGCGGAAGAGCCTGTAATTAATACCTTCAAGCCCTCTATTTCGTCAACCATTAATTTAAGCGCATTTCCAATGTCGGGAATTTTTTGGGCTTCATCAATAACAAGTAGTTTTTTACCACCCAGGATTTTCGCTAAGGACGCTATACTTCTTCTTTCGAAAAGTTCTTTCGTACCAATGTCTTCACCGTTTAAAAACTGATAGGGCTCAACCGTTTCGGAGAGGATTTTCTTAATTAAAACAGTTTTCCCCACCCTTCTTGGGCCCAGTAGCACGACGACCTTATTTGGCTTCAAGTATTTTACAACTTGGGATTCAACCGCTCGAGCAATGAAGTCCATATCCTTGTTTTGAACGAATTTACGTTAATTCATTCAATTATTTGAACGAATTTACGTTAATTCGTTCAATTGCTGGGTTTTTATGAAATATGCTGCTTAACAAGTATGCTGTCTTATAATAACGTATGAGGTCATACAAAGCACCTTGGAGTTATACCGTCAATTTTCAAAAAAACAACACCCCCCCTACTCCCCCACCTCCCGAAGATAAAACCGAAACGCCCCATCCACCCCCAACAGCTGAAAGTTGGGGTTGCCATCCAGCAGGGTATTGTTGGCCTTGCTGACCAGGTACACGGGCCTGTCGATGTCGCCGTGGAGCAGCCATTCCTGGTCGCGGTATTGGCTGTTGGCTTTGGGCTGCTGGCGCGCATAAAACAGGTGCGCGTAGCTCTTGAACCCGTAGGGCGCCACGTACACCTCCTGGTTTTGCAACGTCTCGTAAAAGGCAACGGCTGGCCCCTGGCTGTAGACCGCTATTTTGGGTACCACCCATAAGTTGGCGGTCAGCAGCAGCAAAAAGGTCGCCAAGCCCAGCACGCTGAGTCCGGACAGGATGTTGCGGCGTTTGAAATGATAAACCGCCAGGATTACCCCGGCAGCGAATCCGAGACCAATGAACGATTCCCACCCCGTCCAATGCACCTCGGTCTGGAGGGAGGCGACGGTCAGCACATCCCGCTGCAACAGCTCCACCAAAAGCTCCTTGTGCCTGCCCACCACCGGCAACAAGGCGATGGCACCACCCAGGATGCTGCCAAAGACCAGGATGGCCCGGCGCAACCAGCGGGGCATCGCCACCCCCTGTTCCAGCAGCCCAAAGACGTACTGCGCCGCAAAGAAAGAAAGCGGCAAATAGGCCAGGGAGGAGTAGTGGACAATTTTGGTAGACACGATGCTGAACAACACCAATACCACCCAAAACAGGAGGAACTGCCATTGCGCAAAGCCATCGGAAGCGCCCGCTGGCTTTTTGAAGAGTTGCGGCAGCGCCATAAACGACATGGGAAAACAGCCCAACAGCACCACCAGAAAATGGTAGTAAAAAGGCTGCTGGTGCCCCGCTACTGGCTTGGAGAACAATTCGATCTGGTAATTCAGGAAGGCGTAAGTCTTTTCAATCCCGTGGTAAAAAACATCCAGCGACAGCCACGTAGCCAACGGCAACAGCCAGGCCAGCGCAAACACCAGCAAGCCCGACCAACGGGGGAAGCCCTGCCCCCGGTTCCACAACAGGTAGCCACCTACCGTGAGGCCAAAGAGCAGCAACCCAACGGGGCCCTTCGTCAGCACGGCCAGGGCGTTCAACAGGCCCGCCGCCAAAAACCAGGGCAGCCCCGACGTACCCTTCGCGGGCGGGGAAGCAGATCCAGCCGCCATGCCCTGGACAAAACAGTAGATCGAAACAAAAATGAAGTAGTTGAACACCGGATCGATAATGCCCGATTTGAAGTAAAAATGGGGCAGCAGCGCACCGTAGTACAAGAGCACCCAAATGATGCCAAAACGGGTGTTGCGGTAGCATTTCCCCATAAAAAACAAGGTAAACAGGGTAAGCCCGCCAAAGACGGCATTGGGAAACCTGGCGGCCCATTCCCCTACCCCCAAGGTGTACATGGCGGCCGCCTGCAACCAGATATAGAAGGGTGGCTTTTCGTGAAATGGCAAAAAAACGATCCGGGGTGTCAGCCAGTCGCCGGTGATCAGCATCTCCCGGGCGCATTCGGCAAAGTTGATTTCGTCCCAATCAAAGAGGTGGTTGTAGCCCAACAGCAAGAAGTAGGACAAGGACAACAGCGCCGTAACGCCCAGGTAGTACGAGGTGCTCCTATGAGTTGTTTTCATTTTACCGCTTGATTATTAAGGTCCAACGCCACAGGATACCACCACACACCAAAAAGACCGCTATCCGGAAGATCCCGGTTTTGAAATAATTGACCCGGAGGGCTGGTGCGTAGTTGGTGGGCACCGCAGCGCCCGCATACCGAAATACCGGATTCAGGTACAAGGCGCTGGTTTTGCCTTCGGCAAATACACGGGCGTAGGTATCGGTGGGCGAGAATTGGTAGCGAACGGAGTCGGCGTTCAGGGTTTGCTGCAGCACCTTACCGTCCTGACCAATGACGGTAATGCGACCAGCGGGCTCCTGAAAATAGTGGACAAAGCCATTGGCTATCTCCCGGGAGCGCACCAGAAACAGGCTTTGTTGCCCGGCCCAGGCATCCACCCCGTAGGCCGCGCCGGTGGTCATGGCGGACAGCACCGCGTCGACTGATTTTTCCGGACTAAAGACCATGGTGAAGCGCTGAAAGGTCAGTTCCTTGACCAGGTCGTGGGTATCATCACTGGCATTGACGTAGACCGGATGCCCGGCAGACAGGGCCACGTCCCAGCTTTTGTCGGAAATGCGGTAGTGATTCAGCACCTCCAGCAGGGAATAATTCACGAGGTGCTTGAGGTCGTAAAGCGAATGGCCGTGCAAAAATTCCGGGTGGGCAATGATGGGCGTCGCCCCGTTGTCGTTGAGCAGTTCTAAAATGTGTTGCTTGTGGGAAGGCAACTGAAAGAGGGGAAAATCCAGGTAGGAGACGCGCGCTGCATTCAGGGCCAATTTGTGGGCCTTGAACACATTGTAACCGTGTTCATAATTGGGCATGTAGAGCCGGTTGGTGTGTTTGAGGTGCTCATCGATATCGTGATAATTGGATATCCCGGTGATATCGTACCCGCGGCCCGTGTAAGCGGCAATCATTTCCGGACCGGAATCGTGGCCATTGGTCAGGCCACCCCAGGCGGTGGTATGGGCGTGCCAGTTGCACTTTAGGGGGTCCACACCGGCGATACCCAGGTAGGGGTTGTACAGTTGGTCGCCGCTGAAGGGCTGACTTTCGGGAAAGTCGTACAGCCGGGTAAACGCGTACAGCCCACCGATGGCCAGCAAGGCGAGGCAGGTGATGGAGGATAAAATTTTAATAAAAAGCTTCATGGTCTGTTTGCTCCTGAAATTGTAGCGTAAAATTAAAAGAAATTCAGGATGCTGCACCACTCGCCAGCTCCTTTATGGAAGCAGCTTTTCGGCCACTTGCGAAAAGACGTCCTCCTGGTTGTTGCCATTTCCAGCGCCCCAACTGGTGCGGTGGGAACAATTTCCCTGCGAAACCCAACCCAAAGCGCGTATCTTTGTTGTTCATTGCAGACCAATACCAAAGCATGAGTTCAGTACGTACACCGGAGGAGCACGCCGCCGAAAAAGCAGCCCTGCGCACCGCTATTTTCATAAAAGGAGCCCGGGCCAATAATTTGAAAAACATCAGCCTGGAAATCCCCAAGAACAAACTGGTGGTGGTGACGGGCGTTTCCGGTTCGGGCAAATCGTCGATCACCATGGACACCCTCTTCGCCGAGGGGCAGCGCCGCTACGTGGAGAGTTTGTCGTCGTACGCACGCCAGTTCCTGATGCGGATGAAGAAGCCGGACGTAGACTACATCCGCGGCATCTGCCCGGCCATCGCCATTGAGCAGAAGGTGAGCACCTCCAATGCCCGCTCCACCGTGGGCACGCTGACCGAAGTGTACGACTTCCTGCGGCTGTTCTACGCGCGGGTGGGGCGCACGTTTTCGCCGGTCTCCGGCCAGGAGGTGAAGAAACACGAGGTATCCGACGTCGTCGACTACCTCCTGCAACTGCCCGCCGATACCAAGGTACTGCTCTACGCCCACCCACCCACCAAATACCAGGACCGGATCATGGGCGCCGAACTGCAACTGCTGCTGCAAAAAGGCTTCACCCGTGTGCGCTGGGACGGCGAGCTTCAAGACATTCAGGAGTTGCTGGAAACGGGCAAGCCGTTTCTGAAAGAACAGCTGAGCGCCCAAAAGCAAGAACTACTCATCCTCGTGGATCGCTTTGTGATCAAGCCCGCTGACGAAGAAAATACCAAACGCATTGCCGACTCGGTGCAGACCGCCTTCTACGAAAGCGAAGGCGACTGCCGGGTGGTGGTGGTCGATGGCGAGGAGCGCACCTTCAACAACCGCTTCGAACTCGACGGCATGCTCTTCCTGGAGCCCAGCCCCCAGTTGTTTAACTTCAACAACCCCTACGGCGCCTGCCCCAAGTGCGAGGGCTTCAGCATGGTCATGGGTATCGACGAGCACAAGGTAATCCCCGATCCGTCGCTGAGCATCTTCGACGGGGCGGTAGCCTGCTGGAAGGGTGACAAATTCGGGCAGTGGCTGGACGCTTTCATCGAGGTTGCGCACCAGGTGGACTTTCCTGTGCACACCCCCTACCAGGACCTCACCCGCGCCGAACAGCGCCTGCTGTGGCGCGGCAACGGCCTCTTCGACGGCATCAACTCCTTCTTTGCCGAACTCGAAGCCAAACTCTACAAGATCCAGAACCGGGTGATGCTGGCCCGCTACCGCGGCCGTACGCTGTGCCCCGAATGCGAAGGCAGCCGCCTGCGGGCCGAAGCCAACTACGTGCTGGTAGCAGGTAAACCCATTGCCGACCTCGTAGACATGCCCATCCAGGAACTGTTGCAGCATTTTGCTGACCTGGAACTGAACGAGAACGACAGCAAAGTGGGCCGTCGCCTGCTGCTGGAAATCAATAACCGCCTGCAATTTATGGTAGACCTGGGCCTGGGTTACCTGACGCTGACGCGCCTGTCGAACAGCCTCAGCGGTGGCGAAACCCAACGCATCAACCTCACCCGTACCCTGGGCAGCAACCTGACCAGCTCCATGTACCTGCTCGACGAACCGAGCATCGGGCTGCACCCCCGCGATACCCACCGGCTGGTAGGCGTACTGTACCGGCTGCGCGACCTGGGCAACACCGTCGTCGTGGTGGAACACGAGGAAGATGTGATCAAGAGCGCCGATTACCTCATCGACATTGGCCCCGCAGCGGGCATCCACGGCGGCGAGGTGGTCTTTGCCGGCCCCTACAGCGACATCTACCACGAGGCTACCGAAAGCCTGACCACCAAGTACATGAGCGGCCGCATGCAGATTCCCGTGCCCGAGCAGCGCCGACCCGTAAGCAATTTTCTGCGCGTGCGCGGCGCCCGCCAGCACAACCTGAAAAATATCGACGTCGACATCCCACTACACGCCATCACCGTGGTGACGGGCGTATCGGGTAGCGGCAAAACCAGCCTGGTCAAAGACATCATCTACCGGGCGTTGAAAAAACACCTGGAGGGCACGTACAGCAAGTCGCCGGGCGTGTACCGGGCCCTGGAGGGCGAAGTGAACATGATCACCCAAATAGAATTGGTCAACCAGAGCCCCATTGGCAAGTCGTCGCGCTCCAACCCCATCACCTACGTCAAGGCTTACGATATCATCCGCACCCTGATGGCCAACCAACAGCTGGCCAAGATCAGGGGCTACAAGCCGGGCCACTTCTCGTTCAACGTCGAAGGCGGTCGCTGTAGCGACTGCAACGGCGAAGGCGAGCAGGTGGTGGAAATGCAGTTCCTGGCCGACATTCACCTGGAATGCGAAACCTGCCACGGCAAGCGCTTCAAAGCCGAAGTGCTGGAAGTCCGCTACCAGGGCAAAAATATTTTCGATATCCTCAACCTCAGCATTGAAGAGGCCCTGGAATTCTTTGCCGACCACGATGACCTGATCGCGAAAATTCAGCCCCTCTCCGACGTGGGCCTGGGTTACGTAAAGTTAGGACAGGCCTCCTCTACCCTCTCGGGTGGCGAGGCCCAGCGCGTAAAGCTGGCCAGCTACCTGGGTAAGGAAAGCAGCAAAGACCACGTCTTCTTTATCTTTGACGAACCGACGACCGGCCTGCACTTTCACGATATCCGCAAGCTGCTCGGCGCTTTCAACGCGCTCGTAGAAAAGGGCCACACCGTACTGGTGGTGGAACACAACCTGGAAGTGATCAAATGCGCCGACTGGCTGCTGGACCTGGGCCCAGAAGGTGGCGACGCCGGCGGTCACCTGGTCTTCCAGGGCCGCCCGGAAGACCTCGTCCTGGTGGAGGAATCTTATACGGGGCAGTTTTTGCGGGAGAAGCTTTGAGAAGTGGTTTTTGAGAAGTGTAAAAGTGTAAGGGTGTAAAAGTGTAAGGGTGTAAAAGTGTAAGGGTGTAAAAGTGTAAGGGTGTAAAAGTGTAAGGGTGTAAAAGTGTAAGGGTGTAAAAGTGTAAGGGTGTAAAAGTGTAAAAGCGGAAGTGACTTTCCCGTTTACACCCTTACACCTACCCAACCTTTACACTTGACCCTTTTACACCTACCCAACCTTTACACTTGACCCTTTTACACCTACCCAACCTTTACACTTTTACACGCTTCCGCTCACTGGTACCCGTTGCCCAGCACAAAGCCCCGGCGGCCACAGGCGCCCTTGGCGATGCCGCCGACGCCGAAGGACAATTCCAGGCCAAAGCTTACGCGGTAGGGCGTGGTACGCCCCTGATCGGTGAGACTGCTGCTGATGGAAGGATAGCCATTGGCCATGCCTTCGGCAGAAACAAGGTCGGTGAAGCCGTATTCGAAACGCAGCCCTGCCTTGAAGACCAGTGCTTCCGAGCCCGACAGGAATGCCCCCAGGCCCAGCACCCCAGAAATGTAATTGTCTTCGTACGGGCCGCCTTGGGTGCTTACCGGTTGGATACCCGTGGTCGGGCTGATGCCTTGAATCAGGGTATACTTAGGGCCCAGTTCCAGGTACATCCCCGACTCCGGGTAGTAGCGATAGAGGGCATAGAGATCGAGCACATCCCACTCCAGGCTGTTGCGCTGCGCAGTGCTGACGTCAGGGCGGTAGGTGATATCCTGGAAGTAGGTGCCCGTCATGACTTCGAAGTTGAGGCCGTGGTAGTCGCCAATGTTCAGGCCCAGTACCCCACCGTAGGTGAAAGCCATGCTCAGGCTATAGTCGTGCTGGGCATCGTTGGCCAGGGTGGAATTGTAATAGCCAGCAGGGCCAAAACTGGCCTTGGGACCCAGTTCCAGCCAGAGTTGCGCGTGGCCGTAAGCGGTGGAAAAAGTACGAGTAGCGCAACGAAAATAATTTTTCTCATAATATATCCAGTTTAATCGTTTAAATTTGTGCGGTGTAGCATCCTTACCACGGTTCTAAGATACACCAAGGTGGCAAAATGTACCACGCTGGAACCTTTTTTGAAAAAAAACAAAAAAGGCTTCCGCCGTTTCACGAATAGTGTTACCTTTGCCAACCGAAAAAATTAAAGAAAAGAAAAATCCGCATCCAAGCGTATGGCACATCATAAATCAGCTAAGAAACGTATCCGTCAAGACGCTGTCAAGCGTTTACGCAACCGTTACTACAAGAAATCAGCACGTACTGCTATTACCAAGCTACGTGAAATGGAAGATGCTACCGAAGCACAAACCTTCCTGCCCAAGGTGATCAGTATGATCGACAGCCTGGCCAAGCGCAACACCTGGCACGTCAATAAGGCGTCCAACCTGAAGAGCAGCCTGACCAAGCACGTCAACGACCTGACGCCGCAGCAGTAAGCCTAACTCCGGTTACGCTTGTTCGCCGCGCCTTGCACCTACCCTGGCGGTAGCTGCAAGGCGTTTTTTTTATTCTCAATTTTGCTACGCCGTTTGCTTCCAGGTGTGTATTTTTGCGAACGAACGTTCATTCGCATACCTTATGTCGCAATTTTATCCCTTAACGGTGCAGGATATTCGTCGGGAAACCGCCGATTGTGTTTCCGTAGCCCTGGCAGTTCCCGCCGAACTGGCAGCGCAATTCCAATTTACCCAAGGCCAGTACATCACCCTGCGCACCCAGCTGGCGGGCGAAGAAGTACGCCGTTCCTACTCGCTGTGCGCCAGTCCACTGGAGCACGAGTTGCGGGTAGCCATCAAAGCGGTACCAGGTGGTCGTTTTTCCACTTTTGCCAATCAGGCCCTCCAGGTCGGCGACACCCTGGAGGTGATGCCGCCCGAGGGGCGATTCTATACCCCGCTCGACCCCGCCAACCGCAAACACTACGTGGCTTTTGCCGCCGGTAGCGGAATCACGCCGGTTTTTTCCATTATGAAAACCATCCTGGCGGTAGAACCACACAGCCGCTTCACTCTTTTTTACGGCAACCAACGCACCGAAAGCATCATCTTTCGCGAGGCCATCGAGGGATTGAAGAACACCTACCTGCAACGCCTGAGCGTTTACTACCTCCTCAGCCAGGAACATACGGGCAGCGACCTGTTCAGCGGGCGTATTACCCGCGAGCGGTGCCACCTGTTTTGCGAAAAGCTATTCCAACCCACCGCCGTCGATGACTTCTTTCTCTGCGGCCCCGAAGAAATGATCCTGGAAGTACGTGAGGAGCTCCTCAGCCAGGGTGTCGACCGCAAACACATCCACCTCGAGCTGTTCGGAACCACTAAGCCGCCCGTTAAAAAAGTCCGGCCGCAAGTGAGCCGCAGCGACTTTCACACTGAAGTAAGTATCCAGCGGGATGGCAACACCTTTTCTTTTGTCATGACAGATCCCGAAGAAAAGATCCTGGATGCCGCTTTGCGCAACGGCGCCGACCTGCCTTTTGCCTGCAAAGGCGGGGTGTGTTGCACCTGTCGGGCCCAAATAACCGCCGGTAGCGCCGAAATGGCCATCAACTACGCCCTGGAGCCCGAGGAAGTGGCCGCCGGATTTGTGCTCACCTGCCAGGCCCTACCCACCAGCGACCGGCTGGTCGTCAATTTTGATGTTTAAGTGGCAGGACAAGAATAAAGCGTTAACTGCTGGTCGAAAGCCCAACTTTTTAGCGGCCCGTTGCTTATCTTTGTGTATCTAATTAGTAACGCCGGTTATGGCCGAAGCAGACATTCCTAAAAAGCAAGTCATTATGGAGGCGGCGGCCCGCTTGTTCCGCGACCGTGGCTATTCTGCCACCTCCATGCGCGACCTCGCCAAAGCGGTCCACCTGCAGGCGTCCAGTTTGTACAACCACATCAACAGCAAGCAGGAACTCCTGCGGGAGATTTGCTTTCAAAATGCCAACCATTTTTTGGCTGGCATCGAAAATATCGAAAAAGAGTACGCTACCCCCGCCGAACAACTGGAACAACTGATCCAACACCACCTAATCGTAGCCACCAGCGACGCCACCTCCATCACTTCCTTCAACGACGAGTGGCGCCACCTCGAAGAACCCTACCTCACCGAGTTTGTGCAGCTGCGCAAGCGCTACGAAAATCGCTTCCGGGCCATCATCCAGGCGGGAATCGATCAGGGGATATTCCGCGACGCAGATCCGACCATTGCCATGTACACCGTGCTCTCGTCGCTGCGTTGGATCTATGACTGGTACCGCCCCAACCGTTCCAAATCGGTGGCCATCATTGGCCAGGAAGTTTCGAAACTGCTGCTGAGCGGCCTTAAAAAAACATAACCCCACCAACCCAACTTTGATATGGCACTGGATCAAGCAGATATTGAGCAATACGAATGGCGGGATGGGGAGCTCCAGCCGAAGAAAGAACAAGAGATGTCTTTCCTCGATCACCTCGAAGAACTGCGCTGGCACATCATTCGGTCGCTCATTGCAATTACCGTAGGGTGGATCATTCTGTTCATCTTCCACAACTGGTATTTCAACAATATTATCCTCGGGCCAGCGTCCAACGACTTCATAGCGTACCGCTGGTTTTGTGACCTGTCGCAAAAAATTGGCGCTGGCGACGCCCTGTGCATGACCCTGCCAGAATTCAAGATCCAGGCCGTCAACTTTGCCGAGCAATTCATCACCACCATTAAGATGTGTTTCATCGGTGGCTTCGTCATCGCTTTCCCCTATGTTTTTTACGAGATCTGGCGGTTTGTAGCCCCCGGGCTCTATCCCGAAGAACAAAAAATCACCCGCGGCATCGTTTTCATCTGCTCAGCATTATTCCTGACGGGTATTTTGTTTGGCTTTTTCATTGTCGCCCCCTTTGCCATCAACTTTCTCATGGGTTTTACCGCATCACCCACGGTGGCCAACAACCCGACCCTCGATTCTTTCGTCCTCTACATGGTCATGTTCACCTTACCAGCTGGCTTGATCTTTGAATTGCCGATCGTGGTGCACTTCCTGGCCAAAATGGGCCTGCTTACCGGAGCCACCATGCGCCAGTACCGCCGCCACGCCATTGTGGGCATCCTCATGGTAGCAGCCATCCTGACACCGCCCGACGTCGTGACCCAGTTCCTGATTGGCATCCCGCTCTATATCCTCTACGAGATCAGCATTTTCGTCGCCCTCCGGGCCGAGAAAAAGCACCAGCAGAGCTTGGAATAAAGCAATGCCGGCCACCACCCATAAAACAAGAACCGGTTGGATAGCTTTTGCTTCCAACCGGTAATTCCCGCCTGGGAGTCCTTAAAAATATAGCTTTATGCAACGGATATCTACCAACCTTACCCTCTTCTTCAAGTTCTTTGTCCCCGTCTTCTGGCTGGTCTTTTTTGGCGCCCTGGTGCTCGCTGTTTTTATCAGTGGCGACGAGTTGGCCGCTGGCCTGAGCAGTACGCGCTTCCGCCTCGGTGCCTTGTTTTTCTATTTTAGCGGGCTGGCCCTCTTCTACTTCCTGCTCTTCCCCCTCAAACGGGTGGAATACGACGACGATTTCCTCTACGCCACCAACTACTTCAAAACCTTCCGCTACCCCTGGCACAACATCGAAGACCTGGAAGACAGTTCTTTCTTCCTGTTCACCGTCGTCACCGTTGTCCTTAAGGAAGAAGGGCATTTTGGCCAGCGCATCCGCTTCGTTGCCAGCAGCCGGTTGTACCAAAGCTTCCTGGAAACGCACCCTGAATTGAAAAAGAAGGAGCTATAGGGAAGCTGCTTCAGACAAACTTCATCTTGTAGTCTACACTAATTTTGCCTTTCTTGATGTTTTCTAGCTTGCGCTGAATCAGCCGCCGCTTGATGGGCTTCAGCTGCTCAATGAAAAGCACGCCTTCGATGTGGTCGTATTCGTGCTGAATCACCCGGGCGTTCATCTCGTCAAAAGTGCCTTCGTGCGCCACGAAATTTTCGTCCAGCCAGCGCAACCGCAATATCTTCGGGCGGTTCACTTCCCCGGTTACATCAGGAATGCTCAGGCAGCCTTCTTCGTAGGGCCATTCTTCCCCCGTCTCTTCCAGCTTTTCGGCATTGATAAACACTTGCTTGATGCCCTGGCCCTCTTTGTCATCATCCATAATTTGCTCGGTATCCACCACGAACAAGCGGATCGGCAAACCTATCTGTGGCGCCGCCAGGCCGACCCCCGGCGCCTTGTACATCGTTTCCCACATGTCCGCAATCAATTGCGCCAAATTGGGATAATCAGCAGTAATGGGCTCCCCCTTCTTCTTCAAAACCGGCTGGCCGTAAGCATAAACTGACAATATCATAAAACCTTGTAATTTATTCGTTTGCTATTGGTATTTGTGTATCTCCAGGTATTCCTGCAAAATAATGACCGCTGCAATTTTATCCACCAGGGCTTTGTCCTGGCGCTGCTTGCGTTTCGCACCACTTTTCAGGATGGCTTCCTTAGCCAACACCGAAGTAAAACGCTCATCCTGTAGGACAATGTTCAAAGCAGGATACATTTTTTGCAATTGCCTGACCAAACCCCTGATGTGTGGCACCAACTGGGTAGGATTGCCGTCCGCGTGGGAAGGCTCCCCGATCACCACCGTTTCCACTTCTTCCCGCACCAGATAAGCCTGCAAATAATCCAGTAAGGCCGCCGTAGCTACCGTATCCAGCCCCGTCGCAATAATCTGCAGGGGATCCGTCACGGCCAATCCGGTCCGTTTGCTACCGTAATCAATTGCTAGTATTCGTGCCATTGCACAAAGATACGTCGCCACCCCTTAAAATGAAAATATTCCTATTAGGGCCGCCCCCCCGTCGCTTGAAATTCATTTCAAGCCCTCCCGTCGCTTGAAATTTATTTCAAGCAACCGTTGGCCACGTATGTTTTCCAGGTTCATCTGCAAGGCTCCAATCTCTTACGTATAACTTCCCCAGCTTACCGGGAGTGGAGCTGTGGCGCAGGGATCGCTGGGACTTCCGTTAGGCGTCAGATCGTAGCGCAGGTGCGGATCGGCATCATTGGCGACATGGAGTCGGAGTTTTACGTTGTAAACAGGAGCAGTGAGGCCACTGAGGTTAAACTTGACAAAGCTTCTGCGGGTGCCTCCACTACCCTCACCATCATTTCTGATCACCAATTGCCCGTCTGAACCGAAATTCGTGTTAGCATACGTATCGCCCCTAACGTACGCATCTTCGCTTGCGTACAGTACTTGGGTACTGGCCGGTTCTCCGAAATCTCCTCCTCCGGCCCAGGAGTCCAGCAAGCCGTAGATATCCCCACTCCGTTGTTCCGGGACGGTGATATTGGCAACCGCACCGGCACCTAAACGATCCTCCAGCTGCTGCAAATAAAGACTGCGAGGCTGTACGTGATTGTTCCAATGCTCCCAGTGTCCGGCTCCGGTTTGCTGGATACCTTCACAGCCAATACCCCAGTTTTTGCCGCCCCGCGGGCTTTCGACTTTAATATCGTCAGCGTAGGACAGCAGGTTCCAGAACATGGTCGTATTACCGGCCCAACCGTGGCCACTCCCCGATGCACCCCGATTTTGCACCCTAATGGCTCCGCCACGAACATTGTCAAACAACAGGCCAGTTGCCCAGCGGTGGTGTGGACCAATATCAGCATAAGAAAAATCCGGAATAACATTGACGGCATTCGTTTGCCCTTCCATCGCAAAGGGGGTGTAACTCAAGGATCCGCCATTGAGCGAGACCAGGTTCGATGACTGAGCATTACTTGTGAATGTGTAGCGTAAAAACGAGAATAGGAAAAGGTACGAAGCAAAGTGATTCTTAAAAACTTGCTGGAAGCGAGGGCTGGCTTTTTTCACGTAACCATGATTTGAATCAAGCTTAGTTTAATAAAAAAAAGCACGGTCCAACTAAGGTAGTTTTTTAAAAAGAAAAATCCCTACTAAGATAAACTCAAAATAGGGACTTATTCTAATGTAGCCAAGGGGGGAACTGACTATACTGATGCTTTTATTTTGAAAGGGTATTCTCTTTTTTCATGTGATTATAATAATAAGATAAAGATAAGCCCAACTGGACAGAAAAAAACGACAAATAATTAAATATTGTTGGTACTTAAATACTAAAATAACACAAACATTAAAATTGCAAACTACTGTTAACAAGCTATTTATAACAATAAATACAACTGTGTTTTACATGTATTTTACGCATATATAATTAACTAAATGTGGAGGAATCAACTATTGGAGTTGATTCCTCCACAAGGAAGTTGGTTCAACCACTAGGAGAAAGGCTCCCTGGCTAACCCATAGCGCCACTAGCGCGGACCAATGGTTTCCACGATAATAATCCGCTTGCTACTGGTTGGCGTTAGCTGCTGGGGCAGTCTTTTCTGTAAATTTTTCATGTGATGTTGTTTATCCCGTTTAAAAAAGCCACGGACGTAGCCGTGTTATTAAGTCAAAAGCATAATAAACATGGAATCAGGCGCAGGTACAACTACCTCGCCCGTGGTGGTACACATGGTACCAATTGTGTCAGTATAGTGTTTCTTCAAGAAGCTTAGGCACAAGCAGCATCAGCTTTATACCCTGGTGATAAATACCACGAGTAATCTAAATCACTGAGATCAGACCACAACAGGACTTACCTGACAATACAACTTAAAGGTAGGTGGACGCCAGATGAATGCACAACAATTGACATTGCTTGCGCGGGCGTTCAAAAAGGTAGGTAAGATAGCTTTTGTGTTCTTACTCTGCTTGGGTGGTACAAATATATTACAATTCCATATGTATGCAAAATAAAACGTACTTTTTTTAATAAAACCTGTTTTCCAAGTGGCCGACCACGTATTCCCACAAAATTTCAAAGGGGATGATCTCCGTCAGGAAGTTGGCCTGCCCTGCTTCCTCCAGGGGGTGCTGTGCCAACCGTTCCAGGTGCCGGGCAGCGTGGCGTTCTACGGCTGTTTTGTGGAAGGAATTCTTGGGCAACTCCAAAAGGGCTTTGATAAAATAGAATGCCCGCAGGGTATCCTCCCGGTACAGGTGTCGGCGGCAGTATTGTTCGATGGCATCGATCTTGTCCACGGTTTCCTCGTAGCGGTTTCGCGCAATGAGAAAAAGAATCTGGACCAGAAGAATGCTCACGTTTAAGCCGCGTTTGTCCTTCGAAAAAAGCGGTGTTTGGTTGATAAACCGACCGATCCTGAATTTGGTAAACCGTTCGTCGTTGGCGGCGGCGGGAATTTCGCCCAGTTCTGCCAGGTATTGCAGGTAGGCGGCCAGGATGCGCCAGTATTCCTGCACTTCTGCGGGGAGTAAGCTGAAGCGGGCATGATCCCTGGCGTGCTGGTAAATTGCGTAGGCCACGCTGTATTGCCCGGTGTGCAGGGCCAGCAACAGGTACGTTTCCTGGAATTTGAACCAATTGTAGGATCCCTCCTGCAAGAGTTCCAGGCCGCGGTCCACGAAGGAGGACAATTCGCCAAACTTGCGCAACTGAAAGTGGCAGACCATCTTTTGGTAGTAGGCGATCTGTAGTGGAACGCTGGCGGTATAGTCTTTTTGTTCAAAGAAAGCGATCATCTCGTCGCAAACGACCGCCGCCCGGGCGAAATCAGCCGCTGCGGTGTGCACACTGATGCGCAGCAGCCCGGTATAGAGGTGCAGGTTGTAGGAGTCGCAATCGGCCAGTAAGGGGGCCAGCTCCTGGTAAGCCGATTCGGCCTGCTGAATGAGGAGTGATTTATCCGCCTTTTTGCGGTAGTATTCGGAGATCAGCTGGGCATAAAGCGCTTCGGCCTGGTTTTCCAGCGCTACAATTTGCTGCAGTTCCTGGCAGGCCGTGGCGTAGCTGGCGTATTTGGCCTGGTTGCCCACCACGGTGGCGAAGATCAGCCGGAGGTTGCGACTGATGTCAAAAGCCTGGTCGTTGAATTCGTAGCGCCGCGCCTGGCGGTAGGTTTGTTCGGCCAGTTGAATGCCGGCGGTTCGGGCGTTTTTGCCCAACAGAATTTTTGCGGCGGCCCAATTTTTGTGGACTTCAAAGTAGGCCCGCTGGCGGCTGTTGTAGGAAGGCAAGGACAAATCCACCAAAAAAAGCGACGCCACCAGCCGGTCAATCAGATCCGATTTCAGGCGCCGGTAATCGCCCGATTGGGTCGAGCGGCCCGTTAGTGCTTTGGCAATCGCGGTCTCCTCGTGGTCATTGGCTACCAATTCGTACAATTCGCCCAGGCGGGCGTCATCGGTAAGGGGAAAGCCCAACTTGCGAATGGATCGCAACTTGACGCGGTTGATAAGCTGTACCAGTTCTCGCAATATTTCCATGGTCCCCAGAGAAAAATAAGAACAGCAAGTTAGGAAATTTGCCGCAAACAGGCGGTGCCATACCTAAAAAAACCAGCATTGTCATTAGCAACTATGCATGCGCCAGGTAACCGCTTACATCCAGTAACCCAGCGCTGATCTGGGGTAGATCGTTCATCCCGACCGCCATGGTTTACATGACCGTCAGTCGGTCGGTGAGGCCATTGCTGTAGGTTCGCCCAATGGGTAGCACCTCTTCCTGGATATAGGCATTGCGCTCTTTCATATCCAGTTTCAGCAGGTAATTGATGTTAACAATATAACTCTTATGGATGCGAATGAACACATCTTCCGGCAGCTTGAGTAGCAGTTGGCGCAAGGATATTTTTAGGGCATGCTTGCGCCCGTTGGATACAATTAAATAACAATAGTTGCCTTCCGCGTTGATATAAAGAATATCAGAGAGGTTAACACGATGCAAGGTGTGGTTTTTCCGAACAAAAAAATTGAGCTTCTCCATTTATCTTGGCATAGGGTTCAATTAATAAATAGGGCCTTTTAAAAAACTAATAGCGCGATATTCGGATACGAAAACGACTAAACATCGCCATTTAATCCGACTATTTTACAGCATATTTTTTAAAAAAAGACAACGCCTGAATAAGAGTCAATTTGAAAATTGAAAGAACAAGATAGCTAAATTATAAGCGTTCGAAGAGCCAATTCCAGCCCTCCCAGCACTTACGGTGAGGAACGTCTGCTATAAGGTGATTAATAGGAGAATTTAAGTTGTCATGAAAAAAAATACTTCTTGCGTGTAACGCGATTGTCTGGTCCGTATCCACCATCTGGGCGCCGTATTTGTGGTCGCCGAGGATGGGAAAGTTGGCGGCCGCAAGTTGAA
Source organism: Bacteroidota bacterium (assembly GCA_003045895.1). Taxonomy (GTDB): domain Bacteria; phylum Bacteroidota; class Bacteroidia; order Chitinophagales; family Saprospiraceae; genus Lewinella. The sequence continues at coordinate 17,734 of PZPC01000005.1, forward strand.
CCCGAATTTGATGATACTTCCCCTCAAGGGGTTTGATTTCTAAAAGTGCCCGATCGTTGGCCGTTTCCAGAACCTGGTAAGACAGGGTAGCCCGGCTAGACTGCGGCACTTTGTTAATAAAGGCCAGTGCTCGTTTATTTTTTTGGTCTTTTACCAGGTAGTGGGTCAGGGTACCGGCCGGGGCTGTAGGTAGGCCTTCCGTTACTGCCCAGTAAATCTTTTGGACGGTGCGTTGGGCAAACTGCTCATTTAAGAACTTCAACGTGCTTTTTTTCTTGGCGAACAACAACACACCACTCACCGGGCGATCCAGTCGGTGCACAATGCCTACGAAAGGCTCCCGGGTATGACTCCCCTGCAGGTACTTCCGCACTTCGGCTTCCACACTGGGGTAGTCCCACAATTGTTCCACATTCAAACCGCTGGGTTTGTTTACGGCAATCCATTGTTGGGTTTCGCGAATAATAGTAAGATCTTTCATTCGCACAATAGGGATAAGCACAATTTTTCAAGGCGAAGAGCAACTTCCTGATGACCAGCGCGGCTCAGGTACTTCCCGTCTGGCAACCAGAACGCCAGGGATTCAGCTACTGGGGGCAAGGTGAGATCCACCAGTACAACGTTATACTTATTCAACACCTCCTCACTAGGAAAGTTGTGCAGTTGGTCGGTAATCTCGTAGGGGGCAGGATTACCCACGAGGAGGAGGGCCGTTGGATTTGCGTTTCGGATTTTTTCCAACAACTGTTTCCAGTTGGTTGCCAGGCTAGCCTCCTCCTCACCCGCTGCCAGCCCGGCTGGCCCCAGGGCCAACAAAATAGCCTGAAAGCGCTGCTGTAAGAGCCATTCAATCCGGGCATTGGCACCGGCCACGGTTTCGCCTTTAATGCCCGCATTGACGATCTTTACCCGCTTTCCGCGGGCGATCAGCTGGCGGGCCAGTACGGCCGGATAAGCCTCCTCGGGTGGCAGACCGACGCCAGCCGTCAGGCCATCACCCAAACAGATGAGCTTCCAGGGCAAGCCATCTTCCGGAACTACTTTCCCACGCTGTTCACCGGCGGGGTTGGTGCAGGCAACCAACCAACACAAGCCGCTAAGCACCACCAACCCTATCCTCGACTTTTTCATTGGCTTGGAATTCTCATGTATTAAAAAACTAATATTTAACCAATTATCGGCAAAAATTCCGACTTTGCAATAGTTTTACATTAATCATCCCCTGGCGATCGCGGTATTCCGTCTCCCCCCCCCGATAAGAACAACCAGCGAAGCTAACCCGAACATCCCGTGGAGCATTCCTGGGTGACGAGACCACACCAAACGTATGAAGAATCCAACTCATCTCATTTTTGCTGAAGATAATCCGCAGGATGTTCGCCTCTTCCGGTACGCCTTAGACCAACTGGAAACACCGGTTTCCCTGGTGCACTACGAAAACGGACGCACTTTGTTGGAAGCTTTACCGACCATCTACGCCGCCCAGGTCGCCTGTGTCCTGGTCGACCTCAATATGCCCTTTGTTGATGGCTTTAAAGTCATTACCGCTTTGCGCCAAAACAGTGATTTTAAATATGTCCCCATTGTGGTTTTCACGTCCACCAATTCCAATGAGGAAAAACTAAAATGCTACCAACTGGGAGCAAACGGCTACGTGTCGAAACCCCTGGAAATAGAAGACCTCGTGGCGACGGTACGGCATATCTGCAATTTTTGGCTGTACACCAATGATCGGGTGGTTTAGAGCGCCTGTTGTCTGCTTAGTTGTAGTCAGTGCACGGGTTCAGGGTTTTTCCGGTTCCCTGGGTTGCAAGAACTTGATGTTGCGTTGTAGGCCACTGAATTTGGTTCGTTTCACGGCCGATCGTTTAAAAACCTGCCGAAAGGTCTCTTCCGTCAGTTCCAGCCAATCCCGCTGGGTCAGTTCCAGCAACGAAGGGTCGGGTTCGAAGGCGGGCTCGTGGTGGGGCCGGGCAAACCGGTTCCAGGGGCACACCTCCTGACATATATCGCAACCAAACATCCAGTTGTCCAGCTTGCCCTCGAATTCGGTCGGAATAGCCGCTTTCAACTCAATCGTTAAATAGGAAATACATTTACTGCCGTCGACCAGGTAGCCTTCGGGCGCGATCGCTTCGGTGGGGCAGGCATCAATACACTTGCGGCAGGTTCCGCAGTAGTCTTTCATGGGGGGATCGGGTTCCAACTCCAGGTCGATGATCAGTTCGGCCAGAAAAAAATAGGAACCGGCCCGGGGATGAATGAGCAGGGTATGCTTTCCCGTCCAGCCGTTGCCCGCCCGCCGCGCCCAGTCTCGTTCAAGTACGGGCGCTGAATCTACGAATACCCGGCCTTCTACGGCGCCTACCTGCTGCTGGAGGAATTGCAGCAGCGATTTGAGCTTGTCTTTGAGCACAAAGTGGTAATCTTCGCCATAGGCATACTGGCTGATCTTGGGCGCCGCCGGATCCGCTTGCCTGGCGGGGTGGTGGTAGTTGTACAACAAACTGATGACCGTGCGGGCACCGGGAACCAATTGGGTTGGGTCTACCCTTTTATCGAAATGGTTGGCCATGTAACCCATTTCGCCGTGGTAGCCCCGCTCCAGCCACGCTTCCAGGTGCCGGGCTTCTTCGTCCATGAACCCCGCTTTGGCCACGCCCACAAAACTGAATCCCAGGCGGTAGGCTTCGGCCTGCAATTGCTGTTTTATGGTGGAATCCGTTTTCATGCAATTGCTTTTTTTACTTAAAATGAATCTTTTTTGGAATTCATCCGTAAAAGCGTTCTAGTTATTAGGTGTTCATCCATCTGATAGCCAACAGGTCTCGACATCTGGGGGGAAGTCGAGACCTGTTTTTTTTGCTATTCGCTACATTTTTAGGAATTTACGCACCAGCAATTCCTCGCCATTTGTTGCCTGCAACAGCAGCAGGTATACGCCCGGGCTCAGGGTACTTACATCGACAAAAAACCGATTGTCCAGTACTTCCTGCGGACGGCGTACCACCAATTGCCCCTGCACGTTGAATAACCGCACTTCCAGGCTACCGGTGTAGGCGTAGTGTACCGTCAGCCGATCTGTAACCGGGTTGGGGAACACTTTGGTGAGGGCAAACAGATCTTCTCCATTACAGTCTTCGTCGATCCCATTGTCGGCAATCTCCGGCTGGTTCGGATGGATGCCCGCATTGCCGTCGTCACAATCGGTATCGTCCGTTACGTACCCGGCGGGCGGAAAAGTAATACAGGTATCCACTGTGGTCGCGGCGTCGCCGTAGCTGTCATTGTCCGCATCGCGGAAATAGGTGAACAAGACCAGGTTCTCGTCGATCAATCCATCGCAGTTGTTGTCGATTCCATCACAAACTTCCACCGCGTTGGGGTGAATAGTGGCGTTGGTGTCGTCGCAGTCGAAACTATTGACTACGTAGCCGGCGGGCGGGAAAGTAATACAGGTGTCGGCGGTGACCGCGGCGTCGCCAAAACCATCGCTATCCGTATCGGCAAAGTAGGTGAACAGTGGCAAGTCTTCGTCGATCTGACCATCACAATTGTTATCCATGCCGTCACAAACTTCTATCCCTAGCGGGGAGATAGCAGGGTTCTGGTCGTCGCAATCGCCCGTCGTTGCCACCAATTCGGCCGGCAGAAAACCCCGTTCCGGACGCAGGCAGGCCACGGTAGTTGTGCCATCACCGTAGCCGTCGGCATCCCGATCGAGGTACCAGGTCTGGCCCGGAAACTCGTTGCCGTTGGCATCGTTGCAGTCGGTTGCATCTGCTACGTAGCCCGCGGGGACCGTACAGGCAAGCGTAGGGTTGTTGGCATCGCCAAAACCATCGTTGTCGGTATCGGCATAAAAGGCCAGTTGAACACCTTCGTCGATCTGGCCATCGCAGTTGTTATCCAGTCCGTCACAAATTTCGGGCGCGCCCGGATAAACGGTGTTGTTGGTATCGTCACAGTCCTGGTAGCTAAAGAAGCCATCCAGGTCTTCGTCTTTGTAGAAAAGGTCCTGGGCTTTGGCAAAGACTTCGTTGCCAATCTCGATACCGATCAGGCGGCCGGGGATATCGTCGGCCGGCGGGTGAATACCGCCCCAAATGCGGGACAGACTGCACTGGTCGGAGGCGTCGCGGTAGGTAGCCCACTGCAAGGTGATGTCCATGCTGGGGCCATCTTCGAAGACCAGGAACTCGTTGTGCGGGGCCAGGAACTCGCCCATGCCGCCAGGAAAGTAAGCATCGCCGGTAATGGCAGTCATCACTTCGGCCGCTGCCCGCGAGAAGGTGGAGTGTCCGGAAAGGTAACCGGCAAAATTGGGGGATACGAAAGAAGGCCGCTGGTAAGGCCACCAGTTTTCGGCCAGGATCCAACCCACGCCGGCATCCTGGATTTCGGGAATGGTCACAAAATCAGGGCCGCGCCAGGCCAGCAGCTTGACCTTGCCCACATGTTGGCCATTCAGCCCCGCCAGGGGGTCACCCGGCATTACCAGTTCTATTTTTCCGTCCAGCAACGGCAGGCCACCCGGATGGTAGGAAGGCAGCCCCGGGTCGGTGCTTTGTCCCAGGTCGGCCATCCCCCGAATGGCGGAAACCGGCCGGGGGTAATCGTACCAGCCCTTGATCCCCCAGATGGAGATGGCTACATCGTGCATGGCCCCACCGAGGGTGAGGTAGGATTTGACGTCCCACTCCAGGTCATCCACCACATCTCCCTGGCCAGCGAATTTCTTCACGAGGGCCGGGTGGTCGCTAACGTAATTCAAAAGCGTAAACCAGTGTCCGGGCGGTGTTTCCGACGCCGGGCCGTCGGCCCAGAACTCGGCCAGTACCCGGGCATAATCGCCCCGGGGAACCAGCTGCGGTTCGTAGGGCTGGCCGGTGGCAGGGTTGAGGTCGCGGCCTTCCCCAATATCGCCGCCGTCGACCAGGTTGTAGAAACCCCTTAAGCCGGGAATGGTGGTGGGGTAATCTTCCACGGCAATATTGCCAATGCTGGCGGGCGAGATATCCCACAGCACGCCGTCATCGGGGGTCATGTGGGAAGACCAGGCAGCTACCAGCTCAAAACTCCACTGGTATTCGCTGCTCAGGCCACCGCCGGTCTGGGTGTCCAGGGCCGGTGGTGGACCGGGGTCGTGGTAAACCCAGTAGTCGCCGCCGTCGCGCTGGTAGATGGTCAGTTCGTCGGGCGTCAGGGAGAAAGGAACCACCTTACCCCACTCCGGGCTCAAAAAAGGCGGTGTGTTGCCGGGAATGACGTTGCCGCTCTGGTCGATAAAGATACTGAGGGTCAGGGGCTGCCAACGGTTGAAGTCAACAATATCGGGGTTACCGGGCAACGACACGATGAGTGGTGGGTTGACGGGTTGGTAGTATTGGTTGGCGTAACCCAGTTGTTCGTTGGAACCGTCCTGGCGGCCAAAAAGAATCATTTCTGCGGCCAGGTAGTTGCCCAGGGCAGCGGGCGAGCCCCCGCTGTAGTCGGTGGACACAAAATTGGGGTCGTAGCCCAACTGCTGCATCAAGACATTGAACCGGTTGAGCGTAACAAAAGCATTCGGAGAATTTTGAAAGCGGGAGCGCAACAGGCGGTAAGCAGCGTAACTGATGGCTTCATCGCGGGCAGCGGCAACGTCGGTCGGCGCGGGAATACCCGTAAAGGGGCATTCAAACCCGCCGACTGATCTTCCTAAGAAAAAGGGTTCTGCCTCGTCATCGTAAGCGGCCCAGGCGTCGTACATGACCACCGAGGTGTGGAACAAGTTGCGGGCGTGAACGGTCGGTCGGGCAAAATCGTTGCGAATGGCCTGCAAAAGCGCTTCATTCCATTCCCGGGCGACGGAATGCTGGGCCAGTAGCCCCGTTAAGGGAAGCAGCAGTAAACACAGGATAATTGTTCGGGTGTGTTGCATAATCACGGATTATCAAAAAAATGATCAACGAATTGATCCTTCAACATGGAGTGAACGGATCAATTGACAAATTTAGCTAATCCAGGTCTCTTTCCAGCCCAACGATCTGTTAAACGTTAAAATAATGACAAGTTCTTCCGCCATTCAGCGTGCTTTTCTCCCAGAGTTATTAACTTTATTAGTCAAATCCAGTACCCCCCAGCAATTTAACGGATTAACGTTGCTACCCCTGCTTATGAATAACTTGTCTACCCTGCTGTTTACCTGTTGCTGCCTGGCCGTCGCCACGGCCACCCTGGCCCAGGCGGTTCCTACCCAACAGAACATCTCCCGCCTGACGTTTATAAGACCTGAAGGCCCGGGAATCAACGACCTGGCCAACTACGGTAAAATCAACCGCACCGAAGGCACCCCCTACCTGAATGACGACTGGTCGCCCGGCCGCATTCGTTTCGAAGGGCAACCCAGTTTTAGTGAGGAACTCGATGTCTTGCTCGATCTGGAAAAGAACCAGCTCTTCATCAAACTGACTTCCGGCTTCATCGGCGAATTTCCCATTGAGCGGCTTGATGCCGTAACGGTCTACCCTACCGCTACCGATACCTTGACCTACGTGGTGTTCAACTTCCAGGAACTTTTCAGTGCTGGCGACCAGGGGCGGCGGTTCTACCGGCTGCTCCACCAGGGACCGCAATACCAGGTCTACCACCAACCGATCAAATACCTGCGGCGCGAGGATTACGTCGAAAACCTGGGGATGGTTCGCCGCCCCGACAAGTACATGGAACGCAACCAGTACTGGGTATTTACCACGAATAATTTAATTGAAATCAAACGCAATGAACAGCAAATTCAAAAGGCTTTTCCGCGCCTGGAAAGTACGATCAGGCGATTGATTAAAACCTACGAGCTGGACGTAAAAGACGAAGCCGACCTGGGTAAATTGTTTGCTTTGCTGGAAGGCTAACTGCCCGTTGTCGGCTGACAAAAAAAAATGTCTGCCCCCAAAATCAAGAAGGGCAGACACATCAAAACAAAACGAAAAACCAACTTTAAACAAGTATTTCTTAAGCGCTGCACCAAACGGATACGATTCGCATCGAACAGCGTAATTGCTTTTCTTAAAAAACCCCTAAAAAGCCTAAATTGTTGTTCATCAAACTGTTAAGGAATTCTTAAGACCACCTTTTATAGCAGGGATTGATCTATTCTCATCTTAGCGCACCGACCTAATCCCTATCCCTATTGGGCTTATTTTTGGCCCCGCATCTGCACGGGCACGATCATCTCCTTGCCCTTGCGAAAAACGGTTACTTCCAGCACATCGCCCACTTTCGACCGGCCTACGATTTCGGTCAACTCCGGCACGTCGCGGATCGTCCGGTTGTTCACCTTTACAATGACGTCACGGGGGAGTAAGCCCGCGTATTGGGCCGATCCACCGTCAACCAACTCATCGAGGACGACACCCTGGCTCAGGGTAATCCCCAGTTCATCAGCTGCTTCGGCATCGAGTGGATAGATGCTGACGCCCAGGAAAGCACGCTGGTAGCTGCCGTATTCAATGATATCATCCACGATCCGGGTCACCAGATTTACGGGAATAGCAAAGGAGTAGCCTTGAAAAAGGCCCGTCCGGGTAGCAATAGCCGTATTGATACCCAGCAATTGCCCCTGGGCGTCGACCAGCGCACCGCCGCTATTGCCCGGGTTCACCGCCGCATCGGTTTGCAGGAAGGACTCAATGGCATCGCGGCCGGGAATAAGTTCCAGGCTGCGCCCTTTCGCACTGATAATACCGGCGGTCACGGTGCTGGTCAGGTCCAGCGGATTGCCGACGGCCAGTACCCACTCCCCTACCCCGGCTTCGTCCGAGTTGGCGATGGCCAGGGTGGGTAAGTCGTTGGCTTCGATTTTGATAATGGCCAGATCGGTTTTTTTATCCGTACCGATCACCGTAGCCGTAAATTTGCGGTTATCGCTGAGGGTGACCATGAGGTTGGCGGCCCCTTCCACGACGTGGTTGTTGGTAATGATGTAGCCATCTGCCGAATAGATTACCCCCGACCCTGAAGACTGGCCCATACCCCCACCGTGTGGGTTGTTGTCGTCAAAGAAAAACCGCAAAGGATTGTTGGCGCCGGCCTCACTGCCGCTGCTCGCGGCAATGTGAACCACCGAAGGGGTAGCCCGCTGCGCTGCCGCCTTGAAGTCGAATGTAGGGTTGGGCAAGTTCAAGGTAGCCTGCCCGGGTACCAGATTCACCTGTCGGGCTGGAATGTCCTGCGGTGCTGGCAGGGAGGGGCGGACACTATCGAATAGGAATACACCGAGTAAGGCAATAGCTCCGCCTACGGCGCCAGCCAGTATTGTTTTCCACCATTGCTGCATTGGTCTGTTATTTTAAATTTACACGACTGCCTTTTCGGCAAATTATCCATTGCTTTTAAATGCCTGAACCCACGAAAAAGTTGCCCAACGGGCTCCTAATGCTGCTAATAATGACGGTATTCAGACCAAATGACGGTATTGAACTACCAATACCAGGGATGGTCACTGACGGACTGCACCCCGGGGGTTCCGTTCGCCAGGCGACGGGCCCGCAGGAGGGTGGCCCGGCGGTGTTCGGCAAAATCGGGTTGACCGGGCAGTAGGTTTTGGATTTTATTGGCCCCGTTATCCGCACCGCTGTGGATGAAGGCGCCCTTGCCGAGGTAGATGCCCACGTGGGTGATTTTTTCGGAACCGTCGTCGCGGAGCCTTCCGAAAAAAAGGAAGTCTCCGGCTTGCAGACCGTTGAGTTGATCGTCGTAAACCACGGGGAGGCCGGCGTGTACCTGCTGCGAAGCATCCCGGGGAATGATCAATCCCTGCTGCCAATAAACCGTTTTGGTGAAGCCACTGCAATCCATGCCTTTGGGGCTGGTACCTCCCCAGAGGTAGGGCTTGCCCAGCTGGTCGGTAGCGACGGCCAGGGTACGGGCAACATCCAGGGGGTTCGCCTTTAGCCAGTCGGCAAAGGATTGGAGCTCTTGCGTGGGCACGAAGGCCCGGCGGCCATCGGGATAAGCAACCTGGGTAAAAGTTCCCTCCGTAGCTACGCGAACCAACAATCCCCCTTTGACGAGGTCACCTACCGGGAGGCTGGCCGTATGGGGTGCCGTGTAACTGTGTCCGCAATCAGCGGTATAGCTGACCCGATCGGCAGCTTTCCACTCGTTCCTGGCGGCAATGGACTGGCGCACCAGTTCGCCGCCGTGCAGCCAGGCCAGGTACCCGTCCGGGCATTGCACCAGGTACCACTCCGCTTTCTGCTTGAGGACACGCAAAGGCGTACCCAGCAGCACTTGCGTAGCGAGTTCCTGCGAATGGCCGCGTTCCGACCGCAGATTGGCGACCGAATGCCGGGTAAGGGCCAGGGTATCGGCACCCAGATCGGGAGCAGGCAGGTTTTGGATGCTATCCACCAGCAGGATTCCGTTGGTGGCCAGCGCGTGCAACAGGCTGTCCTTGGCCGCGGGCAGCGTAGATTCGCCGCGCAGGACGAATCCTGCGGCCGTGGGAACGATGGTCACATCGAGGCGGGCCACCCGGCGGTCGGGCACGAAGTGCTGCTGAATGCCTAACAGGATATTTTCCACCGTTGTGGCATCAATCTGGGCGGGCGGAGCGGTACAGGCAACCGCCAGACCGATCATCGTACACCACAACAGAACCCGGTTGAACATATGGACTGTTTTAAAAGTAATTCCGTGTTGGAAATAAAAAACGCGCCGCTAAAAATAGAAATAAGTACCCACCACCACACTGAAGCGGCTCGCCTCGGGGTTGTCCAGGTAGTTCAGGCGCCAGAGGGCATCGATGCGAATGACTTTCAGGATATTTTCAATACCGATACCCGCTTCCATAAATGGCTTTTCACTGGGAGCCCGGAATCCCGTATACACGGCAGCGCCCCTTTGTGGCTCGAGCGCATTGAGGCGGTTGGCAGCCTGATTTTGGGCCGACATGCGCCCAATAACCGCTTTAAAGATAGCTACTTCGCGCCATTTCAACTTGCGCAACAAGGGGATATGGTTGAGGAAGAAGCCGTCGAAGTGGTGCTCCATAATGACGCTGGCGTAGGTGTCTGCTACAAATTCGTAGCTGTTCATGGTATTAAAAACCGCACGGGACATAAAGATGGCTTCGTTACCAGGGAGCACGTCTAACAATAAAAACGGCAAGGTTCCCCGCGTAGCGCCCACCTTCACGCGGTAGGCAAACCAACCTGCCGGACTGGTATTGAACCAGTGCCGCAAGCCCACCGACAGTTTGTGGTAACTGTATTGACTCCCGAAAAGGTCGGGTAGCCCCAACGTGTACTGTGCTTCCAGAACCGGCTTGGAGGTTCCCGAGCTCACCCGGTTGAACCGCTCGCCGAGGAAGCTTTCGCCGGGTGCATAGCGCAATTTCAGGATTACTTCGGTGGTATTGAGGGTGGTGTCAATGGTTTCACCACCCGGCTTGACAAAGGCGTACTTAAAGCCGCCGTCTCCGCCATTGCCATAGGGGTCCATACTGCGGTTCAGGACCGTAATGCGGTTGGACAAGCCACTGTTCCAGTAGCGTTCGTAATAGACTTTGGTCTCTTCTACATTAATGAGTTTGAGGTAGACGTTGCGGCGAAAAGAGCCGGAGAACAGGTTGCCTTCCAGAAAATCTTCGCTGTTTTCGCTGTTCAAACTGATGTCCTGGCGATGCGCTGCGCCAATGATCGTCCAGGGATACTGACTGAGCAGCCATTTGAGTTCAGTGCCGTACTTCCAGCGCTCGTCCTGGAACCCGTAAGCGGCATAACCACTCAACCTGATATTTTCGCTCAGGTCATCGTCGGTGCGCAGGCCCAGGCGCAGGCGGGTCCCCTCCACCTGGTTGTTGCTCAGCACCGAAAAGTAGGGACCCACCTCCACCTTACCCAGGTCGATATACCCCCCGAAGAGGGTACTCAACACTTCGGTGTAGGTTTTGAAAGCCGGTACATTCTGGATGCTGTCCACCAGTGAATAGATGGTGGATTCGGTTTTGGAAAGCGGTTCGTGGCGCACGCTTTGCCAGAAATCCTCGTCGCTGATGAGCGGCGGCGGCGCGACGGCTTTTTTGGGTTTTTCCGGAAAATCGGCTTGGATTTCGGCAGCGTTGAGCCGGTAATCGCGGAAAGTTTCGGTACGGCGGGCAATCATCCCCGGCGCTTTTTCGGAGGGGGAAAAATCCACGATCATCTTTTGCTTGACGGGGAGCCAGTTGGCCCCTTCGCGTTGGTACTCCTGGTAGATGATGATCCTTTTGACCAGGTTGATGTTGACATTCGGGCTCATCCGCATATTGAGCCGCTCTATGGCGAAAGTGGTATCAGCTACCCAGAAATCACCAAAGAAGGTCGTTTCCTGTTTGCGGCGGGGCTTGAACTTGAGTTTGTAGCTCCACTGCCCGCTAACGACTGCACTATCCAGGATATAGTATTCGTAGTAACTCAATCCCGCATCGGAAAATGGGCTGACGAATGGTTTTTCCAGCACGTCGATCCAGTTGTCGTAGACGTTAAACGGAGCGTGGATCCTGCGGATAAAATCAATAAAAGAAGCATTGTCGGTACCCGAAGCCCGCTGGGCCTTGATGAGGGTAGCCCGGCGGCCAACGGCTTCGGAGTAGAAGACATCGCTCAGCACTTCGTTGATGTAGATGGGCAGGAAAGGCTTTTCGTCGGAAGTGCTGTCAATGCTTTCAAAAACAAAATCGAAGGGGTCCAATAGTCGGTTCTTCCGGATTTTTTCGGGAATCTTCTCAAAATCCAATTCTACCTTGGCATAACTTTCGTATTGGTAGGCTTGCTGGCTTTCCAGGCGGTTGCGTTCCTTGTTGCTGATAATTCCACGCACAATGGCGTTGGCCGGGTTTTCGCCAGCGAGTACCACTACTTCGGCCAGGGTCATTTCCGCTCCGGGCAGGCTGAAATTGATGACTTGTGAGGTCTGTTTTGCCAGGATTTTGTACTGGGAAGTAAACCCGATAGCCGAAGCCGTCAGCGTATCCCGCAGCTCCTTGACGGAAAGTTCGTAGTAGCCATCGACATCGGTGGAAACCCCAATCGTTGACCCTTCGTAATAGACATTGCAAAAGGGAATCCCTTCGTCGGTATCGGCATCGGTTACGCGGCCGGTGATCAAGTACTGTGCCTGAGCCGGCACCGTCCACAGAAGCAGGAAAGCTGGCAAAAACCAGCCCCGACGACCACTCGCCAGGAGCTTAGCCACAAGTTGGATTTTCATTTTAATTATTTTCACTGCTGCCGGAGCATTTTGGGGTACGAATAATTGATCGGGAAGCCAACGGCGGTGGCTATGCTCCAAAAGTAACAAAAAGCTAGTGGAACCTGTCGTAAATTTAGCGGATTAGCCCGGTATTTATTGGCAGCCCGATTTAACTTTAAGCATTTCTTAACCGCATCTTTAACGAACACCAAAGCTTAGCGTTCAGTTTTAGAGCCTGATGGCTAAAATGTTCCTGCCGCGACGTTGGCTGCTTTTCAAGCGACAAATAAGGCACCAACCTTTGCCTAACAATGCTTATTTTCGCCGCAGCAAACCCCAACTATATGGATTTCACCTTACACCAACTGGCCATTCACGAACTGATCAAACTGCCGGAGAGCAGTACGGCCGAGCTGCGGCTGAGCGATCGCCTGTTGTTCATTGACGAGCGCGCCGAGCGGCTGGTTGAAAAGCTCAACCGTACGTTCACCCAAAAAAACGAAGTACTCAACGGGCAATTGGCCGCCCCCGAAGATGCGCTGTTCCCTGGTTACTTCCAGCTGTTGCAGGAAAGCCGGTTTTCCGAAACTGGTTTTCTCCAGTTCTCCCGCGACAGTATGGAAGCGCTCAAGGTCAGCCTGCAAGGGGTAGGAGGAGCCAAAGGCGGTTACCTGGTTTATGCTTTCTACAGCACGGGGAAAGCGGAATACAGCAAAGACATGGTGGGCATTTTTTTGGTCCGCAATACGGATGGCCTCGTGTTTCAGCCCGCTCCGGACGGCAACTTCCAATTGCATCCGGCTACTTACCTGGATATTGACCGGATGGCATTGGCGTGCCGCATTCCGATCAAGGTGGGCCAGGAAGCGTGGCAACCCGCCGCCGAGGTGATCAAACACGCCCGTACCCAAAAAGAAATCTCGGATTATTTCCTGAGCTGGCTAGCCGTAGAAGAATCGGTTTCCAGTATTGATATGACGCGCAGCTTTCTGGAAGCGGTAGCTGCTATCCCGGCGCCAGTAGACGAAACAACAGGTGAACCGATGGCGGCTGGTGCCTTCCGGGAACAGGTGGCCAACTTCGCCATGAAAAGCCCCGGGAAAACCATCAGCATCCCGGCCTTTGAAGAAAAATTCTACGGGGAAGAACACCCCCTGAAATCTTACTTCAACGAAAATGAAATGCCCCTGCAGAAAGAATTTCGGGTAGATAGCAGTGCCCTGCGGGATTACCACTTCCACAAATTCAAAGGCGAAGGCCTTTATTTTGGTTGTAAACATGCTTTTCTCCTATCCGGAAAAGTACGGGTAGAAGACGGGCAAGTGATCATTGACGACGAAGATTTGGCAGAAGAAATCCTGGCCATTCTGCAACCTGACTAAATTTTATACCAAAAAGTAAAAGGTATATTTTATATTACTTTATATGTGGTAATTTTCAATTGAATCCCTTATCTTTATAAATATACTTCCTTATTGCACACCTTAAAGTGTAACTTTTGGCTTGTCAGCCCGTATAACCGAGTATATCATATCCAGGGTTTTATCTGCCCACGAAAAAATTACACCCCCTTGCTACCTGTGCCTACATGTTACTCCAAAATGCTTGTGGAGAAAGTTACTTCGTGTGCTTTCCTACGTCATTATTGAAAACTGTGAAGACAACATAATAAGATGCCAACTGATCGAAACTTCACGTCCAGAGGAGAAGTCTTTCGGCAAAGTGAAACGGGTACCGGTGATTCAGTTAACACGATCAACCTCAATCCTTTTCAGCCGAAATACCAAAGGACTACTGCTCACGCAACTCTCTCCCCAGCAAAGCACTTAGCCGCTACCTCTCCCGACAGCGCCCTTTCAGTGCTATACCCCCACACCAACTTTACGGCCAGCGTGCGCACCAACCAGGCAGGTCAGCAGGTACAAAACGCCCCAATCCCGGTTGAGGAAAACACCCCGACGCCACAAAACCAATCAGCCAACCTACATCGCCAAATTCCCGTCTGTGCAGGCCCGGCCCGAATTCTCGTCGCCGATGACAACCTGCTGGTACGTACCTGTATGATGAATCTGCTGGATCAATGGAAGATGAACTACGTGATCTGCGAAAACGGGCAACAAGCCTGGCAAATGCTCCAAGAGGAGGATTTTGACCTGGTACTCCTGGACCTGCAAATGCCACTCATGGATGGCCACGAGGTCGTGGCGAGACTCCGGGCAGCAACGAACAACCCCAATCGGCACATCCCAATGATCGCGCTGGCGGGCAACGGAGACACCGCCGCAAAAGAGAAAATGTTTTCTGCCGGTATCAATGCTTACCTCACGAAACCTTTCCAACCCGGCGTATTGTTCCAAACCATAACCAGCTATACGGCCATCCCCGACCATTCGAAAACCCTTCTTTATTCGGATATCCTGGACCAGCAACTCCTCCGCGAATTATACGCAGACGATGTGGAGCAGTTGGATTTTATGTTCAACCTTTTCCTACACCACACCCCTCCTGCCCTCCAGGTCATGACGGCAGCGCTCCAGCGGGAAGACTGGGTCGTCCTGGAGCAGGAAGTGCACAAAGTGAAACCTACTTTCGCCATGGTGGGGCTGCAAAAGATAACTGAAATGGCGGGCCGACTGGAAGAAATCCTGAGCCGTCCCGAACCTATTTCCACCACCATCGGCGTGGATTTCAACCAATTCAAGGCCGCGGTACAACAAGCTTTGAACACGGTATCGATAAAACAAACATTGATCCGTCATTATTTAAAATAAGAAGTCATGCGCTGCATTATTGTTGATGATGAAAACATGTCGAGGGCCCATCTCGCGCACTTGTGCAAGCGAATTGAATCCCTGGAGATCGTGGGGACTTTTGCCGATGCGCTTTCAGCCTACCGCTTTTTAGCCGTCGAGGCGGTTGATCTGGTTTTTCTCGACGTTGAAATGCCCGACTTTTCCGGCATTGAACTGGTACAACAATTGCAGCAACCGCCCGCCGTTATTTTCATCTCCAGCAAGGAAGGTTACGCCCTCAAGGTTTTTGATTTTATAGAATCCGTGGTGGATTATTTGTTAAAGCCCGTTACCCTACCCCGCTTGCTCAAAGCCATTGAACGCTACCAGCGCCAACTGGCTACCGGTGGCCTCAACAGCCAGCCAGCGGCCGGTCAGCCGCTGGAAATGCGGGAAGGAGCGGCAGCACGCCATATTTTTGTTAAAACCGAGCGCAAGTATGTGCGCATCGATCTGGATGACCTGCTTTACGTAGAAACCATGGGGGACTATGCGATCTTTAAAACCACCCAACAACAATACACGGTGCACGCAACCCTCAAAAGCATTGATGAACGACTAAATTTGCCCAATTTCTTCAAAGTACACCGCTCTTTTATTGTCAACCTGGATAAGATCAAAGACATTGAAGACAACAGCCTCCTCATCAAAGACAAGGTTATCCCCATTAGCCGTACCCACCGGGCACAATTGATGGATCGGATTATGCCCCTGTAGGCTGCATTTATTCCTTTTTCCAATAACTTCCCTCCTTTTCCGTTGTTAACAGGGTAATTGCTACCGTAGGCAATCGCAATGCGACCGCTAAGTAATTGGCAGCTTTGCCGTATTGGCATCCGAGTATCTTTGCATTTTTGAATCGATATCTGCTACCCATGAAATCTTTTATTCTACGTTTTTTACTCCTGGCACTATTACCGGTCTTCCCCCTGGTGGCAAAAACCCAGGTGTTCTCACCCGATTTTTTGTGCGTGACCAACGACAGCTTGTTTTGGGCCCCGGCCAATAACCCCTGTGGCACCTTCACCGCCTACGAAGTGTACGGCAGTAGGAACAATACCGGCCCTTACAGCCTGCTGGCCAGCATCGGCGATCCGGCACAAACCTTTTTCTACCACGAAGCAGCCAACAACAACGAAACCTGGTACTACTACCTGGCCGCACCCCACAATTGTCCGGGGGAAGTGGTTCTTTTTTCTGACACCCTCGACAACCTCATTCCGCTCATCGGCCCCCTGCGCCTGGTGACCATCGAAGGCAGCGACGTCGTCATCAGTTGGTCGCCCAGCCCTTCCCCGGAGGCCATTGGTTACGTCATCAGTCGCAATACGACAACGGGCACCACCATCCTCGATACCGTTTACAATACCACCTCCTACCTCGATGTGAATGCGGATCCGGCGTTGCGATCGGAAACCTATTTTGTGGTAGCGCTCGATGGCTGTGGCAATAAATCGCTCGTAACGGCTCCGCACCAGACTATCCTGCTGCAGTCGAGCCCACCCGATGCCTGTAATCCGGGCCTTACCCTGAGCTGGAATCCCTACATCAACTGGGGGGGAGGAGTGGACCGGTACGAAATTTTCGTATCCGTCAACGGAGCGCCAGCAACGCTCAGCGGTACAGCAGCAGGCACGGCCACCAGTTTCACCTACAGTGGTGGCAACGACGGAGAGCAACTCTGCCTCTACGTGGAGGCGGTGGAAGGCACCACCGGCTTGCGGTCGCGCTCCAGTGAAGTTTGCGAAGACATCAATATTTTGCAGCCCATCCGGCGGGTAGATCTCCTGGGGGCTTCGGTCAACGCAGACGGATCCGTCGACCTGGAATGGCGCTGGGATGCTACCGCCCGCATCGTCAGCAGCGAACAGGGCCGCAGACAAGGCAGTGGCCCGGTCGTCGTCACTCCCCTGCCCCTGGCCACACCGCTCACCGACAGCAATACGCGTACCGATACCGATGCCAATGCCCAACAAGCTGGCTACCAATATACCCTCACCGCCACTGACGAGTGTGGCAACGTAGTCGTTTCCAACGAGAGTATTACACCCCGCCTGCGTGGTAGCATTGCGACCGACGGCAACGACCTGAGTTGGAATGCTTACCAACACCCGCTGGCTACCGGGCTGGCTTACGAACTGGTGCGGGTAGGCCCCGGAGGAGAAATGGTGGTCTTCGATGGTGCGGCCAGCGATTTGAAATTCCTGGACCTGCTGGATCTGGTCGCCAACGAAGGGGTTACCCTTTGTTATTTCCTGCGTGTGAACGTGACCTACACCCTGTCCGATGGCACGGAACTGGATCGCAGTGTCACTTCCAATACCGTTTGCCTGACGCCCGCTCCCCGGGTATACGTCCCCAACGTCTTTGCCCCCAACGGGGTCAACCGCATTTTCCGGCCCCAATTGTCTTTCGGGATGCCCACCACCTACCAGCTGTTGATTTTTGATCGCTGGGGCGGGCAAGTTTTTGAAAGTACCGACCTCAACCTGGGTTGGGACGGAACCCGGAACAATGAACCCCTGCCAGCAGGTATCTACCCGTACGTGATTCGCCTGACGCCTCAGGGCGGCACCACGGTAGAATTAACCGGTGGCGTAATGCTGTTGCGGTAGGTCATTTTTCGAGGAACTTTTTAGCGACAAAAGCTGATTATTGTTTTGAAAGCTGTATATTTGCGTTCGCTTCGGAAAACAAGACTTTTAAAAGTCGGTTTTTTTGTCAATGGTCACGTGGCCGAGCGGTTAGGCAAAGGTCTGCAAAACCTTGTACAGCGGTTCGAATCCGCTCGTGACCTCAAGCTTCTAAGCCTCTTTTGCGCAAGCGAAAGGGGCTTTTTTTATTTTTCAAGGCGGCACTGCCTTCCTTAGTCCACCACTAAATTTCCGTTGCCATGTCTTACTCCGCTTTTCTCGTCCGTACCGACCAGCACATTGCCACCGTGTCCTTTAACCGCCCCACCAAAGCCAACTCGCTGCCCGAACCGGCGTGGGAAGAACTGCACCAAATTTTTGATCAGCTGCACGAGGATCCGGAGGTACGGGTCATTATCCTGACCGGGGAGGGCAAAAATTTCTGTGCTGGCATCGACCTGGAAACGCTGATGGGATTGCAACGCTTCGAGGAAATTGCTTGCGAGGGTCGGAAACGGGAAAAATTACGCCACTTCATTTTCAAACTGCAGGCGGCTATCACCGCTATTGAAGATTGCCGCAAACCGGTACTCGCAGCCATCCACGGTGCCTGCCTGGGCGGTGGTGTGGACATTGTAGCGGCCTGCGATATGCGCTACTGCACGGAAGATGCCTACTTCACCATCAAAGAAATTGACCTGGGGCTGGTGGCCGACATCGGTACCCTCCAGCGCCTACCCAAAATTCTGCAACCCGGTATCGTGGCCGAAATGGCTTATACCGGCCGCAAAGTCGGAGGCAGCGAAGCCACGGCCATTGGCCTGACCAACCGCACCTTTCCCACGCACGCGGAGCTGTTGGCAGCGGTCACTGAAATTGCGGCAACCATCGCCAAAAAATCACCCCTCTGTATTCGGGGAACCAAAGAAATGCTCCTCTACAGCCGGGACCACTCGGTGGCAGAATCCCTCAACTACATGACGGCCTGGAACGCGTCGATGCTCTTGTCCAACGACCTGAAAGAAGCCTTTATGGCGGCGCTGCAGCAGCGGGATGGGGTGTTTGAGGGGTGAGAAGGAAGGTGGAAAGGTGTAAAAGTGGAAAGGTGTAAAGGTGGAAACGTGTAAAGGTGGAAAAGGGGTAAGGGTGGGCAGCCCAAAATCTTAAATTTTAAATCGTAAATCTTACCTCTTAAATTATTTAAGAGGTAAGATTTACGATTTACGATGTTTGATTTTTTTGACGGAGTAAGGCGCGTACCACTCCTTCCTGGCGGCAACAATCAGCGATCGGCGGCGAAAAAGTAGCACCGTAAAAACGTATTAACGCATCTTTACGTTGGAGGGTAAAACGCAGTTCCAGCCATCAAGGGATCGCGCGCACCCAAGCGGGGTCGCACCTGCCTTTTTATGATGGTTCTTTGACAGAAAGATGTGACCAGCCACCGGACGAAAAAGCATCGTCTTATCGATCATCCGTTGTTTTAATGCGACCCCGCTGGGGTCGGGTCAAACAAATTGATTAATCATACTGCTTCTAAGGCAGGCGAATGAGCCCAAAATACGGGTAGTCAATAGTTTAAAAAAAGGCAGTTTGAAGTAAAGGGACTGTGCCACTTCCGCCCTCCGATTTTGATCACCGCGGCCATTTCCGCCCTCCGATTTCCCACCTCCGATTTTGATCACCGCGGCCATTTCCGCTCTCCGATTTCAAAATTAATTTCCAAAAACCACATCCAGCGCAGCACACAAATGAGTGGCAGCTTCCTCCAGATCGGCCTCGGTGTGGGCGGCGCTGATAAAGCCAACCTCGTAACCTGAAGGCCCCAGGTAGACGCCCCGTTGGAGAAGTTCGTGGTGAAAAATTTTGAATTTTTCCATGCTGGCCGTTTCGATCTGGTCGGCTCGTTGGATCTGTTCGCGGCTGAAGGCAATCCAGAAAATGGAGCCGATATGCGGAATGGTAACGGTGTAGTCCTGCTGGTCGCAATACGTTTGAATACGCGCGGTAAAGCGGGCCGTTTTTTCTTCCAGATCTTCGTAGAAGCCGGGCACGAGACACTGCTCCAGGGACGCAAAACCAGCGGCCATCGCCACGGGATTGGCGGCCAGGGTACCCGCCTGGTAAACAGGACCGTCGGGGGCCACGTGGGACATGATCTCGGCGCTGGCGGCGTAGGCCCCCACGGGGAAGCCACCACCAATAATTTTGCCGAAGGTAAGAATATCGGGTTGTATGCCGTAGCGGCCGGCGGCCCCGGCAAAGCCTACCCGAAAGCCCGAGATGACCTCGTCGAAAATGAGGAGGACATTGTGTTTGTAGGCCTTGAGGCGCAAGCACTGCAAAAAAGAAGCGTCCTGGAGCAACAACCCGTTGTTGGCAGGCACCGGCTCCACGATGATGCAGGCAATATCGTGGCCGTGCTCGGCCAGGGTCTGTTCCAGTGCTTCGCGGTCGTTGAGGGGAATCACAATCGTCTCGCGGGCATAGGACTCGGGAACCCCCGCAGAGGTAGACGTGCTCAAGGTGGCGAGGCCGGAACCAGCCTTGACCAGCAGGCTGTCGACGTGGCCGTGGTAGCAGCCTTCGAATTTCAACACTTTGTTCTTGCCCGTCACCCCCCGCGCCAGGCGCAAGGCCGACATGACTGCCTCGGTACCGGAACAGACGAAACGCATCCGCTCAATGTACGGATGGTTGTCGAGGATGAGCTTACCCAACGCATTGCCCAGGCGGGTGGGCGCGCCGAAGGAAGCACCGTTGGCAACCGTTTCGATGACCAACTCGCGGATACGGTCGTTGTTGTGGCCGTGAATGAGCGGGCCCCAGGAACAGCAGAAATCGATAAACTGGTTGCCGTCTTCGTCGGTGATGCGGCTGCCCTGCCCCTTGCGAATGAACAGCGGCGGCCCCGAAACCGACTTGAAAGCCCGTACCGGAGAATTGACGCCCCCAGGAAAATACTGCCTGGCTTCGTCAAATAAAGCCGCCGAGGTGGCGCGCGGAATACGATTGGTAAACTCCATGGTCTTGTTTTATAAGGCTGCAAAGGTACGCCTTCTGCACTAGCTCTGAGCAGGTAGTTTGTCAGGGTTTTATCAAAGTTGGTGGTGGGAAGGCGGGAATCGAAGGTGGGAAGGCGGGGAGAAATAGTTACCCTAAAAAAGGAAAGCGTTTGACAAGTTCATTCATTAATCGTATATTTGCGATATACTTTAAAATATGGCACTCAACAAAGCAAATACCTTCCCGGCAGACATTCAGGAACTGGCTTTAATCGCCAAGGCGCTGGGGCATCCGGCGCGGATTGCGATCCTGCAAACGCTGGCCCAGCGCAACAGTTGCATCTGTGGCGAAATTGTGGAAGTACTCCCGCTGTCGCAAGCAACGGTATCGCAACACCTGAAAGCGCTAAAAGAAGCCGGGCTGGTGACGGGTGAAGTAGAAGGGGTAAAATCCTGCTACTGCATCAACTACAGCTACCTGCAAAGCGTGGCACCGAAACTGACCCAATTGCTGGCGGCGCTTTGCCTGCCCAACGCTGATTGTTGTTGAAAATTAATTCCTGACAAAAAACCACCCAACCATGAAAAACGAGCAAAATTCTTTTATCCCTATTAACGAGAAGGCTTCATCCTGTTGCGGCTCGGATTGCTGCAGCGAGCCTACCTCCCCTACCGATGCCCAGGATCTGAAAGCCCTGGTGCAAGACAAGTACGGCGCCATTGCACGGCGGGCGGCGGGCGCGGCAGCCTGTTGCGGCGATAGTATGGACTACAGCATTATGGCCGACGAATACGGCGACCTGACGGGCTATGCGCCGGATGCCGATTTAAAGCTGGGTTGTGGCTTACCCACGGAATTCGCCAAAATCCAGCCCGGTCAGACGGTCGTGGATCTCGGTTCCGGAGCTGGCAACGACTGCTTCGTAGCCCGGGCCGAAACCGGCCCCACGGGCCAGGTCATCGGGGTAGACTTTACGGACGATATGCTGCGCAAGGCGCGGGCCAATGCCCTGAAAATGGGCTACAACAACGTATCCTTCGTCAAAGGGGATATCGAAAACATTCCGTTACCTGATGCGACGGCCGACGTCGTGGTCAGCAACTGCGTGTTCAACCTGGTGCCGGATAAACGCCGGGCTTTCGCCGAAACGTACCGCATCCTAAAACCGGGCGGTCACTTCAGCATTTCCGATATTGTATTGGAAGGCGACTTGCCCCTGGCTCTGCAAAAAGATGCCGAGATGTACGCGGGTTGTGTAGCGGGCGCGATCCAGATGACGGATTACCTGAATCTCCTCCAGGAAACGAGCTTCCAGCACCTGACGATTCAGAAAAAGAAGCCCATTGTACTGCCCGCCGAAGTGCTGGCCAGGCACCTGACACCCGCCGGAATAGCGGACTTCAGCAACCGCTTTGGCATCTACAGCATCACCGTTTACGGGGAAGTGTAACCTATTTCTTGTGAAAACAAAGGCTGTTTGCTACGTGGGCATACTGCCCTGAATGGGTTCTTGGGATATGAATCATGTGGGGTACGGTTATTCCCTGTTCAGGTGTTGTTGATAAAACGACCAGCAGGCGCCGGCCACCTGGCGGCCCAGTTCGAGTCCGGCCACGTTATCGGCCTCAATGTGATAGCCGCCCATTACCCTGGACTTCCCCGCCATTTCGGCGGTTTGGGTGAAGGTCGGAAAGGTCAGCACCACGGTATCCCCCAGGTGAGTGGGTTCCGTCAGCGCACCCGCCACCAGCACGGCCTGCTCCCCAAATTCGTCACTACCGGTCCAGGTCTTCAGGGCTTCGGCACAGGCGCCGCTGATGGTGCTATGCCCCGAAACGTAGCTCGGGAACGGGGGACACAAAAAGGTAGCGGGGGAATAGGGGCGCCATTGGCTGCCATCCATTTCGATCATGCCCTGGCCTTCGCCCCCCCAACCCTGGATGGCTTGTCCGGCGAAATACTGGTGCACCAGCGCGTAAGGCCGGGCGTAATCGTAAAACATCTTGGCATCCCAGGAGGCGATGAAGGCATCCATCGCGGTGATCTGGTTGTAGAAATACATTTTGACGTCCTCATCAAGGGTATGGTCATCACGGCGGGATACATCCTGGGCAAATTTCAGCCAGTGTCCGGCCTGTTGTA
This sequence comes from Bacteroidota bacterium, assembly GCA_003045895.1. Classification (GTDB taxonomy): domain Bacteria; phylum Bacteroidota; class Bacteroidia; order Chitinophagales; family Saprospiraceae; genus Lewinella. The sequence goes on from PZPC01000005.1 coordinate 40,520, forward strand.
CCGAGCGGGGTCCGTCGCGCATAAATTCGACCAGGGCTTTTTGCTCATCCGTCAGATTCGCCTGCAGGTCAACCACTTCCTGCACCTCGCGGGCCAATTGTTCGGAACCGACCAGCGGCGGCGGGCCGGGCCGGAACTGGTCGCCCGATTTTAGTGCAATGGGCCGAACCTTATCCCAAAAAGGCGTCAGGCAACCCGGCGCAAACCGGCCGCCCTGCCCATCTGAGAAGTATTTGGGTTGCCACCGGTTAGGGTCCACATTTTTGTCGGCGCCGTTCACCGGTTCGTAACCGACGTAGTTGAAATAAGGCTGTCCCAGGGAGCCCGGTTCCTCACCGTACTGGTTGGCTCCGTCCCCTCTTCTGGCGGCAATGACTGCCCACGCTGCCAGGTTGCCGATGCCCACCGGAGTCGTTGGATCGGTCGATTGATCGAAAGGGTCTAACCCCTGCGCTTGCATAAAATCAGCGAACAAGGTACTGTCGGAATAATAATACGCCATCAGCACGCCGTAGGCCGCGTAGCTGATGGCAATTTCTTTGTTTTCCAGGAGCTGTTCGGCGGCTGGTCTTCGGTCTACTCCGGTGAGGTAAACCGGAAGGGCACGGTTGTCGAACCGGGACCAGGCGTCGAAAACCGCCACGAAGATCAGTCCCAGGTAACGGGAGGTAATGGTAGGGCGGGGCTTGAATCTTTCCGTATCATTGGCAGTGGCGGTCAGGGCCAGTTCTCCCCAGCGATAGGCTACATTATTGACCCCGCGGGGTTCGGCAGTGGTAGTCTGGGGTGGGGTATTTTGGCAACTTCCGAGTACAATAACGACCAGTATGCAGCCCACTAAATACTTCTTCATTCTACAATTTATTAAATGTCATTATCTTGCTCCAGCACCACAACCGCTGCCGCCGCCGTGCCCAGTGGCAAGGCAAAAAGGAACCCGACCAAAGTCATCAGTAGCAGTACAAAAACAATCCCGTTGCCAATGACCAGCATGCGGTGTCGCTGCACAAAGTGAACGCTTTCGCGCACGCTCAGGCGGCGCTCCAGCGTGAAGTCGAAGTTGCCGAAGCCCGCGTAATAAGCCTGTAGGATCAAAATAAGCACAGGAATTAACGGGCTTAGCACCGGAAAAAAGATGCCGAAGATCAGCAGCAAGATGGTGAGCGCAACCTCCCTGATTATGTTGCGCAGGGCAATGCGAATACCGCGCACCAGGTCCTTCAGCATTTTACCGATACGGAAGGGTACCTGGGGCCGGTCTGGAAACATTTTGCGTTCCAACTGCTCCGACAACAAACTCATAAAAGGAGAGGCTGCCGCCATGATAATATAGCGAAAAAGCAACAACGTGAAAGCGACCAAACTGACGCCACCCATCACGGTTGCGACCTTTTCGAAGACGGCCCGCCCCCATTCAAAGGGGTAAAAACCGATCAGCCAACCGCCCAGGTCATCGCTGATACGCCAGGCTACCCCCAGCACCAGAAGCCCCAACACGAAGCTCAATAGCACCGGGATCCAGACGTAGATACCCAACCCATACTGGCTGATGAGTTGTATGCCCCGCAAATAGGTGGTAGCTCCGTTCAGAAATCGCTGCATTGGCATCTGTTTTTTGCTACTACATACTGATCGCTTTCACCGTAGGCACCCCGCTCCTGCTACTTTGCAAGCAACAAATAGTCGAGCGCAAAATTGGCGTACAGTTCTACTCCTAACGCCAGTCCCGACTCATCAATATAAAAATCGGGGGTATGATGAGGCGGTGCGGTAGCCGGATCCTGCCCCGCAGGCATTCCGCCCAGGAACACGAACAAGCCGGGCACTTCGAGGGCGAAGAAAGAAAAATCCTCCGCGCCGGTACGCGCCCGGGTGAGGATCACGTTATCCACTCCGGCGACGGCCTTCATCGTCGGCCCCATCATAGCCGTTAGCGCCGGATCATTGTAGGTAACGGGATAGCCTTTCTCGATGGTTACCTCGGCGGTAGCACCGGAGGCTTCGGCGATATGCGTCACGGTACGGCGGATGCGTTCGTGGATATCGGCTTGCATTTCGGTGTCGAGGGTACGAATGGTTCCGATCATTTCCACCTCTTCGGGAATGATGTTGCTGCGTACGCCACCGCTTATTTTACCAATACTGATGACGGCGGCCTCTTTGGTCAGATCCATTTGGCGGCTGACGATGGTCTGCAAGCCCAGGATAATCTGGGCCGAAACCGTCACCGGATCTACCCCCGTCCAGGGTGTAGAGCCATGGGTTTGCTTGCCTTTGACTTTTATTACCAGTCGGTTGACGGCGGCCAGGGCTCCGCCGGGCTTGAACCGTACTTCACCCACGGGGGTCGAAGAATTGATGTGAATGCCAAAAACGGCATCAACGGCCGGATCCTTGAGCACCCCTTCTTTTACCATCAGTTCGGCACCGCCTTCTTCACCCGGCGGGGCGCCTTCTTCTGCTGGCTGGAAGATGAATACCACCGTACCCGGCACTTCCGCTTTCATGCCCGCCAGGATTTCAGCAGCACCCATCAGCATGGCCACGTGCGTATCGTGGCCACAGGCGTGCATAACCCCCGATTCGGTACCCAGGTAGGTCGTGCGCACTTTGCTGGCAAAAGGTACGTCCACCCGTTCGGTTACCGGCAGGGCGTCCATATCTGCCCGGAGGGCTACGGTTTGGCCCGGCTTGCCGCCCCGCAAAATACCGACCACCCCCGTATAACCTACCTTTTGGCGAACTTCCAGGCCCAGACCTTCCAGGTGTTTGGTCACCATAGCTGCGGTTTCAAACTCGCGGTTACTCAACTCCGGATGCTCGTGCAGGTAACGGCGCCATTCAATGACCTTCGCTTCCAATTCGCCCGCCTGCGCGTGGATCAGCGTCTGAAACTCGCCTTGTGACCAGATCGGCCCGGCCAGAAAGCAACCTATAACAATCCATAAATAGTTCATACTCGTTTCTTTGTTTGACCGAAAAGGTAAGTCATTTTATGGAATCTTCTAAGACTGGCGGCGCATTAATTTTGCTATTGGGTCCGGGGAGTCGGGCCCATACAAGCCGTCGGGGGCTTCCCTGATATTACTAAAAAATAGAAGCATCCTTTTTCCGCCGATCCAATTCTTGTTGGATAATGGACACTACCAGATGGACGTCCCGAAAGGCCGGAAATTGCTGACGCAGGATAGCATGGCCAAAAAGTGCTACGAGGAGGGAAACAGGGATCAGCGCCAAAAGCAAAAAACTAAGTAACCGGGCCTCGAAAGCTGCCGCCAGAAAGGACGCTGCCAGCCAGAGGGAAACACTAAAGCCCACCATAAAAAGTCGGTTTTGCCAACGGGTTGCGATGGCTTTTTGGCGGTTTATCTCTTCAAGGATAAGGCTTAATTCGTGGGTGGTGTAAGGTTGCGCGCCAAACTCCATGATGAGTAGGGCATCATTATTACCGTCTTTCTCCAGACGTTCCAACCGACGTTGTAAAAAGAAGTCTTTCATCGAAAATTTAAAAATCACTGATGAAAATAAGTAAATATTTGGAGGAATGCAAGTTGTCAGCGGTCATTTGGCAAGTAAAAAAAGGGATTCGATCTACTTTGAGTTGTTCTTCTTTTACTGCCAGGTGTTCAATGACCAGGATGTTTGCTTTTCTTCTTGCGGATCTGTCATAGCTCCAAACCTTTGGCCCTTTACCTTTCGGGATAGTGAAGATATAAAATTTTAGCGTGTACCTTCGTACGACACCAAATCCCTCCGTCATGAACAACAATTTTTTTTCGGGCTTAAAAATAGTGGAACTCGCCAGTGTACTGGCGGGGCCGGCGGTGGGCCTGTTCTTTGCCGAGTTAGGTGCCGAGGTAACGAAAATCGAAAATGCCGCCACCGGAGGTGACGTTACCCGCCGCTGGAAAGCGCCTACCGAAGCGCCTGCGAAAACCGACTCGGCCTATTACCAGAGCGTCAATTTTGGTAAGCGGACGCTATTGCTCGACCTAAAAGATGAAACCGCACGCGCCGATGTATACACCCTGATCGCCGCTGCCGACGTCGTCATCGTCAACTACCGCCCGGGCGGCGCCGCAAAACTGGGCATGGACTACCCCACCCTGGCCGCCCGCTATCCCCGCCTCATCTACGCCGAACTGACGGGGTTTGGGGACGCCGATGATCGCCCGGCTTTCGATGTCGTATTACAAGCCGAAACCGGTTTTCTGTACCTGACCGGTGAAGCTGACCGGCCACCGGTAAAAATGCCCGTGGCGCTCATTGACTTGCTGGCGGCTCACCAGCTGAAAGAGGGCGTCCTGCTGGCGCTGCTCCAGCGGGAGCGCACCGGCCGCGGTGCCAGGGTAAGTACCAGCCTCTACGACACGGCGCTGGCCAGCCTGGCCAACCAGGCCACCAACTGGCTCATTGCGGGTTACGCTCCTCAGCGAATGGGAACCAGGCACCCCAATATTGCGCCTTACGGTGACATTTTTAAGACGGCCGACGGCGCTGAACTGGTGCTGGCAATCGGCGTGGAGCAGCAATTCCAGCAGCTCTGCACCCTCCTGGACCTGGCCCAACTGGCCCAGGACGAACGCTTCCGCACCAATGCGCAACGGGTGCAACATCGCGCAAGCCTCCTCCCGCTCCTGCAGGAACAAATTGGCTTGTACCCCAGCAGGGCCAGCTTACTGGAACAGCTCCACGCACACGGCATTCCGGCCGGCGCCATTCGCGACCTCCCCGACGTCTTTGCCCAACCGGCTGCCCAGTCCATGCTCGTCAGTAGCCACGACGAAGCTGGCCAGCCGATTACTTGCGTCCGCAGTGTGGCTTTTCGGGTGGAAGGTTGAGCGAAGTCGGAAGTCGGAGGTGGGAAGTGGGAAGTGGGAAGTGGGGAGGCGGAAGTAAGGACCGTGTAAAGGTGGAAAAGGGGAAAAGTGTAAAAGTAGGGCGAGAACAACATCTGGCGTAGCGGTTTTTCAGCAATCGCCGCGAGCCGCCAACGCTGAAGACGTGGCAGGTTGCTGCGCTGCGTCGCTGCGAGAACCAACTCGAAGTCGGAAGTCGGAGGTGGAGAGGCGGAAGTAAGGACCGTGTAAAGGTGGAAAAGGGGAAAAGTGTAAAAGTAGGGCCAGCCCAGCGCCAGGCGTATCCGCCCGCCTGCATGCGCTGTGAGAGCGGCGCAGCCCTGTTAGAAACTCAGCGTCTTGCGCAAGGTAGCGCGCGAGGTTACTGGCGGGGTCACCGTTTCCAGGATAATCTTGCTACCGCCATCCTGGAGTTGTTCGAGGCGGGTGATCGCAATACCCCCATCTTTGTCGACGATCCAGAGCAGGTTATTGGTAGCGGGTTCAATACCCAGTGAAGCACCACTGGCGGCCAGGTACCGGTAAATGGTATTTTGTTTTGCATTGACCACGTAAGCGGTAACATTTTCAATGGTATTGCCTTTTTCGTCGGTGTAGTTGACACCTTGCACGGTTTGCGGTGCCGTAACCGGTTGGGCACAGTTCCAGACGCCAAAGGCATTGACGACGAAGCGGTTGACGACCTTGCGGGTCAGCTGCTCAGGGCGCCCCAGCAGTTCTTCACTCAACTCGGCCTGGAGTGCTGCTTTGCCTTGCGTAAAGCGGGCTTGCAGGGTATCGCGACTAGCGGCTACGCTACTCTCACGCGCAGCTACGGCCGCATCATAAGCCTGCTTTTCTTCCTGGTAAGACGCCAGGGCGCGCTGGTAGTCGGCCCCCAAAAGGACGGGGGTAACGATCAGTTTTTCTTCATTTTTGGAATGGATCAGGGTCAACTCGAAGCGCTGACTATTGAGCCGGCGCAGGCGAACGCTTTCCCAGGTGACATTGAAGGCACGGGGATCGACGGCCGGAGATTCCGGTGTAATCTCCCAGATGGTGCCCGGATGCAGGAAGGCCAGGTCAGCAGGTTGCAGGTCACTGGCGGGATCCAGGGTAATTTCACCGCTCAGGAAATCCAGTTCCAGCGTCGGGCGGTTGCCTTTGGCCGGGGTAGGTTCCAGCGGCGCAAAAGGCAGCGGATACTGCAACTGCAGGTTTTGCAGGGCTTGCTGGAAATCTGTTTCCAACTGGGTGAGTTTTTGTTGCCAGAGGCGCTCGGGGTTGTTCTCGCCTTCGCCCAACCAGTTTTCATCGTTCACGAACTGTAGCATATCGACATTGCGGTACACCCAGGTACGGGCAGCAGTGTCCAATTGATACACATAATATTTGGGGAGGGTAAAGTAATTTTGCACAGGAACCTCACTAATGAGTTCTACCTGAATAGCCTTACCCGGCGCCAGTTCCAGGCGTTTGCCATTTTGTTCGGCGTAGATCTCCACCATTCCGGCGGAAGTCAGGTAGCGCTGCAGACCAACGGAGTCATAAGCCAGCGGAATACCGGACACAAAGAAATCAATATAATCGTGTAATTCGCGGTAATGCACCTCCACTTCGCCGCCGATCAATTTTCCGCGGTCGTTCATAAAAGCGGAAGCGGGCACCACCAGGCGGGAACCACTGGGGTATTCAATAATGCCTCCTTTGTAGGCGTCGGCCACCGTATTCCCCTGGTAAGGGGGCTGTAAATTGGGCAGCGGTGGGTGGACGTAGCTTTGCTGGGCAAAGTATTCCTCCGGCGTGAATTGTTTGGGTTGAGACCAGAAGAACAAGGAGACCAACAGCAACACGGCCGCCGCCGCTGCACTAACCAGGTAGACCAACCGACGCACCCGACCACGAGCCAGGGCAGGTGCCGGAGCAGCCTCGTATTGTTGCAACAGCGCAGCAAAATCCATCCGTTTCCGGATGTCTTCGGAGCTGGGCTCTTCGAGTTTAAAGCGAAAATTGTAGTTCTTTTCCATAGGTCGCGGTTTTAAAACCACCTTAGTATTGTCCCGGCACTTACAGGATATTGCTCATTTGGTTTTTTGCTGCATCATTTTTTTCAGGCGTTCCAGAATGCGGTAAGTTTTCACCTTGGCATTACTCTCAGTGATGTCCAGTATATCGGCGATTTCCTTGAAGGGTCGCTGTTCGAAAAAACGGAGCTCGATGAGGGCTACCTCATCAGGACGCAGTTGATCCAAAGCGGCCAACATTTCGGAGATGGGCAAACCATCTTCTTCGTCCAGTTCCATTTCATCGGCCATTTCCCCGAGGGAAGCATCTTCAACGCTGACGGTTCGCAGGGCCGGGGCGCTGCGAAAATGCTGCGCCACTTCGTTGCTGGCAATCCGAAACAACCAGGCCGAGAAAGGCACCCCCCGAAACTGGTAGCTACCCAGTCGTTGCATGGCTTTCAGGAATACCTGGGAACAGAGATCAGCCGCCAAATCGGCATCAGCCGTACGTCGGAAGACGAAGCGGGAAATCGACGCGTAATAGCGTTCGTAGAGCGGCTGAAACCGGGCAGGATTTTGCTGAGCAGCTTGAATTTCAAGCCACTCGGCTTCCATTGCGGCAGCCGATACTGTCTTTATGGGTTCCATCATGAACCTATTGTTGACCGTTTTTACATTCGTCGGCAAGATACTAAACATCCCGCTTCTTCCGGTTTTGATTTTCTATTCCACTTGCATAATGCAGGAAAGGGGGAAAAGTAACAGTTTTAATTTACTATTTTCAGGTAGCACGGGTAGGTCAACATCGGGTAGGCCAGCATCCTGGAAAAAGCGGGGTGTCGTTGTTGGTTCGCGGGGGGGAGGGGAACCTCAGGGCCGTTGAACGTGAAAAGCTAAGATAGCGGCTACCACGGCCTCGGGGCCCTCCGTTTGAGGATAGTGACCGATGTCTTCCAGAACCACTACATCGGGTCGGGGTACCACCTTTCGGTAATGATCCGCCACGTGCTGTCCGGAGATGGGATCGTACGCCCCATTGATCAAGCGTTGGGGTAGCTCGGCCCGCTGGATGGCGCCGACCCAGCGGCTTTCGTGCACCTCCCGCTCGTGCATGTAGCGGATGAGGCGGTGGAAGAGGTACTTGCCCTGCTGGTGGCTGAGGAGGGCGTAGAATTCGTCAATTTCCTGTTCGGTGGGTTGGGTCTGGGGGCCAAAGATTTGCCGGAAATTGCGCCGCAGCATGCCCCTGTTCAAAAAAGGCGTCAGCAGTCCTCCCCACCGGCTGGCCAGGGCCCGCTGAATGGGCAGCGGATGGTGGATACCCGGAAAAATACCGCCGTTGAGCAAGACCAGTGACAACAAACGTGGCGACTGGCTGGTGTAGGGATCCCGTTCGTAGTGGCGGGCCAGCAGTTCCTGGGCCACGGTGTCGCCGTAATCGTGGGCCAGCAGATGATAAGCCTTGACGCCCTGGTCCGTCAGCAAAGCTTCGACCAAGTAGGCTTGATCCATTAACGAATAATTGTATTTCCGGGGCTTATCCGAAAAGCCAAAACCGATAAAATCCAAAGCCAGCACCCGAAAATGGGCAGCCAGGGAGGGCCACACCTTGTGCCAGTCCCAGGAGGCCGTGGGGAATCCGTGGAGCAAAACCAAAACCGGCCCGGCCCCGGCCGACTGGTAAAATACCCGGTGTTGACCCCGATAAAGGAAGTATTGACCACTGTTTTTCCACTTTTTGAGCGACATAGTTGGCAGGATTAATAAGCGGGGTAATAAATGAACGGGAACAGTTCGTGAGCTCTTGGTGATGGGTCGATAACTTACGGTATTTTCGGTATTTTACAAAAAATCGCTCCAATAATTGTATTTTGTGGTTCGTTTGAAGCACGAGACAATTCCCTTCGCTGACATTTTTTGTGGTCCAGCTAAAGTAAAGATGAAAAGCGACTGGTAAGGAGCGTCATCTTTGCTTTCGATTGACCTCCAACACAAAAAATGTCAGCGAATCAATAATTCTTGAGTTTGCAACTATCACTTTGCCCCATTCGCATGAGACCATTCCTGCCCTTGCTTCGTTTTTTTATCCTTTGGTGTATCCTCTGCTGGTCGCTGCCGGGCAATGCCCGGACAAGCCTGGCCGAACTGGACGCCCAACTGGAACTCCTCCTGCCCGGCGCTGGCTTGCAGGAGCAATCGGCTCGGGCCTACGCCAAACAGCAACTCGCTGCGCTGCTTGCGCAGTTGGAAAAACGTAAAATCGAAAAGAAAAACCCCCACCAGGCACTGGCGATCCTGCGCAACGAGGTGGAAGGCACCTTTCTGTTGGCCTACACCCCTTATGCGGATATCAACCTGCTGTTCAAACGGGGCCAGTACGACCAGGCCACAGCTACGGCCCTATATGCCCTGCTGTTCCAACACCTGGAGATGCCCTACGCCTTGCAAATCCAGGGCAGTGAAATTGTGCTGGTAGCCGACCTGGAAGACAACAACCAGGTTATCCGTATCCCGGGCACTGGTAGTCGCCAGTCGACCGAAAACCAACTTTTTCAACAACTGTACCTGGACCTGTTGCGCAACCTTAACTTCCTGCCCAAAAACGAATGGAGCCGCCCGCCCGAAGAAGTGTTCCGCACCTATTACCTGGGCAATGACAACCAGCTTACACTAGCCGAACTGGCAGATTTCCTGTATTACAGCCAGGCGTTAAACGCTTATCGCGACAAATCCTGGACCCTGGCACTCGGCTTGCTGGCAAAGACCAATCCATCCGCTTCCCGGCCGGCATACATCGTGCTCGAGCAGGCCATCTGGCTGCAGATAGCCAATTCCGGCGACAACAGCCCGGGCACCTTGACCTACCTGTGGAAGCTTTGGCAGGCCAGCCCTAACGATCCCTGGCAGGGGGAGCTGCTGCGCCGCTTCAATACCATTACCAGCACCCTGCCCAAACCGGGCAAGTGGGCCATTGATTCTGTTTACGGGGTGTTTAACGATCGATTTGCCCGCAGCCCGGCCGCCCAACTCCAACTGCGGGAAATGTACTTCCTGCAACAAGCCCGCTGCCAGGCCAAGCTCGGCAATTCTCAGTTGGTGATGGATTTTATGGACAGCCTCTACCTCTTGCGCCCACACGATACAGGCATCCACAATGTACTGGGAGGGATGTTGGTTTGGTCGCTGCGCGCCAAACGGGAATTCGGGCCTGGGTTGGAAAGTATTCAGTTCTACGAAAACCGCTATCCTTTTTTGCGCAATAATCTCTTCTTTCAGGATCAGCACCTCTTTTACCTGGCCGAACGGGTACGTGCTTTGCTCGACAGGGAAGACGAGGCACCAGGCATGGCTGCTTTCCAGGACTTTAAAGACCTCGCCAGGCGTACCGGCCGCACGCCCCGCTACGATTCCTGGATCACCACGAGCTACCTGGCGGTTTCCAATTTCTATTTCCGGAAAGGTAATTATTCCCAGGCGCTGGCTACCATGGCCGACGCCCTGCGCGATGCGCCCGGCGATTCGTACCTGGAGCACCGAATGGAAGTGCTGCGCCGGTATTTGCGTTGAAGTAAGGGCTAGAAAACCAGTGATTTAAACCAAATCCTCTTTGCTGTAAATAGAATGGGCTTCTTTGGGAGGTTGAATTTCGCGGAGCTCCAGGTGTTCGTCCATATCCATCTGGTTACTTTTGCTGGCCAGCGGGAGTTGAGGTGTAAATTTGGCGAGTTCGCGGGCGACCTCCTGCTCCTCCCACTCGCGGGTGCCGGCTTTGGAGTAGGGCAGGCCAAACACCCACAGGTAGTGCAAGAGCAGCAAGCCCCCAAACACCGCCGCGGGGTACAAAAACCAGGGCTCGGAAGGATCGTCGAGCATATTGATGGAGAAGAGGAAACAAATAAACGCCAGGTAGGTGGATAAATGACGGTAAAACCACTTCTTAACCCGCACCTTCTTGCGGGCCTGGCGGATGTAGTCGGGTTCTGTATTTTTCATACGATCGCATTTGTATTAATCCTATAAGTATTCACACCAGATCATCGCTGCGGTAGCGCGGCTGGGGCGATTTTTGCTTTTCCATTTCCCGGAGTTCCAGGTGTTCGTCCATATCCAGGGAAGTGTCGGGCTGCGCGGGTGCAATCCGGCGCATCTCCTTCTCGATTTCCTGGTCTTCCCATTCGCGGGAGCCCAGGCCCGAGCCCGGCATGCCAAATACGCGGAGGTATTGCATCGCTACCCCGATACCCCACCCCAACATGGGCCAGTAAAACCACCAACTACCCGGCGAAGTGAGCCAATTGAGAACAAAGAAAAATACCGACATCACCAGGTAGGTAGAAAGATGGCCGTAGAATTTCTTCTTCTCCGCCACCCGCTTGCGGGCTGTTTCGTATGTATTGAACTCGTCCATATCCATTAGTGATTCTTTGACAAATCCCGTGTTTTTAAGTCAAATGAAGAATAAACCTAACGCTCCCTTTGGTCGCTTTTACTTTTATTTTCTTTTGACCCCGGTAGTTGTCAAAGCAGGTAAAAGGTTAAACCAAATCTTTGTCGCGCCACTGCGGGCGTTGCGGACGGCCGTATTGCTTGCGGGAAGGCGGTGGCGCAACGTCATCGTCAGCTTTACCGTAGAGGCCGTATCCCTTAAAAGCCAGGATGGCACCCCAAATGACGCTGATCTTCCAGAGGGTAGCTCCGCCTATTCCGAACAACATCAGGATAAAGATAACAAAATTAAATCCTAAAAACGAACGCAGGGACTTGCGAAATTTAGCTTCGCGGCTTTCGTGGCGCGACCCGCAGCGGGTAGATGAATCAGATGTTTTCATGCGGCAATATTGAGTTTGATTAAGAATTACCCACAATATCAATCCCCCTCCGGGAAATTGCCACCTTTTTCGACCGAATGGTTTATTTTACCTACTGAACAGGAGAAATCAGCGTTCGTCCCAGGTACCCCGACAGTGCCCCGAGCCCGCCGTAGATGCCACCCAACAGGGCGGTGACCAGCACCATGGCCCACCCGCTCAGGCCGCCGAAGGTTTGCCCCAGGCGCCCCGCCAGGATGCCTTCGTTGCCGGCGTTCAGGTAGCCGCTGTAACTGCCCCAGACCAGCGCGCCACCCACCAGCCCCAACAAAAAGGCGGCCAGCGCTGAACGCTGCTGCAGCAATAAAGTGACCAGCATACCCGCCAGGGCGACGCCGTACCAGGGTAAAAAAAGCTGCAACAGGCAGATGAGACCGATGAGAACCAGTAAGCTGGTGGCGGTTTTGATCATTGTCTTTTGTTTTGGCCCAACCCTACGGTACGGATCGGCGCATAAATATATGCCTATAAATACTAAATTTGTAGGATTAAAAGCGATCATGACCATGCAGCAACCCAAAAGCATCAGTGCCACCGTCAACGGACAATTCAAGTTTAGCCCCGCGGAGTTGGAAGATCTGGACTTTATTCCCATTGACGACCGCCATTTCCACATCCTGGCGGGCGGCCAATCGTTCCGGGCCGAACTCGTCCAGGCACAGCCCCAGCAAAAGGCTTTCACCATCAAGGTCAACGGCACGAAATTCGATATCCAACTGGCCGACGAATACGACCAGATGATTGATCGCCTGGGTCTGAGCGTAGTGGCCAACCACGGCGCCCAAGACATCAAGGCGCCCATGCCCGGCCTGGTATTGCAGGTGATGGTAGCTGCCGGAGACGTCGTGGTGGTGGGGCAAGCCCTCCTCATTCTCGAGGCCATGAAAATGGAAAACGTCATCAAAGCTACGGCCACCGGAACCGTCCAGATTATCCAGGTGAGCCAGGGTGCCCCCGTAGAAAAAGGACAGCTGCTCATTAAAATGGAGGCGTAACCGATGTCTACCCGTCTGCCTTTCCTATACATTGCGGAGATCCCCAAAAAGGGCCGGGCCGTTTTTACCGCCCGCTTCATCCCGGAAGGGAGCAGCATCGAATCCTGCCCGGTCATCGTGCTATCGGCATCCGACAAGGCCGTGATTCACCAAACCCGGCTGCACGACTACTACTTCCTCTGGGGTGAGGAAGGGGAATGTGCGATTGCGCTGGGCTTTGGCTCCATCTACAACCACGCCTCCGACCCCAACGCCGACTATTCCATGGACACCGACCAACTCACCATCGACGTCTACGCCTTGCGCGACATCCAGGCGGGCGAGGAAATTACTTTTAGCTATACCGAAGGCGGCAATGAGGAGACGGTGCTGTGGTTTGAGGAAGACTGAGGACTGTTATTGACGAGGGATTTCAATGGGGTTATTTGCCCCCATTAACTGTCGTTATCCACTTTTCTATCTTTTCAAAATAAGCGGGGTGAAGCTTTGACCAGTAGGGAAAATCACTTTTTCCTACATCGTACATGGAATGATTGGCTCCCGGCAGTAGTACGACCTCAAAATTGGTATTAGGTACCTTACGGAGCGCGCTGGCCAGTTTTTCGGCACTGTTTTCCGGGACAATTTCGTCGGCCGTCCCTTGTAGGATCAGGACAGGCTGTCTGGTTTTTTCAAAATAGGGGATCGGCGTGTAGTTTAACTTATCATCCACTTGTACCTCGTCGAGATTGGGTAGCCATATTTCCTGAAACCAGGGATGTACTTTGGCGGCAGCAACGGCACTTTCTACCGCTGCCCGGGTGGTATTCCCCGCAATAAATTCAAAGACCTGGCGCTGTAAAACGGCTGCCTCACCAAGGTCTTCCCCCAGGTTAGCCGCATGGGTGTTTTTCCAGTAATTCAGGTCGCTTTCCAGTAAAGACACGCCAGGACAGCTGACCACCACCCCGTATTTCAGGTCGGGTAAGGCCTGCAACAGGAAAGGAACTTTGGCGGCGCCCTGGCTACTCCCTTTTATACCCATGCTGGTCAGGGGCAGGCCGGTCGTTTGGGCGAAAAAGAGGATCGCGGCACGGTCGTCGGCGAGCAATTCTTCCATTGCTGCCGCGGCCCAGTCGCCGGCCGTACGCCCGGTACCCTGCTTGTCGTAATGAAAGGTGGTGAATCCTTTTTGGGCAAAGTGCATCGCTTCGGCACGGGTAGCGCTGCGATCGGCATTTCCGGAGGAGGTAATTAAGACGAGCCCTTTCTTTGGTGCATTTTCCGGATACCAGATGGTGCCATTTACGGTGCGGCCATGCGAGCTGAACTGCACGTCTTCTTTTCTTGGCGCAGTGCTTGCTGTGGGTTGGTCCCTGGTCAGCAGGTAAGGCACTTTTACCGTATCCACACTGAGCGTTCCCTGCAACTGGGCATCGTGATTAGCCCATACATTGTTGAAGGCGTAAGTGTCGTAATCGCTGCGCAATTCAAAGCTGATGGAGTCGCCCTTTACGGTTACTTCCTGCAAAGGTATCTGGACGGCATTTTGCGCCAAACTGGTAAATGCTACCTGGTAGTTGGCCGTATCTTTGGTGATGGTCATGTTTATTTCGTCCGAGAAATTTCCGCAAGTAATCGTTCCACGGTAATTCCCCAACCTCGTGTGGTCATCCTGGGGTGGCTGGCCGCAGCCCACCAGGCTCAGGACCAATAATAGAAATAGGTATGGTTTCAATGCTTTCATAGGGTAAGGGTTGAAGCGTTAAGCTTTGTTTCCCTACAAATTTACGCCTTGTCGCCAACAAATGAAAGACGGGAAACCAGCACGCATCTGGCCGAGGGGTGGTAGCGGGTGCCCGACGCAGGAGGGCTAAGGGGTCGGCAAATAATAACTTCCCCATTTGAAGTTGCTCTCCCGTCGCCATGCTGCGTTGCTCATCGCTCATGTAGCTATGGCTATACTCGCTCTTCGCGTCTTGCCTGGCAACGCGATAGCGGCCTTGAAAAGAGTAACTTATTATTTGCCGACCCCTAAGAGCGGACGACCCGGTGCCCCCCGCCGTTAGCGGGGGGCACGGCCCCTGTTTTTTACCCCAATTTAAAGTCTACTTCGACCTGCACCACTTCGCAGGTACGGTTCATGATCTGGCTACTGACTTCGTGGTTGAGAGTGGTCGTCTTTTTGTGGATGAGGGTACCGTCTGCAAACTGCACCCGCACACCTGGCTCATGGGCCAGGCGGTAGATGAACAGGACCTGGCAATAGGTGAACGCCAGGGAACCCGCGGGCAGGGTGACGTTCCGTTCCGCACCGTTGACGTCGACGTACACGAAGGGTTCGGCTTCCGGCAGGAATTCCGACTGCTGGAGTAAGTCGGGGCGGCAGCAAATTTGCCCGTCCTCCACAAAAATACCCAGTTCGCCGAAACGCGCGAGGATATCCTCCTTCACCTGCCCCGTCATGCCGGGTTGTTGGGCACCTGCATTGCCGGGCGTGTGGGAGTAGGGATCGGCGGGAAAGGCGCCGTAGTTGTCGGGTGTTTTGTGGGTGCCGAGGCCAGCCCGGATATCGTAATAATGGGCGATGAGTTGCTTGATCTGGGCGGGGTCGGCGCCAGAGTCGATGGCCTGCCAGCAGTTCTCTTCTACGGCCAACAGCAGTTTGGAGACCATGTGCCAGTAGATAGATCCCAGCCCTTCGTACCCAAAGAAGGTGCCCGAACGGCCGGTGAACGACTGGTGGTCAAACACGGTTTCGAAGAGGGCCAGGATGGAAGCGATTTCCTGCTCGATCAGTGGTCCGTATTCGTTGGGGTCAATGGCGTGCAGGGCTGCTTCCACATCTTTTTGGTTGTGGAAGTGGCCGTTGAAGTGGTATTGCCCCCTGACATCTTTTTCAATCAGGCGCTGGTCTCCTTGGTGGACCATGGCCATGAGCAGCTTGGATTTTTCGACGGCTTGTACGGGCAGGTTATTTTTCACGTCGAAGCGGGGGAGCTGGCGGTCGGGGTACAGGATGTAGCTGTGCTGATCGGCGCGGTAGAGTTTGCTTTCCCGCAGCGCTTCCAACACGGCTATCACCTCGGTGGGGGCCAGCAGACCGGCGCTGAGCACGGCCACCTGCCCTTCGAGCATCTCGTAGAGGTGCCGGATGGCGATACCCCCATCTTCGTTGACCTTCATCAGGTTGTAGGAGTGGTAGAGGGCGTCGGGGCGCTGGTTGGCGCGGATGGTATGGTCGGTGAAGGCCAGTACCAGGGTAAAAAATTTCTGAATTTCGGGTAAGCTGAGGGTGGCTGGTTTTTCGGCAAACCCCTGGTAAACCTGGTGGCGGTACACTTCGCCGGCCATGCCGAGCTTATCGACAATCTGGCGGCGGAGGTCGTCGTCCAGGGGTCCGACGAGGCGGTTCTGGTAGGCATCAAAAGTAGCAGCGATCGCATGAAACAACTCGGCTACTTCTGCCGACACGGTGAGGTCTCGTTGCGGCAATCCGCCAAAAAGAGATTGGCAAAAGGTGACAAAGCGGCGGATATAATACAGCGTGACCATGGATACGCCATTGCCCACCAGAGCGTTATTGGCGTCGTTCCACTCGGGCCGCTGGGTATTCAGCCAGATGCCTCCTTCGGGAATGAAATTAGACAATTTGGCCAGGAGGGTGACCAGGATTTTTTCGGTGAGGTTGACCAGGTAAACTTCGCCCTTGCTGTCCCAGATCAATTTTCCGTCGGCACCGAGGGCAGCTACGCGTTCGGCCACTTTTTCTTCCAGGTGGTGGTCAAAATCGACGGTATCCTGGGGGTCTGCCAGCAGTTTTTCGTAGGGTCTGATGCGGTACGGCACGTTGGCGTAAGCAAAAAGCCGCTGGGAGAGCATTTCTTCCAGGGCGCCGGGGTGGTGGGCACGCGACAGTTCCAGGAGCTTGAGCAGGTAGATAATCTGGTGGTCGCCCCAGTAGCCGATGTACGACCACGGATCTTCGGGTTCGATGACTTCCCAGTCGATCCCGTTGCGGGTGACGCGGTAGGGATTGTACCCGTCGGCGGTGGACGCGTTGACGAATTTGCTGATCATGCTTTCCAGGAACCGCGGGTAAGACAGTGCCAGGGCTTCCCAGTTCTGGAAAATATCGCGCCAGTTGCCCTCGTAATACAGTTTCTTTTCGCCGGTCTCTTCAAACAGTTCAATAGAGAAGCGGTTCCAGGGGCGGCTGGGGTCGCCGTGGCGGCGGCTAAAGGTGAGGGGCAGGTACTCCAGGCAGAGCCTTTGCAGTTGGGTGTCGCCGGTATTGGCGGCGGCCGTTAGCAGGTCGGCATAGTGAACGACGGCGGGTAGCGCCTGGAAAAAGTCGGCGTGCTGAGCGGCTACCTGCTGGTTGAACTGGGTCACGAAAGCCTGCAGGTCGTTTTTATGGACGCTAAAGTTATGGTCGAAAATGCCGCCCCGCATGACGTTGAACAGGACATTGCCAAAATGCCGGGCGGTCAGCATTTTATCGGTACTTTTTTGCAAGCCGTCGGCGCTGGCCACGATGTGCAGGAGGCGGCGGGTGCCAGCCGCAATATCGGCTTCCAGGGCCTTGGCCAGGTGGTCCCCCTTTTCGATCCAATCGGCCAGGGCCACGACGGCAGCTGGCCCCTGGTTGATTTCGGCGGCGAAGTACCAGGTATTGCTGGCGCCGGCGGCGAGCTGGAGCGTACTTTCCACCAGATAGGCACCTCGTTCGGCCCGCACATTGGTCTCCTCTGCGAGGGCCAGTCCTTGCCGGAAGTGATCGAGCTGCACCGCCGACAGCAGGTGAGTGGTGACCGGCAGCCCGACCGACCACACCGTGGTGGCCATGAGCGCTTCGCTGGGCTCGGCTTTGTCGACGGGGATGGAGCTCATCAGGAAAAGGCCGAGGCCGGATGCTGCGAGCAATTCGTTTTTCTTATAGGCATCGAGCAGGTTGCTCCGCTCGGTTTGCATCTTAAGGTCGACGCCGTAGGGCAACAGGTTTTGCATGCCATCGAGCAGGCGCACCTGCAAGGGCTCCCCGCCGGAATTGACCAGCCGGGATTTTTTCACGAAGCCGTACTGCTCACTGCTGTACCAGCCATAGGAAAAAGTGAGTCCCAGGTCATGGTTGACCTCCTCGAAGATCAGCTGGTTGCCAGAAATATTTTTGTAGAGGTTGCGCTCCAATTGATAGACACCGGCGTGGTGGTCCGAAAAAGGCTCCCACAAATAGGTTTTCCCTCCTTTGTCTACCAACAACAGGGTTTTGCTACCCGTCAGGTCGCTGCTGTCGTCTATTTTATCGTCCGTGTAGTAGGGGAACAAAGCGTTTTCCGGATTCTTCCGACCCGCCGACAAGCCCCCCCGGCTGGAAATGTACATCCAGTGGTCGGAATCGCTGACGACGCTGATCAGAAATGGTAGCATCCGGTCGTAATGGCTGATCTTATAGTATTCCGTACTGTCGAGGGTGACAAAGCTTCCGGTTGCTTGCTGGGCGGGGAAGTTCAGGGCGGTGGAGCCCAGGTAGATGGTGTGTTGGGTCATATTGAAAAATTAATCCGGTTGTGGCGATTAGAAAATGGGTAGCCATGGTGTGCTAACAAAATTCGATCAGCTTAATTGCACAATTATAACAACTAATATTCGCCCGTACAAGGTGAAGCTTTAAAAACGCATTTCGCAGCACTTCCCAGTTGGTTCACCACATGTCAGTCGTAAAAAGCCGGTTGATTCTTTGTTTTTCGCTATTTTTCGAGATTCAAACCCACTAAATAGTAAAATTCGCCCTTATGCTCAACCGATCCCTCCTCCTGCTCTGCCTGGCCCTCCTGCTGGGCAGCCACCTGATGGCCCAGAAAAAGCGTCCGGACACCCCCGCTGAAAAGCCCGCCCTCAAGACTTTGCAAGCCAGCACTTTTGGTGCTCTGGCCTTCCGCGCGGTAGGCCCAGCCGTGACCTCGGGGCGCATTGCAGACTTTGCCGTGAACCCCCAGCGGCCCAGCACCTACTACGTGGCTTCGGCGGGCGGCGGGGTCTGGAAAACGGTCAACCAGGGCACGACCTTTACGCCCATCTTCGATAGCCAGGGGTCGTACTCCATCGGCTGCATCTCGCTGGACCCCCAAAACGCCAGCACGGTGTGGGTCGGTACGGGCGAAAACAACAACCAGCGCTCCGTGAGCTACGGCGACGGGGTATACCTGAGCCGCGACGGCGGCAAGACCTGGGAAAACAAAGGCTTGAAAACCTCGGAGCACATCGCCAATATCATCGTCGACCCGACGGATGCCCAAACCATTTGGGTAGCGGCCTACGGCCCCGTGTGGAGCGACGGCGGCGAGCGCGGTGTCTACAAAAGTACCGACGGCGGCACGACCTGGACCTGCGTGAAAGCGGTGAGCGAATATACCGGCTGCAGCAACCTCCTGATGGATCCGCGCAACCCCCAGGTGCTGTACGCGGCCTTCCACCAGCGCCAGCGCAAGGTGTTCACCTACATTGGTGGCGGCCCGGAATCGGCCCTCTACAAGAGCACCGACGGCGGCGCCAGCTGGACCAAGCTCGGCGGCGGGCTGCCCGGCGGCGACCTCGGCCGCATCGGCATCGACCTTTCGCCGGTCAACCCTGACGTGGTGTACGCCGTAGTGGAAGCTGCGGATAAAAAAGGGGGCATCTACCGCTCGGTCGACGGCGGCGCCAGCTGGACCAAACAAAGCGGCACCTACACCAGCGGCAACTACTACCAGGAGCTGACCTGTGACCCCGTCAACGTGGACCGCATTTTCATTACCGACACCTATTATCAGGTCAGCGACGACGGTGGCAAGACGGTTCGCAACCTCGGCGAGATCAACAAACACATCGACAACCACGCCATCTGGATTGACCCCACCAATACCGACCACCTGATTGTAGGTTGCGACGGCGGCGTGTACGAAACCTGGGATTTTGCCGGCAGCTGGGACTACAAGGTCAACCTGCCGGTGACGCAGTTCTACAAAGTAGCTACCGACAACGCCCTCCCCTTCTACAACATCCACGGCGGCACCCAGGACAACCTCAGCCTGGGTGGCCCCAGCCGCACCACCAGCATGAACGGCATTGTCAACGCCGACTGGTTTGTGACCTCCACGGGCGATGGTTTTGAAACCCAGGTGGATCCCACCAACCCCAACATCATCTACGCCCAGTCGCAGTACGGCGGGCTGGTGCGCTACGATCGCGGCAACGGCGAGTACTACTTCATCAAACCCATGGAAGGCGAAAATGAGCCCGCCCTGCGCTGGAACTGGGATGCGCCGTTGGAGATTTCCAACCACAACCCGCAGCGCCTCTACTTCGGCGCCAACAAGGTGTTCCGCACCGACGACCGGGGCAATTCCTGGCGGGCCATCAGCCCCGACCTGTCGGCGCAAATTGACCGCAACCAGCTCAAAGTGATGGGCAAGGTGTGGAGCGTAGACGCCATCGCCAAGAACGGCTCTACAGATATTTTTGGGCAAACCACGACCATTGCCGAAAGTACCCTCGACGAAAACCTCCTCTGGGTAGGCACCGACGACGGCCTCCTGCACAAGACCACCGACGGCGGCGCTACCTGGCAAAAACTGGCCAGCGCACCCGGCGTACCGGAGATGACTTACGTGAACCAGGTCATTGCCTCGCAATACGACAAAAATACAGCTTACGTGGCCTTCAACCACCACCGTTACGGCGACTTTCACCCCTACCTTTACAAGACCACCGACGGCGGCCAGACCTGGACCCCCCTGCACGCTACCCTGCCCGTACGCGGCAACGTGTACACCATTGCCGAAGACCACGTGAACCGCAACCTGCTCTTCTGTGGCACTGAATTCGGCGCGTTCTTCACCACCGACGGCGGCAAAAACTGGGTACCCCTGGCGGGCCTGCCTACCATTGCCGTGCGCGACATGGCTATTCAGCGGCGGGAGAACGACCTGGTGGTGGCTACCTTCGGCCGCGGTTTTTACGTGCTGGACGACTACTCGCCCCTGCGCACCACGACCGAAGCCTTGCTGGCTACCCCCGCCCATATTTTCCCCATTAAGGAGGCTCTGCAGTTTGTCCCCCGCACCGATATTGGCCTGCGCGACAAAGGCCACCTGGGCAGCAGCTACTTCACCACGCCCAATCCGGCGATGGGGGCCGTCTTCACCTACTACCTGGAAAAAGATAGCCAGACCCTCAAGGAGTTGCGCCAAAAGCGCGAGGGGGAAACGGAAGACGACACCTACCCTACCCTCGACGAACTGCGCCAGGAAAGTGGGCAACCCGATCCGTACCTCCTGTTCACCATCCGCAACGGTGCGGGTGAAGTGGTGCGCCACCTCCAGGCACCAACCAAAGCGGGTTTGCAACGCCTGACCTGGGACCTGCGCTACGCTACGCCCGCCCCCGTGGTAGGCCGCTACCAACCCGCGCCCGATGTGCTGTTTGGCAGCGCCGAAGTCGGCCACCTCGCCATGCCCGGCACCTACACGGTAGCCCTGAGCAAATACGAAGACGGCGAGTTGACCCAACTGACGGAACCCGTGTCGTTTGAGGTCAGGTTCCTGGAGCAATCGTCGCTGCCACCAGCCAACCGCCAGGGGTACCAGGATTTTGTAGAAAAAGTGGCCGACCTCCGCCGGGCCTTCAGCGCCGCCAACGACATTCACGGGGAACTCACCACCAAACTGCAGCAAATGCAGACGGCCATGCTCGACATGCCCGCCGCACCCGCAGGTGCCCTCAAGCAAGCCTACGACCTGAACCAGCAACTGAAAGCCCTGGGCGTGCAAATGAACGGAGACCCGGTACTGGGCCGCAACCAGTTTGAAACGCCACCGGCTATCGGCGACCGGATCGGGTTTTGCGAATATGGCCTCTGGGACGTAACCTCCGACCCGACCCAAACCTATCTGGAGGCCTACCGGATCGGCGCCCAGCAATTTGGACCCGCCCTGACCGAGCTCAAAAGGCTGGCCACCGCAGTGAGCGCCCTGGAGCTGTTGCTGGAAATGCACGATGCGCCTTATACGCCAGGGCGCTGGCCGGAATGGAAGGGGAACTGATGAAAGGCGGTGGCGCTGGGCCTTAGTAAACCCAGCGCCACGCTTTTAACAACTTTTTACCACTGATAGTTAAAAGGACATTTCAACAATAAACCCTTCCTCAACTCGCTGACGCTGCGCCAGCCTACTGCAAGCGTCGGGGGATTCATCAACTTTTTAAAACGACTTCATGAAATTTTTCACCACGTTTTTCGCCCTGCTTTTGCTGGCGGGCAGCCACGCCCAAACGCCTCCCCTGGCACACTACCCGGCCCTGAGTCCCGACGGTAGCCAGTTGGCCTTTTCCTATCAGGGAGATATCTGGACGGTAGCGACTACCGGCGGCGTAGCGCGCCGGCTCACCATCCACCAGGCCTACGAAAGCCATCCCCAGTGGAGCCCCGACGGGCAGCAGATCGCCTTCCAGGGCAACCGTTACGGCAACGACGACATCTTCGTCGTAAGTGTAAATGGTGGCGAAGCCCGCCGCCTCACCTTCCACTCCGACGCCGATACCGAACCCCAATGGACCGCGGATCAACAGGTGCTATTCAACGCCAACCGCGAATTTCGGCAGATTGAAGGGGAACGCGAAATCCTGCGGGTGCCCGCCAGCGGCGGTACGCCTCAGCGGGTGCTCAACGCTGTAGGGCTGGTGCCTTCGCCCTCGCCCGACGGGCGGTTCATCGCTTTTGTAAAAGGAAACTGTCGCTTCGCCCGGGAGGCCTACACCGGCCCCGCCAACCGCAACATTTTCCTCTACGACAGCCAGACAGACACTTACTTCTCCATTGTGGAAAATGATGCCCAGGATACCAACCCCGACTGGGATGCCAACGGCAACCTCTACTACCTGAGCGCTACCAATGGCCGCTACAATGTGTACCGGCAGGCGCTGAGTGCCAATGGCCAAGCCCAGGGGGCAGCCGTGGCCCTGACGGCCTTCGAAGACGAAGGCATCCGCAATTACGATGTCAGCGCCGACGGTACGACGCTGATCTTCGAGCGCGGCAGCGGCATCTTCACCCTATCCATCGACGGAAAAGCAGCTCCGGTGCAGGTCGATATCCAGGTATCGGCCGACTACCGCTTCGATCCGGTCGAGCAGCTGACCCAGACCAAGGGGGCTACCGAAATGGAGTTGTCGCCCAACGGCAAGTACCTGCTCTTCGGCGTGCGTGGCGACCTGTTCGTCATGGCCAACGACAAGGAAAAGAGCCGGGCCGTACAGCTGACACGCCACCCCTTCCGCGACCAGGACGGGCACTGGCTCAATGACAGCACGGTGGTCTTCACCTCCGACCGCGACGGCAACAAGGAATTGTACCTCGTGGAATCAGGTGACGCCGCAGCGTCCAACCTCTTTAAAACCCTCAAGTGGTCGGTGCGGCGCCTGACGACGACGACTGCCGAGGAACAAGACATCATCCTCTCGCCCGACCGCAGTAAGATTGCCATGGTACGCGGCCGCGGCGTTCTGGTGGTGGCTGATATTTCCCCGAAGGGCATCAGCAACGAAAAAGTCCTCCTCGACGGCTGGGCAACGGCCGAAGGCCTGAGCTGGAGCCCCGACAGCAAGTGGCTGGCCTACGCCCTGCCCGACCTGGATTTCAACGACGAGATTTACATCCACGCCGCCGACGGCAGCCAGCCGCCCGTCAATGTGAGCATGCACCCCCGCGCCGACAGCGACCCGTTTTGGAGTGCCGACGGCAGCAAGCTCGGCTTCCGCTCGATCCGTAACAACGGCGATGCCGATATTTGGTTTGCCTGGTTGCGGGCGGCCGACTGGCAAAAGACCAGGCAAGACTGGGAGGACGACGAAAGTGAGGAAGAACCGAAAAAAGACAAGGACAAAAACGGCAAAAAGGAAGTTGCGCCCATCACCATCGACCTGGCAGACATCCACGAACGCCTGCAGCAGGTGACGCGCCTGCCCGGCAACGAGGGCGACCTGGTGATCAGCACCGACGGCGAGACCTTCTTCTTCACCACCAACAATGGTGACCGCGCGGGCTCACCGGGTGAATCGGCCTTGCACAGCATCCAATGGGATGGTAGTGACCTGAAAACCTTGTCGGAAAAAGCCGAACTGCGGGCTTTGGCGATCGACGACAACGGCAAAAACCTCTACCTCCTCAAGTCGGCGGGCACCCTGGCGAAACTCAAAATCGACGGCGGCAAGCTGGAATCCCTCGCCTTCAGCGCCAAAATGACGGTAGATCACTACCAGGAGCGGCAGCAAATATTCCGCGAGGGCTGGAGCAGCCTGCGCGATGGTTTCTACGATCCGCAATTCCACGGCCAAGACTGGACGGCCCTGCGCGCGCAGTACGAACCGCTCGCCCTGGCAGCCTCCACGGCGCAGGATTTTCGCAACATCTTCAATACCATGCTCGGGCAGCTCAACGCCAGCCACATGGGCATGTCGGGCCCCAGCCCGGAGGAGACCCAGGAAGATAAGACGGGTCGCCTGGGGGTGGAAGTTGTTCCCGTAGCCGGGGGCGTCCGGGTGACCCACGTGGTGACCAATGGCCCGGCGGATCGGGCCGCGAGTAAGCTGGCGGAGGGTGACCTCATCGCAGCTGTAAACGGCACCCCCCTAACGGCCAGCACCAACCTCAACGAACTGCTCAACGGTACGGTCAACGAACGGACCCTCCTGCTCGTGCGCAACGGCGCTACCGAACGCGAGGTGGTCATTCGCCCCGCCACCAGCCTCCGCGACGAGCTGTACGAAGAATGGGTGGCCGAACGCAAGCGCCTGACCGAGGTGTACTCCAACGGTCGCCTGGGCTACATCCACATCCAGGGCATGAACTGGCCCAGCTTCGAACGCTTCGAGCGCGAACTGACGGCCAGCGGCCTGGGCAAGGACGGTATTGTGGTAGACGTTCGCTACAACGGCGGCGGCTGGACCACCGATATGCTGATGGCGGTGCTCAACGTGCGCCAGCATTCCTACACGGTGCCCCGGGGCGCGGCCGCCGACCTCGACAAAGAAAACCTGCAATTTGTGGATCATTACCCTTACGGGGAACGCCTGCCGCTGGCCGTCCTCACGAAACCCGCCGTGGCGCTGTGCAACCAAAACAGCTACTCCAACGCCGAGATTTTTTCCCACGCCTTCAAGGCGCTGGGACGCGGATCCCTGGTGGGTATTCCCACGTTCGGCGCCGTGATCTCTACTGGCGCCCAACGCCTGCTGGACGGTAGCGCGGTGCGCATGCCTTTCCGGGCCTGGTACGTGAAAGCGACGGAAGAAAACATGGAACACGGGCCCGCCGTCCCCGATTTCATCGTCGAAAATGCGCCCGACAGCAAGGCCAAAGGCGAAGACGAGCAACTGCGCAAAGCGGTGGACGTGCTGCTGGCGGAGATGAAGTAGCCGGGTTTATACAGCTGGCTTAAAAAGCAGGGCGGCAGCCACGGACTCATCCGTGGCTACCGCTTTTTTATGGGCTGATGTGGAGGAGTTGGGTGTTAATTCTTTCGCTATAAAAGGATTAAAAAAAAGACCAAAGCGCCTAAAATTAGGATGTAAAATAAGCGCCAAAAATAAGGCCTGAATTCCCTGGCGAAGGCTAAACCTATGAGCCAGGACCACTTCTTGATCCAGGGCAACGGTAGTTGTCCTGATTGGTTTCATCAAGTCAGCCAGGAGCAACAGCGCCAGGAACAGGAAAACAATACTGCCTATTTTTGCGAAGTTTCTGCTCATGATTTTTTATTTATGGCCCCCGCCCGCCTTTGGCGAGAACGCCGCCCAAATCACTGGCTGGCGGTTACACGTAAAACACCCCAGTTGGGCGGTTAAAGAAAGAAATTTGAACTGGTCCTACCTATTAGACTTGTTCTGCTGGATTGAATGGGAATGGGGGGTGACTGGAAGGGAAGACTTGCCGAGGCGGCACAGCAGCCCCTTGGGAGGGGCCCACCCTGAAGGCCTGAACGCCGGCCCCGCTTCCGACCCACTGGTCGTACGGGGCAAACCACCACCATTGCTGCCAGTTATGCACTGCCAACAACCAAGCAAGGAAAACAAAACCGCTGAATGCCCTTGCTGGCCTGGCGAAAGGTGTCCGCCGCAAGGGGTAGTTACCGATGAGTAAGCTGAAAGGTAGTCAAAAAGAATTTGCTTTCAGGTTACCTGATAAATATACTTTAAATAGTTTGTTTTTGCAAATAAAAAAACAAATATTATAAATATTTTCTAAAAAACCTGGTGAGTCGTTGCACTGTACGCTGAAGGACTACGATTGGGACACATTTCTACGGCTGCGGCCGGGAGGCCGCCTGATACTTCATCGTAGACTTCAGCCTACGACGATTTTGGTAGTCCCAGCTGGTACGCCAAATAGTGCGAAGTGCCGTAGGTACGGCATCTAAATCGATAGCACGCAAGCATATTCCGTACCTACGGCACGGCTAATCAGCCCGTGAAACAATTTTCTACCGATATCGCGTACCTAAAGGCACGCTTCCCTGATAATAACGCACCGTTAACTTGGCTCGTCTCGGTCTGTGACCGAGCGGCAATAGGCTCATCTTACTTCTGGCCAATACATATATTGAGCGCATCGTATCGCGGATACAATCCGCGACAATCCAAGAGTAGACCTCCGAGGTTGGTACCATTCACGGGAGAGCAGGAAGTGAAGATATCGCTTCGCGGCGTGGGTGACCGCAGCGCGGTCAAATTACGTAAACGATAAGATTAACTGAGGTCATACATTAGTAGACTGCAACTTGTGTGATAGCTGTAGTCCTGTAGGACGCGAAACCACTAACCCAGCTGCCGCAACAGCCAGTCGCGGTCGGTTAGCAGGGAGGTTGTTTTGATGCGTTGCTCCAGCGTGGGCAACTGCGACGACCGGCCGCGGACGATTTGGTAGAGGATTTCGCAAAAGTGCAGGTAGGTTTTTTTGATATTGAGGGAAATATCCTTGTTGCGCTTGAGGAAAATCTGGAACGCCGCCAGCAGGGACAGCAGGGATTCGGTCTCCTCTGTTTCGTAGTAAATTTTCGCCAGCAATACCCGGGCGCCCAGGTAGAAGTTGAGGTCGGTGTAGGATACTTCCAGCAGGGCTTGTTGGGCATCCTGGTAGCGATGCGTATAATAGTAGAGTTCGGCCTGGTTGTAGTAGAGTGCATCCGATCGGAAGGATTCCGGCAGAAAAGATTGGTAGGTCTGCATAAAAGACTCGATCCAGGAAAAGCGCTCGAGACGCAGCGCCAGTTTGACGACGTTGTTGAAAGTCCAGGGCGAAAGCACACCCTCATCAAACAACACCTTGTCCTCAATACCTTTGCGGTAAAGATTCAGGGCCGGTTCGAGGAAGCTGGTCAGCCCACGCCGGATACTACGGGCACAGTAGTTGATGGCCGCCAGCATGGCCGACCGCATGACCTGCTTGCTGATCTTCCCAGACAGGTCGTCGATCAACTGGCGCAACTGGTGGAAGTGGTCTTCTATTGTTTCGTGGCATTGCATCTGGTAAATGACATAATAAAGCTCGATGTGAGCATCGCCGAAAAACTGATGCGCTTCGAGGTGGCGCAACCAGTGATCCGAGATGGGCAAGTCGTACTCGCCCCGCAGAATAGTCTGACGATCGAGCATCCCACAGGCGTAGGTAAGCTGTTGTAGAAAGTAGAACCGATCGAGTTCGGTGGCTGCCTGTTGAATGCGCAGGTCGAACTTGCGCACCCGCTGCCGCTCAAAATGAAGTTCCTCCTCAGCCGCAAACGCATAATCGAAATAGTAGTCGGCTGGCTCGGTAATCCCCTGGGCAGCCTGCTGCTGCCGCCACTGTTCGGCGCGTTGATCATAAAGTTTGTTCAGGCCCCGGGTAGACAAAGCAGTGAGTACCTCCAACTCCTGGCGGGGTGCTTTCTTTCTAAATTGTTCCACCGTCCAGAATTGTTCGACCACCCGGCAGGTGTCGCTCAGCAAGTAGCGCAAACGTTTGTCTTCGTAAGCCTCGCCCGGAAAAACAGCCGTAAAGATTGCAGCTTTGCTACAGGTTTCGGAGTCCAGGTCGGGCCATTGCGCACTGAGGTAGTTCAGCCCCTGCCGCACCGCATCCTGGGTACAAAAATAAGACGACTCCGCAAACTTCAGCAAGCGATTCAGCTCGTATTTATCGAAGGTCTGGAGGTATTGGAATATTCTCAGCTGGGCCATACCTGATTCATTGGAGCAGTCAAAACTGCGCTACGACCCGTTTCAGGGCTTGATGCGTGTAATTTTAATCCGTTGCAAGAATACTATTTTTCCGACAAACGTGCATTTTTTATTTTAACTTAATTTTAAAAAACACAATAAAAACGAAATTTTAAAATAGTTTAAAACTTAACAACCGCTATTCAATGTCTGATATTTTTCCGACAAAATTGATTATTTGTATTTGTCTCTTATGACAATCAGGCCTAAGTTTGTGGTATCAAAAAAAAAACAGCCCGCCAAATCAGCTATGAAAAATAAAAACCACTATATCATCCTACTGTTGCTGCTAACCACTGTCCTGGGGCTGCAATTGGGTCAGGCTCAGCCGATCTGGCCGGGAGACATCAACAACAATGGCGAAGTGAATGGCGTCGACGCCTTGTACCTTGGCCTGGCTTATGGGGCTACCGGCCCACAGCGTACAGACCCTACAAACAATTGGGACGCGCAAATTCCACCAGCCAACTGGGTGTTATCTTTTCCTGATGGACAAAACTTTTACTTTGCCGACTGCAACGGCGACGGCGTGGTGAACGAAGACGACATCAGCGATGGTATTGACGACAACTACCTACGCACCCACGATGTCTTCCTTGGCGACGGCTACGCCAATGCGACCGCGGGCACCGGGCCGACCCTGCGCCTGGAACCCTCGGCCAGCACAGTAGGTGAATTTACCCAAGTCGATATCAATCTCTTTTTGGGTACCGAAACCGCACCGGTGGAAGATTTTTATGGCATCGCGCTGCAATTGTCCTTTGGCATGAGCCAGGGAAGCAATTACAATGACTTTGCTTTTGACCTGCTGCCCGGCAGCTGGGTAGCCCCCGGCAACACGGAAGCTTTTGCCTTCTTCAATGACGACGATAATACGGGACGGGCCGACCTCGCCGTTGTCCGCAACAACCAACAGCCCGTAGCCATGGGTAACGGCCAGATCGGTGCCTTTTCCATCATTATGGAAGACATCATTGTAGGGCTCGAAGCAGATACCTTCCTCATCGGGATAGATAGTGTCCGCTTGATCAGCAACGACCTGACGACCACGGCTGTGGTTCCTGCCAGTACTTTTATTGTGGTCTCGCGAAAGCCCAATGTGGTCAGCAGTGAAGAAGCACCAACCGCCGGTTTTCTGCTTTTCCCCAACCCTGCCGGGGATTTGGTAAATGTATATACTGACGGCCCCATCCGCGAATGGACCTTGCTAACCACCCAGGGACAGGTTGTCCCACTTGGGCAACGCCAAATGAACGACCGAAGCTACCAACTGTCCTGGCCCGTAGATCTTCCGCCCGGTATTTACTACCTACGCGGCAGTGGCGACAACTACCACCAGACCGAAAAATTAATTATCCATCCCCGCTGAATTTTGCCCCAACGGGCCAACGACTTGTAACTATTTATTAACCAACCTAATTGTGGCGTGTCCAGCTTGCTGCTTGAAAGCGGCTGGGATCCCCTTTACTTCTTCAAAAAAAACGATTATGAAAAAGCTAAGTTTCTTATTCGCCATGTTCCTCGTGGCCCTGAGCTTCGATGCCTGTCAAAACGCCCCCAATGACCCCGCAGGCGATCCGCCCGCACAAAGTCCGCTGGAAATCACCATCAGTCCTTGTGACCTTGCTACCCCCATCAGCGCCAGCGACCTACCAGCGGCTGCCCTAACCTACCTCCAGGACAACTACCCCAATAGCACCATCCGCCAGGCCTACGAATACAGCCTCGGCAATGGCACCTTCGCCTACGGCGTAGAACTGTCTGGGGATCGCGAATTTCTCTTCGACCAGGCCGGCTTGCTGGTCAGTTCTGGCGTTGACAACGACGACGAGTATTTGGGTATCGACAACCTGCCGACAACCACGCTCGCCTACCTGGACGCCAACTACCCCAACTGGCGGGATGCCGCTTTCCAGATCCAATGGGAACATGAATACGGTGTCAATTTCTTCGAAGTGGAACTGGCGGGCGTATTTGAAATCTACTTTTCGCTGGACGGCCAGTGGCTGTGCAATGACGACGACCACGGTGATGACAACAATGGCGATGACAACAATGGCGATGACAACAATGGCGATGACGACAATGGTGACGACGACAATGGTGACGACGACAACGGCAACAATCAAAACTGCCCCACCGCTGACCTACTGGCCATCGTGACGCCAGGTCTGAACTTGTTGTTCAACCAATACACCATTGACGAGATTGAGTGCGAAGACTGGTGTGAAGATAGTCCCCGCCTGATCGAAGTGGATTTGGAACAGGTAGAAGATGACTATTTCTTCAGCCTGGAAGGCGAATACCTCTTCCGGGCCGATGATATCCGTGCCAATCAGTTGCCCGCAGCTGTGGTCGGTACCCTGAATGGCCAGTTTCCCAATCTGAATCTGGACGAAGAAGAGGACGACATCGACCTGATGACCTTCCCCAATGGTGATACCGCCTACCGGCTGCGCTTCCATCCGTCGCCCAACGGAGGTAGCCGGGTCAAGCTGGTCATCGCAGCCGACGGCAGTATTTTGTGCCTGAATCCCTAACAAATATCCCCCTGATTAAAGGGCTATATAAAATTCTGGGTGAGTTTACTAAGTGCCCCGCAGTGCAATTCGCACCTGTGGGGTACTTTTTTTAGGATCGCACAGGGAAAAGTAGTGCTTGGAGGCTTTTGTTGAAAAAGGCCGGTGGCTGCACGCAACACGCCACCGTTGTGCGGCGAAAGGAATTTGAAGTGGTCCTAACCTACAGCCTGTTTGTGCGGGGTTGAAAAGGGAAGACTTGCTGATGAGGCATAGCAGCCCCTTGGGAGGGGCCCACCCTCAAGGCCTGAACGCCCGCCCCGCTTCCGACCCACTGGCCGTACGGGACAAACCACCACCATTGCTGCCAGTTATGCACTGCCAACAACCAAGCAAGGAAAACAAAACCGCTGAATGCCCTTGCTGGCCTGGCGAAGCATGTTCGCCGCAAGGGGTAGTTACCGATGAGTAAGCTGAAAGGTGGTCAAATTAAAAGACCTGGTTACCAGTGGTCTGTCAAGTGTTAATTTTCCGGTTGAGTGTGAGCGAATTTTAGGGCCAATCAAGGCGGGGGTTCCCGCGCATAGCACCGCTACGTAAGGGGTTCTCCAACGCAGAGTGGCAGCAAAAGACGCCACAGGCTACCTGAAGTTTTAGCCTTGACAGACCACTAGTTACACCGCGCCCTAAAGGACGCGGAACCAACGCGAAACCGGCACGTCAATCCAGGCCCAGTAGCCGTCGGTTGCTTGCCTGATCCGTGGTGCTGCCGGCGAAATCGTCGAAGGCTTTTGCGGTAACCTCAATGAGGTGCTGCTGGATGAAGGGTGCTCCTTCGCGGGCACCTTGTTCGGGGCTTTTGATGCAGCATTCCCATTCCAGCACGGCCCAGCCGTCGTAGCCGTACTGGGACAGCTTGCTAAAAATGCCTTTGAAGTCGACCTGCCCATCGCCGAGGGAGCGGAAGCGGCCCGCGCGGTTGATCCAGCTCTGGTAGCCGCCGTAGACGCCCTGCTTCCCGGTAGGGTTGAACTCAGCGTCCTTGACGTGAAAAGCAAAAATGCGCGCGTGGTAGTGATCGATGAAAGTCAGATAGTCGAGCTGCTGCAAGACGAAGTGGCTGGGATCGTAGTTGATGCCCGCGCAAGGGTGCTGATTCACGGCGTCGAGGAAGAGCTCGAAGGTGATGCCGTCGTGGAGGTCTTCGCCGGGGTGCAGCTCAAAACCGATCCGGACGCCCGCTTCCTGGTAAGCGTCGAGGATAGGCAACCAGCGGCGGCCCAGCTCACCGAAGCCTTCCTCCACCAGTCCGGCGGGGCGTTGGGGCCAGGGGTACACAAATGGCCACAGCAGGGCACCGCTGAAGCTGACGTGGCTGTGCAGGCCCAGGTTCTGGCTGGCCAGGGCGGCCCATTTCATTTGCTGTACAGCCCAGGCGGTGCGGGCGGCAGGGTTGCCGTGTACGGCCGCTGGTGCAAAAGCGTCGAAAGCAGTGTCGTAGGCCGGGTGCACGGCCACCAACTGCCCTTGTAGGTGTGTGCTAAGTTCCGTGATGGTTAGTCCGTAGCTGGCCACTTTACCGCGCAACTCATCGGCGTAGGTCTTGCTGGTAGCGGCTTTCTCGAGGTCGATCAGGCGACTCTCCCAGGTCGGGACCTGGATACCTTTGTACCCCAACCCGGCCGCCCACTGGCAGATGGCGTCGAGGCTGTTGAAGGGGGCGGTATCGCCCATGAACTGGGCGAGGAAGACGGCGGGGCCCTGGATGGTTTTCATGGTAGTAGCAATTTTTTTATAGATGTGAGTGCTAAGCTGGACTTTCGGCATTAAGTTGCGGCTAAGATAAAATTTTAACCACAAGGGGAAAATCCCCCGTTAAAACATCGTCCATTTCTCCTGGCTCTGGTTGGAAGCTACCACCCGTTCAATGAATTGCATGCCGCGCAGGCCATCGTGGACGGTCGGAAAATCGAGGTACAGCGGATCGGGCTCCTGCCCCAACAGGCGGGCTTGCAGGCAGTAGGCGACGTTGCGGTAAATATTGGCAAAAGCCTCCAGGTAACCCTCTGGGTGACCGGCTGGAATGCGGGTATGGGCCTGGGTGGCAGGGTAGAGCTCCCCTACCCCGGTACGGCGCAATTCGGTGGGTTTGTCCAACCACCTTACGACCAGCGTATTGGGCTCCAGCTGGCGCCAGTGCAGGCCGCCCCGGGTGCCGTAGACGCGGATATTGAGGTCGTTCTCTTCACCGGCGGCGATCTGACTGGCGTGCAGGATGCCCTTGGCGCCGTTGTTGAAGCGCAGCAAAACATTGCCATCATCATCCAGTTGGCGGCCGGGCACGAAGGCCGTCAGGTCGGCACACAGTTCCGTTATCTTCAATCCGGTGATGTACTCGGCCAGGTTTTCGGCGTGGGTTCCGATATCGCCCATGGCCCCGGCCATGCCGGAGCGGGTGGGATCGGTACGCCAGTCGGCCTGCTTCTGCTCGGTGTCTTCGAGCTTGGTACTGAGCCAGCCCTGCGGATATTCCACTACTACTTTGCGGATCTGCCCCAGTTCGCCAGCGTGGATCATGGCGCGCGCCTGCTTGACCAGCGGATAACCCGTGTAGTTGTGGGTGAGGGCAAAGAGCAGACCAGTGGATTCGACCAGGGCTACGAGTTCCGTGGCTTCCGCCAGGTTGAAGCACAGGGGCTTGTCGCAAACGACGTGAAACCCGTGTTCCAGCGCCATTTTAGCCGGCGCAAAATGCAGGTGGTTCGGCGTGACGATGGCGACAAAATCCATGCGCTCGTCGGGCAGGTGACGCTCGATGGTGATCATCTCGGCGTACGATCTGTACACCCGGTTGGCTGGCAAATGAAAATCTTCACCCGACAGCCGGGAACGTTCCGGGTCGCTGCTAAACGCGCCGCAAACCAGTTCTATCTGTCCATCCAGGGCCGCAGCCATGCGATGTACCCCGCCGATGAAGGCCCCGCGGCCACCGCCGACCATGCCCATGCGTATCTTTCGTTTTATCATTTTTTGTATTGTCTTTTTAGCTACACCTCTTCCGCTTCGCCCGCCCGCTTGGACGCGCGTAATCCTTTGATTGCTCAGCCTGACGTCGGTCTTGCCCCACGTTTACACGCTTCCACCTTTCCACCTTTGCCCAGTCTAAAACCTCCGACTTCCCACCTCCGACTTCCGACTTCGAGCAACCTCCCACTTTCCGTTTACACCTTTACACGCTTCCCTGTTTACACTTCTCCCCCTTACACTTTCTCCACCGTCCGGTTGTGGCGGCTTTGTTCGGCGAGGAAGCCTATGCGGTGGCTTTCCATGGAAGTAGCCAGGGTGGACGTGAGCAGGGCGGCATCTTGTTGGTCGACGGCTTGCAGCCAGTCGCGGACGAGGCCCCAATCGCCACCGCCGTGGCCGGAGTCGAGGGCGGCATGCTCATGGACATTCCATTTCTCTTGTTCGCCGGTGCGGAAGTCGGTGACCAGCAGGTCGGTTTCGTCGCCTACTACGTCGCCCATGCTGCCCATGATGCGGGTGCGGCGGCCCTGGTAGTGGGTGAAAGCTTCCATGTTGAAGTTGGCGGTAATCTGATTGGCAAACTGGAGGGACACGACCTGGTGGTCGGGCACGTCGTTGTCGCAGTGGTAGACACACCGCCCGTAAGGGCCTTCGGTGATGTTTTTCAGGATGGCCTCGCCGCGGGCGGGTTCGGCTTCTGGAAGGTCAAAATGGTGAAGCCAGGTGCGTTTTTCGTAGTAGATTTTTTTGGCCGAGTAGGGGCAGGTGGCTTCAACGGCGCACCCATCGGTACAGCGCAGGGTGCTGCCGGGTGGGGCGTTTTCGGCTTTGAACCACTTCAGGGAGCCGAAGGAAGACACGTATTCGCAGGGCTGGCCGATCCACCAGCGCATAATATCGAGATCGTGGCACGATTTAGCCAGGATGATGGGGTTAGTATCGGCTTCGCGACGCCAGTTGCCGCGCACGTAGGAATGGGACATGTGCACGTGCTGGATGGGCTCGAAGTGCTGCAGACTCACCAGTTCGCCCAGGACGCCGCTGTCGATCACCGCTTTCACCTTGCGGTAGTAGGGCGAATAGCGGAGGACGTGACAAACGGCTACAATACGGTTGTTTTTTTCGGCCAGGTTCAGAATATCCTGACATTCCTGCCAGCGCTGGGCAATGGGTTTTTCCAGGAGGAGGTCGTAACCCATGGCCAGGGCCGCCATCGCAGGGCCGTAGTGCAGGTTGTCGGGGGTGGTGATAATGACCGCATCGGCAAACTTGGGTTGTTTAAAGACGTCTTCCCAGGTGACGAACCGGTGTTGGTCGTCGATGTTGTGTTTCTTGGCGAACCGGTCGTTGCGCAGCGGAATGGGTTCGGCAACGCCCACAATATCCAGCTGGGTGGGGTATTCGGCCGCATAATTGCCGTACACATTGCCGCGGTTGCCGGCGCCACAAACAATGGCCGTAATGGTTTTGGACAATTGGGGCGCTACCGGCGCAGCGGGCGCCAGGTGGTAGGTGCGATCTACGGTTTTGCCAAAAGCGGTGCCGCCCAGGGTAGTACCCAGCGAAACCAGGCCAAGTGCCTTGAGTGCCGCACGACGGGAGTGGGAATCTGCCATAATTATTGCGTGTTTATTGATTCATACCAGCACTAATAATACGGCTATTTTAATTTTTCACCTAATTATTAGCGACCAAGTAGTGGGACAAAAACAGATTCAGAATTTCCTAAGTCAAATAAATTGGATAAAACACTTGAAATGAACCGTTTATTTATCAAATTGTCTTTGACAAATTCTGAATCTGTTTTTTTAGTGTCCCTAATAACAAATCCAATCCCTCCCGTCTATTACCTTTGCCCCATATTTAACGACCAAGTACCACCACGATATGGCTACCACCACGAAACCGATGATTTTCAACCGCCAGGATTTATCGAAAGAAGTATTGCTGCGGTTGTACGAAGACCTGCTGCGGCCCCGCATGATCGAGGAGAAGATGCTCATCCTGCTCCGCCAGGGACGCATTAGTAAGTGGTTTTCCGGCATTGGACAGGAGGCCATCAGTGTTGGAGCAACGAATGCCTTGCTGGCCGACGAATTCATCTTCACCATGCACCGCAACCTGGGCGTTTTCACCAGCCGGCAGATGCCACTGGCGCGCTTGTTTGGCCAGTGGGAAGGCAAGGCCACGGGCTATACCAAAGGGCGCGACCGCTCCTTCCACTTCGGGGCGCCGGAGCACCACATTGTGGGTATGATCAGCCACCTGGGCCCTCAATTGGCCCTGGCGGCGGGGGTCGCACTCGCCCACAAACTGAGCCAGGAAGGCCGGGTTTCGCTGGCCTTTACGGGTGAAGGCGGCACCAGTGAGGGCGATTTCCACGAAGCCCTGAATACGGCGGCGGTGTGGCAGTTGCCGGTTATCTTCATCATCGAAAACAACGGCTACGGCCTCTCGACCCCCGTCAGTGAACAGTACCGCTGCGAAAACCTGGCCGACCGCGGCCTGGGTTATGGCATGCGTTCGGTCATCCTGGACGGCAACAATATCCTGGAGGTGTACCAAACCCTGCGCCAACTGGCGGCAGAATTGCGCGAGAACCCCGAACCCGTGCTGGTGGAATGCCGGACGTTCCGGATGCGCGGACACGAAGAAGCATCGGGTACCAAATACGTTCCCCAGGCTTCCCTGGACGAATGGGCTCAGCGCGACCCGCTGGACAACTACGAGCGGTATCTGCTGGCCGAGAAAGTCCTGACCAAGGCCAGCATTACCCGCCTGCGGGAGCAGATCAAAGCAGAAATTGAAGCCGGGCTGGCGAAAGCTTTTGCCGAACCCCGCATCATCCCCGACCTGGCTACCGAGCTCAATGATGTCTACGCGCCCTGGCAACAACCCACCCATGCCCCCGGCACCGAAACCAAAGAACTGCGTTTTGTGGACGCCATCAGCGATGGCCTGCGGGAAGGGATGCGCCGCCATAACGACCTCGTGCTCATGGGCCAGGACATTGGCGCCTACGGTGGGGTTTTTAAAATAACCGATGGCTTTGTCGCCGAGTTTGGTGCGGAACGCGTGCGGAACACCCCTTTGTGTGAAAGTGCGATTATCGGGATCGGCCTGGGCCTGAGCATTAAAGGGCGGAAATCCATGGTGGAAATGCAATTTGCCGATTTCGTCAGTGTCGGTTTTAATCAAATCGTCAATAACCTGGCGAAATCCTACTATCGCTGGCAGCAAAATGCCGACGTCGTGATCCGGATGCCGACGGGTGGCGGGATGGCTGCCGGACCTTTCCACAGCCAGTCAAACGAAGCCTGGTTCTTCCATACCCCTGGCTTAAAGATCGTTTACCCCTCCAATCCGGTGGACGCCAAAGGTTTGCTGTTGGCAGCACTGGAAGACCCCAACCCGGTGCTGTTTTTTGAACACAAAGGCTTGTACCGCAAAATCAACGCAGCCGTTCCGACGGGGTACTACACGACGGAGATTGGCAAGGCCCAGCTGGTTAGGGAAGGGGAAGCGCTTTCGATCATCACCTACGGCATGGGCGTACACTGGGCCTTGCAGGTGGCGACTGAATTGGGCGTTGCGGCCGACATCCTGGACCTGCGCAGCCTGGTGCCGCTCGACTACGAAGCCATTGCAACTACGGTGCAAAAAACCAACCGCGTGCTCATCCTCCACGAGGCCACGCTCACGGGTGGCGTCGGAGCAGAAATTTCGGCCTACATCAGCGAACATCTTTTTCAGGCGCTCGATGCCCCCGTGGTGCGGGTAGCCGGCCTGGATACCCCCATTCCTTTTGCTGCTGAACTGGAAAACCAATTTATGCCCGTACAGCGCCTGCGCGAGCAAGTGGTACAACTACTCGGTTATTAGGGGGGGGTCGTTGAGAAAAAGGTCGTGTCCGGCATTTAACATATCAATAATTTTTACCTTTTAATAAAAAGGTTTACATTTGACAAGCTTTGAGCAGCAGACTATTTATTACATACCATTTCATTCCAGACGAAATCATCGCTGATTAGTTTGTACTTTTGCGGTTCGGACTAAACTACAACTGTATGAACTTAGACAATCTGATCGCAGTGAATGGCCTGAGCGGCATTTACCGAATGGCTGCTAACCGCAGTAACGGATTGATCATTGAAGATTTGGAAACGGGCAAACGGCGTTTCGCCAGTTCCAGAAAGCACCAATTTACCCCCCTGGGATCGATCGCTATTTTTACCAGCGATGGTGACTCCGTGGAATTAGTGACCGTATTCCAGAGCATGCGCGATCAATACGAAGCGCAGCCGCCGGTGGATCCCAGCGTCAGTACGGAAGAACTTTTTGCCTACTTCACCAAGATCCTTCCCAACTACGATCCTGAGCGGGTGTACCCTGGCGACGTCAAAAAGGTAATTAAATGGTTTAATAGTTTACACAGCAACGGCTTGCTCAAGGATTCCGAAGAAGAAGAAGAAGAAGAAGAAGAAGAATAGGGGTATTTTCGTTGCTAATCATGTCATGATTCCCAAAATTGCCGAAGAAGCCCGTAAAATCGGCCCTTCTGACAACAAGTCATCTTATGAAAGCAACTGCCCCTCCGCGATTGAAGCGTAGGACTTATCTTCCCTCCAGGTTCCGACTTACTGTTTGGGATCAGCTTGCGCCTTTTTTCGAAGAATTACGCCAGCGTGAACTAAGTACCCTCAAGGAACTAGAAGAATGGTTATTGGATCGCAGCGAACTAGACGCCTTCATCAGCGAGTCCTTTGCCTGGCGGTACATCAATATCTCCAGTGACAGTTCCAATGAACAAGCCCAAACCGCTTACCAACAAGCTGTTCAGGAGCTTTCTCCCAGAATTTCCGATTGTACCGACCAGCTGAACCGCAAACTGGTTGACCACCCCATGATGGCGCAGTTGGATCCTACCCAATTTGGCATTTACCTGCGCGCCGTTCAAAACCAGGTCAACCTCTTTCGGGAAGAAAATATTGCGTTGGAAACCGAGGTACAGTTGACGAGTAAAGACCATGGAAAAATCTTTTCGAAGATGACCATTGCCATAAAAGAGGTCTATCTCACGCTGCAGAAAGCAGGTACCTTGCTGGAGGAACCTGATCGCAATTACCGGGAAGGGGTATACCACAAAATTAATCAACGCATCCTACAGGATAGCGAAGAGCTGGAAGACCTTTTTGACCAGTTGCGTATTAAGCGGCACCAAATCGCCCGCAATGCGGGGTTTGACAATTTTCGGGATTATCATTTCCGCAAGCTAGGACGCTTCGATTACACCCCAAATGATTGCTTCGACTTCCACGACGCTATCCAGCAGGAAATTCGCTCCCTGGTGGAGCAGCTGTATACCTACCGCAAAGAACAACTCCACCTCGACCGCTTACGCCCCTGGGATTTACACGTTGATACCAGCGGGAAAAGCCCCCTGCGACCTTTCCAGAACATGGACGATCTGGTGAATAAAGCCACCATCTGTCTGCAACGAGTGCATCCGCAATTCGGCGAAGTACTCACCAAAATGCGGGAAATGGGTCACCTCGACCTCGATTCCCGCCCCGGCAAACGCCCGGGAGGATACACTATGCCTTTGCTGATGACAGGGGTTCCCTTCATTTTCATGAATGCCAGTCGTTCGCTTGGCGATATGCGTACCCTCTTACACGAATGCGGACACGCGGTGCATTCCTACCTCACCCGGGACCTGCCCCTGAGTTTTACCCGCCGCGTACCTTCGGAAGTGGCCGAACTGGCCGCCATGACGATGGAACTGCTCACTATGGACTACTGGGACGTGTTCTTCCCCGATGAAGAAGATTTGCGCAGGGCTAAAATTCATCAGTTGGAAACCGTCCTGAAGGTACTTCCCTGGATTGCGACGATTGACAAATTCCAGCACTGGATCTATACCCATCCTGAACACAACCGGGAAGAACGCAAAGTCGTCTGGACACAACTCTTCAAGACTTTCAATTCCGACATCATCGACCACGAGGGCATCGAAGAATATGCGGCCCACCTCTGGCACAAGCAATTGCACCTCTTTGAAGTCCCTTTCTATTACATTGAATACGGAATTGCTCAACTGGGGGCCATTGCGATCTGGAAACAGTACCGCTCCCAACCCGCACAGACCGTAGAGCGCTTCCGCACGGCTTTGCGCCTGGGATATACCCGCAGCATCAGTGAAATTTACCACACCGCCGGCATTGAATTTAATTTTTCCCGCGAATACCTCCACGACCTGGGCCAATTTGTGAAGGCCGAAATCGATGCCGTCATCAACAGTTAGCCCGTAATTTTGCTGGCTTAAAACAAGGCTTTTAACGGATTTTCAGCGTCCGTATAGGCCGGGAAACGCAGGTCGAGGATCGGTACATCAAGGATGGCGCTCTGGTGGAGCAGGGCCACCTGCGGGAGGGCACCGCCGCCGGTCCAATCTTCCCAGGTGAAGGTGAGCCCACCAACCGGAATTATACCCACCCACATTTGCCAGGCGCGCGGACGCCCGGTGGAATCCAGCAACCACAAATAGCTGTCGCCAGGGGTGACGCCGCCCGAACTGTAATGCACCAACAATGCTTCCGTTCCATCTTCCTGGATACAAATTTTCCGGGAAGTGCCCGGATCGAACACTTTCATAGGAGCACAAAGCCAGAAGCTGTCGTT
Organism: Bacteroidota bacterium; assembly: GCA_003045895.1. GTDB lineage: Bacteria > Bacteroidota > Bacteroidia > Chitinophagales > Saprospiraceae > Lewinella. The sequence goes on from PZPC01000005.1 coordinate 80,721, forward strand.
GGCAAATTTTCCCCAGGCCTCCTCCAGCCGCTTTTGCTTCTCCGCCTTGTTCTTCACCTCCTGGCCTTCCTCGTAAACCAACCCCGTACGATCGGTGGTACGGAGCAATACCTGGTAATCACCCCACTCCACCCGGACCACCTGTTCTGCTTTATCCCACAGGTAGGTCGTTCCGGTACGGAATTTCCAGCTGACAAACCGCGTCTGATCCCAGGCTGACTTATTCACTGCTGCCTCCATTTTTCGCGCCAGGGCATCCGCTTCCGGGCCTGCTTTTCCACTTGTTGGCAAAGGCTGATGAGCAATATATCCCGCTATTACAGCAGTTAAAACAACTATTACGACTATTAGTCCAATATATTTAAACAATTTAATCATTTTACTCTATTTTTGAGCGGCAAAAAAATAGCCCGCGTGGACTAGTCCTGATCAATATTTATCCCTTTAAGTGGGTAAAGAAAGCTGTTTTTTAAAAAAAACCTTTCTTTAACTTTATATTATTTATCTTTATACATCTTTTTCGACTTTTTCGCGTTTTATAGTGATAAAATGTTATTTTGGGCACACAAACGGATACAATAGCTAAAAATATACTTTTGAATATTAATTCCATTTGTCGTTGATTTTGCAATTTTTTTTTGGCTCGAACTTGTTTTTATCTTGTATCTTTGTGAACACGTTCAAATTGAGTCTGCGCAATCTAATAGAATCAAGTTGATTCTTAAAAATATAAGGCTTTCGAGCCGCAAGACGTTAATAGGGTTTTAGGTGTTTATTTTGGGATCGGTACTATGTACCGATCTTTTTTTTTGTCCTATCCGACCACTAATCTGATTCCGGTAGCATAAGCCCAGCCCAACCCAGCCAAGCCTGGCTGGCTTAGTAGGTGATGCGAACCAGTTTGAGGCGGTTCTTCCGCTCGCTGGGCACCACCAGGGTATTGGCTCCTGTTTGTACGGCGCTGCGAAAGCGGAGGCGGAGGTCGAGGTTAACCGTACTGAACAGGCTATTGCGGTCGTATTCGCCCAGGCCGTTGATCACGTATTCACTGACGGTATTTTCAACCCGGACTTCATCGTTGAAGAGAAACCGCAGGCGACCTGGCGTTTCAAAGAGGAAATAGCTGGAGAACATGCCGCCGTCGTCCTGGCTGTACTGTTTTTTGTGCATGATGGTCTGCCAGTGGAGTAGTCCGTCGGGGTGGATAGAGAGAACAAACACTTCTTCGAAGTAATAATCGACGAGATTGCGAATCCCATCATCGTAATAGACCCGGGTAGCCGTACCAGTACGCCGTTGAATTTCCCGGCTGCGTTCTCCCACGAGCAGCACGCCACCATCCCGGCGGAGCACAATTTCATTTACCCGGGCATCGTTCAGGCCCTTGCCTTCGCGGTAATCTTTTGTCTGCAGGTTGAGTAAAAACGCTTCCTCAAAACGCGTATAGGCGACAAAGGGCACATTGGCGGCGGCATAAGGTTGGTAGCGGAGGTAGAAATAGCCCATTACCCGCTCGGGATTGTCTTCGGCGAAGAGGCCCGCAGCTACCAGTTGGTTATTGAGGTTATCGGCTTCAAAGTGCATATCGTAGATGAGCCGGCCTTCGAGTGCGATATTTTTCGCGACGGGTTCTCCGTTGCCATTGTAGGAATAAACCTGGAAGTAGGCTTGCTTGTTGCGGGAGCGAAAATTGTCTTTCTCCAGGATGAAGGAAGCCTCTCCCCGGTTATCGACCACCGCCTGGGCAAAATCCCGGCCGTAGAGGAAGTCCTCGGGGGCAATATTGCGCTCCCAGAGCAAGGATTGAGTGGGGAGATCAAAAACAAAAGCGTGGATGATGTCCTGGTTCTCCAGGTAGTAGAGCAATAGCTTGGAACGATCTTCGGAGCGAACCAATTCGAAGCGGGGGGTAAAAAACAGGTAACCCAGGTTGACCAACAGGGAAGAATCCACCAGGTTGGCGGCCGGATCGTAGCGATGGGCCTTGATGAGGGTATTGCCCTTTTCCCGGAAGGAATAGATGAGGGTGAAGTCTTCCTGGGTAGGTAAAAGGCCCAACACTTTGGGTAGACGGCGGTCCAGGACCAGCTCTTTGGTCCAGCTTTCGCGCATCTGCGGGTTGAAAGCCGTGATCTTGAATTCCGTTTTGGAGTCGCGAAACAGGAGGATATGGTTGCCCAAATTACCAATCACATCATAGTTCACATCAGCATTCAAGGGGATTTCTTCCGAAACGGTTAATATTTGAGCAGGAGCCAAACAGCTATAGAGGAGCGCAAACAGGAACAGGAATTTTTTCATAGTTGTTATTCAAATTACGGCACGAGGTAGCCGTAGCAATACCAAGTGGACAGAAAAGCGGATATCTGTACGGAAATTAGCAAAAAAGCTACTATTTTAACGTCTAACCAGCAAATTTAGTTCTCGGGCAAAAGCCCCGGGCTCCACTAGCGGCTAATGGGAAGTATTATGTCTTTAAATTATAAATTTCATTTTACCTTTGCGGCCTTTAACCAATCGGTCTGCCAGCATGAAGAAGCGGAATAAGCTCCAAAAATTTGCCGACATCCAGCGTTTTCCCAACGTCTATGAGAATTTCCACCACGACCAGCCCCAGCTGCTCGGGGAAGGCGGGGAACCCGTTAGCTTGCGCGGGGAATGGAGCGGGGAACATTTTCGGAACAACCAGCCCATTACCCTGGAACTGGCCTGCGGGCGGGGCGAGTACACCCTGGCGCTGGCTACGCGCTTTCCCGAGCGCAACTTCATTGGGGTCGACGTAAAGGGCGCGCGCATCTGGAAAGGTGCCCGCCTGGCCCTGGAGCAGCACCTGACCAACGCCGCCTTCCTGCGCACGCGGATCGAACAGCTGGCGCATTTCTTCACCCCGGGAGAAGTGGACGAAATCTGGATCACCTTCCCCGATCCTTTCCTCAAAAGCGGCAAAGACAACCGCCGCCTGACGAGCCCGCGTTTTCTCGATGAGTTTCGCAAGATCATGAATCCCGGCGGCGTGATTCACCTCAAGACCGACTCCCCCGAGCTCTACGCCTACACCCTGCGGGTGATGAGAACCTACGAACACGCCCAGTTGGAATTCCACCAGGACGACATCTACAGCCAGCCCCTGGCCATGCCCGAGCTGGCTTTCCACACCTACTACGAGCAGATGCACCTGCTCGAGGGCAAGACCATCAAGTACGTCCGAATCCGGATTTAGCAGGCCCCCGGACGAGGGATAGGAGCGGTAGCCCGACGCAGGAGGGCTAAGAGCGTATAGCCCGGTGGCCCCGCCAGAGCGGGGACACGGCCCCTATCGGGACACGGCCCCTATCGGGACATCGTCCCTATCGGGACATCGTCCCAAAAGAAATCCCGAACTTTGGACGGTACCAAAATTCGGGATGACTGTTATTTTGTGCTGGCTCTTCAGCAAATTTTTAAAGCTTATTCATCAGTTTGGTCACCAGTTGCTGGGCGTCGCGGTCGACCAGGCGCACCAGGTAAGTGCCCCGGGGCAGGTCGGAGATGTCGTACCACTGGCCATCGCCGTAGGTAAACGACCGCACCTGGCGGCCGGTGAGGCTGTACACCTGTACCGAAGCGATCTGCTTGTTCCCTTTCACGGAGAACAGGCCATTGGAAGGGTTGGGGTATACTTTAATCGTTTGGGGTGCCACCTGGCGGGTACTGCTGGGCGTCGTATTGAAGTAGTACAAGTTAGACACCGACAGGGTGGTATCGGCCATATCCTGTACCGTCATTTCTACAACCGCCATTCCCTCCACGCCATTGGGATAAGCGTGCACATCCATCCGGCCAGCTTCACCGGGAGCCAGGACAAAATCCTCCGTACCTACCGGTGGTCCGTAGCAAAGGGTCTTATCACAGATCGCGATGTTCCACTGGGATGTTTTCTCGATGATATTGCGGGTCCAGCGAATCTGGCGTTGGGTAGCTGCGGTATTGGTGACCTCCGAGGCGGCAACGCCTTCAAAAGCATTTCCCGCCAATTGGCTGACAATGACGGGGCTGACGTTGAATTCCAATTGCTGGGCAAAAAGACCATTGCCCAGCAACAAGACCAAAAATGGGAGTATATGTTGCTTCATGAATCGTTTTTTAAAAAAAAATTAATAATTGCAAAAATAGGTTAATTCCAACGATCTGCAAAAACAAAGACCCGTCCCGTCGGTTGGCAGACGGGACGGGTTGGCTTACCAGCTTTTATCTCCGGTTTTAAAACCTGGATAAAGCGCCGTAATTAATTTTAGAAACGGTTAGCTACGATTACTTTTTGGGTACCGGAAACCTGGCCCGCCACGACGTTGATCAGATAGAAACCAGCACTTAAACCCGCCATATCGATGCGCACGTCGTGCGTGCCGGCGGCGAGTTTACCCAGCTGTTGGCTGCGTACCATTTGTCCGAGGTTGTTGATTACGGCCACCGAAGTAACTTCGCTGCTCGCCAGGGTAAAGCTCAGTTGGGCACGATCGACAATCGGGTTGGGAGCCACCGAAAATTTGGCGGTAAATTCCTGATCAGCTACATTTACCACTGGCGCGCTGGCTTCCAGGGGGCTGTCTTCGCGGGCCGAAAATTCGCCCGATCCGGAAAACATGACATTGTCTTCATTGTCTCGGACGGTATAACGACCTGCTCCGAATCCACAGCAAATTCCGTCACCATAGTAATCGGTAATGGTAAACGTATAGCACCCCGCAGTGGGCAATGGGATTTCGGCTACAATCGTTTGGTTATTGCCGTAGGATCCGGCGTTAGCTGGGGGCGCCCCTGTTCCTCTGCCGATATTGTTCATACCGACTCCGGTATTGCCACCAGAAGCGACCACGTTGCCCTGGTCGTCGGTGACCTGCCAGTACGTTTCGTTGGCGTAGTTGTCCGTTACCAGGGTCAATTCTGCTGTGTTGGTAGACAAAGGAGCAGCTTCCAGGGCCACTTCCAGGGCACTGTCATCAACGTTTTCATCTTCCATCCCGTTGGGGTTGGTGATCCGAACCTGAAGGATACTACCCTCGGGTGGGGAAACAAAAGAGATCGGGTCCAGGGTCACCTGGGTAGCAGCTAGGGTAGACAAGCTACCCGTCCAGTTGACGGTTTGTTCCTCGCCGCCATTCACACTGTAGATGATATCGGCGGAAACCAGGTCTTCATTACCCCCATTCTGTAGTTTGAAAGTGGGTGCAATAGTCTGCTCACCAGCACAAAAAGACGTGGGTAAACCAGCTGTCGTCACCGCGATACCATTGTGGGTGTAATCGGTCGTAATCGCTATGTCCGTTACCTTGGTTGCCTGGTGGACGAACTTGTTGGTGTCATTCTGAACCCAGGCAATCACTTCCAGTGCATCAAAATTATAGATATTGGTCGTGCCTAGCGCTAGGGTTTCGTTAATTTCAAACACATCGCCAATCGCCCAACTGTTGGCCAGGTCGATACCGCCTGCGCCACCAATAAAGCGCTTGAATACGTGGTGGTATTCCGTTTCGCCGTTGGTGCCACCAGGAGCATCTTCAATGGTGATCAAATCTTCTACCAACGCGATCCGCAGCTTGAAATTGCCGGTGGCAGCCAGCACTGCTTCCACGTTACCCCCTACCTGCAGGACACCGTTGACCACCTCGGCGGTGAGGGTCATGCTAAAATCTGCAGCATTGGCGGTCACGTTATTGATCTGATTCTGCGTAAAAGATTGGCCAGATGGGGATCCCTGCACCACAATGGTTGGTGCACCCGTAATGCCATAGTAGGATACCCGGCTGGCCACTTCCGTGGGATTATCCAGGTTCATTACGTCGTAGCCCGGCCAGGATACCTGGTACGCCATGAAAATAGTCGTGCTTGGATTGGCATTCACCAGATTCTGGAAAGCAGGATTCTGGGAAAAACACGGTGGGCAGGAAGCCTGGGTAGCCTCCTCTACCAGTACCATTCTGGGTGTCTGGGCAGCGAGTTGGCTGATCGCCATTACGACCAGAAGTACAAGTAAATTTGTAGACAGTTTTTTCATAAAAATCAGTTCATTTAAAGTTAAGAAAACGATATCTATCCAAACCTGAGAAAATCTTGTATAGATATTTACTCAATATTTCGCCAAAGATATGATTCTTAAAATTTTAAATTAAACCTATTCTGCAATGACGCTGACAATTGACCATCCCCGCCTGATATCCAAACAACCTATGGCAATCTTCTTTTCCAAACCAGCCTTTTTCTTCCATACTACCGCGGTGTGACCCAGGGCCAGTCACGCTGATTGACCGCGCATAGCCCCCGCTATGGCCCCAAAAGCAACAAACCCGCTCCCTTGGTCATCAAGGAAACGGGTTTGTTTGTGCGCTTCAGGCGCAATTAAAAAGCCTTGCTCAGGCTACTAGTGCTGTACGATGAAGCGGCGGTTCAGTTCGCGGTCGGCGTTGAACAGGCGCAGGAAGTAGATCCCGCTGCTCAGTTGGCTGGCGTCGATGTCGAGCTGGTTCAAACCGGCCGGATAATCGCTGGCACCCAGGCTTTGAACCCGTTGGCCCATGGCGTTGAACACTTCTACCTGGAGGGGGCTGGCCACCTGCAGATTGAAGCTAACTTTCATGGTTTCCTTAGCCGGATTGGGGAACAGGGTGATTTCGCTTACTTCGGTCAGTTCTTCGGTAGCTACCACTTCGCTGACGTTGATGTTGTCGAGGAAAAGGTTGTTGCCCCAGCCCGAGATGGCGTTGAAGCGGATATTCACTTCTTCGCCGGCGTAGGCACTCAGGTCGATGGTCTCGGTGACCCAGTCGGGCGCATTCGGCGAATAGAAGGGATCAATAGCCGCAGCCGTATTGAGGGCAGTGCCCTGGGCATCCCACAGCAAGGTAAAGGTAGCGGCACAATCGGTAGAGATCAGCACCTGCAGGCGGTCCGAAGACACGCCGTCACCGATGTAGCTCACACTGGCCCGATCAAAAGTCAAAGCCGGGCTGGTGGTACCGGCCAGGTCAACTTTCTGGTAGGTCAGCGAAGCATTGTCGGGGGTAGCACCGGCGGGATTCCACTGGTAGAAGTTGATCAAAATAGAACGGTCAGACAGGCCATAACCACCGATTGGGTCGCCGGCAGTAGCCGTCAATTCATTGCGGGCATAAACGATGAAAGAATTACCGCCGAAGTCGCCCAGGGGAATGCTCGGCGTCACTACGCCGGTGGCAGGATATTCCAACACGTAGGTTTCGTTGGTCTCCATCAGCTCTGTGCCAATGGGGGTTTCAGACAGCGCGCTGTAGGTGACTACGGGGGTAGTGTTGTTCAGGCTGTTGATATCCACACCCACGCCGTTGTTCACTTCCGTGATCACAAAAGCGAGGTCATTATTAGCTGCTGTCAGCACCAACTCAGAAAAGATAATCTGTACGGATGCATCGGGAACCAGCGTACCGATGTACTCGTAGGTTTCGACGGTAGTGCCGTTGATCTGAGCGGCAATTTGTGCCTGGGTAATGTCTACAGCGCCATTGTTGACGAATTCTACTACAGGAACAATCGTAGCACCGCACAGCCCCACGGGAGCAGCGGTCAGGTTGCCAACAAAGCCAGCATCAATTGCGTTGGGAATTTCCTGAACGTCGGTTACCGCAGCCTGCCAAACTTCGGTCGTGGTATGATCTTGTACAAAGGCAGCTACTCTCAGTTGGTTCAAACCATAAATGTAGCTGGGTACGGCACCGGTAATCGAGAATTCCCAGGTAGCTCCGGCAGCGATGGTAGGTACTGCAGAGCCATTTTCGTTGGGATACATCTTGCGCATGACGTCGTAAAACTCAAATTCGTCGGTAGAACCCGGAGGAGAAGAAAAAATCACTTCGGCCTCCAATAAGGCGATGTGCAGGCGTCCGTCAGCCATCACGAAATCAGTGGTGTCCACGTTGGTCACCGTTACGTTGATGGTCACTTCGGTCACGTCGGCATTGAGGGTGTGGGTGACGGTCATTTCAATGGGCGTGGTCTGCGCAGCGGCAAAATCCAGTACCGCCTGGTTGTAGCCGTAGGGGCCACCTTCGTAACCACCACCAGCGATATCCCATCCGCCAGCACCTCCGGCGTAGCTATCGCCAGGAGCCAGACCGTCCATCCAGGCCGTAGGTACACCATTCAGGCCGTAGTAATCACCCCGGTTGTTAATCTCCGTCGGGTTTTGTTCCTGAAAAGGATCGTAGCCCGGAAAGTACCACTGGTACTTGATGGAGACCACCTGGTCGGTATTGGCATTCAACAGTACGTTAAAGGCTGGATTTTGAGCGGCACAGGGTACGCAGGAGGCGTTGGTCCATTCTTCCATGAGAACGGTACGTTGGGCCTGGCCCAACAGCAAGAGAGGTGCACAAGCCAGTGCAATAAGTAGAAGTTTACGCATTTTCGAAATTTGATGATTAATGGAATAGGAAAGAAATGTTTGCAGTAGGTTAAAACAAAGGTAATATTCTGCCGTAAATACCGGATTTACATTCGAAAAAAAACAAGGATTAGCCGTGCAACTGACTAAAAAAGAAATGGTTTGAGTGAACATTCAAAAGGAGACGCAAAAAAGCGAAGGCTGCGTTTGGCATGCTAACCGCGTTTGCTACGCGTCTTTTCCAGACTGAAAGTGACCTTACCGATGCCGGGCAGCGGGTTGCTGCGGGAAAACTGCTCGATAACCACCTGGTAGGTACCGGTTTGGTTGAAGAAAGCCCCTTCCTGAATGGGAATATCCAGGGTACACTGCTCGGCCGAGCAATCGCCCAGCCAGACCCCGCCTTTTCCGGCCAGTTCCAGGGAAAGCTGCTCGGTGAGGCGCTGCCCATCGGGAAAACGGGTGTGGATGCGCACGTAGAAGTTGGCGTAGGGGAAATCCGTCTGGTGCGCCAGCCGGAGGTGGAGGTTGTAGATGGTGGTGGTGTCGGTGATGTTAAAGGTAGCAACCAGGCTGTCCGGATAGGTCCAGCCCGTATCGGGCAGGGCCAGTTCCTGTTCGTACACGTAATTGGGGCCGCAGGACCACAGCGTCAGGGCGAGCAGGCAGGCAGACAACAAGGCAGTTAATTTCATGGGTGGTAATTTTTTTAGTCCTTGAAATAATCCCGCATCCGGTCGAAGAACCCGCGGTCGCCCTTACCAGGATGGGGCTGGAAGTTGTTGCTTTCGCGCAATTTTTCCATGAGTTTCTTCTCTTCGTCGTTCATGTTTTTGGGTGTCCAGACGTTGACGTGGATGAGTTGGTCACCCTGTCCGTATTCCTGCACGTGGGAAAGACCTTTGCCTTTGAGGCGGAAAATCTTGCCCGACTGGGTACCGGGTGGAATTTTGATCTTCACGCGGCCTTCAATGGTGGGCACTTCCACGGAAGTACCCAGCGCTACATCGGCAATATTGAGGTAGAGGTCGTAGATGAGGTTCATCCCGTCGCGCTGTAGCTCTTCGTGGGGTTTCTCTTCGATTTTAATGAGCAGGTCGCCGGCGGGGCCACCATTTCTGCCGGCATTGCCCTTGCCGCGCATGCTCAGTTCCATGCCGCCCGCGACGCCGGCGGGAATAGGAATTTCGATGAGTTCCTCGGCGTACATGCGGCCATCGCCTTTGCACTTGGTACAGCGATCCTTGACCATCTGGCCGCTCCCGTTGCAGGTAGGGCAGGTCGTTGTGGTTTGCATCTGCCCCAGGATGGTGGTGCGCACCTGGCGAACCATACCGGCTCCGCGGCAAGTGGTACAAGTGGTTACGGAGGAACTGTCTTTGGCGCCGGAGCCGTTGCACTGGTCGCAGGTGACCTGCTTCTTTACTTTGATCTTTTTCGTGACGCCCTTGGCTATTTCTTCCAGATCGAGGGTCACCTTGATGCGGAGGTTGCTGCCGCGCTCGCCGCGGGTCTGGGAACCACGGCCGCCGCCGAAGAAAGAACCGAACGGACCGCCGGTTTCACCAAAAATATCGCCAAACTGGGAAAAGATATCGTCCATGGTCATGCCAGCACCACCAAAGCCGCCGCCACCGGTATTCTGGCCGACGCCCGCGTGTCCGAAGCGGTCGTAGCGCGCTTTCTTGTCCTCATCGCTGAGGATTTCGTAGGCTTCGGCAGCTTCCTTGAATTTCTCTTCGGCTTCCTTGTTATCCGGGTTCTTATCGGGATGGTACTTGATTGCCAGCTGGCGGTAGGCTTTTTTGATCTCCTCCTTGCTGGCCGAACGGCTGACCCCTAATATTTCGTAAAAATCTCTTTTTGCCATGTCTTTGTTGATGCTAAAAGCGGTAAAAGCAAAAACCCACGAGCCTTTTATCGCTTCGATTGCCGGGCTGGCATCTTAGCAAATAAATGACTGTTGGGTACGTTGCCAGCTGCCCGACTTTTGGTCGATATTTATTTTCCAGTTACCACTTTAGCGTGGCGAATAATCTTACCCTTGAGGCTATACCCCCGTTCAACGGTATCCACAATTTTACCCTTGAGTTCTTCGGTTGGTGCAGGGATTTCGGTGATGGCCGAATGCAGTTCGGGGTCAAAATCCTGGCCGGTGCTGTCCATGGGTTCCAGGCCTTTGCTTTTCAGCACATTGAAAAGCTTTTGGTACACCAAATGTATCCCTTCCTGGAAAGCCGGGGTTTTCTTCTGCTCGTCGGTCAGGTTCTGAGCCCTGTCAAAATCGTCTAAAACGGGCAAAAGGGCTGTCACCGTGTCCTGGGCGGCGGTATTGATGAGGTCCATTCGTTCGCGAACATTGCGCTTCTTGAAATTGTCAAATTCCGCCAGCAGACGCAGGTATTTGTCCCGCAATTCCTGGTTTTCCTGTTGCAGGCGAGCCAGGGCGTCATTTTCTTCAACTATCTCTGAACCAGCATCTTGCGAATCCTCCTGAAGGACTTCGTCCGTCAACAAGGTTTCGTCTTGTGACTGCTCTTCCAAATTCGTGGGATGGTTATCGTTACTCATTGAGTTGACCATTTTTTTTATTCTCTTTGTATAGGTAGCAATTACTTTGCCAAGGTTTGTCATACGTCATTTTGACAGCCGCTGCTGGAGTAGCCTTTCCAACTGACCGGGTTCCAGGTTGACCCCAATAATTTGTCCCTGGGGATCCAGCAGGTAGGAAGTAGGCACCTCGGTAATCCCGTACAGGGTAGCGATGGCACCATCGAAGAACCGCAGGTTGGCGGAGCGGTCCAGGATGTGGTACGGCCAGCGCAACTTGTCCTGAACGATGGCATTTTGCCAACGGTCGCGGTCTTGCTCTACCCCAATGCTGACGATGGTGAAGCCCGCACCATCGGTGAAGCGCTGTTGGTGGTATTTTTGGTAGCTGGCCACCAGGGCCGGATTTTGAACCCGGCAAGGACCACACCAACTGCCCCAAAAATCGAGTAATACATACTTCCCGCGCAACTCCCGAAGCTCGAAACGGCGACCGTCGAGCAGTTCGGCCGAAAATTCGGGGGCGCTCCGGCCATTGGTATATTTGGGCATAAAATAGAAATAACGCCCCACGAAGTAGATCGTTATAACCAGTAAGACCAGGAGCCAACCGTATTTTTTGAGCATCGAGCCAGTTTTGAGTTGATCATGTAGGGCGGTGGGTAGCAGGCACAAAGGTATAGAAACGTCCAGGAGCTACTTTCGGTTGCGCGGATGGAACTGTAAAATTGTTTCCCGCAGGAAGTGGGAGTCCAGGTGGGTATAGATTTCGGTGGTCAGGATCGACTCGTGGCCCAGCATATCCTGAACGGCCCGCAGGTCGGCACCACCTTCGATCAGGTGGGTAGCGAAAGAATGGCGAAAGGTGTGGGGGCTGACATTTTTTTCGATCCCCGCGGCCAGGGCGGCATCCTTCACGATGTTGAAGACCATGATCCGGCTCAGCCCCCCACCCCGCCGGTTGAGGAAGACGAGGTGGCGGGCGGCGGGCTTAATGTTGTCGAGGTGGCGGCGCACGCCTTCGAGGTAGAACCGCAGGTGCTTCAGCGCTTCTTCGCCCACGGGCACCAGGCGTTCTTTGTCGCCCTTGCCGATAACCTTCAGGAAGCCCGTCTCCCAGTACACATTGGTCAGGGCCAGCTGGGTGAGTTCGCTCACGCGCAGGCCACTGGCGTAGAGCATTTCCAGCATAGCGCGGTTGCGCAGGCCGTGGTTGGTACTCAGGTCGATGGTGGCGAGCAGGGCCTGGATCTCTTCATAAGTGAGCACCTCGGGGATGTAGCGCCCCAGTTTGGGTCCTTCCAGCAGATCGGTAGGGTCGGTCGTCAGCACCTCCTCGGTGTGCAGGTACTTGTAAAAAGTTTTGATACCCGACAGTACACGGGCCTGGGAACGCACTTCCAGCCCGAGGGCGTTGAGCCATTCCAGGAAACCTTCCAGTTGCTGGCGTTCGATCTCCCGGGGCGCTGTTTCCTGGCCGTGCAGTTCGAGGAAGGTCACCAGTTTGCGCACATCGTGTTCGTAGGCCTGGAGGCTGTGGTCCGACAATCCGCGTTCGAGCCGCAGAAAAGCTTTGAATCCCCTGATGGTAATTTCCCAGATCTTCATGGTTTGCTCATCTTTCTACAGCTCATATTTTGCCATCCGGCGGTAGAGGGCTGCCCGGGTCAGGCCCAATTCTTCGGCGGCTTTGCTGATGTTGCCGGTGTGTTTGGTGAGGGCGCGTTGTACGGCCCAGCGCTCCAGTTCTTCGAGGTTGATGCTGTGCGGTTCGCCAGCAAGGCCGTTGGCAAAGTCTCCCGCAGTGCCACTGGCAGGCACCTGCAGCATAAAATCTTCGGCGTGCAACTGGTCACTATCGGCCAGGAGGACGGCGCGTTCTACGGCGTGGCGGAGCTCCCGGATATTACCCGGCCAGGGGTAGGATTTGAGTTGGGTGTTGGCCGAAGGCGCGATGCGAAAGGTGCCTTTTTGGTATTTTTTTGCGTATTCCTCCAGGTAGTGTGCCACCAGCAGGGGGATGTCATCCTGGCGGTCGCGCAGGGGGGGGAGGGTAATTTCGACGGTGTTGATGCGGTAGAGGAGGTCCTGGCGGAAGCGGTTGTCGGCCACCATACCGTACAGGGGCATGTTGGTGGCGCTGATGAGGCGGATGTCGACGTCGATGCTTTCGTTGGCGCCGACACGGGTCACCTGGCGGGTTTGCAGGGCGCTCAGCAGCTTGGCCTGGAGGGGAAGGGAGAGGTTGCCGATTTCGTCGAGAAAGAGGCTGCCGCCGGAGGCGACTTCGAACCGGCCCGCGCGATCGCCTTTGGCATCGGTGAAAGCGCCTTTCTTGTGCCCAAAAAGCTCGCTTTCAAAGAGGCTTTCGGCGACGGCCCCCAGGTCGACGGTAATGAAGACGGCCTGGTGGCGCAACGACTGCCGGTGGATGGCGCGCGCCACCAGCTCCTTGCCGGTCCCGTTTTCGCCCAGAATGAGGACGTTGGCATCGGTTTTGGCCACCTTGTCGATGAGGGTGAAGACTTGTTTCATACCTTTCGACTGGCCGATGATCTCGCCAAAGGGCTGTTGCAGGTCATCGACCAGCACCTGCTGCTGGTCGGTGAGTTGTTGGACTTTGCGGCGCGAGGCGCTCAGTTGCAGGGCCGCCTGGATGGTCGTCAGGAGGCGTTCGTTGCGCCAGGGTTTTTCCAGGAAATCGATGGCGCCTATCTTCACGGCTTCCACTGCCGTTTTCACGTCGGCGTAGGCGGTGATCATGATCACGCTGGCGGCGGGGTCGAGTTCTACTATTTTGGTCAGCCAGCGCATCCCTTCGGCACCGGAGGTGTCGCCGGTTCGGAAGTTCATATCCAGCAGAATCAAATCGAAGGGCTTGCTCCTCAGCAGACGAGGCAGTTGGTAGGGGTTGCTTTCTGTCACCACTTCGGTGAAGTGGCGCGAAAGGAATAACCGCAAGCTGAAGAGGATGTCTTCGTCGTCGTCGACGATAAGAATTCTGGCGGTTTGTTTGGACATATATGGGGGCGTGACGCTTGGTAGAGTGCAGATGGAAGTGTGAATTTATTCTTTCCATTCAAGCGTTCATAATTTCAATTAATTTGATTTTGAAACCAGGTAATACGCTGGAAGATATTTCCTCTTCAAATTCTACAAATTGATCCAAAACATATTGGTTCTCCACTAATTTATACACCTCAACACTCCTATTTAGAGGGTCAACTATCCAATATTCAGGAACGCCATGCTCAGCGTATAAGCTTTTCTTTTCCATACGATCGCGCTTTATACTACCAGGTGATAATACCTCTATGATCATATCGGGTGCGCCATCAACATATCCTCCCTCCTCCTTGAGGATATTTTTTCGCGTATTACTTACGAAAAAAAGATCCGGTTGCAGGACATTATAATCATCGAATTTTACGCCCATTGGAGCAAATAAAACTTCGCCGAACTTACTACTTTCGACAAACTTATCTAACGCTCTAAAGAGGTTCCGTACTGCACGTTGGTGCTGTAAGCTGGGAGCTGATTTTTTCACGAGCACGCCGTTTAACAGTTCATAAATAGCGGTATCATCTTCCGGGAAATTCATCTCCCGAAAAGCCTGATACGTTATTTTCTCTGTGGCAACAGTCATATTGTTCAAGTTATCCAGGTACCTGCTACCCGTTGTGTGGTACAATTAATGGAAAATCCCAAAGCATTAGGTTGGTTAACCTACTTTCATAAAGATAAGCATTCCAGGAAAAGGTTGCAAGAAAACTGTCCGTTTTTGAACACTCGTTGTCCATGTGCGCACATTAATAGCCTGCTGTTTTTGATTTTTTTTTAATTTTAAACAGCTGTTTATCAGTTATTTAATTTCATGACACAGGCCTTGGCTTGCGGCGTGAGTGAGGTGGACGAAGTGAGAAGTAAGTTATCAAAACGCCTAGCCCGTGGCGCTAACTACGCTCTTTACCGTCAGGTATTCCGCCGTGAAATACTTACGCAGAAAGCGGTTGTTATTCCCGAACAAGATGCCGTTGAGCAGTTCTTCCGGCGTCTGGCCAAATTGCAAGGCGCGGACTTCGGCTGCTGGCAAGGGGTGGGCTTCTCCATTGTAAGCATAATAGAGCTCCTTCCCGTTTTGCAGGTAGGTGATCAACTCCGTTCTTAGCGCCTGAAAACTATCGACTTCCGGGAAACTGTTGATCGGTTCCACTACCCCATCATAATCGCTTCCCAGGGCAATCATCTTCCAGCCGTTGGCCGCCCGACCATCGTGTACCACTTTGATAATGTGAAAGATCGTGGACCAGATCAGCTTCAGGTAAAGGTCGTTCAACTGCCGCTCTAACACTTGCTGGAGGGTACTACCCTGCCGGGCTTTCTGCAACTTCTTCCTGATTTGGCGCACCTCCCGCTGCAAGCCTTCACCGGGCATGCGGCCTTCGTGCAAAACCACGCCAATGATGCCATCCGAATCGTACATCTCCAGAATATCTTCGTCGGTCAGGTTAATTTGCCAGCGGCTAAAAAAATGCCCCTGGTCCAATGCTGCGGTGTCTTCCTTGTCGCGCGCTTGCTCCAGGGTCTGCCACCCGTTGATGGCAGCGTGGCTGTGGATAATGGGTATAGGATCGTTCTCTTCCTGGCGTTTGCGGCGGATGATGCGGTAAAATTCCTGGCGGGTAGCCACGCTCATGTGCTTGGTATCGATCAGCACCCGGCGGCCCTGGTACCGGTTGAGGAAGAGCTCCAACACCTCCCGCCCCAGGGGCGTAAAGCCGCGATTCAGACCAGGCTCCTGGTTGAACAGGTGCCGCGAGCCGGGGCTCTGGATGCCCAACCCCAGGCTCGACTTGTCAGAAAAACTGCGGGCGTGGCCAGCCAGGAGGTTATTGAAATGGTGGCAAAAGGTGACGAAAAAAGGCGCCCGTTGCCCGCCGGCCTCAGCCTTTACGGTGCTAATATTCCGGAGCATACTGCTGCGCAGCACCTTTTGTTCGAGGGTATCCAGGTCTTCCCATTCTTTCTTATTGGTCGACCGCTTGAGGTAATGCCCAAAACTGTGGCCACCTTCTACCGTGACCAGGCCAACGATCGTCTTTTCGTTGGTCAGCCATTCCTGCACCTGGGTGTAGTCAGTGGCCATCCGGAACCGGTAATCGGGAAAAATTTTAGACCGCGTACGGGTTTGTTCGAAGAGATAAGCGACCTCCTCGCGGTAAGCGGCGAAATAATCATAACCTTCGTCGTGTACGTTGGCTACTTGTTTCAGAATAGCTTCCACCCGATCGAGGGGATACCCCGTAATGGCCGAACCCAAAAAGGAATGCTGCCGCCCTTGCAATAAGAGTTTGAATAATCGCCGAAAAGGTTCCTGGGGATCCAACTCAAACATTTGCCGTTCGATCGGATAAATGGAGAAGATAGGCATCCGCAAATTGGCTTTCACGCAGGCATCCAGGTTGGCCTGCGAAGCCTTGGCCGTTTCTTTAATGGCGGCACGGAGGATGAGATTGAGCTGTCGAATGGCAGCTTCCTGCGGCGGGAAAAAATCCCAAATCGTAAAATCTTCATAGTCAGGATGCCCGGCAGCGCCAAAAGCCTTGAAGCCGCTGTGCACGTGTAAATCACTGATAATCGGTGACATAGGGTGTTAGGTTTAGGTCTTAGCTGGCTTTCGCCAACCGGAAAAATAGCTTGCGCTCCGTAAATAAAACACTACCATTTTTCCGATGGTTGGCAGGACCGCTTATTTTCCAGACCAGGAAGAAAACTTTAACCTTTCACCGCTTTTTTTCGGACCATACCGCCAGTCAGGTTGCGGTGGCTCCTACCGGTATTGCCCGGGGAACAGCTACTCGCCCACCAATTCCGTAGCCGCTGCCTTCAGGCCGGCTGCACTGACCGCAACCCGGATTGCCCCTGGTGCGCCAGCTGCCTTCACGATCAACATGGCTTTTCCGTAAAAAAGTTGAACCTGCTCTCCCTGAAAAGGCGCCAGGGACTGTGGATTACCATTGCCCAATCCGGCGATCTGCCCGCCACCGGTAATGGACACCTGCACCTGCTGATCGGCCAGAGGAGCCAGGTTGCCCGCAGCATCGAGTGCTTCTACCAGGATGTAAGACAAGTCCATCCCATCGGATTGGATGCGCTGGCGATCGGGGGTTAACCTCAGCTGCGTCGGTGGCCCTGCCGTAGCCAACTGCTGTTCCCCCAGCACTTCACCGGCGCGGTAGGCAACCACCCGCAAGGTACCCGGCTGGTAAACCACGTCCTTCCACATCAGTCGGAAGCGGTCGACGGAGTGGGTAGATTTGGGATCTTTACAACGCATCCCCTGGGATTTTCCGTTGACAAAAAGTTCCGCACAATCCCCGTTGGTGTACACGAATACCGGCACCGGCAGCCCCACCCGCCCGGGCCAGTTCCAGTGGGGAAGGATATGGAGGGTCGTCTCCTCCGGTTTCCAGTAGCTCTTGTACAAATAATACCGGTCTTTGGGTATGCCCACCAGATCGACAATGCCAAAATAGGAGCTGCGGGCCGCCGCCGTGGCAGACAGCCCCATTTTTTCCACCGTCCCGTTGTCATAGGGCGTGGGTTCACCCAGGTAATCAAAACCGGTCCAGACGAATTCTCCGGCAATGTATTCTTCTTCCTGTTGCCACATAAAATCATCGTCCGCAATTTCTGCCCAGGCGGGCGCATTTAAGTCGTAAGAACTCACCTGCAGGGAGCGGGTGAAGTGGGTCTTGTCTTCCGGTAGCGGCAATTCGTAGAACCCCCGGGTACTCACCGTCGAAGCCGATTCGCTGATGATCACCGACTTGTTGGGTTCCAGCTGGCGGGCCAGGCGGTAGCGGCGGTCGTAGTTCCAACTGTGGACATCGTAATAATCAAAGTGGCGCAGTTTGGCACTCTGCCAGCTGTCACATACCAGCGTAGTCGGGCGGGTGGGATCGTATTTCCTGACGTAATTGAGCATCGTTTGCAGGCGCTGAAAACCGTTGTCGAGGTTCCACTGCACATCGGGGATTTCGTTGCCGACACTCCAGATGAACAGGGAAGGGTGGTTGCGGTCGCGGTGGACAAAATTCCGGATATTGCGCTGCGCAAATTCCTCGAAATCGGCCCCCTCCAGGAGGTCGGCCTTGGCGTCGTATTTGTCGAAAATTTCGTTAAAAAACAGCAGCCCCAGGCGGTCACACAGGGCCAACATTTCGGGAGCGGCTACGTTGTGGCTGGTGCGAATGGCGTTTACGCCCATGGCTTTCATCAGCTGCAGCTGTCGTTCCAGGGCGCGCGGGTGGAAGGCTGCGCCCAGCGGGCCCTGGTCGTGGTGGAGGTTGACCCCCCGCAGCTGCACCCGGCGATCATTGAGGTAAAAGCCATGATCCGCCGTGAAGCGGATGCTACGGACCCCAAAATCACTGATCTCGGTATCGGTCAGGCGCCCACCGCTGAATACCTCGGTTTTCACCTGGTACAATACCGGCTGATCCACATCCCAACGCTGCGGCTGGGGCAGTGTAATGGTCGTTTCCAAATCCCGGTGCTGGCCGCCACCAATATAGCCGGCCACCTTTCCTGTTGCTACGACCTGTCCGTTGGGACTGATGAGCTGGTATTTCAACCGCACCGTATCTCCGGTGGGGGCATCATTGTTGATGGTAGAGCGGATGTTGACGTCGGCATAGTGCGGCTTCAACAGCGGCGTGGTAATGAAAGTGCCCCAAATGGCCACGTGTACGGGATCGACCAGAAGCAGTTGGACCTTGCGGTACAAGCCGCCGCCAGGATACCAGCGGCTGTCGTGCGCCCGGGTATCGGCGTGTACCGCCAACAGGTTGGGCTGACCAAAGATGACCTGGTCCGTCACGTCCAGATAGAAGGAGTTGTAGCCGTAGTCCCATTCGCCAACCAACTGTCCGTTGAGGTACACTTTAGGGAAAGCCATCACCCCGTCGAAGAGGAGGTAGATGCGCTGGCCCGCAGCAGTGGCAGGAAGATCCAGGGTACGGCGGTACCAGCCTTGCCCCTGCCAGGGCAGTTTGGCGGTATTGCCATTCCCCAGGGGATCAAAAGGGCCGCTAATGGCCCAGTCGTGGGGCACACTCAGCGTCTCCCAACGGGTATCGTCCAAAGTAGGGGAAGCACCGTTGGCTTGTTCGCCGCGGGCAAATTTCCACCCCTCCTGCAGGGTACTTATACTGCGCTCCTGGGCCTGAGCAGGGAGGAGCCAAAAGAGCAGAACAACAAGGCTAAATACGTTTTTCAAACCCGTCATGTTTTTAGTTTTACCTTAGGATATTCAGGTCGTTAGCATGTAATACCAGCGCGAACCTAAATTAAAATGCCCAATTTCCGGGTATTACCAACAACATTATTTGCCCGCCCTGACACTGTTGTGGTCATTTATTTGTCGGTAAGGAGATGACCTTGTAGGTTAAATTTACCCATTCCTGTTATAATAATATATATTTACAGCAAGTTGCTCATCTATGGTTTCAATTTTGGTGTTTTCTCCCCTTCTTTAACAATTTTCGTGGTCTAATACCTAAAATTCGCCGAATTACCATTTGGCTTTTACATGAGATTGATCTATTTTTTCTTCGTGGTTACTTTGTTCTCCTGGACCCCGCCCCTGGTGGCCGGAAGACCAATAGCCGCTAAAGACATGACGGTCGTCGATCTGCTCAACGATGCTGCCTGGAGCCAGAAGAATTTTTCACCAGATAGTGCTCTGGTGTTGGCAACGGCGGCACTAACCGATGCCTGCAAGCTGAACTATGCCCGAGGAGAAGCCGACGCGCTACACACCATCGGGATGATTCACTGGCTGCGAAGCGACCTTCCCAAAGCACTGAATTATTATTTAAAAGCCTTGCATATTCGGAAAAAAATTGGTGACAATCTGGGTTTGGGACGTTCTTACAACAACATTGGAAACATCTATTTTGACCAGGCAAAGTACGATACGGCCCTGGTTTTCTACCAGCAGGGGTTGGTGATTCGCAAAGCACTTAGGATACGGCGGGACTAATTTTTTCCCTCAGCAATATTGGCGATGTATCGGTGAAATACAAAAAACTGGCCGCCGCCAAACAAAACTATTTATTGGCTATGGGATTGGCCCAACAATTAAAAAGTGCCAGTGCTTTAGCACACGTGGAAGGGTGTTTAGGAAAATTAGCGCTGTTGGAAGGCAATTACAAATTAGCCTTAGCTTACTGGGAAATAGCCCTGGAAAATGTCAAACAGACACAAAATAAACGGCAAATAGCCATCTGCCTCCACGAAATCGTAGTTTTGGCCATGCTGAACGAAGCACTTATCCTACCTAAGCACGAAGAATACGTAAAGGAAAGTAGCCGCCTGGCCACCGAAATTGGCACTTTTGACCTCCAGGCCGACGCGGCATTACTCCTGGGGCAAATAGCCGTAGCCAAAGGTGACTTGAAGGCGGCCTATTTCTACCACGAACAGTACCGCCAGTTTGCAGCAGCCCTGATTAAGCAAAACAAAG
Source organism: Bacteroidota bacterium (assembly GCA_003045895.1). Lineage (GTDB taxonomy): Bacteria > Bacteroidota > Bacteroidia > Chitinophagales > Saprospiraceae > Lewinella. Next base: position 101,192 of record PZPC01000005.1, read on the forward strand.
ACCAGGCCATCACCGCCATTCAGGAGAATTTTACGGCCAAAAACCTGGCTCAAGAGCACCTGGTAGCAGCCCACCAGGACGGGGAGGAACTCAACCGCGCCAACACCCAACTCTGGAATGCCCTCCTCTTGTGTATTACTGCTTTTTTGGGTATTCTTTTACTGACCTACCACCAGTCTTACCGCCAGCAGGCTAAACTGGCCCGAAAACTGGAACACAACAACAAAGAATTGGCCGCCAAGAATATTGACCTGGAAAAATTTGCCAATATCACCTCGCACGACCTCAAAGAACCCCTGCGCAATATAGGCGCTTTTGCAGATTTATTAAATCGACGTTATCACGAAAAACTGGATCAGGATGGCAAAGATTACCTGGGGTTTATTCTCAGTAGCGCGCGCCACATGAACCAGTTGCTCAACGACCTGCTGGCCTATACGAAGTTGGCCAATCCACCCCTAATAAAACCCTCCCCCATTCAACTGAAACCGCTAATTAATGAAGTTGTCCAACAATTCGAACTTACGCTGGCTTCCCGTAAAATAAACCTGGAGGTCGACACCCATCTGCCACAAGTAATGGGCTATCCCCACTTGCTGCGCGAGCTGTTCCGTCAGTTGCTGGACAACGCCATCAAATTTAGCCGGCCTACTGCCGCAACCATTTCCATTGGTTATCGCGTAACCACTTCGACCCACCTCTTCTGGATAGAAGACAATGGTATTGGCATGCAACCCGTTTACCAAACCCAGATTTTTGACATTTTTCAACGGCTGGACAAACAAAACTACCAGGGTACGGGCGTCGGGTTAGCCATGTGCAAAAAAATCGTCGAATACCACGGTGGTAAAATTTGGGTAAAAAGCGCAGAGGATAACGGTTCCCAGTTTTTTTTCACCCTACCTCACAGCTCCAAGGGCCCTGGCAAGTAGCCCTCCAGATAATAGAGATCCTCCCGACCCCAGCGCGCCTGGCAACAGCCAGCGCGGCCAAACACACGTGCTTACCTTCCGGGCCAATGGCACTGAGAATGGCTGCCCAAATCTTAAAAACAGGAAAGCGGAATCGCTCCATAAGGAGCGATTCCGCTTTCCTGACGGATACGGCCCGGCTGGCTACCGGCAGCAGGCGCCGCCGATTATTTGCCCTGCAAAAACGAATACCGCTGGGCGTAATCCAGCATTTGGGTCATAAAGTCGGCAGGGTATTCCACTTTCACATCGGTGATCACTCCAGCGGCGTCCATGACGGGCACCAGCTGCGGATTAATGAACCCACCATAAGGCGGAATGTTCAGCTTTTCGCTGCGGCTGAGTACTTCCTGGTGGATGTTCTGGTTGACCTGGACACCATAGTTTTCGATCAACGCCATACCAGCGTCGTAATCTCCCTGGCTCTTGATGCGCTGAACTTCCCGCAACAACTCCCCGAACAGGGTCCGTAAAGCCGGATAGTCCTTGATGTCGATATAGGTTTTTCCATCGCGAACCGACATGGTGACCACACCACTGGCCACGGCTTTTTCCATTACCCAGGCGCTCACCATCTGGCGGTTGCGCATGTGTGCCTGCTGGATATTTTCGCCGGGTTCGATGCGGCGCAGTTGCAGCATCATACCATTGAGGAGGTAATTGTCGTAGGCGGCTTTACCCACTTCGTCGCTCTCCACCAGCCCCAACTCCACCAGCTTGGGATCCATGATGTAGTAAAGGGCGAAAAGGTCGGCGCGCGCTTCCTCGAGGGGGGAAGCGTAGTTGACCAGGGTTTCGCCGGGCGTTGCTACCCCGGGTTCCAACTGACCAGAAGCGTGCCCCAATACTTCGTGGAGAGCGGTGATCATTTTCCCGGCCAGTTGGCCGTGTTTCTGCGCGCGGGCTTTTTCCTCCTCATCGTTGGCAAACTCGGCCCGCAATTCGGGGCCATCTGCCTGACTGTAAGCGAAGCTGATATTGCCCAGGCTCACCGACTTAGAGCCGTAATCGGCACGGATCCAGTCGGCATTCGGCAGGTTTACGCCAATGGGGGTGACGGGGCTGGCATCACCGGCTTCACCGGCTACGTTCACCACCTTGTAACTGACGCCAGAGACGGTCGGTTTCTTGTGCTGGTCCATGACCGGGCTGTTGTCCTCAAAAAACTGGGCATTTTCAGCCACCTTGGCCATCCGGGCCGAAGCATCGAAGTCGTTGATCTGAATGATGCTTTCGTAGCTGCCTTTCCGGCCCAGGGGGTCGAGGTAGACCTCAATGAAAGAGTTGATGTAGTCAATATCCCCCGCGGTAGCACCTACCCAGGCGATGTTGTAGGCGTCCCAATCGGCCAAATCACCCGTTTGGTAATACTTGATCAACTGGCGCAGCGCAGCGGCCTGCGGCTCGCTTTCGGCTACGGCAACGGCTTTCTGCAACCAACCGATGATCTGGGTTATCGCTGCCCCGTAGAGGCCGTCGGCTTTGTAGACTTGCTCGTACAAGGCGCCCTGCTCATTGCGGGCCAGACGGCTATTGAGGCCCATGCTCACCCGGGGATCGGGCAATTGGGTTTTCAGTTTGGCGTAAAAAGCCTCGGCCTCGGCCTGGGTAATGTCGGGGGCATAAAAATTGACTGCCGAGCCGAGCACCAGGTCTTTGCCCGACTGGGCTACTTTTTTGGCATCCCTGGCGGGATCGAAAATGGCAACCAGGGCATCCTCACTCAGCGTGCTGCCTACATCGGCCATCAGCCCTTCGAGGTAGCTGCGGGAAAAGCCCGGTGTGAATTTGTCGTTGGAATAATGGTGGTGGATACCGCTGGCAAACCACACTTGTTTGGCGTACAGCAGGAAAGCATCCCACTCGGCGCCGCTGCGCTGGCCTTGATAATTGGCGGCGATCGCGTCAATGGCGGCGCGGATCTCCAGGTTGTGGCGGTAGTTCTGGTCGTAGATGATGTCGCGGCCAGCCAGCCCTGCCTCTGTCAGGTAGTAGACCAGCTTTTTCTGTTGCAGGCTCAATTGGTCGAACCCCGGAATTTGGTACCGAATGATGCGTTTATCCGCAAAGGATTCCGGGCTCCAGACAAATTCTTCCGCAGGAGCAACCGTTTCGGTCGTTTCGGGCGCCGGAGCGGGTTGGCAGGCTAAGAGGCCCAGTAAGGGCAGTAAGAAAAAATATTGCTTCATGGTTAGGTAGGTTGAAATAGATAAAGATCCTGCTTAGCTATCCATCAGTGGTGCTAAGTAAGGGTAAATTAAGGCTTTTTTGGAAACATCCATTTACCCAACAGGGCTTTATCGCAAGTAACCTCCTTGAATGCTACGCGAAAAGCAGTCCGAAAGACCAACTGACAATCTGCCAGATCAGGTAAGTGGCAGCTATGATCATTCCGCAGAGTACGAGTACGATCAAAATGACAACCGGCCAGGCACTTCCCTGGTGTTCGCCAGTGGTATAATGCGCTTGCAACAGGTGCAGGTTGCGCCGGTTGGCCCGGAACGCCAGGTCAAAAATATCTCCTAAAAGAGGGATCGCACCCACGATGGCGTCGAGCAGTATATTGCCCATCATTTTCACCACCACCATCCCGCTGGCGCCTTTGCGCGCCATGGTTCCCACCAGTAACCCACTGATACCCAGGGAAACGATGTCCCCAAAACCGGGGATGAGGCCAATGAGGAAATCAAAACCAAACCGGATGTCGGTTCCCGGAATGCGGAAACTGTTGTCGAGCAGGCGGGTAGCGGTGTCCAGCCACCGGAGTTCGGGGGGGGTATCAGCCATGGGGACCATGATTTACAGCGACGAATAGGCAGCGCCTGGTGAATTGAAATGAGGCTTAAGCCAGTACGCCTTCTCTGTGCACCACGGCCAGGGATTGCGCAATGAACTGGGGTAAAATCCGGCTGTAAGTGTGCATGATCCGCTTGGGATGGCGCATGTCGGCCAGTAGGCGATGGTATTTCTCGGCACCGTGTTCTTCGATAATGGCTTCGCGGCGCTCCGGATCAATGAAATGGGCGATCATCCCCTCTGGATCGGCTTCGGGATGAAACTGTACCCCCAGCATTTCTGGGGAAAAGCGGATGGCCATAATGGCGCGTTCCAACGGAACGTGGGGCCGGTTCTTCTCAATGGCCAGCAGTTCAGCCCCTAACGCTTCAAAGCGCTCTTCGTTGGGTGAAATCACCTGATAACTCCGGAAGTCAGCCGCCCAGAAGGGGTTGTTCAACCCATCAAATACGGGTTCGCACATCCCCGCGTCGGTGAGGTGTATCGGAAAAGTACCAAAAGACATGGATTTTCGCTCGCTAACGACAGCCAGGTTGAAAAAGGAAACTGCCATCTGAAAAGAATGGCAGATATACAGCACTGGCTTCTTGGCTTCCTGGTGTTTATTCCAGGTCCAGACGGCCTGCAACCAGTCGTAATACTTGACGTCCCAGTGGCCGTCACCTACGCGCGGGTCACCGGGGCCACCCGTAGAAATATAAAAATCGAAATCCAGGCCAGGAACTTCTGCCTTTCCCCGTACATCGAAAACCTGGTAAATCACCTGACCTCCAAAAGTATCAATAATATCTTTGATACAACGCATGCCCTGGTTGGGGGTGCCGTCGTACAGATCCAGAATGGCCAAACGTGCTTTACTCATAGTAATCGTAAATAATAATGAAATACGGACACTCAAGTTCCTGCTTCCAGGATTAATAAACAAAGCTTTGGCTAATTGGTTGGATGGCTGGTATTGAATGAAATCAAATCCAGAAAAATAAAGGTGAGGAAAAAAACCTGACTTTACAACCCGAAATATTCAAAAAATAGCCTTAAATACAATATGCAATCAGCAAGACGAGGTTGTAATGACCTGTCTTGCTGATTGCCTGGGCCTTTTTCCTACGCCGAAACTCAACCCTTTTTAGGGGCGCGTTTGGCTTTGGCAGCTGGCTGGGTAGCAGCCGTGGCGTTGCGAATAAAATTGCCCCAGGTCAGGTTGTTCTGTCCGGGCTTATTGGCTTTGGCTTTCTCGATGGCAAAGGTGGCCGCGGTTTCGACTACCCATTCAAAGTTGTCGGGGCCTACCGAGTTGATTTCCGCATCAGGTGCAGGGTTGCAGAAGTCGATAGCTATCGGAATACCATCGCGAATAGCAAATTCAACGGTATTGAAATCATAGCCCAACCCCTGGCAGATGGTCAGTACGAGGTCGTGCATCTGCTGGCGCAGCGCATCACTTACCTGGTGCTTGGCCGCGTAGCGCAAGTGGTGTGGATTGCGGGGTTCGTAGTCCATAATATGGACGTATTTGCCCCCAATTCCGTAGCAACGGAAATAAGCGTCAAACTGAATTTCTTCTTGCAGCATCATCACCAGCCGGTCGGTTTCTGCGTACTTTTCAAAGAAATCCTGGGCGTTTTCCAGCCGGTACACACTCTTCCATCCGCCACCCGAGTGGGGCTTCATGTAGGCTGGAAAACCGATGTATTCAAACATGCCCTGCCAGTCGAGCGGGAAAGCCAGGTTGCTGAAAGAATCGGCCGAAGTGTCCTCGGGATGTTCCTTCGAAGGCAGCAGCACCGTCTTGGGCACGGGCACATTCATTTCCGTTACGGAAAGGACATTGTTGAAAAATTTTTCGTCAGCACTCCACCAAAAAGGGTTATTGATGACGGCCGTACCGGTGGCTGCAGCGTTCTTCAGGTAGGCCCGGTAGAAGGGCACATCCTGGGAAATGCGGTCAATGATGACGGCGTAACCACTGGGTTCGCCCTGAACAACTTTGTCAATTTTGACGGCTTCGGCGATGATGCCTTTTTCTCCCTTGCTGTTGACACGCTCAATAAAAGCCTCGGGGAAGGAACGCTCTTCGCCGTGTAAAATGCCGATCTTCTTCATTGGAAAAATGATAATGAGTTTGGAAATGCTAATTTACGAAAGTAAGTAATCCTGTGGTAAAACAGGCACCTGCTGCAAAAGATCTTGCTTACAACAAGCTCAGGTAATGGGGAAACATTTCGCGCCAGAGTGGCCAGTCGTGTTTCTGCCACCCCCGCACATCCATCCAGTGATCGATGCCCTTGGCGCTGAGAATGTCGGACAGGCGGCGGTTGGGTTCCAGACAAATATCCCATTCTGAGGTACCCAGAACGATCTTCATACCCCACAGCGCAGGGTCGTTGGCACTGGCCAAATAATCGACCGGATTATTGAAGTAGATATTGCTATCGTAGTAACCGTCCAGAAAGCTCTTGATGTCAAAAGCACCACTCATACTGAACAAATGGCTGACCTGATTGGGATGGCGGAAAGCAAAATTGGCCGCGTGGTAGCCACCGAAACTCGGGCCGGCAACGGCAATCTTGTGCGCCAGGGTTTTCATCTGCAACTGGGGCACCAGTTCCTCACTCAGGAAGCGGTCATACTGGATATGATTCAAAACCTTTTGGGCCGGATGGATATTGCGGTTGTACCAGCTCTCGGAGTTGATACTATCGGGACAAAAAATCTGAACCAAACCCTGCTCGACAAACCACCGCACGGATTCTACCAGCTTAAAATCTTTGTTCTCATAATAACGTCCCATCGTGGTGGGAAACAAAAGAACCGGATAACCCCGGTCACCGAAAATGAGCATATCGATATCCCGGTCCAGGTGATGAGAATAGAATTGAATGAGTTGTTCCTGCACGAGCTTGAATTTTGTGGTGAAATTTCGGCAAAATTAGGGTGTTTACGCCAAGTAAACAAGCTATCCACTTGGTTTACAAAGTATTACGAAATCCTTTTCCAAATTAACGAAAGGGAAGATAACAATAATTGGCTTTTTATTCCGCCCGGCCCGACAAAAGCGGTTTATTCTTCTCAAAACGATTGGCTTTTTGCCTTATTTTTATTCTTCGTTGGACTCAAAAACACCGGGCAACGCTAAAGCAGTCACCCGTTTTGCCAAAGAATCAAAAAATATACGACCTTCGGCACCCATTTTAAACTTCAAATACAGCACAACCATGCCGGTGTCGGGATTGTCTAAATTATTTAATTGGGTGTCGGATTTCCTGCGGGTGCCAGCTATCCGGCCAGTGGAAGTTCACGAACACCACCTGGACAGCCGCTACCTCGAACGGCGCCTACAGGTAGACGTTTATGCTCCCCAATCCGTTCGATCAACCTCCTTTCCCGTGGTCATTTTTCACGATGGCCAGGATCTGGTGCGGATGAACGCTGCTGCTATCCAGCAGGAATTGATGGCTTCGGCAGCCTGCCCCCCTTTCGTAATGGTTGGTATTCACGCCAACGAGCGGCGGATGCAGGAATACGGTACCATCCAGCAGGCCGATTATGCCGGGCGCGGCAAACTAGCCCCCCAGCATGCCCGGTTCGTGGTGGAAGAGCTCCTCCCCTACTTGCAACAGCACTACCCCGTGGAGAGCACCGCAGCGCAAACCACCATTGCTGGCTTTTCGCTCGGCGGGCTGGCAGCCTTCGACCTGGCCTGGCATTACCCGCAGCACTTTGGCCGGACGGGTGTTTTCTCCGGCGCCCTTTGGTGGCGTTCCCGCGCGTTTTCGGCCGCCGACCCCGACGGTCACCGGATTCTCCACACCCAGGTAGCCAAAGCCAAACGGGTACCTGCTTTGCGGTTTTGGTTCCAGACCGGCACCCTCGACGAAACCGACGACCGCAACCACAACGGCATCATCGATTCTATCGACGATACCCTCGACCTGATCCAGGCGCTGGAAACCAAGGGCTATCATCCCGTAAAAGACCTGCAGTACCTGGAAATAACCGGCGGACGGCACGAACCAGCTACCTGGGCAGTGGCCTTACCTCATTTTCTGCGGTGGGCCCTCGGAAAACAACCGTAACTTCCGCCAGCAGCAGTACGCTCTTTCCGTATTTCATCCATCGTTCACCACCTAAATCTCACCCTATGCCATCCGAAAAAATCACTTTTCCCAACCAGACAGGCCAGCAACTGGCAGCCCGCCTGGAATTGCCCGTCAACCAACACCCCCATACCTACGCGCTGTTTGCCCACTGCTTTACCTGTAGTAAAAACCTGACGGCGGTGCGCCACATCAGCCGGGCGCTCAACCAGGCAGGGATCGCGGTTTTGCGTTTCGATTTCACTGGTCTGGGCGATAGTGAAGGCGATTTTTCGGCGACCAATTTTTCCTCCAACTTGTCTGACCTGGTAGCTGCCGCCAACTACCTGCAGCAGAACTACCAGGCACCGGCCCTACTCATTGGCCACTCGTGGGGTGGCGCGGCCGTCCTCCACGTCGCCGACCAGTTGCCCTCCGTCAAAGCAGTAGCCACCATTGGAGCCCCCTTCGATCCTGCCCACGTCCGTCATCTCTTTGCCAACCAGCAGCACCTCATTGCCGCCGAAGGGGAAGCCGCCGTAAATATTGGGGGGCGATCTTTTTGCCTGAAGCAGCAGTTTCTGGACGACATTACCGAGCACCAGCAAACCCCTAAAATCGCTCACCTCAACCGCGCCCTCCTGGTCTTACACTCCCCACAAGACCTGACGGTGCCCATCGAAAATGCCGCCAAAATCTACCAGGCAGCCCACCACCCCAAAAGCTTCATTACCCTGGACGGCGCAGATCACCTGCTGAGCGATAAAGCCGACTCGCACTACGCAGGTCAGGTCATCGCCAGTTGGGCCCAACGCTACCTCCCTATCCCCCAAAGCGAAGCATTAACAACCAACCAGGAAGTAGTGGTCCGGCTGGGCGATACCGGCTTCACCACCGAGATCATGGCTCGCCAGCACAGCCTCACCGCCGACGAGCCCGTTGAAATTGGCGGCAACGATTTTGGCCCCTCGCCCTACGAACTCCTCTCCGCCAGCCTGGGCGCCTGCACTGCCATGACCATCCAAATGTACGCCCGCCGCAAAAACTGGAACTTACACGAAGTACGGGTCCACCTCAGCCACCGCAAAGATTATGCAACCGACATGGCTGCCGTGGAAGCGCACGCCAGTAAAATCGACTACTTCGACCGGATCGTCGAACTCCAGGGCGATCTCGATGCCACCCAACGGGCCAAACTCCTCGAAATTGCCAACAAATGCCCCGTTCACCGAACGCTGCACAGTGAGATCGTCGTGAATACCCGACTGAGCGAATAGCATTGGTGTAATGTAATGGCCCCTTAAAACGCGACGGCTGCTCCCATTCATTAGCGATGAAAGCAGCCGTGCCGGAACGCCCCTTACAGCCGAATAGCCTAGAATTTCACCATCCTCCTGGTCACACTTTGTCCGGCAAAGGTGAGTTTATAAAATAGCACTCCAGCTGGCAACTGGCTGCCATCCACGATGACCTGCTGGGCACCCGCAGGTACTACCGCTTGCCTACGTTGAAGTAATTTGCCGTTGATATCATTCACTTCCAGCAAGTATTCACCGGCCTGAGACAAGTAAAATTCTACGTACGTTTCCGTGTGGAAAGGATCCGGCTTATTGGCCAGCAGCAACAGTTTAGTTGGTCCGGTGCGGAATTCCAGGATCAGTTCATGGGCGGTCAGCCCCTGGTCATAAGCCACCGAAACCACCTGCTCGCTCAGGTGCAGCACCTTGGACAGTTGGTTATTGGCCTTGGCCCGGACCACCAAAGTAAACAGGGGTTGCTGCTGTGCAGCCACAGGGATAGTACCCGCAGCCCACACGGCTTTCAGTATCCCCCGGTTCAGGTTGGTTGTATTCAGGTCACCTGCCGTCAGGATGCCCGGTTCAATTTTCAGAACTTCCACTTGTTGCTGCTCAAAAGCCAGGGTTAATTCCGCGCCACTCCATTGTGCCAGATCGCTGGCGCGTACCGGGATTTGGTAGCTGGCACCTTCGCGCAATTCCTGGTCATCGACCCGCAATGGCCAGGGGCCACGGCCACCGTTTTCATACCCGGTTAAGCTGCCGTTGGCACTGGCCGAACCGTTGAGGTCTCCTATTTTTACCCCGATAAAATCCTGGCCAAACTGGCAGTTGATCAGGTTGTAATAGTTGTACGAATCCGGCATATCAGCGGCAATATCGGTAAGCGGATAGGCGCTGGGCACAAACCGCCAACTGGTGTTATTGGGAAATACCTGGATGCGATCCAGGAGCAAGGCCTGCATGAACAAGAGATCCAGGGTGGTTACCTGCCCGTCGCGGTTGATGTCGGCTGCCAGCAGGGTGTAAGGATTGGCAATCACCGTTTGCAGCAACAGATGGCGCTGTAGGAGGATGAGATCCAATGCCGAAATGCCATTGCGGACATCGTCATTCTTGAAAGGTCGCACTTCGTAGTTGGTAGAAAAAGCCAGGTTGGAGAACTCAAATTTACCATCCAGGGTGGTAAAAGTCTGTTCGCCTGGCACCTCATTCACCAATAATTCCACCATCACTTCACTGATGGGTTGGAGCCGCCGATCCCTGATGACCCCTTCGATTTCCAACTCGCTGACGGCACAGGACGTGCAAACCTGCAAACTGTCCTGGAGGAATAGCTGAAGGGTACAATGCCGATAATTAGGCCCTCCCATACTGCCATCTGGCTGTAAGGCGAGGGGATTATAAGCCTGGTCCCGAACGACAATTTCGCGGGTAGCCGTGTAGCGGTCTTCGCACGTCAGGATCAGGCTCGTGTTCCCGAAATTGGGTGTCTGTCCTGGCTTGTTGACGGAAAAACGATAACTCCCCGAGCAGTCAAGGCCCGCCATTTCGGCCAGTAAGGCTGCCGATAAAACGACGGCGGCTTCGTCCAGGTCACCATCCCCATCCACATCAATGACCGGTACCACCGGAACCAATTGTACCTCCAGACCTATATCACAAAGGGGTTGCTCAATGAAACAATCCGCTACCGCGAAGGGAATGCGCTCGCTGGCCGTGTTCCCACAAGCATCTTCCGCTTGGAAAACAAAGGCGTGGTTGCCAATGGGGAAGCGGCCATTGATCTGGTAATTGGGCCAGGTGCCACCTAGTACGGTGGTTGCGGACAGGTCAGCATCAACCGTGCCATCGTTGTCGGCGTCCAGGAACAAGCGAACCGGTGTGCGGCCGGGCAGGCACTCCTCGCCGATGGTTACCGCCAGGTTTACCGGTGCTTCACAGCTGTTGTCTACCGTACACACGGGAGTAGGCAAACGGTACGTCAGGCTGGGAGGTGTATTGTCGTTAAGCTCGATAATCTGGGTGTATTCCCAGGCACCAACATTGGGCAGGGAACGCCAGTAACCGGCCGGATTGCCACAACTTGTCGCTGGCGGCAGCGGGTTGGTAGCCAGGCTATCGGCATCGATGAAAGCAGCCCCATTGTCGACCACCAGCCAGGTGTAGGATGCGCCAGCAGCGGCAGTACAATCTTCGCTGCGACTAATCACTACCGGTGCGCTGACCCCATCGTAAGTACAGGTATTGACCAGGCGGTAAGTTCGCTGAATGCGCAGACAACCTGCCCCTGCCGGATCCAGGTCGACATCTTCGTATTCAACCGTAAAATTACCGCAACCAGGCGCCATGAACTGAAGTTCTTCGAGGCCGTCGAGACAATCCGTTGTCAGATCTTTGGGTAAACGGATTCCGTAACTGTCATTGTTGCCAACGGTGATCAATTGTTCGTAGGGTACGGCAGTGGTATTGCCGTAGGTGTCAGTAGCCACAAACTTGCGCAGAATACTGCCCAGTTCACAGTTATTCCAGCTGAGTTCGGGGCTTAACTCCACTACCGAAACCTGGCAATTGTCGGTAGCCACTGGCTGCCCAAACTGCGCCACCAGTTGCAACGAATCGGCCGGGTCAAAGTTAGCCGGCAAGGTCGCACACGGCAAAACCTGGGTCGTCAAACCACTCAACACGGGCGCGGTTTGGTCGCCAATATCAATGAGGGTCGTACAGCCATTGCGGTTGCTGTCCGCATCCATGACGCGGAGTTCGACCAGGAAGGTCTGGCCCACGTCACAACAGGAAAAACCAATAGATTCCTGCCACGCGCCAAATCCTGTTGCCGTACCGGAACAGTCGGCGGTACCCGCTTCGTAGTAACGCCGGAGCAGCAGTTCAGGGGTATCGCAATTGTCGTTGCTGCCTAGATCGATCTGCCCGGGCAAGATCGCGAAAGGGGCATTGGTGTCCAGGTTGATGGTCAGGCGGTTCCGGCAAATGGCCGTAGGCACTTGCAGGTCAGCCACGCGCATGCGGCAGGTTTGCTCCACCCGCTGGCCGGTTCCATCTTCCGCCAGGTAATGCAGAAAATAATCGCCGCGTTCCAGGTTAGACACCGAGCGGCTTTCGTCCTGCTCCAGGGTTGCTACAATTTCTTCGTCGGTCACCCGGATGATTTCGGTCGTAATGGTCCATTCATCGGCGCAGCTTTCATCGCAGAATCCCCGCAGTTCGGGCATCGGCACCACCACCGTGGCCGTACAGCTGAGCAGATCGGTAGCAAAGAGCATAATGTCTTGCTGGATGATGGGGCAATAGTGATTGGACAGCGAGCAACTCAGGGTTGGCGGAAAGAAGTCGCCAATTTTGATGCGCTGGAGAATGACGTAAAGGGTATCGCCCGTACACACATCCGTGATGGTCCATTCGCGGGTAAAGTCCAGCACCATGTCGTTGTTCGTGGTATCGGGGAAGTTCTTGTAGCTGGACTGCAGGTTAAAAAATGGCGTATTCCGATCCATGGCCATGTATTCCGAGCCGGTATCCAGCAGTGGGTAGCCCGTGTCGTCGGGATGGGGGTAGCCTTCAATATCGAGGCCATAATCGTCTCCACACTGGAGGGTTACCGTAGCGGGTGGCAAAACAATGTCATTGAATTCCGGCCGACGGAAGATAATTTGTTGCGCACAGCTATCGATCTGATTCCCAAAGCCGAGCGTGAACGTCCGGTTGATATAGGCCTCATTACAATTGTCGTTAAAATCAAGTTGGTCACTAAAAGACAAACGGTCCACCCCACAGTAAGGCTCCACAATGGCTTCCCCTAAAAAGGCCAGGCTGGCAGGATTATCCTGTGTCCAGAACAGGTTGAGATAGGTGAGATCTGAGCGCAAATCCTGGTTGGGCCGGAATTCCGACGTGATGCCCGTACTTAAAACCGCGAGTGAATCTTCCTCTTCCGTGACAATAACCCAGGCAAACTTTCCGGTGGTCCCGGCTCCATAAGTCGTGGTAACCAGGGAGAAAGGTTGCCCCATCTTCAGGGAATGGGTAAACTTCTGCACCAGAACCATGTCCTGGGTAAACATCCCGGTGGTATCTACGTAGGGATTTTCAATGGTCAACCCCGCATCGTCACCCAGGGATGACGAATAGTTCATAGAAAAACAACAGGGATCGGTATAGCCCGTGTAATCCCCCCGGAACAACATCCCCGCACCGTCGGCATTGCCCACTGTGGCCAAATCTGATGGCAGGGCAATTTCGGAGAACAGGAAGAAATTGTAGACATTTTCCAGGGTATCGACATCGTCTGGCGTCAGGACATCCACACCCTGCATAAACCGGTCACCGATTGACATAGGCGTGGAGGTCAAAGCCAGAAAACAAGGTGCCTCCGGCAAAACTACGTCCTGCTCATTCAACTCCCCCCGCAGAATTTGCACGCTCCCCCGGAAAGCCCGCTGGTCGGTATCGGGCGGGCACAAAAGTGCTGGCATCGGGGGATTTACAGAAAAAGTGGTCGTACAAAGTCCTTCGCTGTCCGTAACCATTAGGCTCAGGTTGCCTTCGGCGTAGCTGTGCCCAACCGATTCCACGACTTGCCCGTAATTGCCGCTGGTTCCATCACTGGCTACCCAGGTTCCCATGGCATTGTTGGCATCTACCCGTAAGGTATAGACAAAGGTATCATCGGTACCGTCCTCCGGGGTGCCCTGGTCCTGGCAATCGACGCTGAGTACCGTGGCGATCAACAAGCAACTGTTGGAGCAACCCGGGGGCGGCACCGCAACGGAAGCCGAACACCCGGCCTGATCACTGTCGTTGAAATTTAAGACTACTTCACCGTCGGCAATAGCATAAGGACCAAAAGTGACGGAGCTGCCATAGGCGCCTGTTGCCCCGGAGGTGGTCTGCCAGGTCGTCCCCAGGTTAAAGCCATCCAGCACAACCGTAAAAGTAAAGGTGTCGTCAGTGGAATCACTGGCGGTAGCGCCCGGATCACAAACGATATTGAAAACGGTGGCGGTAATTGCACAAGCTGGCGGAAACAGTTCCACACAGTCGCCGTCATCTTCATCACCCGCATCATCGGTACACTGGCCGTTGCCGTTGGTGTCCTCCCAACTGGAGAGGTTTTCTACAAAGCTGTTCCTATTAAAAGGGCCATGCACCACCGCATTGTCGGAAGCACGCCGGATCTGGAAAGAATAGCTACTCGTACCAGCCGGGTTACCCCCTTCGGTATATTCCCGCGACAGCCCCAGGTAAAGCTTTTCTCCGGCCTCTTTAAACTGCAGGAATAGGCGGCTGGATGCCGGGCTATCTGCGGTAGCAAAATTTCCGTCGTTCGGATTCCCGCTCAACAACATGGCCTTATCCGATGACGAAGGTGCCACCTGCCGGATGCCTTCCGCTTTTACCCGGAAGGGAGACAATAGGGTGAACAGTGCCAGCAATAGCAGGACGCTCCTCCTACATGGCGGGTAGTTTAGTTGCGAGGTATGGTCTATTTTTTCCATAGCATGATAGGTGTTAAACATTTGGGCCGCAACAGGTAATAGGGTGTAAAATCGACCCACAATATATTAAATTAAAATATAATGTATCGTACATCCCTGAAAAAACAGGTTTATGCAATCAACAAGTTATTGCGCAACAATCATTTTACGGCTCAACTGCTGCCCGGCAAAACGCAGGGTATAGAAGTATAAGCCAGGCGGCAACTGCCCGCGACGAATACGAACTTCGTTGGCACCGGCCGGAAACTGATTGCTGATCGTCAGTACCCGACGGCCTTCGGCATCGTGGATTTCAATAATCGCCGGGCCTGCGGCGGGCAATTCAAATGGAATAATCGTTTGTGCCGTGACCGGATTAGGTACATTCTGGTACAAAGCCATCCCCGTAGCAGTCTTGCCCAAATAGGCCAAACCGATGTTCATCACCTGGTCATCCTGGGTACGATCATAAGCTTCCGCCGCCGTGAAGGCAGAACTCAACCGAATGCCTTCGCTGGCCAGCCCGTCAGTGCGGGCACGAACCACCAGCGTAAACAGGTCACGCGTACCGGCCGGGGCAGCACTTCGCTCCCAACTGGCGGTGAGTAAACCGCGTTGCCGCAACACTTGCCCGAGGTGTTCACTTCCCAGCAAACCCGGTTGCACGTCGAGTAGTTCCAGCTGATCAGCAACAAAATCGAGCGTAAACTGGAAGCCGCTGACCTGGTCTAAATGCGGTGCCGCGAGGATAAGCTGATACGTCTGTCCGGCTTTCATCCAGGTATCTTCCAGCAGCAGCTGCCACTGCGCACGATCGCTGCGGTCAGCGCCCTGCTGCCCGATTCCCAAGCTGACCGCCGAGCCATTGATGTCACCGATCTTGATACCGATGAAATTCTGGCTGAACATACAGTCCTCAAGCAAACCAGTGGTGATGAACTCGGGAAAGGGCGAAGCCCACGGGTTGGTGGCATTCGGGAAAACAAAATCAGCAGGAATAAACCGCCAGCTGGTATTGTTGGCAAACTCCGTGATGTCTCCCAGAATCAGGCGGCGCAGTTGAATCAGGTCCAGGGTCGTCACCGAACCCGAACGGTTGACATCCGCAGCAATCAGCAGGTACGGGTTCGTGATCGGTTGGTTGCCCAGCAGGTGGCGCTGGATCTTGATCATATCCAGGGTACTGATGCCATTGGGGGTATCGTCGTTTTTGTAAGGGCGAACCAGGTAGGCGGTCATCCCCGGCAGGTCTTCAAAATGGTACCGGCCAGCGCTTTCCGTCAGCATGGATTGCAGCAAGGCGGCTTCGAGTTTCACCTCAACGCTCGACACCGGCGCCATCGCCATGGTGTAGATTTCACCGGCGATGGCCATCTCGTCGGTGTCACAATCCTGGCAGTAAGCTCCCGGATCAGCCACCAGTATCTCTACGGTGCAGCTGGCGTAGTTCGGCCCTCCCAGCGTACCATCAGGTTGTACGGACAACGGATTGTAAGCCCCGTCCCAAACATAGACCTCCAGCATTAGGCTGGGTCGATCGGCACAGGTGAGGCCAATGCTTTCGCGGTTAATATCCGGCATCTCCCCTACCCTGTTTACGGAAAACCGCAAGGGCAAGCTACATTCCTGCAGGTTACAACTGGCCAGCTGGTTGGCGTGCAACAACAATCCGGCAGCGTCCATTTCGCCATCGCCATTGATGTCCGTACCGGCCGGCAGTTCCAGCAGGTTGGCCTGCAGACCAGAGAAGCAGGTGAGCGCTGGAATGTAACAGTCTACAACCTGCAAGGGTATACTGACCGTGGTGGCGTTTCGGCAACCATCGGTAACCTGTACCGTCATCCGGTGAGCACCCAGTGGCACCCTGGCCTGAATCAGGTAATTACTTCCCGCTACCAGCAAGGCTTCCTGGGTATCCAGTAGCTCGTCAGTGGTTCCGTTGCCATTGATATCGAGACGGAGCACAAATTCCAGGGCATCGGGCAAGCAGTATTCCGCAACGGAGAACGGAATACGAACCAGTGCCGTGCACGCGCTCGAATCCGTACAGAATGGTGCTACTGCCGTAAAGGAAACAGCGGGTGCCGTCGTATCAAACATCTTGATCCGTTGCGTGTACTGCCAGCGGCCGGTGCTGTTGACCTGGCGCCAATGCCCCCGCGGGTTGATCGTGCCGGTACAGCTTACTCCCCGCTCTCCAATGGATGGGATATTGTTGTTGAAAAAGGCATCGCGGTCCACATAAGCCGACGTCGGCGTGCGGATGGCCCAAACCGCTTCTTCGCCTTCCACCCCATCGCAGTCTTCGTCGCGGGAGATCACCCGGGCAGGGTCGGTGCCGTTCCATTCGCACCAGTTGGTTACCGTGTAGGTACGGGCCACGTAGTAACACTCGGCACCTTCTTCCGGCAAACGAACATCTACGTAGCTCACGGTGATGGCGTCACAACCCACCTCAAAGGCTTGTGCCGTTGGTATTTCTGCCACGCAATTGGTCGAAATATCTTGCGGGAACCGGATGGTATAGTTGAGGGTATATTCAATGGTAATCCGCTGTTCAAAGATGGCAGCCGACTGGTTGCCCACCCGGTCTACGGCATAGAAGCGGCGGGTAATGGTGCCAGCACCACAATCGCTCAGGACGACTACCGGCTCCAACTCAAATGCTTCCGCCGAACAATTGTCAATGACTTCCGGATTCCCAAAGAGACCAGCCAACATGGTTGTGTTGGTCGGATCAAAGTTTGTGGGCAGTTCGTCACAGGTGATGGTTTCGTTAAATAACCCGGTACAGATGGGCAGTGCGTTGTCGCGCACCAGCACCTCGGTCCAACAAGTATCCGCATTGCCGCTGAGGTCGGTCACCCGCAGCTGTACGGTCACGTAGAGCCCGGCATCACAGCAGGAAAAGTCTACGAAAGTGCCCCAGTCGCTGTAAATGGGGGTGAGCAACGTATCACAAGTCAGCGGATTCCGGGTATAAGCCCGGCGAATTTCTATTCGATCAAAACCGCAATCGTCGTAACTGCCGTTATCGATGGTATTGGTAGCTACCCGCGAGATGCCGAAGGTGCCCAACGACACTTCAACGCCGCTGACACAAATGGCGGTGGGGGGGGCAAAGTCGGCTACCCGAATCCGGCAAGTGACCGGTGCAGCAGCATTCCCACAATCATCGGTAACGGAATAGCGCAGCAGGTAATCACCCCGTGCTACTTCCGGGATGATGCGCAGTTCGTCGGCCCCAATGGTGTGCAGTACCGCGCCACCCAAGGTGACGAGTTCGGTTTCCACGCTCCAGCCCGAACCGCAGGCATCCGCTACCTGGGGATAGGGCACCTCAATCGTAGCCGCACACTCGAACGCATCAACCGGAAAAACGAGGATGTCTTGCCCCAAGGTTTCGTCAAAGAAGTTCGTTGGTGCACAGTTGACGACTGGCGCACTGGTATCATTGATGAAAATATTTTGGGTACAGGTTACCCGTTCATCGGTACTCAACCTAAAGGTAAAGGTGCGTACAATGGTTCCGTTGGCACAGCCCTCCTGGCTACTCCAGGTGTCGGTGAAGGTCATTTCGGAAATCGTACAAGCGGTGCTCGTAACCACCGGCTGGCCCGTCATGGCCAGGCTTGCCGGGTTGTTGAAGATCGCGTCTACCTCACCGCAGCTTAGGCCCAATGCTGTGCTGCTGGTATCCGGTGGACAGTCAAAAGTGCAATTATCAGGGACTTCCACACAGGGGTTGATCAACCGCACTTCCACCATACAGTCGGGGTTGATACAGTCGACAATACTTACCATTACATCACCCTGCGTCCCGAGGATCGGTCCTACAACCAGGAGCTCACCGTAAGTAGCCGTACGGGTCACCCCGTCAATGGTGTAATTGAAACAATTGCTGGTGTTGGTGCCCGTTACCTGGAAGAAGCCCGAGAAGGTATCGTCAGCAGTTGTCGGGGTGTCCTGGTTGTCGCAGGCAAAGATTTGGGCGCTGGCGCTGATGCTGCAAACTGGCGGATCTACACAATCCGTTGGCACCGCAATGGTGACCGTTTCCGTACAACTGGCATCGGCCAGATCCGTAAAGGTGATCACGACCGGACCGCTGTGGCTGGTTGGATACGTGGCGGTAAACATGGTGCCGTAAGTTCCGGTGTCAACCGTACCCAGGTCATCCGTTGCCTGCCAACCATTGGTACTCCCGTTAATGGCCGCCACGGGAATGCTGATGGTAAAGAATTCACTGTCGATACAATCCGTCGTAACCGTACCCACCGAAAGCGCACACACCGGCGCACAGGGAGCAGGAGCCAACAGCAGCACGGTGGTTCCACAACCAGCAGTCGTACAATCTTCGATGACGACTTCCACGTTGCCGTTTCCTATTGGCAAATCAAAAAGGAAGACCGGAACCTGGTAATTCCCCACGGTGGTCACGCCATTAACGGTATAGTTAAAGCAATTGCTGGTACCCGTCCCCGTGACCGTAAAGGTGGCGAAGAAGGTATCATCAGCTGGCGTAGCTATTCCCTCGTCGTTGCAATCAAAAACCTGGGAGGTCACCGTCACGGCACAAGGTTCTGCGTCTGGCACAAAGCCCGCATCGAAAGTGACATTGGCGGAGCTCGAGAAAACCGGCACCTGGGCCGTCATGCCCCCCATCGTGGGGCTGGCATCGCTGTCCAATGCATCATCACCCAGGTTGGGGGTGGTGAAGTTATAACCGTTGGGCCGTTGGAAGGTAACCTTGTACAATCCCTCGTTCAGATCGGTAAACAGGTAACGGCCTGCAGCATTGCTCAGCGTGTTTCGCTCTACTGGCAGCCCCGTTTCCAGGTCGATACCCGTAAGGATAACCGGTACGTTGCCAAGTGGTAGCTCGCCATTATCCTGAACGCCATTGCCATTCGAATCGATCCAGGTATAATCACCCACCACCGCCTGGCCGAAGAAGCGCTCCTGAGCATCACAGGTGACATCTTGCCAATCCGTTATGGTTACACTGATGTCCGTATTGGCCGAAACACCCAAAACTTCCAGGGGTATGCCGTATTCACCATTAACGGTCGGGCCGTTAAAAATTGACAATTGGTAATCGCCCGAAGCCCCCTCATTGGTGATCAGAAAAATATAATCGTAAGTATCATCCAGGTGATTCAACGGGGTACCATTGTCGTGGTAGATTTGTTCCACTATTTCAATTTCAATCGCACACGGCAAACTGAAACAAGGCGCTGGCGGCGTGATCGTAAACTGTGTCCGGCAACTCAAGAAAGAAATATCCGCAATCTGGAACACTTCAGCCAGGCCACTGGCAGGAATTGGCCGGGGACCAATAGGAATAACCACGTTGTAAGGTCCACCGACGGTAAATACGCCGTTGCCCAGGACATAGCGCCAGCCGCTTCCGTATTGTGGGCCAGCCGGAATGACCCGGATAGCGGACGTATAGGTGTCGTCCGTAGAATCAAAAGGCGTGCCGTTGTCATTACATACTGCCGGGAAGGTCTCAATGGTCAGTTCGCAACCACTGGCATAGGCCGAAGGACTAATGAGGGCTACCAACACCTCGCATGCCGGATCAAGGGCATCCTGAATGACAATGGTATGGTTGACACCAATGGGGTAAGGGCCAAATTCAACGGGGTTTCCGCCGTATTGTCCACTACCTTGTGGCCATCCTTCATCGTCCGTTACCCAACCATCGAAGGAAGCATTGTTGCCGTTGATCTGCACGAATACGTAATACACATCGTCGGTAGGATCAATGGGCGTCCCGTTGGGATCACAGGTAGGCTGGCTGGCCAGTTCGATCGAAAGTTCACAAGCATCTGAACAACTCTCAGCCAGGGGGGTCACGGCCAGTATGTGGGAGCCACAACCGGGGCTTTCGGTATCTGTGAACACCACATTAAAGGATCCCGCGCCAAAATTCCGGAACGGACCTAAGGTAACTGGCACATTGTAGGCGCCGGTTCGGGTTGGGCTTCCCTGCCCATCTACTGCCGTCCAGGTTGCCCCAACATTCACACCGGCTACCGTCACCACTACGAAGTACGCGTCATCGCTCGGATTACTCGGCGTGCCGTTGTCATCACAGTATTGATTGTTGATCGTTGGAATAATTACACCGTCATTCGAACAGGCTTCGGGCATCACAATATTGACGCCGTTGGTACAGGCCCCGTCGCCGCTATCGCTGGCGGTGATGAAGACCATTTCGTTGGGCGTACCAAAGATAGCCAGTTGTAAGGTGATGTCTTCACCGTAAGTGCCCGTTATCGTCCGGCCCCGGAACGTCAGCCTGTACGTATCCGAAACGTTGATTCCCGTCACGTTAAGGGTAACGTTGACAAAGTCGTCATTCGGGTTGGTCGGCGTGCCGTTGTCATTACAACCGGATTCGTCCAATACTGCGATGATAACCTGACAGGGGATTTCAATACAGGTAACATCGCCATCATCTTCATCCAGCGAATCATCTTCGCCATTGCCATTGGTGTCTGCACCATTACCGGAGGTAGAATCTACGTCTTGTTCGTTGGCTGTCGCCACGAAGGCTTCGTTACAGAAATCGCCGTTGGCAGCTACCGTTACGTCAATGGTTAAGGTAGCGGTACCATTCGTGGCCAAAGTTCCTACTGTCCAAATACCGTTGGCCGGATTGTAACTGCCCAAGCTGGCCAGCGAACCTTCGAAAATAAAGCCACTCGGAATTACTTCACTCACGGAAACGCCGGTAGCGCTACTTGGTCCGGCATTGCGAATGGTAATCGTAAAGCTGACGGGATCACCAGCGGTCGCCTCGGCAACTGAAGCTGATTTCTCCAGGGACAAATCAATCAGGGCCTGGGGCGTAATTAAAACACAGTCGCTGTCGTCTTCGTCCTGTACCGCCGCATTACCCGGGGTAGAATCCGCATCCAATTGCCCCTGGATTTGCACTTCAGCACAATTCAAGTAGTTGCCTGTAGCATTCACCTGGGCCTGGATAGTCAAGACCACCGACTGATTAGCGCCCAGTGCGACAACCGTCCATAGCCCGGTTGCCGCACTGTAGTTCCCACCACTGTGGCTTAAGTAGGCCAATCCACTGGGGAGTACATCGCGAACCACAATACCCGTAGCTACCGCCGGGCCAGCGTTGTTAAGCGTGAGGGTATAGGTTACCTGATCGCCCACAAAAGGCGCGGTGTTGTCAACCGTCTTGGTCAGGCTCAGATCAACCAATGCCGTGACGGCAATCAGGGCTGGATCGTGGTCATCCGCATCCCCAGCAGCAATACCACTGTTGACTGCTCCTGTTCCGTTCCCCTGTAGGTAATCATCGGCCGGGCTATTGGGCAGACCACCCGCGTCATTATTGACCTGGTCATATTCCGAATCGGCATCCGCGAGACCTAACGCATTGGTAGCCGCGCTGATCTCCGCGTAATTGACAATGTTTCCGCCCGCAAAAGCAGGATCAACCTGGAAGGTAATCGCTAAAGGCAAGGTCTGACCGGCTGCCAGTGCGGGTAGTACCCGGGTTGCCAGGTTGCCATTAGGCGTCCAGTTGCCGTCCGTCAGCAACAAACCCGTGGGTATGTAATCGGTAATTTCAATGGCGGTAGCAGCTATATTACCTTGGTTGGTAACGAGAATATTGTAGGTGATCGTCGAACCCGGGAAATAGGGTGCTGGGGTAATTGGTGTCTTGATCAAAGCCAGGTCAAAACAAGTACGGGCTACACTGTAATTTGCCATGACGGTGCAACCATTGACATCGGTAATGCTCACACTGTAGTTGCCTGCCGCCAAACCGGTAATCACCGCGCCATTCTGTCCGTTGCTCCAGACAAACGTATAGTCCGGCGTGCCGCCCGAAACATCCAGGGTGATGGTACCGTCATCGCCATCACAACTTATTGGGGTAACCAAAGCACTATTGATTACTATTGGACTTGCCTCAGTTACGCCAAACGTTGCCGTGTCTGTGCAGCCATTAGCATCCGTGACGAAAACCGTGTAGCTACCAGCAACCAAGCCCGCGAGGTCTGCCGTACTTGCACCGTTACTCCAGTCAAAGATGTAATCCAGCATGCCACCACTAACGGCCAAAGTAATACTTCCGGTGCTGGCCCCACTACATGCTACGGCCTGCACGACTGTACCTGCCCCGTCAATTAGTAGAGCATCGGGCTCCGTCACGTCAAAGGTGGCCGTATCGCTACAAGTCAGGGCGTCCGTGACCACTACCGTATAAGTGCCCGCAGCCAGGCCGCTGATGTCTTCCGTCGTCGCGCCGTTGCTCCAGTCGAAGGAGTAAGGCAGCGTGCCGCCGCTGATGCTCAAGTCGATTTCACCCGTCGCCGTGCCGTTGCAGCTGGCGTCCGTCAGCAGGGTGCCCGCGACATCGATGACCAGCGTGGTCGGCTCGTCGATGGTGAACACCTTCGTGGCGCTGCATCCCCCCTCATCACTCACCACTACCGTATAAGTTTCGGCCATTAAATTGGTGCGGTCCTGAAGGTCATTCCCACCAGGCAGATCACTCCAATCAAACACATAATTACCGGTACCCCCACCTACGACAAGAAAAACACTTCCGTTTGCCGCTCCATTACAGTTGGCATCAGTGGAAGAGGAGCCCGTCAAAACGATTGGATCAGCTATATTGATATTGACGTAGGCGGTATCCGTACAGCCCCCATTGGCAAATACAATAACCTGGTAATTACCTGCTCCATTTGCGGTAAACGTAGCCGACGAAGTCAAGGAGAGAGGATTATTTACATTATTAAGCGGTGACCAGATGTAGCCTGCGATAGCATCACCAGGATTAGCAGGAGCCACTGTACCGGTAGGGTTACCCGTCAAGGTCACTACTGTTCCCGCGCACACCAAGAGGTCTTCACCGGCATCGGCGATCGGGTTCAAATTGGGATCCACAATTACCGTAACCTGGTCGGTACGGACGCAGTTATTGAGCGTCACCGTCATCGTATAAACGCTGGTAACCAGTGAATTAGCCTGAGGTTGTGTTACCGTAGTATTCGAAAGGCCGGTACCGGGGCTCCAGGCGTAGCTCGCACCAAGCGGTGCCGAAACACCCTGAGGCAAACCTATCTGTACAGCTCCACCCTGACAGATGGAAAGATCAGGACCAGCATTGGCAAATACAACTGAAGAAATATTTACGTCTTGGGTATAAACTGCTACACACGCACCACGGGTTACCGCCAGGGTAATGGTGTACACACCGGCAGCCGTCCAGGATGTCGTGAAGGTCTCACTACTGCTGCTGGTAGTGGTCGCAGGACCAGAAGCTGTCCAGGCATAAACCGCGCCCGTCACCGGTGTAGCCGTATATTCAACTGGTTCTTCGGCACACACGGAGGACAATCCGCTGATACCGGAAACAAACCCAGGATCTACCGTAATCGTCGTGGCGGCGATAGTGGAACAATTCCGTTGATCAGTAACGGTGGCCGTATAGGTTTGCGTAGTGGAAGCAGTGACTTGAACAGTATTACCCGTTAGGTTACCAGGTGTCCAGACGACGTTTAGGGTACCTGTTCCGCCTACTGTATTAGCCGTAAGGGTTACCAGGTCGTCCTCACATACCGTTTGGTCGGCATTCACCGTGATGGTGGGGCCACTGAGTTCGTTGATGGTAACGGACGCTGTTCCCGTACAACCATTCATGTCTTGAACGGTCAGATTATAGGTGCCTACCGCCAAACCGGCAGCGGTTTCTGTGGTACTCACATTGGGCGACCAGTTATACTGGAACGGAACAGTTCCGTTGGTGATACTGACGGTGGCGGAGCCATTGTCCTGCCCACAAGCTGCATCAATTTTGGCAATGGAAGGCTGAGGGTTGGAGTGGACCGTAATGGCCACCTCATCCATATTCATTACATCGAACGCGAACGATTCCGCACCGGTCGTAGGATCAATGTACCACAACTCAGCCTGATACATGGCTATATTGGTTGTGGAGGTGTTATAAATAACGGAATAATTCCAAACAAACTCCTCGTCGGAAATACCATCATTATTGTTGTCGATGAAATCGATGTAGCCATTTCCGTTGAGGTCACTGTTGGTATCGAAGTAGAGTCCGCCGGGGATTAATATTTCTGGCAAGTTGGCGTCCTGGACACTGATTTCCCGCAACTGGATCCCGGTCGTACCCCCCAATAAGCGTACGGTCAGGGTGAAGTTGACTTCCTCGCCAGCACAAATTTCGGTCCGATCGGCGGTTTTCTCCACATTGATAAAGGTGCCGGTATAATTTGAAGGATCAGTAGCAGTAACCGTTCCGCCAGTTGGCGTATCCGCTACCACCGTAGCCAAATTGGAGTAGGTTCCCCAACCTGCTATTCCAGTGGCGGTAAAGGCCTGGGTTGCGCCAGCGGGCAAACCAGGAATGGTACCAACAAGACCTTCCTGGTCGTCGGTGACCACCACATTAGTCAAATCCAAGGTTCCTGTATTGGTTACGGTGTAAGTCCAGGTGACGATAGTTGGATTATCGGGATTTACCAAGATGATGCGACCAGGCAACTGATCGGCATCCGCACCGTTGGTTGTTTTTTCGATTGTGATGGCAGCAGTTTGGTTAATGGTGATCATTACTTCGTCCTGATCATCTTCAGCAAGGATATTGTTGCCGGTGGCAGAATCCAGATCATCGCCGTCGTCGGCAGTAATTTCCGCGGCATTTACCAGCACAAACCCTTGGAAATCAGCATCAATTGTGGTTTCAATAATAAACATAATACTTGTGCCGGATACCAGCTCTGGAATGGTGTAAGTCCCATTATTGTGATTGATTACGGCGGTTCCGTTGTCATTGAATCCCGTGATCGTTAGGCCGTTGGGCAGGTAATCCGTTACAGTGGTATTCATCGCAGTAATACCTCCTTCGTTGGTCACGGTCACCTCGTAATTCACCTGGCTGTTTTGCGCAAAAGGACCCGGCGTTGACGAATGGACGGCCAGGTGGAGCGCGAGGTCGTACTGGACAAGACCTGCGTCGATCGTCAGATTCTCCTCGCCGCTTTGCAGACTCACCACACCTGTAAAACCGGTAAGGGGGTCTACATCACTATCCTTCGCGGGGTCACCACCTGCATTTTTTGCTGTAAACGCGTAGGTAGCAGGTAATACAAACTGCAGTTGATAATTAGCTGGCACCAAATCGTGGAAGCCATAGCTACCATCTGTAATGGTGTTGGTCGTATGCCGCAGGTTATCCAAATTCTCATCGTACAGATTGATCGTCACGTTAGGTACACCAGGTTCTCCACTATCCTGAATGCCGTTACCATTGTGGTCAAAGAAAACGAAATCCCCGATCGAACCACAATTAAGCACCGTTACGTCCACCGTTGCTGTATCGGTACAGCCCGTAGTCGCGTAGACCACCACTTCGTAGGTTGTATTTTGACCAACCGTTACCGTAGGATTGGCCGCGTAAGGATCATTCAGTCCTGCTGTCGGGCTCCAAACGTAGCCAGCAATACCTGTTTCAGGTTCGGCTACTGGTGGCGTACCGGTGGGTGTACCACCAAGTACTATTTCCGTACCCGCACATGCCTCAAGGGATGCACCAGCATGGGCTACCGGATTTTTGTTGACGTCCACAAAGACCGTTAGCTGATCCGTCGTGGCGCAGCCGCTGGCATCGGTGGCGGTAACGGTATAGGTGGTCGTGACCGTCGGATTGACAACCAGGTTGTTACCCGACAAATTGCCGGGGCTCCAATTCAAGCTCACATCGCCCGTACCACCACTGGTAGTTGCACTCAGGGTAGCCGGGCTGCCCACGCAAATGGTTTGATCGGCTGCTGCCGCAACCAGCGGTGCACTGAGGTTTTGAATATTTATTGTGGAGGTACCGGTACAACCGTTGGCATCGGTTACCGTAACACCATAAGTACCTGCTGCCAGGCCATTGGCCGTAGCGGTGGTGCTCACGTTCGGGATCCAGTCATAGGTGTAAGCCGATTGGCCGCCGCTGACACTTAACGCAATGGTGCCATTGCTTTGGTCGCAGGTCGCATCCGTTTTGGCGAAAGCAATATTTGGGTTATCGTTCACGGTGATCGTAACCGTATTGGAAGCTACGTCTGAACAATCACCAGTAGTAGCTAACCGGCGAAACTGGGTAGTTTCCGTCAGCATGCCAGGATCATAGTTCTGGCCAGTAGCGCCCGACAAGTTGAGCCAGTTGCCACTGGTACCCAAACGGTATTGCCATTGGTAAATGACCGGGATATGCGACACCGCAGCGGAACCACTGATTACCGCCGGATCAAAAGCCCCACAGTAAGATTGATTTTCCCCAATGGCACCTGGGTTAAAGTCACTGCAAGCCACACATTGGGCTTCCACCAGGGCCAGGCCAGCAATCACGTAGGACTGCCCATTTTGATTTACTGAAACCGGACACGAACTGTTACTTCCCGTAGGAGAGACGACCTGGATTGTAACAGAGGTGATATTCCCCGGCACGTTGTTCAGCGTGAATTGCGGGACCGCCAAACAACACGTGCCGAATACGGCATCGGGTTGGTATACTTGAATAGTTTGGGTGGCAGTTCCGGCAGTAGCCGTTACATTGAGTACACGACAATCGGTTGTTATTTCGGAAATAGGCAAGTCGACAACCACATCTCTGGCTGCAAAAGTTTGCGGAATGGCAATTGTAAAGGTATAGGTATCGTGGTAGCCCGACCGAGAGAGGTAGGTTCCGGAATTGCCATTGGCTACTGGTACATTGCGGAAAGCATAAACCATCAGGGATTGCAGGCTATTTGCCTGGCTATTGTCCCGGTAAGTAATTTGGGAGGTAGATCCCAAAATGACCCCCCGATAGACTTTAACACCAGAGCTGGTACCTGGCGGAATAGATTGTGTCAGTGAATAGAAATTCCCCGCGGCATCCTCTACCAGGACCGAAGAAGCAGAGCTGCCATTTTTATACACAATTTCCACTGCGTACTGGTACACATTGCCAGGGGCAGGAATGGTAACAGCGGAAACGGCCTGACCGTTGTTTCCCAGGCCATAATGGTCTACCGTTACCCCATCCTCACAGGTAAAAACCCAGTCGGTCGGCTCGGGCACGTCAATACCGTCTAAAATCTGAAAAGTAATGGTTTCGGTGTCACAACTTGCTCCGGTTCCGTTATGCTGGCTATAAGCAGTGGCCTGAATGGTGTAGGTACCTACTCCGATGTTCCAGGTAGCGCCCGTAGCAGGATAATCGTAGGGGGCCATATTTTCGGTATGATTACCCGTCTGACTTCCACTTACACTGAAGGTTACACTTTCTACGGCTCCTGAAGTTTGTACGGTAAGCACAAAGGAGGAAGGCAAATTGTCCAGGTTAATCACCATCCCATTGGTGAGTGCAATGTCATTGGTGCTGTTGACATCATCCAACACAAAACCCGTAATAGCGCCATTGTTGTTGCTGATGGTAAAATTGACCGGACTTGTGGTACAGGTTCCGTTGCTGTTGCGCACTTCAACCTGGTGGCTTCCTGGAGAGATGTTGCTGAAGGTATTGCTACCCTGCCAGGATTGCCCATCAAGCCGATATTGATAAGTACCTGTGCCACCACTAGTGGTAACGGTAGCCGTACCACCAGCGCCACAATTGGCTGCGGTGGTAGCCACACTGGCCGTTAGCGCGCAAGCAGTAAGACAGTTGAATTCAAAAAACGGCTGAATACCTGCCGTATTGGACAGGTAGAAAACAGTCCGGTTTCCTACGCCGGTAACGTTGGCGCTGGTAATGGCACTAACTGCGCTGCTGCATAGCGTATTACAAATGTTATAGGTGCCGGTAATGTACCAAATGGCATGATTGATCGTCGCCTGATCGTACCCCAGAGAACGCCCATTACACGCGATCCAGTTCATCCACTCCGCTTGTAAATCGGAGTAACCAGCGGCGGCGGCCCCTACGACTCGGGTAAAAACAACCGTACCATAAGGGTGCCCCTGCCCCGGTGTTGGTTCCGTCAAATTAAAGTCGGCGCAGTACACCTTTTGTGATGGACCTATATTACAATTCCCATCTACGTACGAAATGCAGCCTAAATAATCATCATCCGTAAAAATATACGTATTGGGGGTAAGATTGGCCCGATTAATCTGGATGGTCTGGTTGTCACAATTGCTGTAGTATATCGTACCTGTTCCACAACCTGTTCTATCCGCGCTATCTTCACAGGCGTATTCAATGAGGCAACCCCGGCTAAAAATCGGTGAGGCACAACCGTCAGATTCCCGGATGAGTTGGAATGCCTCGTACCGGCCTGGCAGTAAGTGATCTAATACAATTTGCCCATCCCGAACCACCAACCCCGTCAGCAAAAGGGCCTTAAATCCTTTTTGCATTTGTACCGAATAACGTTCGTTAGCCGTAGCGTTCTGATCTGCAATACTTAAAAACAACTGCCCGTCCAAAGCTTCACAAGCTGATTCATCTAACCAGTTAACCGCAGTAATCTGAAGATCAGGACACACCAACGCCAGTCGTGTTTGATCAAGATCAGCTTCAACGGTTGGCTGCCCGTAGATAGATAGGTATGTAGCAGTGGTAAAGAAAAAACTAACTAAAATTTGTTTAGAAAAAAAGCAGCAGTTGTTCATAGGTTGGGTGTTGTGTCAAACAGCGTTTTGGGTGTTTTCAGACTACTAACAATTAACAATTAAAACAACGTGCCTTTCCCAGGAGTAAGCACCCCTGAAAAAGCCCTTGTTTAAAACAAAATCAGGACGACATAGCAGGGGCAAATACCTGTCTATGCAAAAAAATAAGGACGAAAATTTAAGTCACAAAGCGTTGGATACTTACGCACTTTACCAAACTATTGGAAAAATCAATACTAATGACCAGGTAAAAGTGCTTTGGAGGGGGAATCAAACAATATTTTTTCAGTAAAACAAAAATAACAGATAGAATAAAAGCCTAATTGTTTTTTTTTCTTAAAAATAGGTTTAGTGTGACATGAATAAAAATAAGCTGTAAAAAACAAAACACCCTTTTTTGTCGCTGAACAACCCGAAAATCTTTTCAAAATGTAGATTACCGGGAAATAAAATTAACAGGCAATTAATTTACAGGTGTTTTTTCATGAGCTTGACTAATTTATCCGAATTACACCTGCTTTTTGTGACAAAAAACAATGTTAAAATATTAAAAATTACGCCTTCGAAAAGTAAGAAAAGTAATTTTACCATCTATTATATATTCTAAAAGCAGCAAAACACGAGCGCTATGCAGATTCTGCTGATTGAAGATGAGATTCCAGCCTACAAACGGCTGAAACAACTGCTTTTAAAATTGGTGCCAGCGGCCCAAATTAGCACGCAAATTGACAGTATAACGGCGGCGCTCAGGTACCTTCAGGCTGCTCCCCGCCCGGATCTTATTTTTATGGATATTCAACTGGCTGATGGATTGAGTTTCTCGATTTTTGGGCAATTTGATATTCAAACACCCGTAATCTTCACCACTGCTTTTGACCAATATGCCGTTAAAGCTTTTAAGGTGCACAGTATTGATTACCTCTTGAAACCCATTGAAGAAGAGGCGCTCGTGCAGGCGTTGGACAAATACCAACGTTACTACCGCCAGGCTCCAACAGCGCTCTCTCAACCCACCATCCAGCAATTGGTGGAGCAACTCCAACAACCTACTTATCGGGAGCGATTCTTAGTTAAAACAGGTAGTTCTTTGGCTTACCTCAAAGCGGAAGAGGTGGCTTATCTCTATTCGGATCAAAGCCTGGTTTTTGCCCGTAAAACCGACGGCAAACAACACCACCTGGACGCCACCCTGGACCAGCTGGAGGTTCAGTTGGATCCAACCCTGTTCTTCCGTATCAGCCGCAAGGCCATTATTCACCTCCAGGCCATCCAGAAAATTGACAATTATTTTAATGGCCGCCTTCTGCTTGAACTCCACCCCCCTGCCGATTTCCAAACCACCGTTAGCCGGGATCGGGTCAATGATTTTAAGGCGTGGCTGGATCGGTAGGAAGGAGGTAGTTCGAAATCGGAAGTCGGAGGTGGAAAGGCGGAAACAGGGCCGTGGGTAAAAGTGTATAGGGAAAAAAGTGTAACAGCGGGCGAAGTGGGGAATCGGCGGCCGCCAAAAGTTTTTTTTATCTTCGCCGCGATCCATTGCTGCGTGGCTTCGCTCACGCTGAAGACGTGGCAGGCGCGAGCACCAAAAAGAATAGCCCGATGACTTACGAAACAGTAATTGGTTTAGAAATTCACGTACAGCTCAGCACCCGGAGCAAGGCTTTTTGTGGGGATGACATCCGCTTTGGCGGAGCGCCCAACAGCCAGGTCAGTGCCATTTCGTTGGGACATCCGGGAACGCTACCGCGTTTGAATGCGGAGCAGGTGAAATTTGCCGCCCGGCTGGGTCTGGCGCTGGGCAGCACCATCAACTTAGGCCATACCTTCGACCGGAAGAACTATTTCTACGCCGACTTGCCCAAGGGCTACCAGATTACCCAGGATGCGCGGCCCATCTGCGTAGGCGGCAGCATTGAAGTGCTGGTGGGCGGGGAAACCAAAACCATCCGCATCCACCACGTGCACATGGAAGAAGACGCCGGCAAGTCGCAGCACGACAGCGCCGATGCCTACAGCTATATCGACCTGAACCGGGCAGGGACGCCCTTGTTGGAAATTGTCACCGAGCCCGACCTGCGCTCAGCCGAGGAGGTCGACGCCCTCATGACGGCCATGCGCCAGCTGGTGCGCTACCTAGATATCTCGGATGGCAACATGCAGGAAGGCAGCATGCGCTGCGACTGCAACGTATCCATTCGCCCGCAGGGCGCCACCTATTTGGGCAACCGCTGTGAGATCAAAAACCTCAACTCGATGCGCTACGCCCGCAAAGCCATCGAATACGAAGTGCAACGGCAGATTGGCGTGGTGGAAGCTGGCGGCAAGATCGACCAGCAGACTCTCAACTTCGATCCGGCAACGGGCGTCACCAGTCCGCTGCGTTCCAAGGAAGATGCCCACGATTACCGCTATTTTCCCGACCCCGATATTCCGCCTATCCAGCTGACAGCGGCTGAACTGGCGGCTATCCAGGCCCAGCTGCCCGCCCTGCCCTGGGTGTTGCGCAAAAAAATGATCACCACTTACGGGCTTTCGGCCTACAACGCCGAACTCCTGACTGCCGAAGCAGAAACCGCGGCTTTTTTCCTGGCCCTCAGCGAGCAGACCGCAGCCTATACAGCGGCGGCCAACCTCATCATCAACAAGGTGTTGCCCTGGCGCAAGGAGCAGGATAAGAACCTGGACAGCTTCCCACTGTCGGCAGCGCAATTGGCCGAATTGATTGAATTGATTGAGACCGGACAGGTGAGTAATTCTACCGCCTACCAGGAACTCTTCCCGGCCCTGGTGGCTGCCCCCGATCGCCGGCCAGCAGAACTGGCAACGGCCAACGGCTGGCTACAGTCTGCCGATGCCGACGAACTCGGTAGCTGGGTCGACGCCGTGCTGGCTGCTCACCCCGACAAGGTGAAAGCCTACCAGCAAGGCAAAAAAGGCTTGCTCGGCTTTTTTATGGGAGAAGTTATGAAACGGTCTAAAGGACAGGCAGAACCCAAGAAGACCACGGCGCTCCTGCAGGAACGGCTGGGGTAAAAGAGATGAATTACAAATTCTCCCTGGCCTCGAGCAGAAAACCACGGAGATTTTCCAGCGACTGGAGCATGGCTGCCTTTTCTTTGGCAAAGGTATGTTGCCTTTTTATTTCCTGCTTAGCGCCGTCGAGGGTGAAGCCACGCTCTTTCACCAACTGGTAAATAAGCTGAAATTGTTCGAGGTTCTGGGGCGTGAAACGGCGGTCGCCCTTGCTATTCTTGTGCGGGCGCAGGGTATCGAATTCATTTTCCCAAAAGCGAACCAGGGATTTGGAGACCTGGAACATCTCGGCCACCTCACTGATGGAATAATACCGTTTTTCGAGTGGTGTATCGGACATGAAGCAGGGTATTGGTGAAAAAAACCTTCCGCTGGTATTTTTTGTGGTCAACCACAAAATGGCCAGCGAAGAAAAAAAATAAGCTGGCCAGGACAACGCCCCGGCCAGCTCATCCTTTCAGAACAGGCAATGCCTTACGCCTACTGCTTAGGCAGGAAAAGGAATCGTCAACTCCTGATCGGGGTGGATCATATCGGGGTTCTTCAATTTGTCCGTATTGGCATTGAAGATACGCATGTAATCACCCGCTTCACCGTAGTATTTCTTGGCAATTTTGCCGAGGGTATCTCCTTTAGCTACGATGTGCTTGGCAAAGTAATCGGTGTTAGTTACCTTAATGTCCGCAACCAGATCGGTAGGGTTATCACCAGCTACCTCTTTAATCTTGTCCCACAAAAGGTTCTTATGGTACTGAGTGGCAGCAACGCCACCCATTTTCAGTTTGCCATCAGCTTCTTCTACGTAGCCATCAGCAATTCCGAGTTCTTCACCCAGGTTTAAAACGGGACGATATTTGTCTTGTAAGGACATAACAATAAGGATTTTTATTAATTAGATAAAAAAATAATCATTTCTTGAACAACAGAAGAACCTAATTTGCACGTTGTAAATTGAACAAGCGTACGTCGTGACTATATCTGTTGTAACTTTGTCGCTTCTTTGACGTTACATAAACGATCAGGTCACACCACAAGATAAGGATAAATAGAATAATAGTATGCGGACCATTGGTAAAATTTGTTCAGTCCTCTTATTGTCTGCGCTGGTGCGCTGCCCCGCGGTAGCTCAGCAGATGGGCGTACAGTTGGCATCCCGCTCGCTCAACTGCACCGATGGCAATATGCTGATCAAAACCCTCCACCGCAATCGCGTGCTCCGGCAAAAAGGCAACAGCTTCATCAGCGCAGGTTTGTTGTACGACCGCGCTACGGCGCTCATAAGCGCCGGCACACCCGCCATCGAAAAACAATACCGGGTGGGCGTCCCGCTGGTAACTGGCTATCACCTCGGAAGGTGGACCCTCGAAGCCGGCGCATTCCTGGGGGTCAACGCCTGTCGCCCGCAACGCAGCCCCTGGTTTGCCCAACCCGCATCCGATGGCCTGCAGTCCATTACGTTGTCCAGTGCCACTTCGTTTTTGGTGGGTCTGGGCGTCGACTGTTCTGCTGCCGGGCAAATTTCCCTGCGCTACCTGCGCCTCGATGACCTCCCCGAAAACAATGTCCTCGGCAAAGTGCAACTGGGCTGGACCTGGAAATGGTAACTACCCGTCCGGCCCGACCTACTGCTGGCCGCTGATCAGACACCCAAAAAAATCGTTAACTATTTAGGTCGATTTGCAAAATAGCTAAAAAATTGCGAACTAGCATCGATG
>PZPC01000161.1 GCA_003045895.1 Bacteroidota bacterium
AAGCTTTAGCATGAGCTTGCCAAGCTTTAGCATGAGCTTGCCAAGCTTTAGCATGGCCTTAACCTCAAGCAAAATGCGGCGCCATAAATGACGCTGAACCTGAGGGCTTCACCGCTGTGCTGTCAAAACAGCAAACAAAAGCCCCACTACTTAAAACCCCAAAGCCCTCACCCCATCAGCACCCGCAAAATATCCTGCGCCGCGCGGGCAATTTTGGTGCCTGGACCAAAAATTCCGGCAACGCCCTGCTGGTAGAGCAACTCATAATCCTGGTGGGGAATGACGCCACCTACGACGACGTAAATGTCGTCGCGGCCCAATTTGGCGAGTTCGGCGATGGTCTCGGGCACCAGGGTCTTGTGTCCGGCGGCCAGGGACGAGATGCCCAGGATGTGCACATCGTTCTCGGTGGCCTGGCGGGCTGCTTCGGCGGGCGTCTGGAAGAGGGGCCCAATATCAACGTCGAAGCCCAGATCGGCAAAGCTGGTGGCAATGACTTTGGCGCCGCGGTCGTGGCCGTCCTGCCCCAGTTTGGCGATCATAATGCGCGGGCGGCGCCCTTCTTGCTGGGCGAAGGCATCGGCCAGTTTGCGGGCCTCCTGGAAGTCGGCGTCGGTAGCGCTCACCTCGCTGGCGTAGACGCCGCTGATGGTGCGCTGCGTAGCCTGGTAGCGCCCGTAATGACGCTCCAGCGCCGAGCTGATTTCGCCCAGGGTGGCGCGTTCGCGGGCAGCCACCACGGCCAGGGCCAGCAGGTTGCCCGTGCCGCTTTGGGCGGCCAGGTACAGTTGCTCCAGTGCGGCTTGTACGGCCGCCTCGTTGCGGTTGGCCCGGAGGGCCTGCAAGCGTTCAATCTGCCCTTTGCGCACGGCGGTATTGTCGACATCCAGGATGTCCATGTGCTGGGTTTCGTGGGTCTGGAAGATGTTGACGCCAATAATTTTTTCGCTGCCGCTGTCGATGCGGGCTTGCTTGCGGGCTGCCGCTTCTTCGATGCGCAATTTGGGTAACCCCTTTTCAATGGCTTTGGCCATGCCGCCGAGCGCTTCCACCTCCTGGATGAGGGTCCAGGCGCGTTGCACCAGTTCACCGGTCAGGTACTCCACATAGTAGCTGCCTCCCCAGGGGTCGACAATCTGGGTAATGTCCGTGTCTTTTTGCAGGTACAGTTGGGTGTCGCGGGCCACCTTGGCCGAGAAGTCGGTGGGCAGGGCAATGGCTTCGTCCAGGGCGTTGGTGTGCAAGCTCTGGGTACCCCCCAGCACAGCCGCCAGGGCCTCGACGGTGGTGCGGGCGATGTTGTTGAAGGGGTCTTGTTCGGTGAGGCTGTAGCCCGACGTTTGGCAGTGGGTGCGCAGGGCCATACTTTTGGCCTTGGTGGGTCCAAATTCCTGGACGATCCTGGCCCAGAGCAGGCGCCCGGCCCGCAATTTGGCGATCTCCATAAAATGGTTCATCCCGATGCCCCAAAAGAAGGAGAGGCGGGGGGCAAAATCGTCAATCTTCAGGCCCGCGGCCAGTCCGGTGCGGAGGTATTCCAGCCCGTCGGCCAGGGTGTAGGCCAACTCCAGATCGGCCGGTGCACCCGCTTCGTGCATGTGGTAACCGCTGATGCTGATGCTGTTGAACCGCGGCATGTGCTCGGCCGTATAGGCAAAAATATCGCCAATGATGCGCATGCTGGCCGCCGGGGGGTAGATGTAGGTGTTGCGCACCATGAACTCCTTGAGGATGTCGTTCTGGATGGTGCCATCGAGCAGTGCCGGCGCTACGCCCTGCTCTTCGGCCGCCACAATGTAGAAGGCCATAATGGGGATGACCGCGCCGTTCATGGTCATGGAAACGGACATCTTGTCCAGTGGAATCTGGTCGAAAAGCACCTTCATGTCCTCCACCGAATCGATGGCGACCCCCGCTTTGCCCACGTCGCCGCGCACGCGTTCGTGGTCGCTGTCGTAGCCGCGGTGGGTAGCCAGGTCAAACGCTACACTCAGCCCCTTTTGCCCCTGGGCCAGGTTGCGGCGGTAAAAGGCATTGCTGTCTTCGGCCGTAGAAAAGCCCGCGTACTGGCGGATGGTCCAGGGGCGCACGGCATACATGGAGCTGTAGGGCCCCCGCAGGTAAGGGGGGATGCCCGCCACAAACTGCAGGTGGTCGTAGGGAGCGAGGTCTTCGGCCCGGAAAACTGGCTTGATTGTGATCTGCTCGGGGGTTACCACCGGGTCGGCCAGCCGGGTGGGTTGTTGCTGGAGGTTGGGGAGCTCCATTTGTAGCGCGAGGGTAGAAAAGTCGGGGCGTGCCATGCGGTAGCTGGTTTGGTCAATTATTGATGCTAAGATAGGACTATCGGGTTGGTGTTGGCTAAAATTGGGGGTATTTATTTGAAATGGGAAGTTGCTTGAAGTCGGAAGTGGGAGGTGGAAAGGCGATCGAAATCGGAAGTCGGAGGTGGGAAGTGGGCACCGTGTAAAAGTGTAAAAGTTGGGTAAGTGTAAATGGCGATGAGTTAAAGTGTAAAAGTTGGGTAAGTGTAAATGGCGATGTGTTAAAGTGTAAAAGTTGGTAAGTGTAAAGGGGGATTTTGACCTTGCTCTGGCTTTGGACAGATCGATTTTTCGGTTGTGCTGGCGGGTGAGGCGCTCATTAGGCGTATCCCGTGTTCAGGAGCCGCCCACGCTGAAGACGTGGCAGGCGCGAGTACCCAAATGGGGACAAGCACAATCGGCCGAAGGAACTCGCGCACCTTTCGGCCTCTGGTCCTACGGACCGGTCTCCTGAAGGAGAAAGGTGGCAGCGGGAGCGGTCATTTTGGGGAATGAGCTACTTTGCTCCGGAATTGTTTATTGGCTTGAAGCGCAGTTTTCCAATGCTTGGCGCAGATTAACACATCACCAAACGCAGGGCGCCAACTCCTGCCAATAGAGCCAGTCCTCGCCAGTCAGGGGGCTTTCCACGCTAAAGACGTGGCAGGCGTTCTTACAGAACTCCTTCTACCAGGGGCTTTTGGT
>PZPC01000032.1 GCA_003045895.1 Bacteroidota bacterium
CCAAGGACATGATCCAGGGTGCTACCGGCGTACTGACGTACACGGTGACCTCGGGTGCGTTTACGGCTACGAAGACGATGGTGGTTGTGAAGTAAGCTAACGGTTGCTTGAAATTTATTTCAAGCGACGGGATGGCTTGAAATGAATTTCAAGCGACAGGATGTTGAGCGCCGCTCCGAAATCAATCGGAGCGGCGCTCGTGTTTGTGGGGGGTGGGGTAGGGTTGCCGGGGTTGCCCGTGCTTCAGCGCGGTCCCAGATCTGCTAAAACTTCCGGTTTTGGTACATCTTGCCAGCGAACCTGGCACTTTTATCGTCGTAGGCTCCAGCCTACGATGAAGTATTAGGCGGCCTCCCGGCCGCAGTGTGATGCCACCACCTTGGCGGATTTAACCAAGTGGTATAGCAGGATGGGCTGAAATGAATTTCAAGCGACAGGAGGGCACGGCCCCAAAATATGCGCCAAGGCACAAGGAATAACAAAAAATGCCTATTTTAGCTGATACCCCAACCCTTACGATGGCAGAACTTGGCAAAAAATCCACCAAAGCGCCCGGGAGTTTAGACAAATTGGCGATTGCACAGGAACTAAAGGACATTCAGGCCCGGCTCTTCCGGGTCCAAAACCGATTGCCAAAACGGTCGTCGAAAAACTGGAGGGATTGAAAATAACTTTTCCTAAATGACTTGCTCATGAAAAACCAACTTGTTTTGCAGCGCATGCTGCTCCTGGCAGGGCTTGGCTTAGTGCTAACGGCTAACCCCTTGACCGCCCAGGTTACGTCAGAAGATTTAAGCGCCGGTTTCCACTGGCGCAATATTGGCCCGGCCAACCAGGGTGGCCGTATTGTGGATATCGAAGCGGTAGACAATGACTTTCGCCGTGTTTTTCTGGCTACGGGTTCCGGCGGCGTCTGGCGCTCGGACAACGCCGGGAATTCCTGGACCCCGATCTTCGACCGCTACGAAACGTCCTCCATTGGAGACATCGCCCTTTTTCAGCCCAACCCCGACATTATCTGGGTGGGCACCGGCGAAGCCAATAACCGCAACAGCGTATCCTGGGGCAACGGGGTGTACAAGTCATCGGATGGGGGGCAAAATTTCCGCCACCTAGGATTGGCCAATACCCACCAGATCGCCCGCGTACTGACCCATCCCCGGGATTCCAACACCGTCTACGTGGGGGCCATCGGCCACCTGTGGGGAACCAGTGGCGAGCGGGGCGTTTTTAAAACGACTGATGGTGGCAAAAACTGGCAAAAACTAACGACCGGCCTTCCCAACGACGGGTTGTCGGGCTGTACCGATCTGGTGATGGATCCCCGGAATCCGCAAGTCGTATATGCTGCTTTCTACGAGCGCCTGCGCCAGCCCTGGACGTTTCAGAGCGGCGGCACCAACGGGGGCATCTTCAAGTCGACCAACGGTGGCAAGAGTTGGGTGAAACTGACCCAGGGCCTGCCGCCTGGCCCTACCGGACGCATTGGTCTGGCCATCTACCAAAAGGATCCACGCATCCTGATGGCGCTGGTGGAAGCCGAAAAATCGGATACCCTGAGCGTGCCGGGCTCGGGGCTATACCGCTCGGCTGATGGCGGCAAGAGCTGGACTTACGTCAATATCTACAACAACCGGCCTTTCTACTACAGCCAGGTGCGCATCAACCCCCATGATGACCAACGGGTGTACCTGCTGACGACGCGCCTGATGGTGTCTGCCGACGGCGGTAAAACGCTCACCAACGGCAGCGAAGACCAGGAAGTACACGGCGATTTTCACGCCATGTGGCTCGATCCTCGCGACCCCGACCGGTACTACCTGGGCGCCGACAAGGGGGCTTCGCTCACCCATGACCACGGCCAGCACTTCCTGCTATTCGACAACCTGGCCATTGGGCAGTTCTACCGCATTGGGGCAGACCACCGCGATCCCTACTACGTCTACGGCGGGCTTCAGGACAACGGCACTTACGGGGTGGCCAGTTTCAGCCGCGACGCCCGCGGTATCCTCAACGACAACGCCTGGAAGCTCCACTGGGGCGACGGGCAGTTTATTCAGCCGGATCCTACCGACTGGCGAACCCTCTTTACCGAACAGGAAAATGGGAGCAGCTATCGCTACGATGTCCGGACCCACAAAATGACCCGCATTCAGCCCAGTGATCAAAACATCACGAATTACGAAACCGTCATTCCCGACAGCCTGAAGCGGACCGGGCGGGAATTTCGCTACAACTGGACGGCGCCCCTGGTGATGTCCAAATACGATCCGCATACCCTTTTTGCGGGCAGCAATTACCTGCTGCAATCGATGGACCAGGGCCAGCACTGGACCATTATTAGCCCTGATCTTTCTATCGCCAATCCGCAGCAGACGGTCAGGGGTAAAAGCGGTGGCGTGACACCCGACAACACCGGCGCCGAAACCCACTGCGCGATTTATACTTTTTCGGAATCGCCCCTGGCACCGGCCGTTCTTTGGGTGGGTACAGACGATGGTAATGTGCAGGTGACCCAGGATGGAGGCCAGCACTGGCGCAATGTGCGCAGGGCCATTGCCGGGGTGCCGGAAGGCCTGTGGGTGAGCCGGGTGGAAGCCTCGCACCACGCACCCGGCCGCGCTTACGTTACGTTTGATGGCCACCGGAGCGATAATTTTGCGCCCTGGGTATTCCGCACGGACGACTACGGGGAATCCTGGACGAACCTGGGCAGCAGCCTGCCGGACCACGAAGTGGTGCGCGTCGTGCGCGAGGATTCCCGCAACGCCGACCTCCTGTTTCTGGGCACCGAAACAGGCATCTGGGCCTCGGTAGATGCTGGGCAACAGTGGTTCCGCTTCATGCCGGGCCTGCCTACGGTGCCGGTTTACGACTTGCTCATCCATCCCCGCGACCACGATCTGATCGCCGGCACCCACGGTCGCAGCCTCTGGATACTGGACGATCTTACCCCGCTGCAACAGCTGACGCCGGAACTGCAGACCCAAAGTGGCCACCTGTTTGAGCAGCGCACGGCTACCCTTTGGGAAAACACCAGCAGGGGCGGCCAGCGCGGTCACTTCTGGTTTGCTGGAGAGAACCCCCCCACGATCCAGAATGCCGGGAGTGTGCCGCGGGCACGGTTTGACAACAGCGCCGCCATCAGCTATTTTGTGGGAAAAACGGGATCGGAGAAAGTGGTGTTGGAGATCCGGGATCGGACCGGGCAATACCTGCGAACGGTCAAGCTGGACCCAACTGCGGGTATCCATCGCTATTACTGGGACCTGGAATTTGACGCCCTGCCCTACACCGAAACGGAGGCGCGTGCACTGGACGATCAGTTCAAGACATTGCTGGAGACCTACCGCAATCCTGATCTGCAGGAAGACTACGACAGCTTTCGCAAAGCCAAGACGCCGCGTGCCCAGCGCCGGCAAATCACCCGCCTGCGTACGGGTTTTCCGGCTTATCCTTTCGACGAAAGGCTGGGCTTGCCCGTAGCTGGAGCAGGCGTGTACTTGCTCACACTCCGGGTAGGAGCGGAGCAGTGGCAGACCACGCTGACGGTGCGGGAAGACCCGTTGGGGGAAGAGTGAGGGGGAGGGCTACCCAAAACCAGGAAACGGCTTGGGGCCAGCCAGCAACTGGGCGATCATGTAATCAATGAGTTCGGGTTTGAGCAGGAGGCTGGCGACGACAATG
This sequence comes from Bacteroidota bacterium, assembly GCA_003045895.1. GTDB lineage: Bacteria > Bacteroidota > Bacteroidia > Chitinophagales > Saprospiraceae > Lewinella. The sequence continues at coordinate 3,688 of PZPC01000032.1, forward strand.
AAGACGATACCGTAGATGGCGCCGGTGAGGTGGGCATTGTGACCGATGTGGTCGGTGCCTTTTTTGTCCATATAAGAAGAGTACCAAATATAGCCAACGGCCAGGAGAATACCCGGCAGGGGAGGGAAGATGAACCACATCCAGGGGTGGAACAGAATGAAGATAAGGGAGAGGGCCGAAGTGGCGCCCGAAGCGCCCAGGGCGCTGTAGGCGTAGTTGTCCTGGTAGCGAAAGTAGGAGGGCAGGCTGGCGATGGCGATGGCGCTGAAGTAAAAAATGATATAGGCTACGCGGCCGACGACGGGCCCGAAGAGGTCGTTGTAGAATACGCTTTCGACCCTCTCGCCGAAGATGTAGAGGGCCCACATGTTGAAGAGCAGGTGGCTGAAGTCGGCGTGGATGAGGCCGCTGGTGAAAAACCGGTAGTACTCTCCGTTGCGGATATCGACCGGGCGAAAGAGCAGTTTGGCGCGCATTTCGGGGTTGCTGAAGGCCTGAAAAGAGATAATGCAGGTCAGGGCGATAATGATCAGCGTGATGGAGATATTCATAAAAGTAGTTTAGCTGTTGTGGTATGGTTCGTTGCGCAAGATAGTCATCGCGCGGTAAAGTTGTTCCAAACAAAATAGCCGAACCATCTGGTGGGAGAAGGTGAGCTGCGAGAGGGCCAGTTTGCCGTTGGCGCGCTGGTAGACGCTGTCGGCGAAGCCAAAGGCCCCGCCCACGACGAAGATCAGGCGCCGATAGGGGCTTTGGAGTTGGTCTTGCAGCCAGTTGGCCAGGGCTTCGGAGGTCATTTCCAGCCCGCGCTCGTCCAGTAGGATGAGCGCATCCTGGGGCTTCAGGCGGGCCAGGATCAGTTCGCCTTCCTTTTCTTTGAGTTGATCGGAGCTGATCTTGCCCGCGTTTTTGACGTCCGGAATAATGGCGAGCTCAAAAGGCAGGTAATGCGGTAGCCGTTTGGCATATTTGTCAATGCCTTCCTGGAGGTACTTATCCGCCGTTTTGCCAATAAACCAACATTCTACTTTCACGAAGGCGTCTGATTTTGGTATAAATTATTCAAAGGAGGGAATTTGATAAAAGTTGATCAGCAGTAATAACCGTCACGCCATGGTCGCGCATTGCTGCTACGGCGCGGTCGGTGTCCCCTTCCTGGAGGTTGACGCCGCGGCAGCCATCCAGGATGAGGTAGGTTTTGAAACCCAGTTGCCGCGCATCCAGAGCGGTAAATTTAACACAATAATCGGTGGCCAGCCCCATAATGAAGACTTCGGTGATGCCGCGTGCGGTGAGCCAGTCGCCGAGGCCGGTAGCGCGGCGGTGGCCATTGTCGAAGAAGCCGCTGTAGCTGTCAATGTTGGGATCCGTTCCTTTGCGGAAGACCTGGGTAATGGCATCCGTATGGAGTTCGGCGACGAATTCGGCACCAAAACTTTCCTGTACACAATGAATAGGCCAGAGCACCTGGGGCAGGCCGTGGAGGTCGATGACCTGGCCGGGTTTGCGCCAGGGATGGTTGGCGGCGAAGCTGCCGTGGTTGGCCGGGTGCCAATCCTGGGTAGCCACTACGGTGCTAAAGTGGGGCATCAGGGCATTGGCTACGGGTACAACCTGGTCGCCTTCGGGGACGGGGAGGGCGCCCAGAGGGCAAAAGTCAATTTGCAAATCAACCAAAATCAAGGCTTGCTGCGGGTTAGTCATGGATGTGCCGGTCAGTAAGAATGGACAATAAAAGTATCTAATTGAATAGCGTAGGTCTGGAAATAGTTTTTGAGGAAGGCACTTAATTCTGCTTCCTGCTGGCGGCGGGTTCTGGGCGTGGGGGCATTGGACCAGTGGGCTAAAAACAAAGGGATCTGCTGGCTGGGAGTTTTAAAATCAGTGATGCGGGTCTTGCCAAAGGCGAGGCTGTCGAGGCTGGCAAACTGCTGCGCCTGGTGGATGATGGCCGTCATGCGGGCAAACTGCAGGGAATCCAGCCCGACCGAGGCACTGAGGCTGGCCCGGCGCAGGCTGTCGAGGAAATTGTTTTGCCGTTGGGCTTTGTGGAGCTCATTCAGCTGGTTTGACAACTGGGTCATGCCTTGTTGGTTGACGGCATTTTTCTTCATTTCACTCAACTGGATGCGGTAGTCGGGGATGGCCTGGAAGGAGATGTGTTCGAGGGCATAGGAATCGCGGAGCAGGAGGTTGTAAACTTGCATCATGCTGTCGGATACATCGCGATTGATGAGTTGGACAACCAGGAGGCTGGAATCCTTAGCAGGACTGGAGTCCGGAAGCCTGGAATCCGGGGCTATCGGAAAAACCTTGTAGTTGATGCAGTCGGTACCAAATTGATCCTGGACAAAGGTTTTGATGCTCTGTTTGTCGGCCAAATCCCGGATGACACCCCGGAGAATAAAAGTGCCGGGAATGATAATGATCAGGCTGAAAACCATAATGGCCACGCGCGTGCGCCACGCTTCACCAGCGTCGAGGTGCTCCTTGTAGGGAAAGTCCAGGAGGCGGATGATCAGATAGGAAGTGAGCGCGATGAAAAACGAGTTGAGGAAAAACAGGTAGAAGGAGTTGAGCGCGATCTCCATGTTGCCATTGGCAATACCATAACCGGTGACACAGAGCGGTGGCATGAGGGCCGTGGCAATCGCTACTCCCGGAATGGCGTTGGATTTGTCCTTGCGGGTAATGGAGATGATACCAGCCAGACCACCAAAGATGGCCACCAGCCCGTCGAGAAAAGTGGGGGCGGTACGCGCTTCAATCATGTCGGTGAAGGTGCCCAGGGGCGTTAACCGGAAATACAGGATGCTGGTAACCAGGGCAATCAGGATGGAGATCAGGAAATGTTTGATCGCCATAAATAGCGTAGCCCGGTCGTTGATGCTCACGCCGAGCCCAATGCCCAGAATGGGCGACATGAGCGGAGAAATGAGCATCGCACCGATGATGACCGCCTCGGAGTTGAGGTCCAGCCCCAGGGAAGCGATCATAATGGAGCAGATCAGCATCCAGGCGTTGGAACCGCGCATCATTTTGCCGGTATTGATGGAAATGATGGTTCCTTCGCGATCCATGCCTTCTTTGAGGTCGATGAATGCGACAAACCACGATTTGATACCCTGCCACAGGTCGCGGATAGATTCACTGATGCTGGGCGTTACCCATTTGGGCCTGTTGTTTTTAGGTGCTTCCATATGGTAAATGTAGAAAAAAAATGGGATTGCTGGAGGTCTTGATCCGACTGACTTCACTCCTTTTCACCGGCTGGAATTGTGGCCGGTTAGGGCTGGAATTATGGCAGTCGTTGCTGACCAATTACTTAACCACCAGGTTGTCGACTGGCACCAGCCCCAATACTTGCTCGGCAAACTGGTAGGTGTCTTCGGCAACGGTTTGCCAGTTGGGATTCCACAAGTCGCAGGCCAGCGGGTGGGTACGGGCGGTAGTGTTGGCAATGACGCGGAGGGAATCAGGGGGGATTCCCAATAAGGGGATCATTTGCTCAATGGCCGCAACCGAGACTATCTGGTCCTGGTTGTCATCATTTTCATCGTAGTAGGTGATAAAAGTGGGCTGGCGAACGGCCCCAAAAGTAGTTGGCGTCATGGTTTTACTGACCAGCTCGCGCAGGGCGTGTAGCCCGCGGAGGCGGTAGCGGGTGGTCCAATACGCGGGAATGCTGTCTTTGGCCGACCATTCGCGGTGGTCGCCCCCAAAAATTCCGCGGGCCAGTTGTTCGCCCCACGGGCCGTTGAGCAGGTAGGCCTTGGGGTCGTAGAGGTCAATATTGGGTGCGTAGAGGAACAGGCTCTGGATAGCGGGATCTGCTGCGGCCAAATACAGCGCCAGGGTACACCCGGTGGAGGTACTCATCACAATGACGCGTTTGCCCAGGCGTTTGCCGTAAGCTACCGCTGTTTTGGCCGCGTCTACCCACTCTTGTGGTTCGGTGTCCCGGAAACTGTCTTCGCCGCGGAGTCCGTGGCCGGGCAGGCGGGCCAGGTAGAGGTTGCAGCCGTAGCGCCGCGCGAAATCTTCGTGCAGCGGACCACCTTCGCGCTCACTGGCCGAAAAGCCGTGGAGGTAGACTACCGCAAAGGCAGTTTGCCGGGCGCTGTCGGCCCAGACGATGCGGGCGCCATTGCCCGGCTTGAGCAAGGGTTCGCGGTTTTCGTGTGCCGCTACGGAATCGGCCAGGGCTGCCAGGGAAAGATCTACCGCAATGGGGCTGGGATCCAAGGGTTGAAAGTGGGGGCGAGGACCCAGTACATAACCCAACGCCAGGCCAGCGAGGAGGAGCAGGAAGGTCAGGAAAAAATATTGTAGGCGCATTAAAACTATAATTAAGAGGGTGCAAAATGTTGTAAAACAATTGTTTATGTGAACAAAATGACCGCTTATTGCTTATTTTCTGAACAATGGGCAAAAGAATAGCGTTTTATTTGTGTAATTTCGCGCTAACTATTGGTAATCCTACCACAACATCAAAATATACTTAATGCTAATTCTGGATCGCAAAGACGGAGAAACTATTGATCGATTACTCAAACGCTACAAGCGGAAGCATCGTGAAGTCCAAACCACTAAGCGTTTACGTAAAGCTAAGTTCTTCACTAAGCCTTCCGTAACGCGCCGGGAAGAAATTCTCAAAGCCAAATATATCACGGAAAAGTATCGTTCTGTCGATTAGACCTGATTTTTCCGGCCTGTTGTCATTGGCCATGCCCTGTTTTTTTGGCCGAAACGCAATAAAAAAGCGTCATCCCGATTTCTCGAGATGACGCTTTTTTAGTTCAGCTAAAACCTGGTCTTATCTAAAGATCAACTTCCTGACGGAAATTCCTTCTTTAAACTTAACTTTTACCAGGTAGGTACCCGGTGGCAAATCGCCGCGTTGGATTTCATACTGGCTGCTGTTGATGTCATAGTAGGCACGCAGGTAGCGGCCGTTGATGTCGAACAACTGGATGGCTTCCATGGGGTAGCCAGCGTTGGTTTGGATGAAAGCACGTTCGGTGGCGGGGTTAGGCGCTACCGAAAGACCCAGTAGGGAATCGTCGGCCAATTCTTCCGTTTTTACAATCGCACATTCGGCCAATTGCAGCGCCTGGCACGCACGGGGTGCGTAGTGGGCAATGACGGTGTCGAGATAAAGACGGGCCTTGGTGGCCGACATATCGGGGTTCGTGATCAAACCATTGGAGTGCAGGAGATCCGCACTGAACATGGTGCCAAAGGCGCCGTTGATCTGTGGGATCAGGGCGTCGAGGAAAGGCTTGCTCCACCAGTCCCAAGGGCCAGACTCCAGTCGATTGTTGGGCGAGCGGAAGGGGTACATGTTGGGTTCAGCGACGGTCGTCGGTGATTGACCGAAAGCGGCCAGATTCAAAGGAATAGGTCCGAGGGCAGTCACCACGGCGTTCAAATAAGCCGACAGCGGGTGCGTGTCACCGGCTACGGGAGCGAGGATGTCGTTGAGGCCTTTGTCGTTGGCTACCTGAACCGCCAGGCGGGTTCCGGCTACCTGAATCACGAATTCCTGCGTGGTAGGTACAATTACGGGGCCGTCACCAAAAGGAGCGAACGGATCGGTAATGACGTGGTAACCAATGATGGGAGGCTCTACGAAGGTAGAAGCGGCACCATCGATCCAGGAGGTGTCACCCAAGGCACCACCCATATTGACCGCCAGGGCAAAATTGGAGGAATAACCGACACTGTTGGGTAGATTAAGGAATGCAGGCTGCTCTCCGTTGATATCACCGTGAACGGCTTCTACTACGTAAGGTTCAAAGGTTACGGTATTGATGAACTTGTCGAGGTCACTGATCTCGGTGTATTCGTCCAGGCAAGCGGCGCCTAATGAGAGGTAACCACCGGTGCCTTGTCCCCAGAGGACAATGCGACTTTCGTCCACACCGTAGGGGTTGTCGCCCTCATTTATGGATTTGCGCAGAAAGCGAATACAGGAGCGCACGTCCTGGATACCGCGGTAGGACGCCTGCAAGAGGGTCGCCGTGCGGATATTTTGGTCAGGAGCGGTAGGCGCCCAACCCTGGCGGTAGGTCGCCGCAATGGCGGTGTAACCCATCTTGGCCAGGCGGGTACAGACTTCTACAACCGTCGAATCCAACTTGCCACCAGTGATCTGGCCGTTGAAGTACTGGGGAAGAAAACTTCCCGTGTGCAGGTAAATAACCGTAGGCCGTTCGGTCATGTCATCACCGACGGGCGTGTACACGTCCATCACGATCGGAATGGTATCGGGGTTGCCATTGGCCATCGTCAATACCGAGATATTGGTGGCGTAAGGGATGTTAGACTGTTTGACAACCTGGTCAAAGACCTGATCCACATACCGGGTTTGCGCCTGGGCACTAAAGGCCAGCAGGCTGCAACAAAGGGACAATAATAGAAAGTTAAATTGCTTCATAATAATGCAGATGATTTAGAAATTATTTTTTCTTGAATTCGTACAACACGGAGAAATAAGCCATTCGTCCGATGCGGGGTCCGCCGTACGTCTGGAATACTTCGTTGTTCAATAGGTTGGACGCACCCAGCTTGAAGGTGGAATTCAATTTGGCCACCTGCCAGTTGATTTGTGCATCCAAAAGATCATAAGTAGGTATTTCACCAGTGAATTGAGGCGACCCTTCAAAGGTAAATCCTTTTATCCACTTGTAGTTAATGCTAAAGCCGAAATTCGGGATTCTTAAGAAACCGAGATTGACGGGAATATTCCGCCCGGACAACCCCAGGTTGTACTTGTGCTCGGGGGTGTTGAAGGCGGGAATAATAGGGTCGTCGGTGACCGTATTCAACTTGTTCCAGGAGTAGTTGGCATTGAAGACATAAAACTTGGAAAAATAGTAGTTGGTACCGATGGAGAAGCCCTGGGTGGTGACCCTATCCGTAGCGTTGGCGGATACGCGGTAAGCTTGTGCCTCGACCAACTGCCCGAAGGTATTGTCGAAAACCGTTTCCACACCGATGTTGAAACCAATGAAATCCTGGTAGAAGCTGTAGTAGTACGTAGCGTCCAGGTACAAGCGTTGGAAGAGGGTGGTGCGGAAGCCAGCCTCGACGGTTTGCACTTTTTCGGGCTTTATAGGGGCCACATTAAAATACTCCAGGAGGTTCAGGTCACTGCCATTGAGGGCATCGGTCAACGATTCCACGGTCACCAGGCTGTCGATGCCGTTCAGGTTGCCCAGGAGGATCGCACGACCCACGTTGTAGTTGAGGAACTGGTCGGCCAGGGTCGGGTTGCGGATGGCCGACGAGAAGGAAGCGCGCAGGGTAGTTACATCCGAAGGGCTGTAGACCAGGGAACCCGCCGGAGAAATGAGGTAGTCGAAGTTTTTGTTTTTGTCGACGCGCAGGGAGCCACTTATTTTGAGCTTTTGCTGGAGTTCCAGGGTGCCGCCGCCGTAGATGCCATATTCGTAGGTGTCGATATTTCGGCCATTGGTGTCGAGCAGGATAGAACCCTCGGAATTGGGCATGTATTTGCGGTAGCTGGCCCCGACGAGCAGGTCGAAGTCGGATATATTACCTTTCTCAACCAGGTCATTGAAGCGGTATTCGCCCTGGGCGTGCGCTAACGCAGATTTGTCGTAAAAACGGGTGCCGCCACTGTTAAGATTCTGGGAAGTGATGCGGTTGAATTCCTCGTCGAAGCGGTCGGTGCCGGGCTCATAAAAACCAACCGCACTAATAATAGGGTCAGCGGCCAGACCCGCTTCCTGAGCAGCAGCGTGCCATTGCACCAGTTTGGCGGCAATATCGGGTTGGGCAAAAAAGCTGCTCAAGGCTGCCCGGTAACCATCGGGGTTGCCGGGGAACTGGGAAATCCGGGGAAAGCCTTCTTCGGCATTGAGTTGTGGCCGCACGGTGGTGCTCCAGTAGGTGCGGTAGGCATTGCGCCAGTTTTGGTTCTCCTTGGCGTTTTCCTGCAAGAGGAGGGAGGTGAAATAAGGATCGTAGGAGTTGCCCGCATCCTCGTGCGTGACGTAAAAGCGCAGGAAATACGTGTCGTGTTTTTTCAACTCCAGGCGGTGCTGAAAAAACTGGATATCGCGCAGGCTGTAGCGGTTGTCGCCCTGGTAAACGGTGGTACCCGTGCTGTAGTTGGAAGCCACGATGAGAGTAGGAGAGCCCAGGTCCATGGCGGGCTTCAGCCGGAAGTGGAAGGCAGCGCCCAACTTGAGGTTGTCGGAATCGTAGTCCACAACATCCGATTCCGTGTAACCCCGACGGTGGATAATGCCCAGGCCCGGGTTTTGCAGATCTTTCGTGAAATTGCTACCACTGGTGAACTCGTCCCCGTAAATATTGACGGCATCGTAGCCGCCGGGGTTATCCCGGCCGGTATCGGTGTTGTCTACGGGGTCGTAGTTGTCGGCCACCCAATCGTTGGCCTGGAAGTAGGAAAAGTTGAGTTTGTAGCCAATCCCTTTGTTTTTGCCGAATACGTCGGCATAGCGAAGCGCGCCCTCAAATAAAGAACGCTCACCGCCCTTGGCCAGGATCGATAATCCTTTGTGGAAGAAAGGGTCTTTGGTTTCCATACTGATCACCCCATTGAAGGCATTGGGGCCGTAAAAGGCCGAACTGGCTCCTACGATCAGGTTGACCCGGTTGACATCGAGTTCGGAGGAACCCAGGAAGTTGCCCAACGAAAAGTTCAGGCCCGGCGACTGGTTGTCGACCCCGTCAATTAATTGCAGCGACCGCACGGGGCTGGTACTGTTGAAACCACGGGTGTTGATGATCTTAAAGCCGAGGCTTGCGGCCGTCAGGTCCACATCTTTGAGCGATCCCAGGCCATCGTAAAAATTGGCAGCTGGTGTTTCTTTGATGGCGATATTGTCGAGGGTTTCTACCGTCAGGGCCGACTGTCGCTGGCGTTCACCGATCCGGCGGCCTTTTACCTCTACGGTTGAAATGGTAACGGCGTTTTCCGAAAGCGCAATCTTAATGGGTTCGACCACCGATTCAATCAGCACTTCTGCGTCGAGGTAACCCACGTAGGAGAAGATCATGGTAAACGGCGGGCTGGCCGAAGTATTAAAAGAGAAGGTACCATCGTATTCGGTAACCGCACCTTCGGTCGTTCCTTTGATAATGGCCGTCGCGCTGATGAGCGGTTCTCCCGTCACGCCATCGGTTATCTCTCCTCTAACAACGGTTTGTCCCAGGCACAAAACACCCCATCCCATAAAGAGAATTAAACTTGCGATACACTGGTTGGATAAGAATTTCATGCGTTGATCGGGTATGTTGTTAGTCAATAATTCTGCTTAAAGATACAAATTAATGAAAAAATAAGTTACTCCTATTGTTTATTTTGATCTAAAATAAGTTACTGTCGGACATCTGGCTGTTTTTCAGGGGAATAAGTTCTTATTACACTAAATTGCAAGACAAGCGGAGGGAGTGCAACTATTAAAAGAGCCGGTAGCGGCGTGATTCAGGCGTTTATAAAGATCAGACCAAGGGTGGCGGGAGTGGGTAAAAATCGTCAATACGCCATTTGACTTGCCGCTGGTAAGCCCAACTCCCCAGCCCGCCTATGAGGCTACCCAGCAGGCCGCCGCAGAGGATGTCGAGCGGATAATGAACCCCTACGTAAACCTGGCCCAGGGCGATGGAGCCCGCCCAAACCAGCAACAACCAGCGCCATTTTTTCCAGCGCCTTCCCCAGGTCAGAAAAAGAAAGACGGCTATGGCAAAATGATTGGTGGCATGAGAAGAGGTGAAGCTGTAGCCGCCCCCGCAAGCGATGAGCGCCCGCGCCGGCGGAATCAGGGTGGTTTCCCGGCAGGGGCGGAGCCGTTGGACCGATTTCTTGAGCACCTGGCTGCTGAGTTGGTCGGCCAGCCCTACCGTAAGGGCCAGGGCCAGCACCAAAAACAAAGCCTGCCGTCGGTAGTACCAGAAGAGCACACCCAGCACCAGCAGATAGGCGGGGATCCAGGTCGTTTTTTCCCGCCAATAGGGCATGATGGCATCCAGCCAGGGGGTTTGCCAGTCGTGGTTGATCCACTCAAAGACGGAATAATCAAGGTGTAAGAGTTGCTCCATCCAACAAACTTAAAAAGGAATCCTGAGAAAACAGATAGGTTACCCAAATCCGACCCAAGTTTAACATGTTCTTTATCTTTGCTTCCCTTGACTTAACCAGTAAATTTTAAAAAAATGGCTTTTATCAAATCCATCTCCGGTTTTCGGGGGACCATTGGCGGCACCGCAGGCGACAACCTCACGCCCCAGGATATCGTAGCTTGTACGGCAGCCTACGGTGCCTGGCTGATTCAGCGTGGCAACACCCGTAAAGTGGTTATTGGCCGCGATGCGCGGCCATCGGGTGCGATGGTGTCCCAGCTGGTGACGGCTACGCTGTTGGCGCAAGGGTTCGAAGTGATAGACCTGGGCTTGTCGACCACCCCCACCGTCGAAATGGCGGTGCCCCACTTGCAGGCCGGCGGCGGCATTATCCTGACGGCCAGCCACAACCCCAAAGAGTGGAACGCCTTGAAGCTGCTGAACGAAAAAGGGGAGTTTATCGCGGCCGCCGACGGCAAACAATTGCTGGACATGCTGGCTGCCGGTGCCATCAGCTACGCGCAGGTGGATGATTTGGGTACTTACCGCACCGATGATACCCTCCTCGATTACCATATACAACGGGTACTGGCTCATCCGCTGGTCGATTCGGCGGCCATTCAGGCCCGCGGCTTCCAGGTCGTAGTCGACGGCGTCAATTCGAGCGGGGCTTTTGCTATTCCAGCGTTGCTAAAGGCCCTGGGTTGCGAGGTAGAAGTGCTGAACGGGGAAGTGAATGGCCAGTTTGCCCACAATCCTGAGCCGTTGCTCCAGCACCTGACGGAACTCTGCGAAAGGGTGAAAACCGCTGGGGCAGACCTGGGTATTGCCGTCGATCCCGACGTGGATCGCCTGGCGCTTATTGGCCCTGGTGGCACCTGGATAGGGGAGGAGTATACCCTGGTGACGGTGGCCGATTACGTGCTGCAACACCAGCCCGGCCCCACGGTCTCCAACCTGTCTTCGAGCCGGGCCCTGCGCGACCTCACCCGCCAGTACGGCCAAACTTACCACGCCGCCGCCGTGGGGGAGGTTAACGTGGTCGAAAAAATGAAAGCAACGGGCGCCGTTATCGGCGGCGAAGGCAACGGCGGCATCATCGACCCGGCCCTGCACTACGGCCGGGATTCCCTCATCGGTGCGGCGCTGGTACTTAGCCACCTGGCCCGGTCGGGAAAAGATATGAATGCCTTGCGGGCGAGCTACCCCAATTACCACATGGTCAAAGACAAGGTAGCCTTATCCCCCGATCTCGATGTGGAGGCGCGCCTGGCTTATATTCAAGACAAATACCAGGGAGAAGCCGAGATCAATACCATTGATGGGGTGAAGCTGGACTTCCCCAACGGCTGGATCCACCTGCGCCGCTCCAACACGGAGCCCATCGTGCGCATTTACGGGGAGGCGGCTACGGTAGCCGAAATAGAAGTTCTGGTTGCCCGGGTGAAGGCTGATTTTGCGTAACCAGGCTTTAGCCAGGCAGCAACGAAAGCAAAGTCTCGCAGCGAAAAGCATAAAAGCCCTGCCCCCATCCCCATCCCCCTTCCACGCCGAAGGGGCGTGGCAAGCTCTTCCCTTTTGGAACCCATCCCCCCAGCCCTTCCCTTGAAAAGGAAGGGAGACGTGACACACGAATTCGCAAGGTTTTAGCAGTTGTAAAAAGTCGGCCATCGTTCATTCTTGGGCTTCGGGGCAGTAGGTTTAAACCAGCTGTAAGTTAATCTGCCAGCGTTGAATTTACCGCCATCCTCGGCAGAAATCGCGCGTCTAGACTCCCACGCCGAAGGGGCGTGGCAAGCTATTCCTTAAAAGGGAAGAGCTTGCCACGCTTTTTAGCGTGGGCGGGGGATGGGTTCTTAAGGAAGGGAAGCGTGATACCTACGAGAACCAAGTTCTCCCTCCATTTAACATTGCCTGTTTTTTACCCATCCCTTAGTTGGCTCACAATTATGTTAAAGTCCACGCTTTGTTAATTCAGTGTTAACTTTAGGTGAATTAAAAGTGTTACATTGGTTATCTTTGTGTAAATAACTCATACTTATGTAGCAAATCACCTGGTGAATCACCCCAAAAAATTAGCGATATGCGGCAGTTTGGAATAGTGTTTGGAATTTGTTTGGTCGTCAGTTCTGTCCTGTTGGGTCAGAACAATATCGCGTTATTGAACACACCCGTTCGATCGCTTAAGGCAGTGGAGTTGAATTTAGGAGATCAGGTCAGCATACCTTTCCAACTGGATCGCGGCATGATTTACGTCAGTGCGCGGGTGGAGCAACATACGGGTCAGTTTGTGTTGGACACCGGTGCACCGAGTTTGGTGCTCAACGAATTGCCGACCGGGGCCGATAGCCCTTACCTGGCGCGTTCCTGTTCGGACGCGTTGGCAGTTGGGGTCAAGCAGGTGGCTTCGTTTCAGTGGGGAGATCGGGAGTTGCGCAATGTCGAAGCCATTACCTTGGATTTAAGCCATTTGGAGCAGGCCCGTAAAGCACCGGTAGTGGGGATGATCGGTTATGAATTGCTAAAGAACCAAACCTTGTTTTTGGATTACCAAAGGCAGCAGTTGGTACTGGTGGATGCCAAGACCCGCAAGCGCCAAAGCCTGGTAGCCCCTCTGGCGAGAATTAGTTTTGAATTAGACGGCCATCTGCCCGTTATCGTGGTGTGGGTAGGCGAGCAAGAGTTGCGCCTGGGAATAGATACCGGCGCAGCTGCCAACGTACTGAACCAAAGCAAACACGACGTTTTTGGAGCGAATTCGACCCCCCTGGCAGCAGAAGAATTGCAAGGTCTGGACCAGAACGTACAGCAGGTGCTGGTTCGCCAGATTGACCACCTGAACGCCGCGGGCTTTGATTTCTCCGGGAAATTCCTGTTCACCGATCTTAGCCACCTGGACACCGTTTCCGGTCAGCCACTGGATGGCCTGTTGGGTTATGCCTTCCTCTCGCAGTACCTGGTGGCCATTGATTACAATCGCAACGAACTCTTGCTGTGGCCACGGGCATCAGAGCAGTAGGGCATAAAAAGTATCGCAGCCACCGTGTCCGGTGGCACCTTCCTGGCCCGGCAATCTAACGAATCCTCGTTTCTGGTACAAAGCATTGGCAGCCGTCATCCGGTTCACCGTTTCCAGGTACATCCGCAGGTAACCATCCGCGCGCGCCCGTGCGATGCAATGATCCAATAGTTGCCCTCCCATCCCCAGCCCACGCGCTTCCTGGAGGAAATACATTTTCTGGAGCTCGCAAGTTTCCCCACTATTACCGGCTAAGCAGGCGTATCCGCCACAACCCAGAATTTGGCCTTCTCGTTTAATGACGTAAAAACCAGCTCCCGGGCGCTGGTAAGCTTCGTACATGGTATCTACCTCCGGATCCTCAATAGAAAACCCTGGGCCGATACAACTAAATTCGGTCATGACTTGCCGAATGATGGCCGCCACGCGGGAATTGTCGGTTGGTGCGATGGGGCGAATGCGGAGCTGTTGCATATTTTCTGAATATTGGTCAAAAAGAAGAAGGGGTAAACCCGTGTTTCGTACCTTTAAATCTCTTCCTGATCGAGGTCGGTCTGTCCGAAAAAGATGAAAATGAATCCGACCAGGATCATGGCAATTTTCACGGCAAATGAAATTGGGCCACCAAAGGCACGCAACCAGTAGAGGAAAGCAAAATCTACTCCAACAAAGCTGAGGAAGATGGCTAAAAACCCTATTCCGGTCAAAAGAAACCCAATTGTGGTTAAAAACGTTTTATTTCTGAACATAGCACACTAAGTTTACAAGAATGAAAACAATGATAACTCATTTATGATCAAATTGATCGAATGCCCCCGTGATGCGATGCAAGGGCTAACCACTTTTATCCCCACGGAAACCAAGGTCAAATATCTTAATTTATTACTGCAAGTCGGCTTTGATACGCTGGATTTCGGCAGTTTTGTGAGTCCCAAGGCCATTCCGCAAATGCGGGATACGGCCGAAGTGCTTGCCCAACTTGACCTAAGCGCTACCGCGACCAAATTGTTGGCCATTGTGGCCAACCGCCAGGGAGCCGAAACCGCAGTAGCTTTTCCGGAAATTGATTACCTGGGTTATCCTTTTTCTATTTCTGAAACCTTCCAACTGCGAAATACCAATGCCACCATTACCGAATCGTTGGAACGGGTAAAACACATTCAGGCGCTTTGTGTTCAAAATAATAAGGCGTTGGTACTCTATATCTCTATGGGTTTCGGCAACCCTTACGGGGATCCCTGGAATGCCGAAATCGTCATGCGGTGGGTCGATGAATTGTCGCTGCTGGGTATTTCCATTTTTCAACTTAGCGATACGATTGGCGTGGCCCAGCCAGCCAGCATCTCCTATCTTTTTGGTGAACTTATTCCGGCCTACCCTCAGTTGGAGATAGGTGCTCATTTTCACACGACCCCCACCACCTGGCGGGAAAAGGTGACCGCTGCCTACCAGCAAGGTTGTATCCGTTTTGACGGCGCTATCCGGGGCTACGGCGGCTGCCCCATGGCCAAGGACGACCTCACGGGCAATATGCCGATGGAACACCTGGTGGCTTTCTTTCAGGAAGTAGCCCAGGATACCGGGGTCGATGCTGCCCGATTTCAGGCGGCTTACCTGGAAGCGGCACGCGTTTTTCCGACGCATTAAGCCGGTACCGGTTACGGGCCGCCCACGCTGAAGACTTTCCCCTTTTCGTTTTCCATCAATTGATTATCTTTGAAGCAACAAAAAAAAGGTCATGGGATTTTGGGATCAAATACGCGGCTTATTCAATCCAACCCCCACGGGGGACAGACAACGGCAGGTGCCACCCACAAAGGTTCAGCCAGCCAGGGATGCCGCAGTTGCAAAACCAGGTGATAGCCTTCCTGATCCAGGTGATGCGGCAGTTGACCTTTTGCAGTTATTATTTAGCAAAAAAGACAAACACACCACCAGCATGCTCAATTCCATTTCTCTCAGTTCGGACATGAAGACGCTCTATCTCGTGGACAATGGCCGTGCTATTCCTTTTGATTTGACCGTTCCCGAAGGCGTTATTGTTGGATTGCTCGGGGGGCAGTTGGTTGTGGCTACCGCTGCTGCGCCTTTTGATCCGTTACCTACTACCCCTGGAGCAGCGGAAACGCCTGTTTTAGGCGACCGGAATCTTGTTGGTAGTGCCGAAAAATTCACCTTTAAGGCGGGGGAAAACAGCCAGTACACCGTCAGCTACAATGAAAAGAACAAGGCACTGGGCGTCATTGGTGTGGACGACCTCATTTTCCAGCTGCAAAACCAGGGCAACAGCGGTTGCAGGGAGCAGTTTTTCCCGCTTGAGCGAAATAAATTTGTGCGCATTGTGAAGAAAACCGATGTCCTGGAAATCATCTTCAATGCTTAATACAATACCGGGCAAATAATTACTTAATACGGAGCGCCTTGATGGATGATTGCTGAATTTCACTTTCAATCCAGAGGTCACAAATTTCGTCAATTCCGCCGCCCAGGTTAGGACCCAATTCCTGGATATCCATTTTGGATTTCAATAATATTTCCCGTTCCTCTTTGGTATTGGCACTTGCCTGCAATTGTTTGATCATGCCAATGATCAAAACAGAGAGTGACTTCAGGCCCGATGCCGGTTGCCGCTGAAAAAAGCGTGCCGCCCGCCGATTGGCGTTTTCGATGGCTTCGTAATCTCCCAATTTGTATTCCGTCAGCAAAATGAGGACTTGGTTCAACAGGTGAATATCCTTGCGGATGTTTTCCGCCTTTTTCTTTAAGTGCGTGATTTGGGCCGTCCACTTGAGGCAATCCCGGTACCGGTCATTTAAAAAGAGCAGAAAGGAAACGTTGAGGCAGATGCTCAATTTGGTAGACAAAGAAATGTCGTATTGCTGCAACCCTTCCTGTATTTCCTGAATGGTGGATTCGAATTCGGCATCCAACGAATTCAATAAGAAAATCAAATAGTAGATGGTGGTTCTTTCGAATAACAACTTCTGCCCTTGCGGATTGGGGGCTTTTTGGCTCTTTATCTCGGCAATTAGTTCCGGGAATTGCTTCACTTTTTGTTCATCCTTCATACTGGCCGAAAGCAGGTTGATACCGTCGGTGAGGTAGAGGTGGTAATATTCTTCTTTGTTTTTAGGGTAATCTTTCCACAAGTTCAGGGCGGTATTGAACGCTTCAAATTCCTGCTCGGTATTGCCGGTCAGGCGATAATAAAAAGCCCGGCACTGGTGCAGTCTTCGTTTGGTGAAAAACGGTTTTCTGCTGGTGTCGTCCAGGTTGAGCAGGAGTTGGTATTTTTGTTTAAAGGCGGTTTTGGCCGCTTCGTTCAAGCCCTGGCGGTTTTGCAGGATATCAATAACCAGGTGGTCAAAGGTGTCGTGCACCCAAAACTCTTCTTCGACGAGCTGGAGGTGTTTTTCTTTTTCCTCAATTAAATTGATCACGTCGTGCTCGAATTCCTTTTCAATCACTTCCCGCGTCAATTGCCGTTGGTTCAAATTGATTTCCAGTACGGCCAGGTGATCTTGCAGGTCGAGGGCCAGGCTTTTGGCTTCCGCCAGGCGGTTTTCCGACTGGTCGTAGAGTTTGCGTTCGAAGAGAATCTTGGCGTCGGTGAGGAGCTCCTTGATCCGGGTTTTATAAGATTTCTTGCTCTGGTAGTCGCGCATGGCACGGAGGATCGCCTCGTAGAGCCGCGCTTTGTCATCGCCCAGTTTGGTGCCAAAAAGTGCTTTTAGGGGCTGTTCATCGTAGTCTTCCTGGTCGTTGATAACCCGAAAAAGTTCGAGATAGCGGCTTTCCTTTCGGCCACTCTTCTGAGCATCGAGGGTAAAATACCGCTTTTCCGTTTTGGACAGCGATTTGATCAGTTGAAAAAGATGGTCTTTGCCACGCACAGGCAAGCAGGGTTTGTATGCACCACGCCCGCACTGGTGGCGGCTTCAGTGGTGGTTTTCGAGGTCGTTCCGGCAGCCCTAATCCAACGCCTGCAAGAGGGTTGAATAATCGAGGCGAACCAAAATGACCGTCCGGCCGTTCAGGATTTGTGCCTGCGAGTTGGTAGCAGAAACCAGTGGTTGATTGCCACCGCGGCCAGCTGCGGTGAGGCGTCCGGCGTCAACGCCGAACGCTGCCAGTTCGCTGGCAACGGCCAGGGCACGGGTGGTGCTTAACGCCCAGTCGGCTTTGGCATTCGACGTGGGGTTGGCATGGCCAATGACGTCAACTTTTAAACTCGGATTGTCGCGGAGGACCACCGCAATCTGCTGCAAGCCCTGCCGACCTTTCCAGTAGACCGTACCATCGTCGCCTTGTGCGAAGAGCAGGGCCTGGCTGAGGGTCAGGGCTACGCCTTCGTCGGTGGCGGCAATGGCCACTTCGTCGGTAGGGAAACCGACCAGTACGCGTTGAAAATAACTGATCAATACCGTGCGCTGTTGATTCAGTGCGGCCTTTTGAGTCCGCAGCTGCTGGAGGCGGGCATCGGGTACGGCCTCGTAGCCGGAAGGACGGTTGGCGCCACTGGCTTCCAGGCGTTGTAGCGCTGCGTCGCGATCGCGTATTTGTATTTCCATTTGCGCCAGCGATCGCTCTTTTTTATCGAGGTCTTCTTGCCGCAAGGCCAATTCTTGTTCCAGATTAGTCGTTTCGTAGCTGGTAGCAGCCAGTACGCGCTGGTTTTCGCCTACGGTATTGTTGTACCGATTGACAATATCCTGGTAGTTGCGGTTGAGGCTGATATTGGTAGCCGTGAGGCGCTCGAGCTCGCGCGTCAGCCCCTGGTAGTCGGCCTGGGTTTCATTGTATTCTGATTGTAATTTGAGGTTCACGCCTCGGATGCTGTCCGTAGCCAGGGCCTCGCCTTTGTAATAGGTTAGGGTCTGTTCCAGTTCCGCATATTGTTGCTGTGGTACGCAGGAAATGCCCAACAGGGTTACCAGGACGATAAATAAACTTAAATATCTCATAGGTCAGCGTTATTTGGTATTAATCGGGTGCAGTAAAGCGAAATTAGCATTATGTAGCAAATTCCTCTTACTTTTGCCCGGTAAAAATCCCAATCCATTATGTTAACACGATTGTTATTGCTCCTACTGGTACTATCTTGCCTACAGTGTAAGAGCGACAATGCCGTACGTGAAGAAGCACAAGCGGAGGTCGCCAAAATGGCCGCGGCCGCTACTACCAATCCCAATACGACTGCTGCTGCCGCTGCTGTCGCTACCACCCCGGCTCCGGCCAACCCCGACCTGGCGCCGGGTCAGACGCCGCCAACCGTCGGTGAAACCCTCACCCTGGTACTGGGTAACAGGGAAGGCAAAATGGGTACCGAAGTCTGTTTACCCGTTACGGCCAACGATTTCAACAACCTCATCGGGCTCCAGTTCTCTATCCGTTGGGATCCCGCCAAACTCCAGTATTCGGCCGTGAAGCAGCTGGAACTGGTAGATCTGACGCCCCAAAATTTTGGAGCTACCTATTCCCAGAAAGGAGTCGTCGCGCTCAGCTGGATCCACCAGAACCTGGAGGGGGTTACGCTTCCGCGCAATACGCACCTCTTCGATGTGTGTTTCACCCCGCTGACCCCCGCGGGTACCCAGGCCGACGTACGTTTCGAGCCCCGCCCCACGCCCTACGAGGTGATCAATGTGCGGGAAGATATCCTGCAGTTTAATGGCATCAATGGGATGATCAAGGTGTTGTAATTTTGCCCTATGGATAACCAGCAAACGGCCATCAGAACCACCTACTTCAGCATCCTGGGCAACATTTGCCTGGCGCTGATCAAAGGCAGCGCCGGGGTGCTGGGGAATTCTTACGCCCTGATCGCTGATGCCATTGAATCGACAACCGATATTTTTTCTTCCTTGTTGGTATTGTTCGGCTTGAAGTACGCCAAGAGACCCGCCGATGAGAACCATCCCTACGGGCACGGAAAAATTGAACCGCTCATCACCTTCATCGTCGTGGCTTTTCTGGTGACCTCCGCCACCCTGATTGCTTACGAAAGCATACGCAACATCAGCACACCCCAGGAAATGCCCGAATCCTGGACCCTGCTGGTGCTGGCGGCCATCATTTTGTGGAAAGAAGTCAGCTACCGGATTGTCATCAAAAAAAGTGTGGAAACCCACAGCTCCTCCCTCCGGGCCGATGCCTGGCACCACCGCAGTGATGCCATCACGTCGGTCATGGCTTTTATTGGTATTTCTATTGCCCTGATTTGCGGAGAAGGTTACGAAACAGCAGACGACTGGGCTGCCCTGCTGGCCTCTACTTTTATTCTGTACAACAGCTACCTGATCTTCCGCCCGGCACTGGGAGAGATCATGGACGAGCACCTCTACGACGATCTCATCGCAGAAATTCGTACCATATCACATACCGTAGACGGGATTGTAGGTACCGAAAAGTGTTTTATCCGGAAGGCTGGTATGTTTTACCACGTTGATTTACACGCTATTGTCGACGGTAACATATCGGTCAAAGAAGGCCATGACCTGGCCCACCTGCTGAAAGACACCCTACAGGCGGCTATTCCAAATTTGGGTCACGTCCTCATCCACGTGGAGCCGCACGAAGACAATAGCTTACCCAAGGGCTAACGTTGCGGGTAGAACGGATAACGCCTCAGCGCTGCCGGCAGCACTGAGGCGTTATGCTTCTCCTGGATTTTATAAAACGCCAAGTTGGGGTATAGCTTACTGGCGAATCGGTGGTTTACTACTCGTCTGACGCAGCGCCGCCCCCATTATTGGTTGACCAGGCGGACATCATCAATAAAGACGTCACCGCTTTGCTCAAATTTGAACAACAACTGCTTCACGTTGGTCTTGTCAATACCCCCGCCAAAAGCGGCCATTGGAATGGTCACTTCCTGCCATTGGGTGTTGTACTGGCCGCCCGCTACGTACTTGCTCAGGAGTGTAGCGGGTTGGGAGTTGGTGCGCTCGTAGTCTTCAAAAGCGACCTTTATGGGCAGCTGAGAAAAAGAGCCCGCCGCTGTTTTTATTTTGAACTTTAGAGCGGTACGGTCTTCTATTCCGGTAATATCTACGGGGAACCACTTGTTCCAGCTCACCCCAATGGCCATGTTTTTGCACGTGCCAGCCGGATCGCTCCATTTGGCGTGGATAGACTGGGTGCCTTCGGCGTGTTCGGTCGTGGACAGGTCGAAGGTCTGGCAGGCATCGGTGATGAGCCCCCAGCCATTGTTGTTGATAAAACCATCAGCGAACAATTGCTTGGGCATGGCCAGCGGATCGGGGAGGGGAGCCTCTACCAACCAGGCGGTTTGGGGTGCTGGTTCGTAAAAAACCAGTTGGACATCCGCCAGGTATATGCTGCCGCTCTGCTGCAGTTCAAACATGAGCTGCTTGATGTTGGTGGGGTCCAGGTTCTCGATTTTCATGTCGAAGGAACGGAGGGGAACCACCACTTTCTGCCATTTTTCGTCGATGGATGCCCGCTCAAAGTATTTGTTGCCCGTGTAGGCGAAGCCCATGCCGCCGCTATAGTCCTCGAGGGTTAACACAATGGGTAAGCCGAACATTTTTCCTTCCTGCGTACGCACGTGCAACTCGATGGCCGCGTAGTCTATGAGCTCCGAAATATCCTTGCCGGCGTAACTGTCCCAGCCAATGCCAATGCCGGCCCACTCACAATCCGGCACGGCGCGGTCCCAGGTCAGTAGGAGCGCTGCATCACCATTGTAGGTGACGTCCGAGCTCAGACTGGCGTCCTTGCAAACCGTCTTTTCCAGTCCCCAGACATCCGTAAGGTCATTTTTAAGGATGATGGGTTCTACGATCAATTCGATTTTCTCCGGTTTTTGGGGAGGCGCAACGGTCTCCTCACCACTGTAGAGTGTCATGGTTTTAAATTCCACACACCCCGTAGTCAGGAGCAATAAACTACCCAGGCTGAAGACAATAACCTTTGGTAAAGAAAAAACTGGTACTGACATAAGACGTAAATTTTGCAACGGGTTGGGCTGGATGATTACAATTCAAGGGGGCCTCCTGCGGTAAACGTGATAAAATCGATGCCGTAGTCTACTTTCAGCGGCGGACTGGGTTGGGAATTCATGTTGGAGATGAGCAACAACCGAATACCGACCATCTTACTCAACTGGGCCTGGGTAATCCCCAGGTCACTCATCGGATGGCTAATTTGTCGCCAACCGGTGAAGTCCAATGGATAATCGCCAGCCAGCTGAAAGGTTTGGTCTTGCCCGTCTTCAAACAAACCCGTATTGTTTAAATCATAAACGAACTGGATAACAGCAATCCCGTGCGGGCCACCATCGGCGTAGATAAAGGCATTGAAATACAGGTCTTCGGGTACCGTGGTGGGAAAGGGAATATAGGTTTCGCCGGTTACCCTCGCGGAAATGTCAGCTAAGCCTACGAAAAAATTGGGCACCACGTTGTCGGTTCCTTCAAAGAGGAAGTACCAGTCGCCCTGGGCTGCTGGCATGTCGTTTTGGCGGCCGGTCCGGTTGGTCAACTCAAACTCGAAATTGCCGGTGAACAGATTGGCACCCAGCGGTGTCTCAAAATCTGTAAACAAGCTACCTTCGTAGCTTTTGGTTCCCACAATCTCCACCATGCCGGTGAGGGTCAGGTTGTTTTCGTCGGGAATGATCAGCTCTACCTGGCACATTTCGCGCTTAAACAGGGGCAACATAGTCGTCCCTCCTGACCACACGGCGTTATTGGCGTTCAGTTCGTTGTCGAAGCCTTGAATGGTCTTGACCGAACCACTTTCCATGCCGGTAATCCGGAGGGTGAAATTCAGGCGTTTGTTGAAACGGGCGCCAAAAATCACGGTTTCGCCCGCCGAAAAATCTACGGTGGCCCGCGAGATGGTCAGCCCCTCCAGCAGTTGAAATTCGCCAAAGCGATCTACCAGACCGGGGCCATCAAATTGGTCCGTGTCGTGTTCACAGGCCGTTAGCACCAGGAACAGGCAAAGCAAAGGAAACAGATAAAAACGGTTGTTATATTTCATAATGATTATCTTCTGAAGGTTATGTTTGGGCCAACTACCAACGCAGTGGCCAGGACAGCATAATGTTAGAAATTCATGGTGTATAAGACAAACACCTGGCTTAGGGTATAGTCGTTGTTGGGGTCGGTTTTACGGGCGAAACTGTAATTTTGGTACTGAAAAGTGACGTAAGTATCCTTTTTGAAGTTGTACCGCAGACCGGCACCCAGCAGGGCTTCGGTATCATCACTAACGAACGGATCGGGAAAATCCTTGACCACGTTGAAGGTTTCGATCAGGGGAATGTAATCGCGGCCATTGGACGTGAGGAAGGTGCCGCCGGCGAGCAACTCGAAGTTGGCGAACAATTCCGCTTCCAGCCCTATCTCCAGCAGGTTGGAATTCAAATCTACCTTTTCCACTTCCAATCCGCTGCGTGACGTATTTTCGTACTGGTAGCCCAGGGTCAGGCGCAGTTTGTTTTTCCAGTCGATCATCTTGTCAAAATTCACGTTGGCCATGGCCCGTATCAGGTTGAACGACTTCAGTTCATTGGTACCCTGGCCCCTGATCTCGTTCAGCACGGCGCCGGTGACACTGGCTTCGATCCGCTCGTCGGCAGGCTTCCAGTCCAGGCCAAACCGCAGGCCTTGCCGGTTGGGGGTAGCCCGGCCGTAGGGTGAGGTATTGCTCAGGCGCGGATCGTAATTCATGAGGCGATCCGACAACTGGAAGGTATACATAGACCGGTCGCGGGAAATGTCAAACAAGCCGGGCATCCGCACCATGTTGTCGGCGCCTACACGGTTGAAATAAGATTTCGGGCGGTCAAACCCAATTCTTTTGCTCTGGGCACCGATGCTGAAAAAGTCGGGCCCAACGTCCACGTAGGAGACCGAAAGCGTCAGGTGTTGGGGTTTGAGTTCCAGGGCTGCACCTACTTCCAGGAACGTGTCGTCGATTTTGTAGACACTTATCGAATCCTCCTCCAGTACATTCAGGTTGGAACGGCCCACCTCACCCCGCAGGTGAAGCCCCATTTTGCTTTGCTCCAGGATGGTGACATCGAAGTCGATCGTCGTCACGGCGTTCCGAATGCCGGAGTTGGCTTCCCCAACGGTGAGGTCATCCCAGGTGTAGGCCAGGTTGAGGCCCAGGTCAGCCTTGAGCCCCAGCGAATCGTTGAAGGTGTTGGAGAGCAGATCGACGCTACCGCCACCGACAAAACGCGTGGGGGTAGTGAAGAAATCGGCGCCCCGGATGCGGCTGATGAAAGCCATTACGTCAGCCGATTTCAATCCTTTGGAGAAGTTCAGGCCCATATCCACTTTGGCCCCCTGGAGGCGTCGTTGGTTGCCTTCTGCGTAGAATTGTTCGTAATAGATGAGGTCTTTTTGCGGTTGAAAGATGGATGGATTGTTGACCATGCCTTCTTCGTCGGGATTGAACAGGGTGAAGGGAGTCATCACCATATCCATATCGCCCACCCGGTAGCGGACAATATCGGCAATGATACCGCGCGCCCACAGTTCGCGCACCTCAATGCTTTGGCCTGCTCCAAAGAAGCCACCAAATTCGTTGCGCAGGCGCAGAATGGCCTGAACTTCGCTCTTTTCGTTGGGGGTGGCGTTGATGGCCAGGTCCAGCAGAAATTCACCATCCGTTACCCGGTCGACTTTCTCGGGGTTATTGTCCATGATGGCTCCACCGAGTTCGGTCTGTTGAATAATCGTTCTTCCCAGTCCGTTGAAGTGTACCTTTTTGGCTTCCGCTTCTTTATCTGAAGGTAGGGCAGAGCCATCCTGGGCGTGGAGTAGGGGTGCCTGAATACAAATCAGGCCGAGAGAAAATGCTAGAAGAAGTAGTATATTTTTCATATCCAATGAGCTGGTTCTGATAGTCTAAAAGTAAGATTTTAATTCAATGGTCACTTCGCGGCCCCGGTAGTGGTCCAGGCTGAAGCTACGGTCTTCGAAGTTCATCCACCGGTGACGCACGTAGATGCCGGCACTGGGAGAAATCATCCAGTCGAAACCTACACCTACGCCGGTGCCTACCTGGTCGCGTGGCAGTTGAGACTCGAGGTCCCATTCGGTAAAGGTGCCACCCTTGGCCACTTCTAACCCGAAATAACCGGTGACGATAAATTTGTCGAGCAGTTCATAGTAGAGATCAAATTCGTGGTACTGCACAAAGAGGTAACTCTTGTCATCCAGGGACGGCAGGAGTGCTGCTTCCGACTTCGCCGAGCCCAAGGTGCCGAGGTAGAAAAAGTACAGGGGCCGATCGTTTAAGGCCATTTTGTATTTGCCTTGCAAGTCAACAGCATTGAAATACTTCCTGGTTTTAGGGGTCGCGGTGGCCGGATCAAGATCCGTTGTTAAGACTCTTTCTGATACGCCACGGAAGAAAGAAAACTGCCGGCCGTAGGGTCCGAAAACGGTAGCGGAGGTTGCGTTGGCCGGAAAAGGATTGTACACCCGGGAAAGGGCCAGTCCGTTGATCCGGTGGATGTAGGACAGGCTGGCGGAGCCGGGGTCTATTTCGGCGGCCAGTCCCCAACCGAGGTTGAGCCGGAGGTCACCGATTTCGACTCCGGTATTGAGGTTAACACCGCGGCGGTTGTGGGCCAACTGGTTGACCTGCGTGATCAAGCCACCAATAGCCAATTGCCCGGCAGCCGCTACGTTCGGGAAGTTGGCCTGGATGGCCGGGTTGTTGGTGGTATTGATTTCGCCGTTTTCGTTGTAGAAATTTTGGCTGATCTGGTAAAGCTGGACATCGAGCGGAATGCCCGTCATCGCTTTGGGGGTCTTCACCCGTACCATGAGCGCTTCGCCCCAATCTTTATCGTAGATGGGGCTCTGGAAGCTGCCCGCTCCTAATTCGCCGGTAATATTGATTCCCTTCACGTCCAGGCTGAAGGACAGGGAGTGAACCTGGTAATTGCGCCAGTTCTTTTGCAGATCAATGCTGTCTATTGCCGTACGGCTGTCGATCAGGTTGTAGTTGACGGTGTTGCGCTTTTTGCCAAAGGTCGTACCGATCTTGCCGCCGGTGATGAAACTGGGGCGTACCCGCAGGTCACCCGCGAACCCGGCATAGGTGGGTATATTACCCGCCAGATTGGGATTGATAATGGTGGCAAAGGGGTCGTCCTGGGCATTGATCAAGCCACCATTGGGCTGGGTTTTGCCCCAGAACAGGTCGAAATTCATGTTCCCCGGCAGTTTGCCGCCATTGACAATGATGCCCTGAAAGGGTTGGAAGTTCCAGCGCAGGTCACCGACGTTGACGGAACCCGTCTCGAAGTAGTTCTCGTACTTGGTCGTATTCGAGACGCCTTCCCAGGGGGTGCGATCGAAAATACTGTAACGGTCCAGTACCTGGTAAACGCCAATGGTGAAGGGGCTGAGGTTGTACCAGTGGATACCACCGGCGCGAACGCCAAAGTTGCCGGCTTCCGTCCGGAAGTTGCCGTAGAAATTCAATCCGAGGTTGGTCTGAAACACGTTGTCTGCCGGCCCCGTACCCAGGTAAGGGTTGAGGAGGAAAAGTTCCGTTCCAAAACTGGTTTTTCCGTTCGGACGACCCACTACATTGAGCGACATGGTCGGTTCGCGGTACCCATCACCCACGCCGTAGGCTTTTTCGTAAGGCGCCAGGTTGGGGTAAGGCTCGGTCATGTTTCGGCCGTACAGAAAAAGGCGATAATAGCCGAACACCGTAAGTGGCAGCGGTTTTTTGCGCAATTCTCCCCTTGGGTCAGTCAGACTGGCGCTGCGGAGATCGGCCGCCGATTTGGCTAATTTTTCGTCCAATTGCCGCAATTTTTCGGCAATTATCGCAGCAGGGACAGAGCTGGAAGAATAGATCGGATCAGCTTCTTCCTGTTGGATGTCCTGGCCATAAAGCCCCCCACTAAGTAAAGTAGCAAGGACAATCAGCGGCAAGATGCCAGCAAAAGTGCGGATCTTTTGTCGCTTCCCTGTTTTTATTCGCCGTAGTGTTGGTTTTCTTCGTAAGAATTTCATCATATGAGCAGGCTAAGTAATTGAGTACGTTATTGTCTGAACATCCCTGTTCCCATTTGTATTAAGGTGTTTTGGCATGCAAGCGATAAAGAAAAACAAATTTTACTTTATTCTTGGTTTTTAAGAATGATATTTTGCGTTAAACCTTGCTTGACCAAGAAAATTGTAATTTCTTTGACACAAAAATAGACCAGTCAGTCACCAATACCCTTTTTTAAACTACATCTTACGTACATCTTTGCGTAAATTCGCCTACATCATTTCTACGTCATCGACGGATTGGTTTGGCTGGAATGGGGTATTTCAGTAATTTTTTGTCGCAATTATAATTTTTTAAAATAAGATACATCATGAGAATTGTTCAATACGGCATTGCCTTGGTTTTTTTTATGACGACTGTGGTGCTGAGTGCTCAAATGAGTAGCCAGGTGAGTACGGGTCCGATAAAGGTAGAAATTCGGGAAACGAATGGCAAATGGCAATTGTACCGGGGCGGAGAACCCTACTATATAAATGGTGTCGGTGGATCTACCTACCTGGATCGCGCCGTTGCGTACGGTGCCAATTCTGTACGGGCCTGGAGTGCTGCTGATGCCGCCAAAATTCTCGACGAAGCCCAGGAAAAAGGGTTGACAGTGCTATTCGGTTTGTGGGTAGGGCAGGAACGCCAGGGCTTCGACTACGACGACGCTAAAAGCGTGGCCGCTCAGTTGGAACAATTTCGGGAAGTCGTTAAAATGTACAAAGACCACCCTGCGGTGTTGATGTGGGGAATCGGTAACGAGGCGGATCTTTTTTACAAAGATTTCAAAGTATGGAATGCCATCAATGACATTGCCAAGATGATCCACGAAGTTGATCCCAATCACCCTACCATGACGGTCACTGCCGGGTTGGATGTTGCGGAGGTACAATTGATCAAGGAAAGAGCGCCAGAGATCGATATCTACGGGATCAATACCTACGCAGCGTTAATTGGTATCGATAAGGAAATTCGGGCTTATGGTTGGGAAGGCCCTTACATCATCACCGAATGGGGCCCGAACGGACACTGGGAAGTACCCAAAACGGCCTGGGGGGTCCCCGTTGAGCAGTCGAGCAGCGAAAAAGCAGCTTATTACCAGGAACGCTACGAGCAGGGTATCGCAGCCGACCCCGACAAGTGCCTGGGATCCTACGTTTTCCTCTGGGGGCAAAAGCAGGAAACCACGTCTACCTGGTATGGCGTTTTTCTGGAAGATGGTACGGAAACCGAAGTCGTGGATGTGTTGGAATACGAATGGACGGGCAAATGGCCAGCCAATCGCTCTCCCCACATTGCTTCCCTCAAGATCAACGATGGAGCCGCCCTGGATAACGTATACGTCAAGCCTGGCCAAACCTGTACCGTCGTGGCAGCAGTGACGGATCCCGATGGCGACGAGTTGAAGTATGCCTGGGAATTGGTGCCCGAAAGCACGGATATCCGGTCGGGCGGTGATGCCGAATCCAGGCCGGAAGCGATAGACATCGTGGTCAAGCCGGGCGCCGTACCGGGCACTATTACTTTCCGGGCGCCCAATAAAGTGGGTCCGTACCGGATGTTTGTCTACAGTTACGACGGACACGGTAATGCGGCTGCCGCCAACATTCCCTTCTACATCCAGAAATAGAGTGGGTTTAAATCAATCCAGCATCAGAAAAGGCCAAACTGCTAGTAGTTTGGCCTTTTCTTTGCCAATATCTTTGCAGTATTAAAAGTGAGCATCTGGTTTAACCCCAAATTGAAATTGTTTGACCCCAAATTGAAATTGTTTAACCCCCACCAGGCTCTCAAAATGCTGTTTATGAAAAAATCAAATGAAATTTTAGGCGTATTGGCCCTCGTCTTGATGGTAAACTTCGCCTTTGCACAACGACAATCCCCCGGATTTTTGACGAACACCACGGATGCACAATCGATCCAGGTGAATTTATTGCAGTGGTCTTCACCTACCGCTCAGGTAACGATCAAGGATGAGCACAATCAGCCGTTGTTTAGTGAATTTGTCCGGCAGACCAACCGCTTTGAGCGGAATTACCACCTGGAATACCTGGCCAGCGGGTCTTATTACCTGGTTGTAGAGGATGACACCATGATCAGCGTCCAACCCTTTACCATCAAGAATCAGGAAATAGCCCTGGAAGTAGCCAGCCGGAAAGACTCCCGGAAAGCTGGTGATTCAGCCAACATTCAACTGTAAAAAGGGGCTTCCAGCCCTTGATTCCGAACGCTAAAAACCAGTCGGCCGGCTTCTCTTACGAAGCCGGCCGTTTTTTTTTGGACTTAGACACTCAACATGAAATCAATCAAATTGGTATCAGCGTCCACATTGAGTTTCCGGCGCAAGCGGTACCGGCTGATCTCTACTCCCCGGACGGAGATATTCATCAGTGGCGCGATTTCTTTCGAAGAGAGGTTCATCCGCAGGTAGGCACATATTTTTTGGTCTTTAGGCGTTAGCATAGGATATTGCTCCCGCAGGTGTTTGAGGAAATTTTCGTGCACCTGGTCGAAGTGGAATTCGAACTGTTCCCAATTGTCATCCAGGCGGGCATCTTCGACGATGGTGCGGATGAGCTTTTTTACCTGTTTTCGGTTTTCGGTCACCACATCAGGCAACAGCTTGTTGAGTTCCTGTTTAATTTTGTTGAGCATTTCCCCTTTTTGCACCAGGTGCATGGTAGCGGAAGCCAACTGGCTGTCTTTGTAATTGACCTCACCCAACAGCTTTTCATTGTGTAAACGCAGGTATTCTGCTTCTGATTTTTCGACTTCCTTCTTGAATTCGACTTCTTTTTCCTGGAGTTTCAGCTGCTGTTCCTGTTTGAGTTGTTCTTGTTGTTGTTGCGTTTGGCGGTTGAAATAGCTAAAAACACCGAACAGCAACGCAAAAAAGCACAGGAAAAATAGAATTTTCGTCCACATGGTATTGTACCAGGCTGGCTGGATGACAAAAGAAAAGCTGTCTGAACGACTGGTTTGGGCATAGGCATTGCGCGCTTCCACCAGAAACCGGTAATTGCCGGCAGGGAGATTGGTGTATTCTTTTTCGGTTTGGGTCGACCATTCCGACCAATTGTCGGCGAATCCTTCCAGGCGGTAGCGGTATTCGACGTGCTTGATTTGTTCGTAAAAGGGCGTAGAGAAGGAAAAACGGAAGTCATTGAGTTTATTCGAAAATTGGAAAGGGACAACAGCGGCCGTGGTATCCAACGCCATGCCTGGCGCACTGCCGCCGAAAATGATGGAGTCTCCCGCTACAATGGAGGTCACACTGCGGATAATGGTTTGAAAAGGCAGTTGAAAATCTTTTTTGCTACTGGGGTCGTAATGGATGAAGCCATTTTCGGTCGCAATGAAGACGTTGTTGCGGTCGTAGGCATAAACGTGTTCAAAACCCGCCATGATCTTCTCTTGCAGTTGGTTGAAGTAGATTTTGTTGACCTGGTTAAAGATGCCCTGCTCTTTAACTTTTAACAACCCAAAATTGTCGTTTACCGAAAACCAGATATTGCGGGTCTGATCTTCCAGCAAGCGGTGAATATTGGCTTGTTCGCCAAAGAGCTGGTTGAAAACCGGACTTTTGATAAACCGATTGCTGGCTTCGTTGTACTGGTAGATGCCTTGGGGGGTGGTGAAGATCAATTGTTCGCGGATCTTGGCTACATTGATGTTGATCGCGGTGGGTAGGCCGTCTTTGGTGTCGTAAAAGGCGACTTCCCGGAGGGTGCGGGAGGCTACATCCAGGCTAATTTTGTAGAGTCCTTTATAGGCATGTGAAACCCAAATATGGCCAGCCTTGTCTTCCTCAATCACCCGTGCCGACTCATCGAATCCGGCCAGTTTCTGGACCATTTTCCAGCTGGGTTTCAGACTGGCGACCGGAACGGCTTGCCGTTCGTACAGATACAGCCCAGAGTAGGTGCCCTCAATGGCATAGTTAGGGTGCTGTTCAAGTTGGACAAACTTCCAGGCGCCTTCAATATCCGATAGCGGAATGACCTGGTCTTGCCTGATCTGGTAGGCACCTTCATGGAGACCTACAATCAGGTCATCTCCCAGTTTGTTGAGGCTCCACACCTGCCCCCTGATTCCTTTCACGGCCTGGAATTTGCCCGGTTTAAAGGGGTTTTCGTTTTTGGGCCAGTCGAGGGCATAAAGCCCCTGGTTGGTGCCCAGGTACAATTTTCCCTGGTGGATAATGGAGACATAGCCCGTTCCTTCAACGCCTTCCTCATTGCCAATGATCGAAAAAGGCGCACTGCTTTCTACGTAGTCGATTCCGTTGTCCAATCCCAGCCAAAGGTTTTTGTGTTTGTCTTGGAAGATGCACAGGACCGTATTGTTTTGCAGGCCATTGGCCTGGTTCAGGTGCATGGCGGGTGTGCCGTCGGCATCAATAATGACCAGGCCATTTTGGGCCGTACCAATAGCGTAGCGACCATCACTGAGCTGGGTGGCACTGTAGGCCTGGTGGGTAGTAAGGAAAGAAGATACTTCGGCGTCCCAGGGGGTGATACCAGAACGATCCATCAGGAAAAGCCCCTGGGTGGCAGCCACCAATAAGTATTGATCCTGTTGATAGGGTAGGATGGCGGCCAGGCGAATATGGGCAAGGGTGCTGCCCTGCGGCACCGGGGTAAAATGATCCTGGTCCCAGACCAAGAGGCCCAACTGGTTGCTTTGGACAAAGAACTTTCCCCGGCATTCAAAGAAGGTCTCAAATTTCTGATCGGGGGTCACAACAACCAGCTTGCCCGCTTCCAGTAGGAAAATAGCTCTTTGAGAACAGAAGAATATTTGTTTCCCGAGGACAAAAATCTTCCAGATATCCGCGAAGCTTTGGTAATTTTCGGGGATGGAGTCGGTGAGGGAAACGTAATTGACGTTGCCAGAATCATCTGAGTTCAGGTACCCCAATTCGTCTTGTCCGCCCACGTAAAGCTGGCCGTTTAGGTCGGTGGCCAAAGAGCGGACAATGGTATGGTTGGGGAGTTGGTAAGTTCGCCAACTGGTTCCGTCAAATTCCAGCAATCCTTTGTTGTTGCCAAAGTACATAATACCGCGGCTATCCTGAATGGCTGCCCAGTTTTGGGTGCCAGCGTGGTAATCCGATTTTTCGAAGTGGCTGATAATAGGCGAGCCTACCGCAAAATGCTGTGCGATACTCCATAGGGGGAGCAGCAGACAACCGAGGATGAAATGAAACTTCTTCATACCAACGAATTAAGGAAATATTGTTGACAAAAAAGAATGAGAAAGTAATTTATCAGGTACCTGAAAATAAAAAATGAGCTAACTAGCTGTAAATGAGCTAAAAATGATTTGAGCGAATATTCATGTTTTGATTGGTGATGTGGTGGTGATGTAGTATTTTTATTGGCCAGATGTATTGGTGATGTACCTTTAAATTGATCTGCTTTCACACCTGTCTCTATATTTGCTGAATGTATAATTTTTTAAAATGAAATTTTATGAAGACGCGGTTTTTCGAAACAATGTTTACTTGCGCACTATTTGCACTACTTGGTTTTTCAAGCTGCGATAGCCCCGGAGAATTAGGCGGTTGTGAAGCTTCGGACAGCCTGGAAAACTATACCCTGGTCTGGAGTGACGAATTTGACGGCGCTGAAATCGACCAATCCAAATGGTCTTTTGACCTCGGCGATGGCTGCCAGATTAGTGAAAACCTCTGCGGCTGGGGCAACAACGAACTGCAATACTACACCGAACGACCACAGAATGTCTACCTCGCAGATGGCAAACTGGTGATTAAAGCAATCAAAGAAACACCCCTTTACCTGGGTGAGCACCTGTATACATCCACCCGCATGGTTACCAAAAACAAAGGAGATTGGACGTATGGCCGCTTCGATATCCGGGCCCGGATGCCCATTGGGAAAGGCCTGTGGGGCGCCGCCTGGATGTTGCCTACCGACAACGTCTACGGTATCTGGCCTAAAAGCGGCGAGATTGATATCATGGAATACATCGGCAGCACGCCCAAGCGCGTTTTTGGAACCATCCACTACGGGCACGACTTCTGGCGCTTTACCAGCAACGAGACTTTTCTGGAAACGGGCACTTTGCACGACGATTTTCACGTTTTCTCCGCCATTTGGACCGAAAGCTGCATCCAGTTCCTGTTGGACGGACAACCCTACGGCCCTGCCAATACCCGTTCTACCACTCTACCAACTACCTGGCCCTTTGACCAGGATTTCCACATGATCCTCAACCTGGCAGTAGGTGGTAATTTACCCGGCAACCCCGATGGTACAGCTACCTTCCCGCAGATTATGGAAGTGGACTATGTACGAGTTTACCAATAGGCGCTTACGTAGTTGACTATACCTTACCCCCAATCCATTTTTCAACAATCATTATTTAACTCTTTTATCAATTTCAAGAAAAGAATATGAAACAATTATCTACGATCCTAAGCCTTTTGTTTTTAAGCGTGGTGGCTTTTGCACAAGCACCCTCCATTCCCATCGATTTTGAATCGACGACCCTGGTCTACGGATTTGCCGATTTTGAGGGCGGCGTAGCTTCGGTTATTGACAACCCCGATGCTGCTGGTATCAACACCAGCAGTAAGGTCGGGCAGATGGTCAAATTTGAAGGTGCAGTGTTCGGTGGCAGCACCCTGGCTCTGGCTGGCCCCATTGATTTTGGCACCAACAACGCCGTGAAAATGAAGGTTTGGGCCAACCGCGTGGGGGCTTCGGTCCTGTTCAAGCTGGAAGGTACCAGCCCCGTAGAAGTGTTTGCTACCACTACGGTAGCCAATCAATGGGAAGAACTGACTTTTAGCTTTGCGGGCCTGACCAGCCTGAACTTCACCGGGATCACCTTTATCTACGACCTCGGGGTAGTGGGTGATGGCAGCGCCGATTTTACGATGTATTTTGATGACATCGAATTGACGACTGCCATGGGTGGGGTACAAGTCCCTGTCGATTTTGAATCGACGACCCTCACGTATGCATTTGCTGACTTTGCGGGCGGTGTCGCTTCGGTCATTGACAACCCCGATGCTTCGGGTATCAACGCCAGCGGTAAAGTAGGACAGATGGTCAAATTTGCCGGCGAAGTATTCGGCGGTAGCACGCTGGCCCTGGGTGGAGCCATTGACTTTGGTGCCAACAACGCCATTAAAATGAAGGTTTGGACCAACCGCGCCAACGCACCCGTACTATTCAAGTTGGAAGGGCCCGCACCAGTAGAAGTGACTGCCCGCACCACGGGAGCCAATGCCTGGGAAGAATTGACCTTCGGCTTTGCCGGGCTCACGGAAGGTGTCTACACGGGTATTACCATTATCTACGACCTCGGTGTAGTGGGTGATGGCGGCGCCAATTTCACCATGTATTTTGATGATATCGACTTTACGACCGTGACCGGTGGTGTACAACTACCCATCGATTTTGAATCGACTACCCTCAGCTATACCTTCTCTGATTTTGCGGGTGGAGTTGGTGCTGTCATCGACAATCCAGCGTCTACTACCAGCAATCCCAGTGGTAAGGTGGTGCAAATGATCAAGTTTGCTGGCGAAGTGTATGGTGGTAGTACCCTGGCACTCGGTGGCCCGATCGTTTTCGGTAGCAACACTTCCGTAGAAATGAAGGTGTTAGCCAACCGCGTAGGTGCGCCTATGCTCTTCAAACTGGAAGGCCCTGCACCGGTAGAAGTATCGGCCAGTACGACCGTTGCCGGCGAATGGGAAACCCTGACTTACGATTTGTCTGGGCTGACGGGTGGTGTTTATACCGGCATAACCCTCATTTACGACCTGGGCGTTGTGGGTGACGGCGGTGAAAACTTCACCATTTTATTGGATGATATTCGCTTCCCCGGATCCGTTTCCGTAGTGGACCTGCCTGCGTTGGATGTGACGTATTACCCCAATCCGGCACAAGACTTTATGATCGTTAAGGCGCAAGAAAATATGGAAGCAATTCGTATCTTCAACCTGAATGGCCAGCAAGTCTATTTTGAGAAAATGGACAGCAACCAGCAAACGGTTGATTTGTCTGCCCTTGCTCCGGGTGCTTACTTCATCAAAGTACAGATCGGCAACCAGGAAGGCGTAGCCAAACTCATTAAGAATTAAGTAAATGGTTCCAATTAACCGGTAACCTTTTTAAGTAGAGTGCCTAAAATCATCCTGGATGGTTTTAGGCACTTTTGTAAAAACAAGCGATTAACCAACTTTTACACATACCTGCCTAACTATGAAAAATAACCAATTTGTCATCTTAGTCGCCCTGGTGGTTGCCCTGGGCGGCTTCCTGATGGGATTTGACGCCTCGGTCATCTCTGGTGTCAACAAGTTCATTGAAGCCGAATTTGGCCTCACCAAGTTAGAATTGGGCTGGGCGGTAAGCTCGCTTACCTTATCGGCCACTTTAGCCATGATGCTGGCCGGCCCCCTGAGCGATCGGATCGGCCGGAAGCGGGTGCTCACCTTTGCGGCTATCCTGTATGCGATTTCGGCCATCGGCTCCGCTATCGCTCCTACCTTTTTGTTCCTGGTCATTGCCCGCATGATCGGCGGGCTTGGCGTGGGTGCTTCCCTGATTATCGCACCCATGTACATTGCCGAAATCGCTCCCGCTGAACTGCGGGGCCGGATGGTTTCCTTCAACCAGCTCAATATTGTGGTTGGTATTTCGGTCGCCTTCTTTACCAACTACCTGATTCTGCAGTTGGCGCAATCCGATGCGTCCTGGGCCGTGAACCTGAAATTCGACGAATACAACTGGCGTTGGATGCTCGGACTGGAAACCTTACCCGCGGTGCTCTATTTCTTCGGCCTCTTTTTTGTACCCCGCAGCCCACGTTGGCTGATCATGAAAGGTGAAATGGACGAAGCCCTCACCGTCATGAAGCGGGCCAGCGGCGAAGAAAAAGCCATCCTGGCCATGGAAGAAGTAAAACGCGCCCTGGCCGCCGCCGGTGAAAGCCAGAACGAAAAAGTGCCATTAACCGACCTGTTCAAGCCCGCGATGAAACTGGTCTTGTCTATTGGGATTGTCGTAGCCGTTTTGCAACAGATTACCGGTATCAACTCGGTATTCTTCTACGCACCTATGATCTTTGAACAGTCGGGTATCGGTACGGACGCTTCTTTTGTTCAGGCAATCCTGGTTGGCCTGGTCAATTTGGTCTTCACGGTGCTGGCCATTATGTTTATCGATCGGTTGGGCCGCAAGCCTTTACTCATCTTTGGCGTGGCCGGTATTGCGCTGTGCATGTTTTTGTTGTCTTATAGCTTTAGCCAGGCGACCTATACCCTGGATGAGGCTGCGATCACCAGCCTCCCTGCCGAAATCGACCAGTCCAAACTGGCATCCCTGGTCGGAACCACCTTTGACAGTGATGTGACCTATAAGGAAGCACTGATCAGTGCCCTGGGGGCCGATGTGGCGAAAACCTATGAGTCGAATTTAATCACTGCTGCGGTCACCATGAACGCCATGCTGATCCTCATCAGTATTCTGGGTTTTGTCGCCTCTTTTGCCATCTCCATCGGGCCGGTCATGTGGGTGCTGTTTTCGGAATTGTTCCCCAACCGCATCCGGGGGATTGCCATTTCTTTTGTGGGCTTGATCAACTCGGCCATCAGCTTTATCGTCCAGTTGGTTTTTCCCTGGGAATTGGCGACGCTGGGCAGTGCGACGACCTTCCTGATCTACGGGGTCTTTGCGGCGCTCGGATTGGCGTTTATCCTGGCGGTCGTGCCCGAAACCAAGGGCAAAACGCTGGAAGAACTGGAAGCGATGCTGGTTAAGTAGTCGTCTGCTCCGGATTGTAATACTTGTTAATGCTTTTTTTAAAATGCTGCGAATCAAGGGTTTATCAAACCCTTGATTCGTATGCTCAATTTCTGCGGATATGTATAGCGAAAAAAAGTGGCGTGGCCACGTGTTATCCCTGTGGGGGAGTCTAGTCCTGTTGTCCTTGCTTTCCTGCCGGTCCGCCTCCTCTTCTGGTGACCAGGCAGTCAGCGTTGGCGATGCCCCGGTGGCTCCCCTGACCATCAACGTGCCGGTAGCCAGTTTCACGGATTCCAGCGGTACTTTTAACCCGCATACCTCGCAGGAGAGTACCCCCCTACTGGGATCTACCGGCGCAAACCAATGGTTGGCCTATGAGGTTACCGTTCCGGAAACCGGTCGTTACCAAACGACCATCCGGGTGGCCAACTCGAACGCCCGGCCTGGAACCCTCTGGGTGGAAGATTACTACGGCAACAAAGACGATCGCACCTACAATATTACCGGAGATATCCTCATCAAAAATACGGGTGGCCTGAATACGCCACAGGGTTTTAGCCGCGATGGGAGTCCCATGAGTAAAGGGGTTCACCCCATCAAGCTTCATTTCAAAGACGCGGGTTTGTACGTCCAGTCCATCAGTTTTACCCTGCTGAAAGCGCACCAGGAAACACCCTTGCTTCTGACCCAAAATACCAGCGGGAAGGCGTTGAAGTTGGTCTGGTCCGATGAATTTAATGGTACGGGGTTGCCGGATACCAGCAAGTGGATTTATGACCTCGGCGACTGGGGTTGGGGCAACAACGAGTTGCAATACTACACCGAAGGCCGCCAGGAAAATGCCCGCCAGGAAAATGGCAACCTGATCATCGAAGCCCGTAAGGGCGATCTGGGGCACGAGTGGACCTCGGCACGCCTGACCACCCGGGGAAAAGTAAGCTTCGTGCACGGCAGAATCGAATTCCGCGCTCAGGTACCCCCCAACAAAGGCAACTGGGCAGCGGGCTGGACCCTGGGCGATGCCTACCGCGACGAAATGTCGTGGCCGTACTGCGGAGAAATTGACATCATGGAGAGCGTCGGTTACGAAATGGATGATGCCACCGGCAATGGGAAAGCACATGCGTCGGTTCATTGTGGGGCCTATTACTTCAAATTAGGGAACCAGCCCACCGCTGTCCTGGACGTTGAAAACATGAACAAAGCATTTCATACCTACGCCATCGACTGGACCTCTGAAAGCATCAAAGCTTACGTCGATGACCAGTTGTACTTTACTTATGCGGATAACAGTACGGAACTTACCTGGCCATTCAGCCAGCCCCAGAACCTGATCCTGAACCTCGCCATGGGTGGGGGTTGGGGTGGTCAGCAAGGCCTGGCAGAAAACATAACCTCGCAAAAGATGGTCATTGACTACGTCAGGGTCTACGCTTTTGAATAGTCTTCACCAGCTTAAAATAGTATATGTTGAGTCCCCTTAAAATAATGGCGTGCCTGTTTATGTTGGTCCTGGGCGATATTTTTGTTGTTCCGGATACTGCGATGGCCACTTATGCTGACCCTATGGATAACCGGGTAGATAGCCTCCTGTCCTTGATGACCCTGGAGGAAAAGGTGGGTCAGATGACCAACATCGGGCTGATGGCCGTTTGCAAAGGCGATTTTTGGGAAGGCCGCGATACCATCGAGATCGATTCTGCCAAGTTGCGCCGGCTGCTCCTGGATCACCACGTGGGTTCCGTCCAAAATATGGGTAAATACCCACCCGCCCCCGCCGAATGGCGGCAACTGATCGGTGCTGTTCAGCAGGTTGCGCTCCAGGAGTCCCGGCTTCGTATTCCTGTCCTTTACGGGATCGACGGCGTTCACGGTGCCAATTATACGGCGGGCTCGGTGCTCTTTCCACAACAGATTGCGACGGCCGCCACCTGGGATCCAGCCTTTGCCGAAACGGCGGCCCGCGTAACGGCCTACGAGATACGGGCTGCGGGTATCCCCTGGAATTATTCCCCGGTGCTGGACGTTTGTAAGCAACCCCTCTGGGGGCGGATTTTTGAGACCTTTGGCGAAGATACCTACCTCACCCAGCAGATGGGCGCAGCCATGGTTCGCGGTATGCAAGGAGATGACGTAGCCGACCCCCACCACGTGGCGGCCTGCCTGAAGCATTTTGCGGGCTATGGTATGGCCTACAATGGCAAAGATCGCTCGCCCGTCTACTTGCCCGAGCGCTGGTTGCGGCAGTATATCTTCCCCCCCTTCCAGGCAGCCATCGACGCCGGAGCCCTCACGGTGATGATCAACTCGGGTTCGGTCAACGGCATCCCTTCCCACATCGACTACCACCTGATCACCGAGGTCTTAAAAGGAGAAATGAACTTTCAGGGCTTCACCATTTCTGACTGGTCGGATATCATGAACCTCGTGGAAGCCCACCAGGTGGCGGCCGACGAGCGCGAGGCCGTCAAGCTATCGGTACTGGCGGGCCTGGATATGTGCATGGAACCCTATGATGAAAGCTTTGCCGTGCATTTGGTGCAATTGGTCAAAGACGGTGAAGTGCCCATGTCCCGGATTGATGATGCCGTCCGTCGCATTCTGAAGGTGAAGTTCCAACTGGGATTATTTGAAAACCCCCTTCCGCCGCCTTCCCTGTACCCGGCAGTGGGTTCAGCTGCGTCGGTAGCGGAAAGCTACCAGGCGGCGCTGGCCTGCCTGACCCTCTTGAAAAACGAAGCAGCGGTTTTGCCCCTGCCCAAAAAGGCCAACGTGCTGGTGACTGGTGCCGCCGCCAATTCGCTCAATTATTTGAACGGCGGCTGGTCCCGAACCTGGAGCGGTCGGGAAACCGCCTACAACGACGAAGAAAAGCAAACCATTTTCGAAGCCATTCAGGCTAAACTCGGTTCGGAACAAGTGAGCTTCGTACCCGGAACGACTTATACGGAGGAAGTAGATATTGCTGCCGCAGTGACCGCTGCCCAGGCGGCGGATTACCTGGTGGTCTGCCTTGGTGAACAACCGGCTACCGAAAAGCCCAGCGATATTGACGACCTGAGCATGCCCCAGGCCCAGTTGGACCTGGTGCGGGCCCTCGCCCAAACGGGTAAACCCATCATCCTGGTGCTGGTGGAAGGGCGGCCCCGCCTGATCCGGGAAATCGAACCGCTGGCCAAT
This sequence comes from Bacteroidota bacterium, assembly GCA_003045895.1. Lineage (GTDB taxonomy): Bacteria > Bacteroidota > Bacteroidia > Chitinophagales > Saprospiraceae > Lewinella. The sequence goes on from PZPC01000032.1 coordinate 42,832, forward strand.
GGCATACTCCTGGCTTACGTGCCCGGGCAGGAAGGCGGCCGGGCCATTGCCGAAGTCTTGTTTGGCGATACCAACCCCAGCGGCAAACTGCCCTACACCTACCCCCGGTATTCGGGATCCATTTGGGCGTATGATCACCTGCGCTCGGACGAGCGGGACCAGAATTTTGGCTACGACGGCTTCAACCCGCAGTACGAATTTGGCTTCGGCCTCAGCTACACGACCTTTGCTTATGCCGACTTGCGCTTCCTGCCCGATACCGTTGTTACAGGAGAAGAGGTACTGGAGGTGCGGGTAACCGTCACCAATACCGGTAAGCGCGCTGGACAGGAAGTCGTGCAGTTGTACACCAGCGACCTGGTGGCGAGTATTTCGCCAGCCGTAAAGCAACTGCGCCGGTTTGCGAAAATTGCCCTGGCTCCGGGTGCCAGCCAGGAGGTCCGGTTTAGCCTTGCGGCCAAAGACCTTGCTTTTGTGAACCAGCACAACCAGTGGGTAACCGAACCCGGTGCCTTCACCGTGACCATTGGTCCTTTAAAAAAGACCTTCGTCTGGCAACCTTAACCGGCCAGCCAAAGCACATACCCCCACAGCAAAAGAAACGCGTACCTTTACCCGCTAACTTTTTAAAGCCACCAGGCTTTCTGAACTATTAATTGCTTACCCTTCCGACATGCTCAATTCTCCGTGGCGAAAAACCGCCGCTACCATTTACCAAAAGCCCCGGGACTCCAAAATTATTGGTTCCGTGGAGCTGGACATCACCGTTCTGAACGCCTTTATCCAGCAGCAACGCCAAGCCGGACTGAAGGTGACCCTCACGCATGTCATCACCCTGGCTACTGCCCGGGCCATGGCCACGGAGCTACCCGCCTTGAATACCTATATTCGTCGGGGAAACGTGGTGTCGCATCCTCAGATTGACGCGACCATCAGTGTGTTGCTGAAAAATGCCCAAATGGGAACCATTCGCCTGGAGCACGCCGACCAACTGACTCTGGCCGAAGCGGTGGCGGCGATGACCGATAAAGTGAAAATTGCCCGTACCACCAAGGATGGTAGCCAGGAACTGAAAACCATGTTGGCCCGTATTCCCTGGCCCTTCCGGCAGTGGATGTACCAGTTGCTGTATACCCTCACCGTGCGCTGGGGCTTCAATTTGCCCGGGCTGACGGCACACCGCTTTGGTTCTTTTGTGGTGTCCAATATCGGCAGCCTGGGCCTGGACATCGGCTATCCGGCGCTGCTGCCAGCAGCAAACATCTCCTTCGTACTCATCCTCGGTGGGCACCAGGAGAAGCCCTGCGTTGTCGATGGACAAATTGTACCCCGTACGCTCCTGAAGCTGGGCATCGCCATGGATCACCGGCTGTTGGATGCTGCCCAGGGTGGTGAATTGTTTCGCTACCTGAAGCAAGTCGTTCGCTGGCCGGAGGTGCTCCTCGAACAATTACCGGCCAAGGCCCCGTCAGCCAGCAGCAGTTAGCGCAAAAAATAGGCTATCTTTGTGGCTATTATTCGCAAATAGTTATCGCCACTTTATATGTTATTCTCAATAGGAACCAAGGTAAGACTCATCCACACCAATGATGTGGGCGTAGTGCAGGAGTGGTTGGAACACGACCTGATCGCCATTCGCTTGTCCGATGGGGATGTGATTCCTGTCCGACAGGATGCCCTGGAGCGCATCTCCACCGAGCAGGCGACCTCGGTTAAGGCCAAGATTGTGCCGGGTAAGAAAAAACCGGAACCGCTGCCGATTCAGCTGGCTACGGTCGACAGCCAGTACATGGTACTCAAGCCGCAGGGCCTCCAACTGGCCTTTGATCCGGTTTTGCGGGCCGATGATACGCCTGAACACTATCGGCTATTCCTGATCAATGATACCCAGCACCATTTTCTTTACCAGTTAACCTTGAACCTGGCTAAAGAAAAAGTATGGACAACCCAGGGGCGCCTGGGGCCACGCACCATGGTGGAAGCTGGTAGCCTGAAATACGCAGAATTGAACGACAATGCGGCCGTACATCTGGAAAACTGGCGCTTGTTGCCCGATGGCAAAGGCACGGGGCGGCGACTGGTCAAAGAAGTTAAATTGCGCCCCACCCAGTTCTTTAATAAAATAACAACGGCTCCCTACCTCAACCGGCCGGTATACCTCTATCAGCTGTTTTCGGAAAAGGAACTGACGGCCCTGCCTGTGCCCGCTAAACCGATACCGCCGCCGGAATCGCTGCAAGCTTATACCTCGCGCAAGGTGAAAACGGCCACCAAGTCCTGGTTTAACTTGCAGGAACTGCCCCACGAAGTCTGGGAGATGGCGACGTTTGCCAATGAAATTGATTTGCACATTGAGAAAATCGTCGCTGACCCAGCCAAGATTCCCGCCAACCAAATCTTGAGTACCCAGCTGAAAGCCTTCGACGCCTATTTAGACCGTGCCATCCGCCTGGGCGTCGACCGGGTATTCGTCATCCACGGCCTGGGCGCCGGCACCCTCAAAGCAAAGATCGCCGAACGCCTCCGGGCCTCGCCGGCGGTTGTTTCCTTTACCAACGAGTACCACCACCGCTACGGTTACGGCGCTACGGAAGTGATTTTCTGACTTCCATCCTTTATTGCCGGCAGCTTATTGGCTTAGAAACTGTAATAAAAACAGCCTGTTGCTGAACACAAAAAGGGCGTTGGCGACAAATGGATTAAAAATCTGGACAAAAAATAAAATTAACATTTGCTATTATTTTAATTTTTTCTATTGTTTTTTGCGTATATTAAGGAATAATATTTTATATTTTTTACTTATGCCCAGTGCACCGAATGGTGTTCCTTCCTTCGTGATACGGCCGTAAAGCTTGTAATTCCAGCGGGGATTGAATGGCTGGAATCCTGATATTTCTCTAGCTCCGCTGTATATTTATCATTCTAATAAAAGGAAGATTTTCCTTTTGCCTACAACCAACATAAGGCCGGAAATACGAAATCGTTTATGCAAGAACTGAATAACGACCAATTGGATTTGACCGACCAGTCAAGCCCGCAAACGGGCTTGTACTGCCCCAGTATGGAATCTGATGCCTGCGGTACGGGGTTGATCGCCAATTTGAGCGGGGAACCTACCCACGAGTTGGTGAAGGACGCCCTCACGATGCTCATGAATATGGAGCACCGGGGTGCCTGTGGCTGCGAACCGAATTCTGGTGATGGCGCTGGCATCCTCATTCAATTACCCCACGACTTCCTGGTGGATAAGTGCCGGGAGAATGGCTTCGAATTACCTGCTTTCGGTGAATACGGAGTGGGCATGATCTTCTTTCCCGCAGACAAACAGCTCAGTGAGCAATGTCGCTTTCTGTTCGATGACTACATCGATGAATTGGGGCTGGTCCGCCTGGGCTACCGCAAGGTGACCACGGATCACGAGGAAATCGGGCCTACTTCCCGCTCGACGGAGCCCCGCATGGAACAGGTTTTTGTGCGGCCTAAAACACCGCTCGAACCCGCCGACCTGGAGCGTCGCCTGTACGTGTTGCGCAAGTATGCGGTACACAATATTCACGCTACCTTCCCGGCAACCAAGGACCATTTTTACATGGCTTCCTTTTCCTACAAAACCATCATCTACAAAGGCCAACTGACCACCTGGCAATTGCGGCCTTATTTCCCGGATCTCCAGGATAGCCGTTGCAAGTCGGCGGTTGCCCTCATCCACTCCCGTTTCTCGACCAATACCCTGCCCAAGTGGAAGCTGGCCCAACCTTTTCGGATGATCGCCCACAATGGAGAGATCAATACCATCAAGGGGAACCTCAATTGGTGGAAGAGTAAGGAAAGCTTGCTGGAATCCACGCAGTTTTCCCGCGAGGAGCTGGAAAAACTCCTGCCCATCTGCGGCGATCAGTTGTCGGATTCCGGAAATTTTGACAACGTCCTGGAATTTTTAGTGCTCAACGGATTCAGCTTGCCCCACGCCCTGATGATGATGATTCCCGAGGCCTGGCAAAACGACGAACTGATGCCCGACCACAAGCGGGCTTTCTACGAATACCACCGCACGCTGATGGAACCCTGGGACGGGCCCGCCAGTATGTGCTTCACCGACGGTATTCTCGTAGGCGCTACCCTGGATCGCAACGGCTTGCGCCCCTCTCGCTACTGTGTTACCAAGGATAACCGCCTGATCGTTGCTTCCGAAGCGGGCGCGCTGCCCATTGACCAGTCGACCATTGTCCTCAAAGGACGGCTCCAACCCGGCCGTATCCTCATCGCCGACTTACAGGAGCACCGCGTTATCGGCGATCAGGAGCTCAAAGATGCCATCTGCCGCCGTTTGCCCTACCGCGAATGGTTGGACGCTAACCGGATTACGCTGGCTGACCTGCCACTGGAAAACAAACCCGGCGTTTCCCTCGACTCAAAAACCCTTTTCCGCCTGCAGCAACTGCACGGTTTTACCAAAGAAGATCTCAAGATCATCATCCAACCGATGATCGCCAGGGGCATGGATCCGATCGGTTCCATGGGGGCGGATATTCCCCTGGCTTGCCTGTCCCAGCAATCGCAGCACCTGAGTAACTACTTCAAGCAACTGTTTGCCCAGGTAACCAATCCGCCGATCGACCCCATCCGGGAGCGCAGCGTGATGTCGTTGTACGCCATGTTGGGTGGCGAAGACAATGTGCTGGACATCAAACCGGAACGCGCACGTTATATCCACCTGAAACATCCGTTGTTATCCAATAGCGACCTGGCACGGATCAAACAAATGAACCATACGCACTACCGTGCGGGTATCGTCAACGCCATTTTCAAGGTAGGCGGCCAGGCCGGCCGGCTCAAAGCGGCGGTGGCTCATATCTGTGCGATTGCCGAAGACCTGGTGCGCAACGGCCACAATATACTGATCATCAGTGATCGGCAGACCAATGCCTTCCATGCCCCCATCCCCAGCCTGCTGGCAGTGGGCGCCATCCACCACCACCTGGTGCGTACCGGGCTGCGGGCCCAGACCTCCCTCGTGGTGGAAACGGGCGACGCGCGCGAAACCCACCATTTCGCAACCCTCATCGGTTATGGCGCCAGCGCCATCAACCCCTACCTGACTTACGCTTCCATTTCCGACCTCTACCAAAAAGGCTTGTTTGATCAGGAAAAACTGCGCGACTACTACATCGACGTCTACAACAAGGCCGTCGGGAAGGGCTTGCTCAAGATCATGTCCAAGATTGGTATTTCTACCCTGCAATCCTACCAGGGCGCCCAGATCTTTGAAGCCCTGGGGGTCAACCGCGAAGTCGTGGACCAGTGCTTTGTCGGCACGGTCAGCCGCATTCAGGGTATCGGTTTCGACGGCATTGCCCGCGAAAGCCTGGTGCGCCACGCACTGGCTTTCCCCGAGTTGTCGGTCCCCAATCCGCAGTTGGAGGTTGGCGGGGTATACCAGTGGAAACGCCGCGGCGAAGAACATTTGTTCAACCCCAAAAGTATCCACTATTTACAAATCGCTGCCCGTACGAATGATTACGACGCTTACCGCGAATACGCGAAAGTCATCAACAACCAAACCCAAAAAGCATTGACATTGCGGGGCTTGTTGGCTTTCCGCAAAGGACAACCCGTCCCCCTGGAAGAAGTAGAACCGATCGAGGCTATTCTGCCGCGTTTTGCGACGGGGGCCATGTCTTTTGGTTCCATTTCCTGGGAAGCCCACACCACGCTGGCTATTGCGATGAACCGCATTGGTGGCCGCAGCAATTCCGGGGAGGGTGGGGAAGACGAAATCCGCTACCAGCTGGACGAAAATGGCGACAACCGCAGCTCCGCTACCAAGCAGGTGGCTTCGGGTCGGTTTGGTGTCACCAGCCACTACCTCAGCCAGGCTTCGGAGTTGCAGATAAAAATGGCGCAGGGTGCCAAACCTGGTGAAGGCGGGCAGCTGCCCGGCGATAAAGTCGATGACTGGATCGGCCGCGTTCGCCACTCGACTCCGGGCGTAGGGTTGATCTCCCCGCCGCCGCACCACGATATTTATTCGATCGAAGACCTGGCACAGTTGATTTTTGACCTCAAGAACGCCAACCGGGACGCCCGTATCAACGTCAAGCTGGTCTCGAAAGCGGGCGTCGGTATCATCGCCAGTGGGGTTGCTAAAGCGAAAGCTGATGTCATCCTCATTGCGGGGCATGATGGCGGTACAGGGGCTTCGCCTTTGTCGTCCATTCACCACGCCGGGATGCCCTGGGAGTTGGGCCTGGCCGAAAGCCATCAGACCCTGGTCAGGAATAAGCTTCGTGACCGGGTCACCCTGCAAACCGACGGGCAGTTGCGCACCGGCCGGGATTTGGCCATTGCTACTCTTCTGGGTGCTGAAGAGTGGGGCGTAGCCACCGCTGCGCTGGTGGTCGAGGGGTGTATTATGATGCGTAAATGCCACGCCAATACCTGCCCTGTCGGTATTGCTACGCAGGATCCAGAATTGCGCAAGCGCTTTACGGGTGATCCCGAACACGTCATCAATTTTTTCCGCTTTCTGGCCCAGGACCTGCGCGAGATTATGGCGGAATTGGGTTTCCGCACCATCAATGAGATGGTGGGGCACGTAGAACTGCTCAAGGTCAACAAGGACATCAGCTACTGGAAATACCGGGAGATCGACCTCAAGCCCATCCTCTACAAAGAACCAGTGGGTGAAGAAGTGGGGCAGTACAAGCAGGTACCTCAGGACCACGGTATTGAACACATCCTGGACCGTAAACTCATCGTCCACGCTCAGCCAGCGCTGCGGGCGGCCCAGGTGGTAACGGGTTCTTTTACCATCAAAAATACCGACCGGGCGGTAGGCACCATGCTGTCTTATGAGATCAGTAAGCAGTGGCTCGGTGAAGGGTTGCCCGACGGCAGCATCCAGTACCGCTTCCGGGGTTCTGCGGGGCAGAGCTTTGGCGCCTTCGGTGCATCCGGTCTTGCTTTCACCCTGGAAGGGGAAGCCAACGATTATTTTGGCAAGGGGCTTTCCGGTGGCCGGCTCATTGTCGTGCCGGATCGGGAGGCTACTTTCAATCCTGCTGAAAATATTATTATCGGCAACGTGGCTTTTTACGGTGCTACGGCAGGTGAAGCCTACATCAAAGGAATGGCTGGGGAGCGTTTTGCCGTCCGAAACTCCGGCGTGAAAACCGTCGTAGAGGGCATCGGTGACCATGGTTGCGAATACATGACGGGTGGGCTGGTGGTTGTCCTGGGGGAAACCGGCAAGAATTTTGCCGCAGGCATGAGTGGGGGAATGGCTTTTGTTTACAATCCACGCCAGGATTTTGCCCAGCGCTTAAACCCGGAAATGGTTGACCTCGAGGAATTGGATGCCGACGACCAGGAGCTCCTGCGGCAAATGCTGCGGAATCATTTCGCTTATACCAGCAGCAAAACGGCTCTGGAGATGCTCAACAACTGGGAGACGACGTTGGCCTGCTTTACCAAAGTAATGCCCCGCGATTACAAAGCGGTATTGGAACGCAAACAGCAGAAACCCGATTTGGGGGTCAAGGCTGCAGCAGTAAATTTTTAGAAATTTTCAGGTAGACCATAAAACAGGAAAGTAGCGTACCTGAACGTCAGCTTTCCTCAAAGCAATAACCATGGCAGATCCAAAAGGATTTCTCACTTATAACCGGGAATTGCCCCAGGTGCGCCCTGCTCAACAGCGCGTCAAGGATTACAAGGAATTGTACGAAGTGTTTCCGGTGGAAGGCACCATCAAGCAGGCGGCCCGGTGTATGGATTGTGGCGTTCCTTTTTGCCACAATGGTTGCCCACTGGGTAACATCATCCCCGAATTTAACGATGCGGTCTACGAGGAGGATTGGCGACAAGCCTACAAAATCCTGAACAGCACCAATAATTTTCCGGAATTTACGGGTCGCATCTGCCCGGCGCCGTGCGAATCGGCCTGTGTGTTGGGGATCAACCAGCCGCCCGTTGCGATTGAACACATCGAGAAAAGTATCGCCGAAATAGCTTTCGAACGGGGCTATGTGCGCCCCACACCACCGAGTAGCCGTACCGGTAAAAAAGTGGCCATTGTGGGCAGTGGCCCGGCAGGACTGGCCGCTGCCGACCAGCTCAACCGCGCTGGGCATACGGTGACGGTACTGGAACGCGATGACGCAATTGGTGGACTGTTGCGCTACGGCATTCCCGATTTCAAGCTGGAAAAGCACGTTATCGATCGCCGGTTGGCCGTGATGGAAGCTGCGGGTGTCCGTTTTAAAACCAATGCCAACGTAGGGGAGAACATCCCCGTTGGCCACCTGCTCACCGATTACGATGCCGTGGTGCTCAGTGGAGGATCTACCGTTCCCCGTGATTTACCTATTCCTGGCCGGGAATTGAAGGGGGTACACTTCGCCATGGAGTTCCTTAAGCAAAACAACATGCGGGTAGCCAGCCAGGATCTAAGTAGTGAAACGCCCATCCTGGCTACCGGTAAACATGTTGTTGTCATCGGGGGAGGAGATACGGGGGCCGATTGTGTGGGTACCTCCAATCGACACGGCGCCAAATCGGTCACCCAAATTGAGATCATGGGCAAACCACCCGTGGAACGCGCTGCCAACAACTGGCCCAACTGGCCGATGGTGTTGCGCACCTCCACGAGCCACGAAGAAGGTTGTGACCGGGAATGGGCCTTGCTGACCAAAAAAATCATTGACAACGGCCAGGGTCAGATCAAGGCCCTGCAAACGGTGCAGGTGCTGTGGGAGAAGAACCCGGCAACCGGCCGCCTGGAGATGACGGAACAAAAAGGTACCGAACGGGACATTCCCTGCGAACTGTTGCTGCTCGCAGCCGGTTTTTTACACCCACAAAAGCAAGGAATGATCGAACAACTGGGCGTCGGACTCGACGCCCGCGGCAACGTGGAAGCCAAGGATTACCAAACCACAGTGCCCAAGATCTTCGTGGCGGGGGATATGCGGCGGGGCCAGAGCCTCGTCGTCTGGGCCATCAGTGAGGGGCGGGAAGCTGCTCGCGCGGTCGATGCTTACCTCCAGGAGGGGGCCACGGCGCTGGAAGCCAAGGACCAGGGCCGAATGGAGGTACGGGTGAATGGGTAATCGTACCCATCAACCAGAATTAACACGGGCTGCCCAGTCCACCGCCAGCTAGACAAGACCACAAAATTAGGCACCGATTACCACGGGTTATTCTTATCTTTGCGGCACTTTTTTCAGGAATCAAAGTTGCGGCATGAGTTTACCTAAGCATTATACCCCCCAGACAACGGAAGATAAGTGGTACAGCCACTGGCTGGCCCAAAATTACTTCCACAGTGAGCCCGACGAACGGGAAGCTTTCTCGATCGTCATTCCGCCACCCAATGTGACGGGCGTCCTCCACATGGGGCACATGCTCAACAATACCATTCAGGATATTCTCATCCGTAAAGCACGACTGGAAGGCAAAAATGCCTGCTGGGTTCCCGGCACCGACCACGCCTCCATCGCCACGGAGGCCAAGGTGGTGAAACTGCTGCGCACCCAGGGCATCAAGAAAAGTGACCTCACCCGCGATGAATTCATGGAACACGCCTGGGCCTGGAAGGAGGAATACGGCGGTATCATCCTGGATCAACTCAAGAAACTCGGCGCCAGTTGCGATTGGGAACGCACCCGCTTCACCCTGGAAGAATCCCTGAGCAAGGCCGTGGTCCAGGTTTTCGTTGACCTCTACGAGAAGGGGCGCCTCTACCGGGGCCTGCGGATGACCAATTGGGACACCGAAGCCCTCACGGTTTTGTCTAACGAGGAAGTGCTCTACGAAGACGAAAATTCCCGCCTTTTTCACGTGCGCTACCAGGTGGAAGGTACCCCTGAATATGTCGTTATCGCCACCCAACGCCCCGAGACCATCATGGCCGATACGGGGTTGGCCGTTCACCCCGATGATCCCCGCTACCAGCACCTGCACGGCAAACGGGTGATCGTGCCATTGGTCAATCGGTCGGTACCCATCATTACCGATACTTACGTCGATCTGGAATTTGGCACCGGCGCCCTCAAAGTGACGCCCGCTCACGATCCCAACGACTACGACCTGGGGCAGAAGTATGGCCTGGAAGTTATTGATATCATCAACCTGGATGGTACGCTCAACGAATTGGCGGAGTTCTGCGTTGGACAAGACCGCTTCGAAGCCCGTAAAAATGTGGGCAAGCTGCTGGAAGAAGCCGGCGCATTGGTGAAGATCGAAGACTACCGCACCCGCGTGGGTCGCTCCGAGCGCACCAACGCAGTTGTGGAGCCCAAGCTCACCCTGCAGTGGTTCCTGAAAATGGACGAGTTTGCGGCATCCGCACTGGAGGCGGTTACTTCGGGTGAGGTTCGTTTTTTTCCGGAGAACATGAGCAACATGTACAACAGCTGGCTCAAACCCGAAAATGTCCGCGACTGGTGCATCAGCCGGCAACTGTGGTGGGGGCAGCGGATTCCCGCCTGGTACCACGACGGGGAGGTTTTTGTGGCCCGGACTGCGGAGGAAGCTTTGGCCAAAGCCCAACAAAAGCTGGCTAAACCGCACCTGACCCTGGCCGACCTCCAACAGGAAGAAGATGTGGTGGACACCTGGTTCTCGTCCTGGTTATGGCCGATCACCGTTTTCGATGGTTTTGAAAACCAGGAGGAATTAAAATACTATTACCCCACCAGCACCCTGGTGACGGGCTGGGATATTATGTTCTTCTGGGTGGCCCGCATGATCATGGCCGGCTACGAATGGGCACCGGAACTACTGGGCAAAGACCACCCGCCGATGCCTTTCCGCGATGTCTACTTCACGGGGATGGTGCGGGACAGCAAGCGCCGCAAGATGTCGAAATCGCTGGGCAATTCGCCCGACGCCCTGAACCTGATCGAAATCTACGGAGCCGATGGCGTTCGTTTCGGGATGTTGTCTTGTTCTTCGGCCGGTAACGATATCATTTTCGATGCCCCCATCGACCCGGTGACGGGCAATGCCCTCGACGAGAGTAAACTCTGCGAACAAGGCCGCAACTTCTGTAATAAGATGTGGAACGCCCTGCGCCTCATCGACGGTTGGGAGGTGAGCGCGGACAAGGCTGTTGACCCCGTTAGTGAAATTGCGTGCAGTTGGATGGAAGCCCGCCTGGCCCAGGTGATTGCTACCACCACGGCACAAATCCAGGAATACCGCCTGGGTGATGCGCTCATGGAACTGTACAAATTTATCTGGGGCGATTTTTGCTCCTGGTACCTGGAGATGATCAAGCCCGCCGACGGTGTCATTGCAGCTGCTACCCACGCGCGCACCATCGCCGTCTACGAACAGATGATGACCTTGTTGCACCCCTTTATGCCTTTCGTCACCGAAGAGATTTGGCACGGACTTAAAGCGCGCACCCTCGGCGACGACTGCTGCGTGAGCACCTGGCCCATTGCTACAGACTTTGATGCGGACCTCATCCAGCGGGTAGAACTCGCCCAGGAGGCCGTGGTGAAAGTTCGGGAAACCCGCAACGTCAAGAAAATCAAAGCCCGCGAGTTGCTTCGCCTGTCGACCCTGGCGGGGAGCAAGACTGAAGCCCTGGTCAATGACGCTGGCTTGCAGGCAGCGGTCCGGAAAATGGCCTACCTGGAATCCCTCACCCTGGTCACGGAGGAGCCCGCCAACGCGGTTTCCTTCCTGGTAGGCAATGACACGTTTTACCTGGAAATTGAAGAAGAAATTGATGCGGATGCCGAACGCGACCGCTTGCAAAAAGAACTGGAATATTTCCAGGGATTCGTGCAGACCGTCTCGAAAAAGCTCAGCAACGAGCGTTTCGTTGCCGGTGCTCCCGACGATGTCGTCGACCGCGAACGCCAGAAACTAGCCGATGGCCAGGCCAAAATCCAGAACCTGGAAGAGGCACTGAAGAATTTGAATTGAGGGAGTTCAGCAGGAGCTGATGACCATTATTAAAATTAACGCCAGCAAATACGCGGAACTCATCGGCGGCGCTTTCTACGGGGATGCGCTGGCTGAGCTCGTAGTTGAGGTCGGCGAGTAAGAGGAGTTCTTCGCGGTAGCGGTAGCGGCGTTGGCCGCAGGTTCAGCGTCATTTATGGCGCCGCATTTTGTTTGCCTACCTGGGCCTGTTTTGGCCACGCTAAAGCATGAGCCTGCCAAGCTTTAGCATGAGCCTGCCAAGCTTTAGCATGGGCGAACCAGCGTGCAGGCCTGCGGTGGGTTCCTAAATTCCGTAAGATTCAAAGCTATTGCTGCTGCGTAGCGGGGTGGTGGTGATGTCTACCGCCCGATTGATCAACCCCAACCGGGTCCGGATTGATGCGGTGGAGGAGATGCTGGCTGCGCAGAAACGCGTGAACACCCAATTCCTGGCTGCCAAGGCCCGGAATGATGAAAGCCAGTATGGGATTTATGAGTTTATTCCTGTTTAAGAAGGCTGTTGCGTAGCAGGGCCACAAAAAACCAAGCGGAACCCGCAACCGCGCTAAGGCGCGGCTTCGCCCACTGGGTGTTATACGTCTATCCGCGTGACGCGGCCAGCGCATAGCTAGCCAGTGGGCACCTAAATTGCATCAATTGCTAAACCTGATAAAATCAGGGGATTCAAATTCACTGATTTTTAAGTCTAGCTCCTCAACTTTTATTGCTTCTGCAACCCAAGTGAATATTCCATTATCAATACTGTACTTGAGCGGAAGGGCTCCTTTAGTTAGTAGTAAGTAGCTATTCCAATGACCAAGGTTATGTTTTTGATAAGGAACTGATCTCCCCCCAATTATTAGGACAGCGAAATTGAATATTTTAGTGAAACCCAA
>PZPC01000114.1 GCA_003045895.1 Bacteroidota bacterium
CATGTATACTCAGGGTCAGGTTACTCAAATTATTCAAATCCGAAAAAATGCTCACTTTGCTAAAGGCGGAAACGCCCGTGATGAAGAGCAATTCTATATAAGGGTCACTGTCTTTGAGTACGGAGTAGAAACTTTTAAGCACATCCCGATTGGCTTCTGCCAAAGGAATATGGTCTAAATTATCGATGATGGGCTTGTCGTATTCGTCGATGAGCAGGACGACTTTGCTGTCTCCTGCTGCTTTTTTGATGAGTTCCCTAAACTTGAGGCTAAAATCTTGCTCCGTTAAAACTACGTTTAAGCGTTTGGCTTCTGAATCTAGCATGTGTTGTAAACCAGCCAATAGCCCCATGGTTCTAATTCCTTGGCTGGCAAACTTCAACCAAATCACCGGTCGCTGCAGCTGTTCCCAATCCCATTGGTCTTGAATCCAGAGGCCATCAAAAAGGTCGCGGCTGCCGCAGTACAGCTCGTTCATGGTGGATAACAGCAACGACTTGCCAAAACGACGTGGACGCGAGAGGAAGAAATAGTTGCCTCCTTGCAGCAAATTGAAGATATGCTGGGTTTTGTCTACGTAAACGAAGCCTCCTTCGCGAAGTTTACGAAAATCTTGTATGCCAATGGGGTATTTCATGGGGTACAAATATAGGGCTTTTGGGGGGAATATTCACTTCCTCTTTTGCTGTATATCAAAGCAGATATTGAACGTTCTGAGGTAGGCTTGAAGGAGTCTAAACCCATCACATTTCCTCCGCCGCCCAATCCGCCACTGCCTTTTTCTGCTTGGAAAAATTGATGCCTACCGCTATTTTTTGCTTGGGCGAGTCGGCGTAAGGTGCCAGGTAGCCCCTGTCGCGAATCTGCTGCATGGCTTCGGCCACGGGTTTGTCCAATTTGAACTCGAAAGCATAGATGTGGTCGGCGGTTTCTACCAGCGCATCACAGCGGCCATTGGCGGTGTTAACCTCGGAGTGGACGTAAGCGCCCAATAAGCTGAACGTCAGGTGGATGAGTGCGTGGTAGAAGTGCTCGTTATCTTTCTGCCAGAGCTGTGCGGGGATGCCCGCGAAGGTGGCGTTGAAGATGGTGATGACGGTGTCCAAGTCCTTACGGCGAAGGGCACGCAGGATGTTGCCTACGCGGGATGCCGCCCCCTCCAGATGGTCATCGAGGTAGATGTTGATGAGCATTTGTTCCAGCGAGGAACGTACTTCTTTGTTGGGGTAGTCCAGGCTGTAGAGTTGCAGTTCCGCGTCGTAGTGGGTTACGGTGAGGTATCCCGTTTGAAACAGCACCGTGATGGGGTTCAGGCGGGTAAAGTCGAAATTGGACAAGTCGCTGGAATTAAACTCCCGCCCAGAGGGATTATACAACTTTTGCTGCCTCATTTCCTTGACCAAGAAAGTGGGTGTACCCGTCTGGAACCAGAAATTTTGGAACTGCCTGCTGCCCAAGAAGCTCAGCAGTGAAAAGGGATTATACACTCGCTCCTTGCCGCCCCAACTGTAGCCGTTGTACCAGCGCGCGGTTTGGTCGATGACTCCCGCCAAGGACACTCCCATTTCATTGGCAATAACTTGTAAAGGCTCGGTAAAATAGGCCAACACTTCAGCATGCGTGATACCCAGCAGGGTGTATGCGTTGCGGTGAAGCGTCAGGTTAGACAGGTGGTTCAAATCCGAAAATATGCTGACCTTACTAAACGCGGAAACACCCGTGATGAAGATTTTTTCCAGCAGCGCGTCGCTGTCTTTGAGGATGGAGTAGAGCCACTTGAGTGTATCGCGATTGGATTCGGCACGGGCAATGTCGTCGAGGAAATCGATGATGGGTTTGTCGTATTCATCAATCAGTAGCACGGCTTTTTCGCCGTAGTGCGCGTTGATTTTTTGCAACAAATCCAGCAAGGGATGCACCATCTCGCCGTCGGGCGGGGAGACGCCCAGACGCTCGGCCTCCTTCGCCAGCCCAGCGAAGATGGCATCCCGCAGCGGGTAGTCTTTGTATTGGAACGTGGCGAACTTCAACCAAATCACTGGCCGCCGCTGCGCTTCCCAATCCCATTGATCGTGTATCCAAAGCCCCTCGAACAAGTCGCGGCTGCCCGAGTACAGCTCGTTCATGGTGGATAACAGCAACGACTTACCAAAGCGGCGTGGGCGCGAGAGGAAGAAGTACACACCACCCTCCAGCATCTCGTAGATGTGGCGGGTTTTATCCACATAGACGTAGTCTTCGGTGCGGATTCTGCGGAAGTCTTGTATGCCAATGGGGTATTTCATCGGGTGAAGATACGGGAAAAACAGCATATCGGGGATAGCAAATTCGCTACCCGTAACGTGCCACCAACGACTTCAACTCTTCCAGGTGCTGCAACTTACGGGGGGTGCGGCGCTCCTGGTTGACGGAAGTAAAAAAGGCGTGGGCTTCCAGAAAACGAACCTGGATACGGTTCCATTCTTCTTCGTCATCTAGTACCTGGTAGGCTTGTAGTTCCAGGAAAAGGGTGGCCCCAATTTCGTAAAAGTCGGCACGGCCCAGGTAGTCGAGGTCGGCATCACAGATAATCTCTTCCAGTGCGTTTTGGGGGCTCTGGGGAATACGGGTAGCCATAATCATGCTACAGATGCGTTCAATTTCCTGGCGTCGGTAGCCAAAACGCGGCAGGTGTTCGCGGGCGATTTCGCAGCCCAGTCTTTCGTGCTGGACGTTGTTGATGATGAAGCCCGCATCGTGGAAGAGGGCCGCCGATTTCAGGATGGTGGTTTCGTAGTCTCCTACGCCGAGGAGTTCGCACAGCTCCTGGGTTACCTGCAGCACGTCCAATGTATGGTGAAGCCCGTGGTAGGAGAGCTTCTCCGAAAGTTCAGTCTGGAGTTTGTCCAGTATAAACGCCTTGGCTGCCAAATAATCCATTTTCCTCATCGGCCTGCGGTCAGAATTAGCTTTTCTTATTAAACGTAACTAAAGTACGGGTGTTGCATTGGGGTTGAAAAAGCAAAGAAATGCCAGGTTGGACCGCTTAGCGCCTGTTGGGAGATGAACATAGGATCTCTTAACTCCCCAAAGCGCAGCGCGTACCCCGTCGTACTACGAGGTGGGTACGCGCTGCCTGGTCAGGGAAAGGCGGTGCTACTCTTCAACGAGGATCACGCCGTCGGCCAAAAAGCTCAGTTCCAGCTTGGGCTCGGTGATCTTGGCAATTTCTTCGGGCGATTTCCCGGCATCTTCGGCGTAGTGGCGCAGTTCGTCCACCGGGGTGGTCTGGAAGAACGCTTTGCCGCTCATGATCACTTCACGGCCCGCAATATCCTTGGGCATAAAGAAACCGTAATCCTTGAACCGGACCATCATCGCTTCCCCGTCGGAGCCCGCAATGTTCATCCAGCAGCCCTTCATTTGGCAGACGTCCTCAACGATTCCTTTCACCACGGTGGTCAGGCTATCGGTGGCGGGTACGCTGGCCACCAATTCTTCGTAAGAAAGGACCTTTTCGGGTTGGAAAGTAGCACCGAAGGTGGTTCCTTTAACGGGAGCCATGGCAGCGGCTTCGGTTGTAGCGGCACTGCCTTTGGCCTGGCCGGTCGACTTACAAGCCGTCATGCCTGCCAGCAAGCTGGCAAAAAACAGAAATGGGAGATAAAACTTCATATTGCTTTTTTTTTGCAAAGTTAGGCAAATGTCGGCATTCATCCAATGGGCACGATGTGGGTAACAACGACCACCCCAACTGGTACCTGAGCACTGCGGCATACCCCTGCGCTCCGGCGGCGGCAAAGATAAGTGTTTTACCTTTCACAACGGCATAAGTCACCGAAACCTAGCTAAAAACTACCGTTCCGTAAACCAATAAAAAAGCCGTCCAGAAAAACGGGGATTTTCTTTCCCACCAAGCAATAACTACCCGTCCTTGTGGGTTTTTAGCATATCATTTCCAACCCTATAAACTTCCCTGCTCCCCAAATCCCCTTTATGATCAGACCCTACAATTTTGTATTTTAACGCAATCCAACATGAATAAGCAACTCGTTCTCGTTTTACTGATTTTTAGTAGTGTACTGAATTTATCCGCCCAGCACGAATGTATCAAAGGCAATTGTATCGACGGTTACGGCACCTACGAATTTCCTGGTGGTGCCCGGTATATAGGGGATTTTCGCAACGGCAAAATGGACGGCAAAGGCATCCTCACCTACCCCGACGGCTCTAAATACATCGGCAACTGGAAAGAACAGGAACGCGCCGGCAAAGGACGCATGATCCTGGCCAATGGCGATGAATACTTCGGATTTTTCAAAATGAGCAAGTACGATGGCGAAGGCCTCATGACCTACGCCAACGGCAGCAGCTACGAGGGGCAGTGGCAGCAGGGCCAACCCCACGGCGAAGGGGTTTTCAGCTTCCAGAACGGCGACCGCTACGAGGGTCAGCTGGAAAGCGGCATCTTTGCGGGCCGGGGTACCATGTTCTATTCCGATGGCAGCCGCTACGAAGGCCAGTGGCAGGCCAACCTCCGCCAGGGCCTGGGCACCCTCTACTACGCCAACGGCGAACAGATCAACGGCCAGTGGGAGAACAACCAGTACCTGGCCGACTGGGGCAAGCTGGCCTTCAGCGGCGACACCACCAACCTGCGCAATTGCAACACCATGAACTGCACCTCCGGAAAGGGTAAATTCACCTACCAGGATGGTTCCAAATACATTGGCGACTTCAACAACGGCATCCCCACCGGCGTGGGCAACGTCTACTATTCGTCGGGCGACCGCTACGAGGGCGGCTGGCAACGGCACGCTCCCCACGGCAAAGGCGTGATGTACTACGCCAACGGCAAAATAGTGGGCGCCCTCTGGGACAACGGCAGCCCCACCCAGCAATTGTTCACCTCCCAGCAGACGCCCCAGCAAGAAGTACGCATGGAGACCAGCCCCGAAGTTAAAATCTGGGCCGTGGTGGTGGGTGCGGCCCGCTATACCCACATGCCCGTCCTGCGCTACACCGATGACGACGCCTACCAATTGTTTGCCTTCCTGAAAAGCCCCGAGGGCGGCGCCCTGCCCGACAACCAAATCCAGCTCCTCATCGACGAGGACGCTACCCACGAGGGTATCCTCAGCGCCATGCGCAGCGTTTTCATGCGGGCCGACGAGAACGATATGATTCTGTTTTACTTCTCGGGCCACGGCCTGCCGGGGGGCTTCCTGCCAATCGATTACGATGGTTTTGCCAACCGGCTGGAGCACGAAGAAATCCGCCAGGTGCTACAACAAAGCCACTCCAAACACAAACTGGTGCTGGCCGATGCCTGCCACGCCGGCAGCTTGCTGGCGGCCCGGGCCCCGACGATACACCTGGCGATCCAGGAATACTACGAGGCCCTCAACGCCAGCTCGGGTGGCACCGCCCTGCTCTTGTCGTCGAAGGGAGAAGAATACTCGCTCGAAGACCGCGGCCTGCGCTCGGGCATCTTCAGCCACTTCCTCATCCGCGGGCTCAAAGGCGAAGCCAATACCAACACGGACAACCTGATCACCATCCGCGAACTGTTCAACTACGTACACCAGCGGGTGCGCCAGTATACCGGCAATGTGCAAACACCAACCCTAACGGGTACCTTTGACGAAAACATGCCCGTGTCTGTGATCCGATGACCCCCTGGCAGCAACCGACTCTACCCATGCATATACACCCAAAACGGCTGACAGAAAGCTTTTTCGTCAGCGCCCTGCTGTTTCTCCTTTCGGCAATGATGCCCGGTCAGCTGGTGGCCCAGTGTCTGGAGGGCAATTGCTACGACGGTGACGGAATCTTCCGCTACGACAACCTCCAACGCTACGCCGGCGCCTTCCGCCAGGGCCTGGCTGAGGGCGAAGGCACCCTCATCTACCCCAACGGAGAACGCTACCAGGGCCAGTTTCGGCAGGGCCAGCCCCACGGCGCGGGCAGCTACTGGTACCCCGACGGCAGCTACCGCCAGGGATTCTGGCAGTACGGCAAATTACGCGCCGCCCAGGACCATCCTGCCGCCCTGGCCGGGCGTGGCCCCGCAGCGAGTGGTTGCGTAGCCGGCGACTGCACCAACGGCACGGGCACCTACCTCACACCGGGTGGCGCCATCTACGTGGGCACCTTCCAGCAGGGTGAAATCCACGGACAAGGCATCTGCACCTACGCCGACGGCAGCCGCTACGAAGGGCAGTGGGTACACCGCAACCCCGAGGGCTACGGCACCAAAACCTGGCCCGATGGCCACCAGTACACCGGGCAGTGGCGGCGTGGCCAGGCCGTCGACAACAACGGGCAGTACCAATACCCCAACCAGCCCATGCTGGGCCTCGACGGTGGTTTTGTCATTCAGTCGGGTTGCCTCCTGGGCGATTGTGAAGACGGGCGCGGCACCTACGCCTACGCCGACGGCAGCCGCTACGAAGGCAGCTTCCGGAGCGGCAGGCCCCACGGCGCCGGCATCTTCTACTACCCCAACGGCGACCAGTACAGCGGCCAGTTTGCCGACGGATTGCCCCACGGCCAGGGCCGCCGCACCAACACCAGCGGCCAGGTGCTGCAGGGCGAATGGGTGGAAGGGGGCTTAGTGACCAATCCGGGCCCCAGCAACGGCATGGGCTGCCTCAGCGGCGACTGCCAGAACGGCTTCGGCACCTACGTGTTCCGGCAGGGCGACCGCTACGAGGGTACCTTCCAGGGTGGCCAACCCCACGGCAGTGGCCTGGTGCGCTACCAAAATGGCGACCGCTACGAAGGCGAAATGGCGGCTGGCGCTTTTGCCGGTTACGGCACCTACTACGAACAAAGCGGCGCCATCTTCGAAGGCCGCTGGGCAGCGGGGAAATACCTCGGCAACACCCGCAAAAGCACCCCTGAAGCCACCGTCGCTCCTACCCCCACGACCAAGATCTGGGCCCTCATCATAGGGGTCTCTTCGTACAAATACATGCCGGCCCTGCGCTTCCCCGACGACGATGCCTACCGCCTGTTTGCTTTCCTCAAAAGCCCCCAGGGTGGCTCCGTGCCCGACGAACGCGTGCGCGTACTGATCGACGAAGACGCCACCCGGCAGAACATCCTCACCGCCATGCAGGAGCTCTTCCTGCGGGCGGGGCCCAACGACCTGGTCATCCTCTACTTTTCCGGCCACGGCTTGCCCGGCGCTTTTCTGCCTATCGACTACGACGGGGTTAACAATACCCTCACCCACCAGGAGATCAAGCGCATGCTCGACCAGAGCCCGGCTGGTTACAAGCTCTGCCTGGCAGATGCCTGCCACTCGGGCGGCCTCCTGGCAGCCCGCGGGGGTACGCTACCTAATTTGCTCACCAAATACTACGAAAACCTCGCCAGCACCCGCCACGGTACGGCGCTCATTATGTCGTCTAAGGCCGAGGAAACCTCGCTGGAATCGAGTGGACTGCGGCAGGGGGTTTTTAGTCATTTCCTCCTTCGCGGTATGAAGGGCGAAGCCGATCGCGACGGCGACGGCGTAGTGCGGGTGCAGGAGCTGTACCAGTACATCACCCGCCAGGTGCAGGACTATACCGGCCAGCAGCAAAGCCCCGTCATTCAGGGCGACTATGACCAGCGCATGCCGGTGTCGGTGTTGCGGTGAGTCCTTTTCCAGTAGCAGCATCACTCCAAAAACACGACTTTTCCAGTTTTATGTCGACTAATGCCGCCTTCCTCCAACACCAGATGGTAGAAGTAAACCCCGGCACTTAACCTGGCCTGAGCTTGCTCATTTAACAACACTAAAGTAGCGGCAGGCTGAACTTCGGCTACTATTTTTCGACCATGCACATCATATAACTCCCATTCGACCAGCCGTACGCCGTAGGGACAAATAATTTGCCAGGGAGCCTGTCCTTTTTGCAATAGATTGGGAATTAGACATTGCGCTGATTGAAGTTCATCCAGCTCCGTTGCCACTTCTACCTCCACATTGATGAGGCTGTCACAACCTTGCGTAGTTGCCAGTAGTATACTGTACAAACCCGCTTGGGTAAGTACCGAATCACCTACCGTAAAACTGCTTCCAGGTGGGAGATTCACTACGAAATTACGCTCGTAGGTAGGATAAACATTCAACGCCAGGAGGGCCAGGGTGTCGCAGGTATTGACCTCGGATGGGATCAAATAGGAGTAGGTACCCGCTTGAGTATAAGGCTGATTGTACCAGGTATAGTTGGTTCCCGCGCAAATAGAAACCGTATCCCGTACTTCAATATCAGGCAAAAAGCGGAAGGTTCGGCAATGCGTAAAATCGCAATCGCTCGTGGAAGGTACCGTGGCACAGATGATCGTATCAGTGGAAACAGAATTACCAAAAAAGCCCAAGGTCGTACCCGCACATCTCGTCACTGTATCCGTCATCAAATACGGGCCTTGGCCACTCCAATCTTCCCAATCGGGGTATTTGAATCGCGTGCGATAATAATACTCGCAGCCATTGATGTCGTAGGCCAACAGGTTATAAACACCTGGCGTGCTTATCATAATTTGAGTAGCAGTAGGATTGCCCACACTCCATTCCCAGCTTTGCAGAACGCTGGTATTGGCTGCCCAAACAACCGTGTCGCCGGGACATAGATATACGTCTTGCACATTCCTCGACGTGCCACCATAGTTGAACAACAATTGATCCGTTATGCTGATGGTCACCGCAACAGAATCTGGCCCACAGCTACCTTCCTGTACAATGTAGTAATACACACCAGCGCCCGCAGCGGGATTAAAATAATTATCGAAGCTGCCCCCCCAAGGCAGGTGACCAATGCCCATCGGTGTACACGCCCTCGCCCAGGCCCACAAAAAGATTTTCGGTAGTCTGTGGACAAAGCTCCAGCGCATAATCCTCGCCCGGATAGGGAACGACATCTGGCTGTGGATAGACAAAGGCCATAGATCCATCACTGACCTGATCTTGGCTATAGAGAAAAAAATCTACGCGCCGCTCGCCCGTACGCAAGGTATCGCCAGCAATATTGAGTTGGAAGCTGGATATTAATAGTTCAAGGTTTTCAATATCGGCTATGTCATTCGGGATTACCTTGATGCGGGTGGTCCCATTGCCTTCAACAACAAAGCCAGGTAGTGCCGTTACCGAAAGTAATTCCTCGCCCAAAGGATGCACGCCCAACGCCAATTCCACCACCAAAGAATCTACCCCCGCCGCTGTTGCGCGAATACGGGTATCGGTATCTGCCAAGCGAAAGGTACGGGTACACAGGCCATCTACTTGATGGTGATCGATAAACCGACCGCTACTGTCATCGGCATCTAGGTCGAGCTGTAAACTAAAATTGCGGCGAAATTCATCAGAACTGGCTAAACCTGTCATATAGCGATCAAATGGCTCCAACGCAAGGCGAAACAATTCCGTGTAGGTGGTGTCTTCTAAAAATATCTCGTAAAGTACAGACGTGTCCCTCACCCCTTCACAACAGCCACGGATGGCTTCATTGCCGATGAAACGGAAGCGCTCGTTTTGGTAGTCGTAAACTTTACTTAGACCAATGAAAAACGGGAACTCATCCGTTGTAGAAGCACTTTGGTCAATATTAACCGCATCAAAATCATAGCGAAAAAAATGCGGCGGCGGATTACCATTCGTTTGAAACAAACTTATTTGGCTTCCATAAAGCTGACCGTCAAACCAGGCTATATCGCCTGTATTCCAACCATTTGGGTTGGTCCCCAGAAAAGTAAGCTCTTCTGTTAATAGATTATAGGAGTATAAACTACCACTACCCATATAGACATTGTATGCACTGTCACAGGCCAAAGATCCTGTTTGACTACCGTACAGTACAAATAGGGTATCACTTTCCAGTACATTATGGGTATTGATGGCTATTAAATAGGATTCATTTATGCCGTCTGCTTGGCTTAATATACCACCTGATGCTAAAATCCGACCATCTGGTGTCATTGCAATATCCGTATATAGCCTTTTAGGTGTAGAAGCAGGCGGGCTGCCCAAAATCTGATAAGTGCTATTTTCCAGGTTAAGTGTTCCGATGGTCCAATTACTGCCTGAAAAAACGAGTTGGGCTTGGCTAAATGGCATAAACGACAAAAGCAGTAAACTGCCCAATAAAGCGCGTAGATATTTCATGAGTTTGTTGTGTTTTGGGAAGGAGAAGTACCGCAGCTACTTTCAGGTAAAATAAGATGGTTAAATCAATTTCAAGAGAGAAGATACAAGAGCGCTTACCTAAAGGTTTACTCCTATCTAACAATTGTAAAAGTAAAAAAAAACAGCTATCTAATTAGTTAAATTTTAAAATATGACTTTGATCCTCGTTGCAGGGCAACGCAAAACGCCTGACAAGTATTCAGCGTGGGCGGCTCGCGGCGAGGAAGAAAGGAGACTTGAGACTTTCCAATAACCGCTCAACCCCAATTTTTACACTTGCCCAACTTTTACACTTTTACACGGTCAAAAACTTCCGACTTCCCACCCCCCACTTCCGATTTCCGCCCCCCCTCCTACCGCAAAGCCCGATAAATCTGCCGCCGGTGATTTTCAAAATGGGCGGTAAAAAACGTCATCATGCCACCTATTGTCAGTCGGCCACCAAACGGGTGCTTGTACACCTCCTTGTCCAGGTATTCGTCGGGGAGTTCGTTTAGGAAAGCCTGGAAGTTTTCGCGCTCCGCGTGGTATTGGGCGATCACATTTGGCAGTTCATCGCTGGCCGGCAAAGCCTCCCCACTGATACCCGGCGGCGCCTTGAACTTGAGCGGCGACAGCAGGTACCAGCGCACCAACTTGGTGCGAAACCAGGTTCCCACCCCTGCCTGGGTCAGTTCCGGCTGGTGGCTCAGTTTCTTTTCGCAGTACAGGCGCGAATATTTTTCGGACAACAGCAGGTGGTGCAACACCTGCATGGGCGACCAGCTATCCGGCGCTGGCGGGCTATTCAATACCGCGGAGGAATGCTGTGCCAAATCGGCGAAAAGCGCGTCCAGGCTGTCGTTCAGGGTTTGGAGTTGTTGGTTCAGGGCCGTCTTCATGCAGGGTATCGTATTGGTAAGGTGGGTAAATTAGGATATATTTTCGAATGGAGGAAAAGAATAAAGGAAAGAGGCCTAAGTGGCAGAATTTCCGCCCTTCTCCATGGATGATCCGACAATCCGCCCTACCTTGGGCTCGCAAAATACCTGAGAAGCAGATGCTATCCGTAAACAGCGACGAACATTTCATGCAACAGGCCTTGCGGCAAGCCCAGCTGGCGGCCGACGCGGGCGAAGTACCCGTAGGCGCCGTGGTGGTGGCCAACAACCAGATCATTGCCCGGGGCCACAACCAAACCGAGCAGCTAACCGACGTGACGGCCCACGCCGAGATCATTGCCCTGACGGCAGCGGCCAATTTCCTGGGTGGCAAGTACCTCAAGGGGTGTACCCTCTACGTCACGCTCGAGCCCTGTGTCATGTGCGCGGGTGCCCTGGCCTGGGCCCAACTGGACCGCCTGGTGTACGGTGCGCCCGACGACAAACGCGGGTTCATGCGCTTCGGACGCGAGCTGCTGCACCCGAAAACCAAAATTGAATTCGGCATCCTGCACGAGGCCTGCGGCGCCCTAATGCAGGGCTTCTTTCGGGAGAAACGCTAGGGGGCATGCGTTAAACTCCGTTAAGACCTTGGTTAAATTGTCTTAAAGGGCTTTACAATAGCCCGCAGCCTGCCTACTTTGCCAAGAAAAAATCCTGACATGAAAAATACAACCTACTTGCTCCCCGGTATTTTTGCGCTGAGCCTGTTGTTTACTGCCTGCAGCCCTACGCTCAGCCCCTTCACCCAAACCTTCTACGAAGACAACAACTGGACCGCAGGCGACCTGCAGAAGATTCAGTTTTACCTCTCCGACGACATTGTTCTGTACCGCGAACTCAGCGGCGGCAAATCCGAAATCATCGAAGGGGAGATCAAGATTGTCAACGGCCGCAAGCGCGACCAGGTGACCTTCCGCCGGGGCACGCCGGGCGTGTTCCTCTTTAGCCCCAAAGCCAACCGCTTCGCCGTCAGCTTCGAAGATGCCGGCGACGACCGCTACCTCATCTTCGGCCCCAGCCCCAAAGCCGGCAACCGCTACGTATTGCTGGCCAGCGACTGGAACCGGCAGCAAGGTGCCGTCACCTACGCCGGACAGACCTGGACCGTCGATGCCAACGATGCCTATACCGCACTCATGGTCGACCTGAAGCGCCTCCAGCAGGTAGACGTGCAGACGCGTGTGGCCGGAGGCCGCCGGGTGGGCGGGTAGGGTAAAAAGTGTAAGTGTGTAAGTGTGTAAGTGTGTAA
>PZPC01000033.1 GCA_003045895.1 Bacteroidota bacterium
TTGCCCCAACCCTAAAGGGAGAAAAGGCAAAAATCGCTAAAACTCCCCCGTTGTACCGCTATTCGTAGATTCTATCTACGAATAAATATCGACAGCAGTCTGTGACTGCGATGCCAGCGGGGGAATCTTGTTGGCTACTTTGGGGGCTCACAGCTAAGGCGGTATAGACTGTCCAATACCCGCTCTGCACTAACTTTTACACTTGCCCAACTTTTACACTTTTAAACATACCGTCCTTCCCTATGCGCTTGGCTATAAACATACGACCCATTCTGGGTCTGCTTAGGGGTCGGTGCACCAAGGAGTGCGCTGCTTAGATTTACTAAAACTCAAGGTTTTGGTGAATCTTGTTGGCTAAAAAGCCCTGCCCCCGCCCCTCTGGAGATCAGGTAATTCACAACCTTAAAAATGGAACCCGAGCTATCCCGTTCCTGTTCAAAACGTTTTTTTTTCGTATAAAAACGAAATACAATCGATTTTAGCAAAAGGCTACCAGCGCTGCTATTGCTACTACTAAAAAAAGGGGCCTTCAAACAAATTGATTACCAGCAGGTTAGACACCATCCTTACCCTGAACGGGCTTTTCTGAAAAAAATGGCTTGATTTTTACACTGTCAGTTGTATATTACCAATGCGTGATAAAGATATTATTGCCTTTTTTTTGCATGTTGAAGAACATGCTTTGAGAAAACATAGAATCCAATCTATCCTAAGTGTACTTTTCAGTTTTTCGACTTGGCTCTTCGGAGCTGATTCTTAATCCCGTTTGAAGTTAAAAGCTAATTTATTAGCTCACGAGGGCACCCTGCTGGTGCCCTCTTTTTTTTTGCCCTACGGGTAGGTGTGCCTACAACTTCACGATCCTGCGATAACTTTGGCTGATGGTCGGAAAGTTGGCAAAAAGGTGGGGATGTTTTTCAAAATGCTTGTTGATCCGATAGCGGAGGTTATCGGTGTTCTCGAGGCCAATGGCCAGGGCGACATCCTTTTTTACACTATTCTTCTGGATGAGCAATTTCTCAATCCGATCCAGGTCGATGAGTGCATGTTCTTCGTCGATGTTCCTGCCAGCGCCAGACGGGGACGTTGGAGACAAGATCATGCCGGAGTAATCCCCTGTATGTACGGAAGGCGGCAATTGAAAGCTGCCAGGGTTGGTTATTTCTACGGGCAGGCAGTATTCGTCAATCCGTTTCTTGTCCTGGATGCGCGCGCGCAGCTGCATGTAGCTGACGGCGTTCTTGAGTTCCCGGATGTTGCCGATCCAATCGTAGTTCAGCAGTGCTTCCTGGGCCGTTTTCGTGAGCACGGTGTCCAGGTCATCCTGTTGAAAATAATGGCGGAGCAGCAGCGGAATGTCGTTGCACCGGGTGCGCAGGGGCGGCAGATCAATGACCATTGCCTTGAGGCGTTGGAACAGGTCGGCACGAAACCGTCCTTCCGCTACCGCCGCTGCCAGGTTGCGGTGAGTGGCCGTAACCACCTGGACGTCCAGTTGAACATCCTGGTCTGAGCCCACGGACCGGATCATTTTGGTTTCGAGGAAGCGCAGCAATTTGATCTGGATATTCTGGTCGATATCGCCAATTTCATCCAGCATCAGGATGCCGGAATTGGCCTGGCTGAAATAACCTTCCATGTCGCGGGAAGCGCCCGTAAAAGCGCCTTTCTTGTGGCCAAACAAGGTGCTTTCCAGTAAGGTATCCTGAATGGCCGACAAATTGACGGCCTGGAAGGGCCGCAACCGGCGGGCACCCTGGGCGTGCAGGTAGCGAGCTGCCACCTCCTTGCCCGTACCGGTTTCGCCGGTGAGAAGTACGGTGATATCGGGCTCTTCTGAAACCAGGGTGAGGATGCGCTTGATTTCCTGAATCTGGAGCGACTCCCCAATGAAGGGGTAAGCTTCGTTTTCCTGCGCCCGGCGGCGACTGACCTCCGCCCGTAGCACCTGGTTCTCCTGCCGTAAACGGCTACCCTCAATCACTTCGGTAAACTTCTGCTGCCAGTAGTCGAAATCGAAATCATCTTTTACGAGAAAATTCTTGGCCCCGCGTTTCATCGCTTCCACCACCGTATCGATCGACCGGTCGGCGGTAACGACAATGACCGGTAATTGCGGAAAGCGGCGCACCAGTTCCGGGATGAGTTCCAGGCCTTTTTTGGTTTCGGAATCGTCCAGCACCAAATCCAGCAAAAGCAGATCATAGTGTTCCTGGCCGTCCAACAACTGAAAAAGTTGTTGTTCTTCTACTGCGCCGGCGAATAAAAACTGCCGGCGGAAAGCGTAACGAATCTGCTGATGAAACTCGGTATCATCATCAACGATAAGGATATGATAATTTTTGGACGACATACTGTTTTTCGATCTGCTGGAGTTCCTTCCGGATATCGTTTAAGATCCGGAGAATTGTTCCGTTCACTAAGGATTCTTCATCTCGGCCACCCGTCATCATCCAATCTTCCAACTGGGTAGCAGCCCTGGCAATGCTATGCAATTTAACCGCGATGGGGGTATTTTCAAAAAGCGGATAATAATTGATCCACCGGTTACGCCATTCTGCCCATTTTTTATCCAATTGCGCTGGCGCCACCAGTTCCTGAAATATTTCCGGATAGGGTGTATTCATTCGTTGCTGCTCCCGGCTGGCCATTTGTACCACCAGGCGAATTCTCGACAATACGGCCACGATGCTATCGTCGCCGTGGCCGGCAAAAAACCGGTGCAATTTTTCCTGTAAATCCATACCTTCTACCGGTGGCAGGTTTTTCATTTCTCCTACCGGGAAAGCCTGTGCTATCCAATTGGTTGGTGCAGTGGGCAGTTCCAGGATGTCCAAATGATTGGGGTGGCTCACCGCCTGGTAACTGGCAAACAACAATTGGCATTCGGGCGCTTCATCTAATAAATAACGGTGCCACAATTGCCCCGACAACAAAAACATCCCCTGGCTCGAATCGGGCAACATCAGTAGCAGGGCAGCTGCGCTTTTCACCAAAAAAGGCCAGGTGTCCTGCGCCAATTGGAGCGGAACAAGCTGGTAACCCGCACGGTTAAAAAAGGCAGCCAGTACGGGTGGCAATGGTCGTCCTCCTTCGATAAAAAGCCCGGTCTTCATGAAAAATAGGTTGGTCCAGGTATTTGCAACAATAACCCATCAAACCGTTTTCTCAAATCGACGACGTGCACTGCTTCCCCGCTAGCAAGCAGGTTTTGCCGTAAAAAAGTGACCAAAGCATTGTGCTGTTCGGCAGCCAGCGGCCCGTAGGCTGCCTCCAACTGAATGCCACAATCTTCGAAGGTAAGTGTGTTGTTGTTGTTCCGTTCAAAGATACGAATTTCCCTTGCTAAATCCGAATGCTTGCGGATACGGCCGACGAAACTCAACAACCGCAAAAGTAACAGCCGATCCTGGGGTCGGGACAGCAGCGTGTACAATTCGCCGGGGGCAAAATTGGGGCGGGGCAGAAACTGCCCCAGGTAGCTGAACAAATCTTCCCGAAGTTCGAAGATGCGGCGGCGTAGCGCCAGTTGGTACAATTGCCACACGTAATTAAAATGAGCGGGTTTCAGTTCTTTGCGGTCCGCATCCGCCACGGCCGAAACATCCAGTTGCTGCCCGCCGAAATTTACGCGGGCCGAAAACGTGCCAGCAGTACCTAATAGTCCGCGTGGGTTGGTCGTCAGGTAGACCGCATCGGCGCCTTCGCCAAAGAGAAAGCATTGAAAACTGCCGTGATCGGCGGGTAACTGAAGGGCCAGCAGGGTCTTCACGTGATCCTGGTGATAGCCGTGGTGACGGTGCAGCAAAAGGACAACTGTCCCTCCCTGACGGGTATACTGTTCCAGGTGTGCTTGTAATTCCAGGATACTGGCTGTCGTGGCCAGTAAGTCCAGGCAAACCACCAGGTCTTCTTTGTGGTTTACGCTGGCAATTTGCCAATTCCCCACGCCCAGGCCCTGGGATGCCCAGGCCCAGACGATGATCATTGTTTTTCGGTCGTGCATAGGCAAAGCTTAGGAACCAAACATCACCTTCACCAGGTTGAATTTCGTCTCGATATCGTCGCGGCGACTTACGGCATCTTCGATCGCAGAGATAATCGATTCTACCGGGCGGAAGCTGGTGAAGCGGCGGTATTGGCTGTAATGATCTTCTTCGGTAAGGCGAGTCCACCATTTCGTTCTACCGCGTCCGGTGGTGATGACCAACACGAAATTTTCGCGTACCTGCCCGCTGCTATCGGTCACGAAAGGCATAATTTCTTCCTGAATAAAGAGTCCAATATTCTCGTCCGCAAAATCAGGGTGATCCCCGTATTTGGTAACCAGTATCTTTTCGATGAAAGAAAGGTGGAGCACCAAAAAATGGCTTTCCCGGATGATCCACTCCCGCTGCTGGGTCCAGTGTCCGAGCCAGTCGTTGTTTTCAGCTTCTTGGTTGGTTTCGTCAAAAATGTGCAAGAGCAATTGCCGGGCGAGGGTCTGCCGGCGTTCTGCGTTACCGATCCGGTAAAAAACACGGCTATCAAAAATATATATGCGCGTAGCCAGCACCTCAAAAAACTCCGCCATGCGCACTTTGGCTTTATCCGACAAGAGCTCGTGGGGCACCAATTCCGACTGGAAGTACTTGACGTAGATGCCGTGGTTGCGATAGCGCAGCAGTTGCTGGTTGTCACTATCACCACCATGGGCAATATGCAAATCCTGGGTAATACCTACCGCAGCGGGCGGGGTCGTAGCCAACTCCCAAACGGGATAATATTGCATGGCCTCGGGCTTGCTGGTATCATAAACGAACTGCCCCACATTCGCATTATCGACAAATAGCCGGATACAACGGGAAGCACTGCCCATCCAATCGCGCAGCCACCGTTGGTAAGCCCAATAGATAGCGGCCTCACCGGATAAATCAGGTTCCAGACCGCTGCTAATCACCCGCAGCACCCCTTTAGAGCGCACTTGATTGAATAAGCGGTCTTCCATCTCCGGACTGGCCGCATTGAGCCCAATGAACTTAAACCGTGCCAGATTGTCCCAGATGAACTCTGCGTCTTCCGGGTCAGCAATCCACTGAATATCGGCCGCTTTCCAAATGTGGAAATATTTTTTCAGGTAACCCTCGTCCTGCCAGTAACGTTGCTTGATCAGCGCCATTGCGGCAGGGTCCAGGGTATTGAACTCCACATCATTGTGCATGTCATCCAGCGGGCTGCTGGCGGGAATGATCCAGGGATAAAAAGCCGCGTCGCGTTCGGTGTCCTCGCTGCGGTCGCGCAATTCGTTGCCATCCCCATTTTGTACGTGGAGAAAATAGTTGTTGAACAACATGCTGGCGCAGAGTTTATCCTGTGAGCTTCCGCCCAGGCGAGGTGCAAAGGAGTTCTCGTCCATAATGCCTTTGGTGGCATTAAGGAAGCGGCTTTGCAGGATCATTTCGCCATCTTTCAGCCACAAATTTACCACGCCATTTAGCCAAACACCTACCGAATAGAGCGATCGATTACCCGCCACATCGGTTTTTACCGGGCGCTCCTGAAAACTGATACACAGTTCCAGGCCATCCTGTTGCATTTGCCGCAGGGCATTTCCTTTGAAGTGCTTGACGTTGCGGATCTTATTCTCCAATAGGGTAAAAAAGGCGTGCCGCCCGACTACCTCGCCCGGAAAGAACAGCCGGCAAGCATCTAATGCGGCCTTGATGACCCGATAATCAGCACCCGGAGCAACGAAATCACTCATGTCTTCCAGTTCCGGATATTCTTCCAGGCACAAGCAATCCATATTATTGAGGGGGTAACCTTTTTTGCCATTGGGCTGGGTGATCACCGGTGCCCGCATGGTTTTCAGGTCTACTTCGACAAATATTCCGTCCACCAGGGGGCGTTTTGGGCGCCGCTCAGGAAAGGCCTCATCCACTTCACCCACGGCAAAAGGCTCGTAAATAATAACCCGAAACCGAAGGCGGTGGATATCCTCCGACTTGGCAATGGTACCCAGGTAGAGTGGATTATTGATAAAATCGTTCCACAGGACATCGAAAGCCGAAGCCGATTCACCGCCAAAATGATTGTCCCGGGAAATACCACTCCAGAAGGCTCCTTTCTGCATCAAAAATTTAATCAGGGGCTGAATTTCCCGCGCGAGCGGCCCCGGAAAGTTGACCAGGTCATAGTTGGGGTCGGCATTGCGCACAAACAGGCCCGTAATCCAGGGTTTGAGCAACGAAAATATCCGGTCGCGTTCGTAACCTTCCGGCACGTGCGTTTCCACCAATTCCCGCATTTCCAATGTTTCGTCCAGGTGTTGATAGCGGTACGTTCGCAGGTTTTCGGCACGTTGCTTGAACCACCAGTTCAGGGCGACCAGGCTGTGGGCGCTCACGTTGTGGGCAAAAGAGTCGATCATGATGGCCGTGATCGCCGCTTTGAGGTAAGGCCGGTAAACTTTGCTGTGAATAACGTCATCGTTGAACCGGATGCGTTTTTGGTAAAAGCCCAGGTACTTGCGGTAGTAGTTTTGAAACCGCAATTCGCGGAGAATAGGATTCCGGTTGACATGCTCGTAAAAGTCCGATTCCAACGGCATCAAAATAGCCTTGGACTTTTCGGGGTTACGCCCCACCAAATCCCATTCCAAAACCTGGCTTTCGATCATGGCGCTGGCCGAACGGATAACCGAGCCAATGGCCCGGGGTTTGATAATGGGGGCATCGGCAGCGGTATACACAAAGTGCATGACACCATCAAATTCGCCAAACATGACCAGCGGCACCGAAAAATAATAGTCGGCTTCAATATTGAAAAACTCCCGCAGTATATGGTATTCCGCTACCTGACGGGGAGTCGGGGGTACGCCATTGTGGTTGGGATCCAGGATAGAAGCAAAATATTGCTTCAACCGTCCCATCCCTACCTGTTCAATATCCGACATTTTGTAGTTGCCGGAACTGAAAGCCTGGTACAATTGGGAGCTCACTACGGCAGTATTACTATTCAAGGCCGTGTGATCGAGGTAATCCCAGTATTGGTCCAGGGCCGGATTGGGGGCCTTCCCCGTCAGTTCACACAGCAAACTACGCTGCCGCTTGACGCCACCATAGATGAGGTTAACGTGTGAATAACGATCGATGTAGATCGTTCGATCCCGGGGCAAGGCATTAATAAAAACCGTAAAGTGATGGGGGAAAATGAATTCGCTGACCGACATATTAAGCCGGTACTGCAGCATGTCATAAAATTCGTCAATCTGCGGAAAAGCAATGACTTCTCGTGGAGCTAACTGTTCGGTTCGGAGAGCAGTCACTGGCGTCATAAGGATAAGTTTAAAAGCTTTAGGAAGCAGAAGCAGCCCTGGTAGCCCAACTACAGGCCAGCTGAAAAGCATACAATCCTTACAAAACTAAACAATTAGCTGGAATTGATAATTACAATCCGCAAAGGAGAATTAAAATACGATATAATTGCTGGTTGTCATTTTCAATAAATTCCGCCGGTGCTCCTGTAATCTCTTCCAACGGGCCATTAAGTGCGCAGCAAATTCAGGCCAATGCTGGCGTTTCCCAAAGGATAGCCTCCAAACGGGCCACCGCAGCCAGTTCAGACCTGCGCTCCGGCAGGGTAAAAAAGTGGGCCAAAACACCGCCAGCAGGAGCGGGTTTTTCCTGCCGTTGTTCCCGCAGTTGGTGAATCAACTGACGGGTATGTTGGTGATAGGGCGTGCGTCGGTAAGCAGCGTAAGCTGGATTTCGCAAACAGGGTGCCAGGAATTTATTCCATTCCGCAATGTTGCAGGTATCTGCCAGAAAAGCGGCAGCTGGTTCTCGTTTAGGCAGGTAAGCCAGGGCCAATTCGGTGATAATCCGGGTATTTTGAATAGATTTGAAAAGCGCATTCGAGGCCAGTATTTCCTGAAAAATAGCGCCTTCAAATTCAGGCAACCAGCGCATTTGCTTATTCAACAACTGTTGCAGGAGGCTGCTTTTATTTTCCGCGAGGAAAAAAATAACGGGCAGGGTTAAGGTACTGTTGCGCAGATCGCTGAAGGTATCGGCCGACACCTTGGTCTTGGTCGCCAACCCGAAGGAACTGGGCACCCAATCGGCGTTGTCGTTTACCAGTTGGCGCATGATCCCGTAACAGCAGCTAAACTGCAGAACGCTGTTCAGCGATCGGGAAGGAACACCCAGCAAGGTTCCCAGCAGGCGACTCGCTTCTACGAACAGGCTGGCACAAGTGAGGTAAATACGGCTAAAATAGATAGCGAGTTGACCATGCAACATGGGTGGCAGGTCGCGTTCCAGTTTGGCCGTAAAGGCGGCTAACCCAGCGAGATCGTGTTGGCTAAGTAAGTTGGCAGGAAGGTCCGACGCTCCTTTCAGGAAAGCGTCGTAGGTGTTGTAGGTTTGTTCCAGGTACTGCCCCTGATCAACCTGTACGAAAACCTTCCGCACGGTAGCCGTTACAGTTGGCTGGGCCCAGGCGGGAATTTCACCTTCCAGGTAGCTGTACAGTTGTTCTTTGAGGAGATTGGCCGCCAACAGATTTTGAGCAATCCGCTCCCGGGAAGTAACCCCTGATTTTCCATCCAGAATTTGGTTGTGTAAGTACTGGATGGTGATAATGGTTTCGAAGACAAAGGGTAGCTGGGCATAAAGGAGTTTTTGCCATTCCTGGGCTGGCCGGCGCAGGCGCTGGGTACGGGATGCCAGCGGCCACAACCACTCGGCGGTTTTGGCCAGAAAATAGGCCCGAACAGGAGTACCCGACAGCTTGCTCTGCAACAGGTCTGTCACCCAGGCGCTCTCTGCTATTCCCCGGCCGCAAGCCACGAAGGTGGTAAACTCCCTCCTGACTCCTTTAATAGTCTGGTTCATGTCTTGAAACCTATCCACTTTCATAAGCATCCAAAAGGGTTTTGAACAAAGGCTAATTCACGGCCTACGCCGTAAAAAAGCCATTTGATCAGAAAAAATGTGTGCGAAATCCCTTCTTGAATTGGAAATAAGGACCAGAAGTTTATTCTGTTTTCTCAAAGTTATGTTACTGCTCCAGTTTTAAGCAGTGGTTGGGTTTCTATACAAAAACGCAAACGATCGATCCTTTGCCCTCGTTTACAAGGAATACCTATGCCATTATTGTGCCTAACTTTTTGAGTTGGTATTATTATTTCTTTAATAGCTCATTTACAGGTATTTAAACCTGGTTGCTACTCAAACAATGAAGGAGGGTAAGGAAACGAAAGGGAAGAGAATTCGCCGGGGATCGAATAAAAACGAAAATATTTCGCTTCTACTTGTAGTCCAAAATAGCCACTTCTTCGGTGCAAACCCGGTAATCATCGGGCACATTGGAAGCAATCACCAGGAGGCGATCCTGGGCGAACTGGTTCAGGAGTTGGTGGTACCAGGCGACACCCTGCACATCCAGGTTGGTGGTTGGCTCATCCAACAGAATAAAGCGGGCCTCGGTACAACAAGCCAGGGCCAGCTTGAGCCGTTGTTTCATGCCGCTGGAAAACTGGCTAATGGGCAGTTGCTGAACTTTTTCCATCCCGAGTAGGGCGATAACCGCTGACACGTCCAGGTCCGCGAGAAAAGGGCGAAAGCCCTGGTGAAAATGCAGGGCTTCGTGCAGCGAAAATTCTTCGATCAATTCCAAGTAAGGCGCGGCGAAAGCCAACTGCTGGTAAACTTCGCTGATGGGTAACTCCCGCTCCTGGAGCGAAAAGCGAAGTTTCCCTTTGGTGGGCGTCAGGTGCCCGGAAAGCATCCTCAGCAAGGTAGATTTACCGGAGCCATTGGGCCCGGTTATGGCGTACCGCCCGGCGGGTAGCAAGTCCAGCTGGAGGTTGCGCAGGATCCATTCCCGGCGGTACCGCTTACCTACCCCCTGCAATTCAATCTTCATACAGGTCACTGCCGTTAAGCTGATTGAACCCACGCAGAATACCCGTTTTGGTAGCGCCGATAAACGCCAGAATGCTGTCTTTTTCGGCGCTGGGTTCAATGGATTCGTTCACGATCTCCAGGGCTTTGGTCAGGTTGTAGCCTTTGACGAAGAGGATGCGGTAGATATCGTGAATGTGTCTGATCTGGTCAGGGGAAAAATTGCGGCGTTCCAACCCGATCTTATTTACCCCTACGTAGCTGAGCGGCTCGCGGGCAGCGCGCATGTAGGGCGGCACGCTTTTGCGCACCAATGACCCGCCGGCAACGAAACTGTGTTGACCAATGCGGGTAAATTGCTGCACGGCTGCCAGCCCTTCCAGGATAGCCCAATCCTCGATGACAACGTGCCCGGCCAGGGTGACATTATTGGCCAGGATGACGTGATCGCCCAGCACACAATCGTGGGCAATATGGGCATAAGCCATGAGGAGGCAGTTTTTACCTACCACTGTTTTCTTGGCGTAGGCCGTTCCGCGATTGATGGTAACGTATTCCCGAATGACGGTACCGTCACCAATTTCAGCGGTGGTCTCTTCTCCCTGGAATTTGAGATCCTGGGGTAAGCCCGACACGACAGCACCGGGGTGGATCTGGACCCCTTTGCCGATGCGTGCACCGGCGAAAATCGTCACATTAGGCCCAATCCAGGTATCGTCACCGATAACCACATCACGGTCGATATAGGTAAAAGGGCCGATGGTAATATTCTCTCCCAACTGCGCCTCGGGATGTACGATGGTATGTTCTCGATAGGTGCTATTCATTATCGGGGCGCTTAACGATTTGAGCAGTCAATTCTGCTTCGGAAACAATCTTGTTCCCTACGTAGGCAGTGCCTAACATTTGGCAAATTCCCCGCCGGATGGGGGCAATCAATTCCATTTTCAGCAGGACAGTATCGCCGGGTACGACCTTATTCTTAAACTTGGCGTTTTCGATTTTCAGGAAGTAGGTATCCCAGTTCCCCGGATCCTCGACCGTCGAAAGTGCTAAAATGCCGCCGGTCTGCGCCATGGCTTCAATTTGCAAGACGGCTGGCATAACTGGATTTCCAGGAAAATGGCCCTGGAAAAACTCTTCGTTGAAGGTTACATTTTTTACGCCTACGACCTGGCTTTCACTGAGGGCGATAATTTTGTCGACCAGCAAAAAAGGGTAACGGTGAGGCAGCCATTCGGCAATTTTAACGGCATCAAACAGGGGCTCCTCATTGGGGTCATATTTAGGTTTGCCCCGCAATTTACGCTGCTCTTGAAAACTTTTCTTCAGCAGTTTGGTAAAAGCTACATTGGCGGTATGGCCGGGCTTGGTAGCCAGAATACGGCCTAGAATGGGTTTGCCGAGCAGGCTGATATCCCCCAGTACGTCGAGCAGTTTATGCCGGGCTGGTTCGTTTTGAAACCGCAGTTCCAGGTTATTGAGTAATCCTTTGCCATCAAAGGCTACTTTGGGCCGACCCAACTTAATGGCCAGCCGGTCGAGTTGTTCCTGAGGGACGGCATTATCAGCGATAACGATCGCATTGTCGAGGTCACCACCTTTGATGAGGTTGTGTTCAAAAAGCATCTCCAGTTCCCGTAGAAAAACGAAGGTACGGCACGGCGCAATATCCTCGGCAAACTTGTCGACAGATTTGAGGGTAGCGTACTGCTGGCCCAACACGGGTGAGCCAAAATCTATCAGGGTCACGATCTCGAAACCGTCGTGTGGCAAGGCCATCAATTCCGTTCCCGTAGCTTCGTCGCGATAGATGATCGGTTCTTCGATAATAAAATATTCCCGTTCAGCCGCTTGCTCGACAATTCCAGCAGCCTGGAGTGCTTTTACAAAACCAGCCGCACTACCGTCGAGGATGGGTACTTCGGGGCCAGTGACCTGAATGAGGATGTTGTCAATCTCCAGGCCTGCTAACGCAGCCAGCACGTGTTCAACCGTACTGATACTGGCTTCTCCCGATTTGATGGTCGTGCTTCTTTCGGTACTAACAACACGGCCGACATCGGCGTGAACGACCGGATTACCATCGAGATCCATTCGTTGGAACTTGATCCCGTGATCTTCAACTGCG
Source organism: Bacteroidota bacterium (assembly GCA_003045895.1). Lineage (GTDB taxonomy): Bacteria > Bacteroidota > Bacteroidia > Chitinophagales > Saprospiraceae > Lewinella. The sequence goes on from PZPC01000033.1 coordinate 12,019, forward strand.
GGTTGAAAGGTGAGCTTTACGGCGGCACCCGAATGCAAACCCACCCCTTCTAAGCTGGTAGGTTGCTTTATTGTTTTTTGTTTCATAAAAAGAAATCCACTGAAAGATCGCGCGAAGATAAGCTTTTTCCGGGGTTTAGCCGCTATTCGTCGCGCTTACGCAATTGATTCAATTCTTGTTCCAGCCGATGAAGCTGGCGGTAAAGTGCTGGCAATTTTTTAAAAACAGCATGCGACCGGATAAAATCGCGGTACGGCATTGCCGGAGAACCAAACCAGGCCTGATTCGGCTCTTCAATGGCGCCAGCAATGCCACTTTGAGCCTGAATTTGGGTCCCGTCGGCAATCGAAACGTGGCCCACAAAACCAACCTGCCCACCAATGCGGCAATAGCGCCCGATCTTGGTACTGCCAGCTACCCCTGTTTGGGCAGCAATTACCGTATGCGGCCCAATATCAACGTTGTGACCTATTTGTACCAGGTTATCCAATTTCACCCCTTCACCAATCCGGGTCACCCCGATAGTGGCCCGGTCGATCACGGAATTGGCACCAACATCTACGTAATTCTCCAGGACCACCTTCCCGACCTGCGGTACTTTTTGGTAAAGCCCCTCGGCGTTAGGTGTAAAGCCAAAACCATCACTTCCTATAATAACGTTGGGATGAAGGACACAATGTTCACCAATTTCGGACTGGTGCATGATTCGTACACCTGGATAAACAATGGTGCCGGCACCAATCTGAACCTGCGCACCAATGTAGACCTGGTCGAAGATCACCACGTCAGGGCCAATATCTGCTCCTCTTTCGATGGTAGAAAAACGGCCCACCGCCACGGAATCAGCCAGCCGGGCTGTGGGGTCGATCGCAGCAAGCGGAGAAATACCCTGAGGACGAGCCTGGACGGCCTGGTCGTAGAATGCCAATAGGCGGGAAAATGACTCGTACACTTTATCCACCCGCAACAGGGTAGCTAAAATGGGACCTTTGGCGAGAAAAAGGCGATCCACCACGACAACGGATGCTGTTGTGGTATAGATGTAGGGCTCGTACTTCGGATTGGCCAGAAAGGTAATGGTACCGGGTCCACCTTCCTCGATCTTACCGGGTCGATTCACCTTTACCTCAGGATTTCCTTCCAAATCTGCCCCGAGAATAGCTGCTAGTTCTTGTGCGGAAAATTGCATGAAGGCAAAGGTATAAAAAGTCAGTAGTCTGTACTAGCAATAATGTCGGGTATATTATCGGGTTTTTTGGGAAGCTCGAATCAAATAATTCTTATATTTGCGTAAAAAATTGAAAAGTGTAATAAAAATTGGTACCCGAGGAAGCAAGTTAGCTTTGTGGCAAGCCAGGTATTTAAAAGAAGCATTAGAGGAAATAGGGTTAAACGCAAGCATCAATATCATCAAAACACGTGGTGACGAAATTCAACACCTAAGTTTTGATAAGATTGAAGGCAAAGGCTTTTTCACTAAAGAGATAGAGGACGCGTTGTTGCGCAAGGAAGTCGATCTGGCCGTACATTCCATGAAAGACCTACCTACGACCTCACCTCCTGGATTGACCATAACGGCGGTATCCTATCGGGAAGACCCGGCCGACTGGCTGATTATCCGCAAAGACGACCTGCAAGCAGATAAGTTCCTGGGGCTGGCCACGGGTGCTGTTGTCGGCACTTCCTCCGCCAGGCGCAAAGCCCAGTTGTTGCACTTCCGTGCCGATTTGGAGATGCGCGACATCAGGGGCAATGTACCTACCCGGTTGGACAAACTGCGACAGGGTGGGTTTGCGGCCATCATGCTGGCAGGCGCGGGGATAAGCCGACTGGGTATTGACCTGGATGAATTTTCCGTCATCAAATTTGATCCCCGGGAATTTGTTCCTGCTCCGGCGCAAGGGGTTTTGGCGTTCCAGGTGCGCGAAGAAGATAAAGAACTAAGGCGCAAGCTGTTGCGTTTACATCATAAAGGGGTAGCAGACTGCACCAATGTAGAACGCAAGGTGCTACAACTGATGGAAGGTGGCTGCCAGATGCCGATTGGCGTATATTGTGAAAAAGACCCCATTGGTAATTACCACGTGTGGGTGGCATTGGCAGCACATGCTTCTGCTCCTTTGAAAATGGTCACTTTATCTTCCAGTACCCGTTATGAACTGGCAGAACAAACCGTTGCTGCGCTGAAAACAGTGTAGCCTATTTTTATAGAAAATTTTTAAAGTTATCAGTTAGTTATGCAAGACAAAATGGTTCGAATCGGTGTATTTTACGACGGTAATTATTTCCTCCACGTAAGCAATTACTACAATTATGATCACCCACGGCAAAGACGCTTGAGTATTACGGGGCTTCATAATTTTATCAAGCAAGAAGTAGCTTCGGTCGAAGGTGCAAACCCCAGCATGTGCCAGATTGTGGACGCCCATTATTTCCGGGGTCGCCTGAGCGCCCAGGAAGCCCACCAGCGGGGTGCTGTATTGTATTGGGATCGGGTATTCGACGACATCCTGATGTCGGCAGGGGTAACGACGCACTACCTGCCACTCAAGAGCAACAATGGCCGCCGCGAAGAAAAAGGAATTGACGTGTGGTTGGCACTCGAAGCCTACGAAAATGCGGTCTATAAGGATTTCGACGTGGTCGTACTCATCGCCAGCGACGGCGATTTCCTGCCGCTCGTGCGCAAGCTCAATACCCTGGGTACCCGGGTGATGATCCTGTCGTGGGATTTTGAATTCACCAACGACATGGGTAAAAAAATGGTGACCCGCACCTCCCAGGATCTCCTGGAAGAAGCCTCCTACCCGATACCGATGCACGAGATCATCGATAATCGCCTGCGGCGCAACGACCCGGTCATCAGCAACATTTTTGTGCCGGGAGAAGGTAAACGGAAAATCCATCCGAGTTTCAACGGGGATGTGGAAAACACCAAGACCGAAACCTCGAAGGAAGAATACCAGGGAGACGTTGGGGAGATTCACCACAGTGAAATCTTAAGCCTGAAAAATGGTTACGGCTTCATCAAGTTTCCACCCAACAACCTGTTTTTTCACTACACCAGCGTCAAAGACCTCGATTTCAATGATTTGCTTGTCGGCGACAAGGTCGAATTCACCCTTGACCAAAACGAAGATCAACAATTCATTGCCACCAATGTGCAACTCTTAGAAGCTGATGTGATCGAAAGCGATGCCCTGGCAGCAGCAGAAAAAGGCGCGGTAGTGGCCGACCGGGGTGTCGACGAAGACGAATAAAGAAGCCTTGCCAAAGGTATTTATTTCCAGACTTTTGCAGGCCGACAGCCCTTTCCAGGCGCTCGTCGCAAGCGCCGAGTGGGAGGTTAAAGCTCAGTCGCTGTTGGTTTTTGAACCGGTAGCGTTTGCCCATCTGCCTCCCACCGACTGGCTGTTTTTTTACAGCCGCCGGGGAGTTCAGTTTTTTGCTGCGCAAATAGGTGCACCACTGCCGCCACTGCGATTAGCCGCCATGGGTACTGGAACCGCACAAGCGCTCGAACAGCAAGGCTGGCAGCCGGCCTTCATTGGAGCTGGTTCACCGGCAGCGGTGGCCCGCGCCTTTGCCGGGCAGGCCACCGGGCAACGGGTTGTTTTCGTGCAGGCTCAAAATAGCCGCCAATCGGTACAACAGCACCTGGGCTCCCTGATTCAATCCCAAAACCTGGTGGTGTATCAAAACCGGCCCCTGACCACGGTACACCTCCAGCCAGCAGACTACCTGATTTTCACGAGTCCGCTCAACTTTGAAACCTACTGCCAGCTTAATCCGTACAAACCGGAACAGCGATTCATCGCCATTGGTGCAACCACCGCGCTAGCTTTCCGGGCCGCTGGCATCAAACAGTACCAGGTGGCAACGGCTCCAACGGAGGAAGCACTACTGGCTTGTTTATTGGCCTGGCACCAGGAAAAAACCACCTAGCTGGCGGGGGCCGGGCCGCTGTAAGCGATCTGCTGAACACAAACCTTGCTTATGAAATGGTATCTTATTAGTTTATTCTTTTTTCTTGGGGTACTGAGTAGTTGTTCTGCTGGCAGCCAGGACGAACAGGGAGAAGATGATTTTCTCGCCTTTTTCCAGCGCTTTCACGAAGATAGCTCGTACCAATTGGCCCATATCCTGTTTCCACTCCAGGGGCAATCTTCCCAACCGGAAGATCAGACCCCCGATTTTCGCTGGCAAAAAGAAGACTGGCAAATCCACCAGCTTTTCGACGAAGACCAGAGCGGGTTCCATTCCGAATTTACGCGGATCGGCGACAACCTCATCATCGAAAGTATTATTCACCGACAAGGGAACTACGGTATGGAGCGGCGATTTTCGAAATTAGATGGCCAGGAGTGGTACCTCATCTACTATGCCGATCTGCACCCCATTGCCCGGCAATAAGATAGCCACCCTGCTCACCCGGCGTTGACGCCGAACCTCCAGCTGCACCAACTGCCCAGCTTCTTAGCAGCTTATCGCTTTATTTTTAGCCGATTAAATCTGGTTTTTTTTAAAATTTTAATTAATTTCAATATTCCATCTGATAGAAAGCGCTTGTCCCTACATACTCTTCAATCCACCTCCAATGAAGCACGCTGCAACAACCTGTCTCTTGCTAACCATTTTACTCCTGGGAAGTTGCCGGAAAGCAGCGCCCGTACAGGAAGCCGATGTTGTTCCAACCTATACCATCGAGCAGTTCATGAGCAATGAAACGGTGATCGGTAGTAGTTTTTCGCCTGCTGGCGACTTTCTACTGGTGACCAGCGACCGATCGGGCATTCGCAATGCCTACCGCCTTCCCGTTGCGGGTGGTGAACCAGAAGCCCTCACCCAGTCCGATAGTTCATCGGTTTACGGGCTCAGCTACTTCCCCAACGACGAGCGCATCCTTCTCCAAATGGACGACAACGGCAACGAGGTTTGGCAGCTGTACGTGCGTCATCCCGACGGCCACATCCAGGCCCTTACCGAGGCGCCAGGCGCCCGCGCCCAACTGTACGGATGGGCCCACGACAACCAAAGTTTTTTTATCGGCTGGAGCAAACGAGACCCCCGGTACATGGACATCTACCAGGTGCCGGTGGCGACCCTGGAGCCGGTGCTGCTTCACGAAATGGCCGCCAATGACAACTTCGGAGGGATATCGCCGAACGAGCGCTACCTGGCCATTGTGCGGCCGGTAAACACCAACGATGCCGACCTCATCCTGTACGACCTGCAAGATCGGCGGGAAACCAAAATCAACGACACCCAAGCTAAATACAGCTTTGAAGACTATAGCCCCGACAACCGTTATCTTTACTACACTTCTGACCGGGTAGGAGAATTCAGCGCACTGTACCGCTACGAAATTGCGACCGGCAAGCAAGAATCCGTCGAATCTACCGACTGGGACATCAGCTACGCCTATTTTTCTCATGGTGGAAAATACCGGGTTACGGGTATCAACGCGGATGGCAAGACCATCATCCACGTCATTGACATGGAGACCCAACAACCGCTTGACCTAGCGGGCCTGGGCAGCGGTGACATTTCCCAGGTAACCATCAACCAGGCCGAAAACCGCATGGCTTTCTACGCCGGTAGTTCGGCCTCGCCAAGTGACCTCTTCGTCGTCGATCTGCCCGGTGGTAAAGCTCGTCAACTGACCCACACCCTCAATCCGGCCATTGATCCGGCACAGTTGGTGCAGGCCGAAGTGGTTCGTTTCCCTTCTTTTGACGGCTTGAAAATACCCGCTATTTACTACCTGCCTCACCAGGCGAGCCCCGGGAAGAAGGTAGCTGCGCTCGTGTGGGTACACGGGGGGCCGGGTGGACAATCCCGTCAAAGTTACAACGCCCAACTTCAATTCCTGGTCAACCACGGTTACGCCGTCCTGGCGGTCAACAACCGGGGCAGCAGCGGCTACGGCAAGACCTTTTACCAAATGGACGATCAGCGCCACGGCGAAGAAGACCTCAAAGACTGCATTGCCGGAAAGGCCTGGCTCGCCCAACATCCTAACATCGACCCGACCCAGATCGGCATCCTGGGTGGCAGCTACGGCGGCTACATGGTCATGCGGGCCATGACGCATACCCCCGAGGAATTTGCAGTAGGGGTCAACCTCTTTGGGGTCACCAACTGGATTCGCACCCTGCGCTCCATCCCCCCCTGGTGGGAAAGTTTTAAAGATGCGCTGTACCAGGAAATGGGCGACCCCAACACGGCCGATTCGGTTCGCCTACACGACATTAGTCCCTTGTTTCACCCCGAGCAGGTACAACATCCGATCATGGTCCTACAGGGTGCCCAGGATCCGCGGGTGCTCCAGGTCGAGAGTGATGAGATCGTTGCTGCGGTGAAGGCTAACCAGGTGCCCGTGGAATACGTTCTGTTTGCTGATGAAGGGCATGGTTTTGTAAAAAAAGAGAACCAGCAGGAAGCCTACAGCAGGATCTTGTCTTTTCTGGATACTTACCTCAAGAAAAAGCCCCCCTTAGCCGACTAATTGAGGAGGAAATAAAATAGTTTTCAAAATTTTTAGAATTACCACCCTTTTTGGAACAATATTTGGTAATCACCGTAATAAGAGCATAAGGGACATCGATTGACGGCCAAAGGCTTTATCTAATCGCAAGACATACCAGGAGAAGACAACTGATAAAGCTTAACAAACATAATCACATGAAAAAGTTAGATCAAGAGGTCAGCTGTCCAAATTGCGGATGGCACCCTGATGGCGAAGCACACTGGCAATGCTTGTGTGGTCATACCTGGAATGTATTCAGCACAGGAGGGCGCTGCCCCGCCTGTTGCCGACAATGGGAAAAAACCCAGTGTGCGCCGAAAGCTGGCGGCTGTAGCACCTGGTCTCCTTACCTGGAGTGGTACGGTGATCTTAGCCAATGGTTGACAACAGAATTGGGGCATGTCTCCACTGATAAAGAAGAAGAACGGCGGGGAAGCCGTGGCCATTAGGTAAGTAAACGAATCGTTTGCCTACTGAATGGTTTTTCCAGGCAGTTGGTGGCAACCAGTTGCCTTTTTAATTGACCAGACCAATCAATACGGCGTAGTCGTCGAAGTAGGCATCGGTTGTTTTCATCTCCAACAGGTTGAGCAGTTCCTCCCCATAGTGGTCTTCCAGTTCCCGTTGCGTTTGTTCGCAGCGAATTTCTATCTGGCCTTTGCCCAATTGGGTGATGCGCCATTGGTAGGTATTGAGCAAGCGTTCCAGCAAGCGCTGGTATACTTCCTGGTGATCCACTTCGTCCTGCACGGTTTGCACATCTTTGAAGGCTTGGGTATTGCGTACCAGCAGGCGCCCCCGGTCGATGATAAAATAAGCCGTGTGGGCCCACTGGTCGGCGGGGTCCAGCAAGTGGGCGTAGAGTGCTAATTGGATATCTTCCTCGCTACTCAACATATTGGTATAGCGGCCTATTCCACGCCATTTCAGATCTACAATGGCGCGTTCAGCCCCCCGTTGCAGCACCAGATCGGCGCGGCCGCTAATGGCGAGGGCACCAATTTCGCCCCGGAGTTCCTGCTCCGTGGCCAGCACCGTCCATTCATTTTGTTTAAGCAGGCTGATCAGGCTCCAGGCGGCGTACTTCATGTGCTTGGTAAAGGCTATCCGGTCGGGTTCGCGGCCATACATGAGCAGGGTGGCCCCTTCCTTTTGCAAGAGCTGGGGGATCTCTGCGGTCACCCATTCGTCCAATTGAGCTTTTTTCCAGGCCGTAAATTGTTGCGCCAATAATTTTTCCAGGAGGCGGTGAGCCAAATTCCCCAGCAAACGCATATCCTGTACCACGCTGAGAATGCTCGACTGCCGCAGTTTGAGGTGGTGCCGAAACACCCATTGGTAAGGGTAATAGAGTAAGCTTTCCAGGCTGGTAGGCGTCTCTTCTGCTCTGGCCAGCAGGCTGCGTTCCACCGTTAGGAAGGGAACCGGAGCCTTCAGCAACCGGGGCGTTTCCTGCTGCATTTGTGGCAGTACCAGGATTGATTTGCGCCAGCCCTCCCCTACTTCCTGCCGGTCGATGTGCAGGGTGATGGCCGTGAGGTCCTCCCCAAATGCGGCCATCAGGTCGCCCAACAGGGGATGTAGCTGCACGGGCTGGCCATCACAGTTGGCAGGCTGGCAGAGAACAAGCCTTTCCTGGGTCCATTGAACGGGTCGTTTGCGCTGTGCTACCAGGCGTTGGTTCTGGTCGTCCGGGCTTTCGGGTACAATACCCAGGGTCTTTAATTCCTGCAATTCCTGTGGGTACCAACGCGCAAAAAAGTAATCCGGCTCCCGCTCGAAGAAATCCCACCAGATCAGTTCCGGCACTGGCCCAACCACCGCACCGGGATGCGCCACCACGGGTAGGCGGTCGGCCTGGGGTTCGCGGTAGTGCAGGGGCGCGGGTTCGTAAATGGTTCGGACAATGCGTTCCAGTTCGAGGTAGCCGAGGCGTTCCTCGGGTAAGGCATCCAACAGTTCCACAATCTTCCGGGCCTGAGCGGCCAGCACCAGCAACGTCGGCACATCGTCTTCCCTGGCTGCTTCGGCGGCCCACTGCTGGAGGTGGGCATAGATCTGTTTGACCTGGCTTTTCTCGATCTGCTCGTAGCGGCTATCAACCCGCTTCCGATTGAACCAAAAGTTGAATTCCTGGCGTACCTGTTCGGTCGTCTGCTTGTTTTTTTTCTGCAGGCGCAGGGGTAGCTCCTGGTCAAAATAATCGCGGATCATACCGTACCAACGGTCAGAAAACAACCCGGGCGTATCCGCCAGAAAAGCGGCGATACGTTGGGCCAGGCCGGGTTCGAGCGGTTTCACCGAGAGGGAGACGAACTCCATGATCTTATAGGGGTCGATGGGTTCCCAGAGGAAAACGGGAGCCAGTTTGAGGACCTGCAGGCTGGGGCGGGCCAGCGATGCACTCGGCACCCCCATACTGGGCAGCCCCTCCATAATCAGCGCATTGTCGAGGGTGCGGTTGGCTTGTGGCAGGAGCACACTGGGGCGAAACCGGTTATTGGCCCGGAGCAACTGCGCCAGGTAGGCCGCCAGGTGGGTCTCGCGGAATGCGGCCAGCAACAACAGGCTGCCATCTCCCCGCAAAGGGGCCAATGCCGGGCGCTCGCCGCGCAGAAAAGCCTGCCAGTGGGCCAGATCGGTGCCGGCTTTTCCCGTCGCCGGAGCCGGAGGAGAAACAACAGACACGCCCACCGCTTCCAATGCCTGAAGCAGGCGTTGCCAAAAAGGAGGAAACAAGGAACGTTCGTCACACAGGTGCAGCGCCTTTAAAAAAGCAGGAATACGCTGCACCTGGGCCAGCACGGCCACCAGGCGGTCTGCCTCACCCGGATAAAGGCCAAGGGCGGGTTCGATCGCTGCCCAGTAGGTTTCGATGGTAGCCAGAACCCGCAGGCGTTCGGTGTGCACACGCGCCAGGGCAAAGTCCCAACCAGCCAGCAACAACTCATCGCGGCGCGCCAGCAAAGCAGCGGCCGTGCCCAGGTCGTCGGCAGCAAAAGAAGCCGCAAAAAATGGTTCGGGATGGTCTTGTAAATAATATTTCAATGCCTGTCGGTACTGCTCGATCCGCAGGTGTTCCACATCGGTTTCGGGAATCCGCAACCCCAGTTGGTTTTCCAGCCACAACAACAACTGCCGGGGTCCCAGGTACACACAACCGCTGAGGGGTTCGGTGGATGCTGGCAGAGCACCTTCGTGTAAGGACAAACCAAAGAAAAGGAGCATACAAGGCAGTTTTATAAGAAAAAATCACAGGAGAAAAGGGGAACCTGCGCTTACTTATTGGACAAAAAAAGGAGCAATTCCCTCCTCGTCCAAGTCACTAAGGTACCTCGCAAAAACGACATCTCCGGCCAAAAACCGGTTACTTTTTACCGGATCAGCCGACGCTGCTAATCCAGCATGCGCCAATTTACCCCGAAACGCAACGCTGCAGCTGGCCAAGGATAGAAAGCCGTCAGGAACAGGCGATTGGTAGGATTCCAGAGCGTGGTCAGGTTCTCGCCTTTGACGAAAGCCCGAAAGCGCGCTACCCGGAAACTAAAATACGCGTCGAGGCTGGGAAACCAATCCACCTGCTGCCGATCCTGAAGTTGGAATTGCGCCACCAAAGGATTGTAATAATCGGGCTTATAGGAGGTGGTGTAACGCAAATCAGCGCCGAGCTGGACGTTCAGCACTTTGAACCACCGGCCGGTGTAGACCAGGCTGTGTTTGCCAAAAAAAACGGGCAGGCGCAGCAGCGTTTCGTCGGTTTGTTGCCAGACGATCCGGTTGAGCACCTGGAAGGCGCCCAGGTGAAAATCTTTCGCTATGCTCAACTGCAGGATGCTCAGGGCCTGGCCCGCCTGGCGCGGTGCCGACGTACTGTCGAAGTAAATATAGTTGTTGATGAGGTGGTACTGCCCCCCCAGTTGGACCCCCGTATTCGGGAGGGTATAAGTAACGCCCAGTTTGTTTTCCAAGGTTTTCTGAAAATCCGTTTGGTACAATTCCTGCTGCGTGAGGAAAAACCGGCCCTGCAATAAGGTCGGGGTATACAATTGATTACGAACGAAGAGTACTATTTGCCCAGCCTTGCGCAAGTCTATATCAATGCGTCCTTTGAGCTGAAAATCGCCCGCCTGGTCCCACAACGCCAACAGGCCTTCGGCCGAAAGGCGCCACCGTTCGCCGGGGCGGAGGCCAATTTTTCCCGTCAGCAACAAGTTGGCAACGGTGGTATCCTGCGGTTCCAGGGTTACCTTGTTGTAGCGATGGGTGAGCCCTACCTCCAGCAGATCGCGCTGGCGGCGGCCAGCCTGCCGATTGCCAGCCGCCAGCTTGTAGGTGCTCAGGCGAATGCTGTTTTCAAGGCCGCGTTGGTCCACCAGGTAGCGTGCGCCACGGGCATCGACCAACAATTCTGAAAAGCGCTGATAAAAGGTGGTATCCGAAATCGTTAGGGGGTCCGAAAAGCGGTAGGTCGCCTGGTTGTAATTTATTTGGTGGGACAGGGTATAGGCCCGCCCGACCCGGCCCGTAGAATCGGTCTGCCCCCCAAACCGGTAGTACTGCGTATACATGAGCTCGCGCAGGGCATGGCGGCTGCTGCCGTCGCTCAGGAGGACCTCGGCGGTTGCCGGGGAGCTGAATTCTCCGCCTACTTCAGGTAGTTTGATGATCCCCGCATTGTCTTCGGTATTGGTGGTGTTGGCGGCGTAGCTGAGAAAACCATCGTATTGCCCACCTTTACTGTGCAGCCACATCCCCGTAGCCAGGGCCCGGGTTTGGTTGCGCTGGTTGGGGTACTGGTTTTCCTGTCCTTCCTGGGTAATGGCCTGGTAGTCGACCACGAAGTTGATGCCATTGGCAAAATTGCGGCTAAAATCTGCCCGAATAATATTGTCGCGCTGCTGCGAACCCTGGGTAAAATATAGGTTGGTATACGGCCGTTGCAGCCGGTAATACGGCATGGTCTTGCCCGTGGTGTAGTATAAGTCGTACTGGTGCCAACCCAGGTCAAATCCGCCGCGGTCGCGGCCAGTATAAACCAGTGGTTGGTGTGCCGAACCCACCACCCCCAGGTTGGCGTAGTCATCATCCTGCTTCCGGGTGGGATCGTACTGATGAAAATTGGTGAGCAGCGAATCGACGTAGGCGACCTCCTCATTCGGATTATCGACCTGAAAAACGAAGACTCCAAACGTATCCGCCACGCTTTCCCGTTGTGCGCCTCCCCTACTGGATGAGCCGCTGCGATTGCCCGTGTTGCCTATATTCCCTCCGGGCAGCGTGGTTCCCGGCCGTTGGGCGGGAAGGGCCACTGCCAGTGCCAACAGCCCGATCAGCACCCCACCCACCTTAAGCAAGGCCAGCATGGCAGAAGTACGAAAGATGAATACCGGTTGCGTCATGAAGCTGTCGTCAGTGTACGAATGGTTGCCATTAACTGCTGTTACTAACGTGTAAAACAGGCTGTTTGGCTACCCGATTTTGAAATTAACCTATTGGATGACAATCTTAGTAGTTACTCGTCCACTGGCACCACGCACCTCCAGGAGGTACAATCCGGCAGGCAGGCGGGGTAAGCTCAGTTCAGTAGCCGGCTGGTCCAGTAGGCGGGGTGCGAAAGTGTGCACCAGGCGGCCGTTCAGGTCGCGCAGGTAAATGCTGACTTCATCGCTCCCGACAGCCTGGGGCCACTGAATGTGCAGCACCTCCCGTGCCGGTTGGGGATAAACCTGGAGGGTCGCCGCCGCCGGAGCAGGTTCACCCGTACCATTGACCAGGCCACAGGGCAAGCTACTGGCCGCCCGCTCGCTACAAGTATCACCAGGCCCGGCCAGAACAAACAAACCGCTTTGCATATCGGAGACCAGCACATTGCCGGAAGGCAGAAAAGGATACACCCCCCAGGCCCCACGGTAATTGTTGTCAAACGCACCGGAATAGGTATCGTAATAATAGGCCAACTGGGGGTTGGCCGGATCGGCAATATCGTAAATCTGCAGGCCGTCGTAGTAATAGGACACGTAGAAGTAATTGCAGGCGACAATTTGGTTGTGGGGTATCGTTTGCGCCATCACTGGGCCGGGGGTCGACAGGGTTCCTACGACCATCATATCTTCCGGGTCGCTGATATCCAGTACCTTCATGGGGTAGCCGTGGGTTTCGTCTGCGAGGTAGTAATGCTGGCCGTCGTTGGCTGGCCAGCCCGAGTGGTTGTAACCGGCGAAGACATAATCCCGCAGGATACCCAGGGTCTGGGGGTTGAGCGGATCGGTAAAATCCACCATCGCCAGGCCGTTGCCACAATTCAAAAAAGCCTGTCCGTTATCCACGTAGGCATCGTGCACGGCGTTGGTGGTCAGGCCTCCAAAAGAACCGTAATCGGCCAGGTAGACGGGATCCACGGGATTGGAAATATCGAATAACCGCATGGGATAGCGGACGCCGTCACCGCCTAAAGCATACAGGCAGTACAAGCGGGCCTGGGCCGTATCGATAAAAATATTGTGTGCCCGGCGGAGGCGCTCACCGCTGTCGTAAACCACCGACACCGAATCGGGCAGAAAGCTGACGTCAATAATTTGCAGGGTACTCTGGCCTTCATCGGCTACGGCGTAGAGGTAGCAACCGTAATTGTGATAATCGCGGTGGATAATCTGCCCACCCATGGCGGCCCCCGGCACAAAAGCAGCTTCCACGGGCAGCGTCGGATCGGTCACGTCGACAAAATGGGTCCCTGCCGTAGAACCGATCACGGCATATTCCCGACCGCCCACAGCGAGCCCCCAAATTTCATTGTAGGTATTGTTGTAGGAATTGGACCCCACCAGACCGGGTTTGTTCCAGGTACCCAACAGGGTGGCTTCTACTGGTTCGGTCTGGCCAGTGAGGCAGCCTGCGTGGAAGAGGAGCAGAAAGGAGAAGAGCGAGAGGAAGAGTGATTTTGTCATGGTGGTAAACGTGTAAAAGTGTAAACGTGTAAAAGGGCGGGCTTTTACCCAAAGCCAATGAGTTCCCGGGCATTTTCCAGGGCAGAATCACTGGGCGGACTCTTGCTGAGCATGGTGGCGATAGCGCGCACCCGCTCCTCGGTCAGCAATACGCGGACCTTGGTGGTGGTTCGGTTGTCTTCTTCTTTTTTATACACAAAGAGGTGCTCATCTGCCCGGGCGGCCACCTGGGGGGAGTGCGTAATGACGACCACCTGGTGGTGGCTGCTGAGTTGGCGCAGGATACGTCCCATTTTGAGGGCGACGTCACCGGAAACACCGCTGTCTATTTCGTCGAAGATAAGGGTAGGCAGCGCCATGGCGCTGGCCACCAATGATTTGGTCACCAGGGTCAGGCGGGAAAGCTCGCCGCCGGAGGCGACCTGTTTGATGGGCTTGGGAGCGCTGCCTTTGTTGGCGGTAAAGAGAAACTGGACTTCGTCGATCCCGACGATCGACAATTCCGGCAAGGGCTGAAAGTCAACCAGCAGCTGCGCGGCTGGCATGGCCAGATCTGCCAGGGTAGTAGCTACCTGGCTGGCAAAATCGGGCGCTACCTGGCGGCGGCGTTGGCTGAGCGCTTCGGCCTGGGTGCGCAACTGCCGTTCGGCGGTCTTCACGGCTGCGGAGAGGGTGGCGATCTCTTCGTCTATGTTTTCGATCCCGGCCAGCTGCTCGGTCAGGTCGGCCTGGATGGCCAGCAATTCGGCAATTTCGGTTACCTGGTGTTTCTTTTGCAGGCGGTAGATGAGGTCGAGCCGGGTTTGCAAATCCAGGATGCGCGCCGGATCGTATTCGGTTGCATCGGCGTGGCGCTCGAGGTCGGCGCCAATATCCGTCAGTTCCTCGGTCACGAGGAACAGGCGTTGCTGGAGGGCATTCACCTGGGCGTCTACCCTGGCGGATCCTTGCAAGGACTGGGTCAGCGCCTGTAGCTGGCTCAGAATGGATTGCTCATTTTCACACAGCCCCTGGAAAGCTTCGGCCGCCGACCGCTTGGTGTCTTCCGCGTGGGAAAGGCTGGAAAACTCGGCTTCGAGCGTGGCCTGCTCGTTGGGCAGCAAGGCGGCGGCACGCAGTTCTTCGAGTTGAAACTGGATAAATTCCAATTCGCGGCTGGCGCTGGAATTTTGTTCTTCCAGTCGGTGCAGGCGTTGTTTTTTGCGGTGGTAGTCGCGGAAGCCCACCTGGTAGGTGCGCAACAGTTCTCCGTTATTGGCCAGGGCATCCAGCAGGCGCAATTGAAAGCTCATCTGGTGAATATCGAGGGTATCAAATTGCTGGTGCAGATCGATGAGCACGGCGCTCAATTGCTGCAGCACCTTGATGCTGGCGGGGGTATCATTGACAAAAGCCCGGGATTTGCCGCTGGGCGTAATCTCCCGCCGGATGATGAGCTCGTCTTCGTAATCCAGGTCATTGTCCGCAAAAAAAGCCTCCAGGTCATAGCTTGCTACCTGGAAGCGACCTTCAATCACACACTTTTCCCTGGGGTCATAGAGGGATTTGGTATCCGCCCGTTCCCCCATAATGAGGCCCAGTGCGCCGAGAATAATAGATTTCCCCGCGCCCGTTTCTCCGGTGATGATCGTCAGCCCCTTGGGAAAACGAATATCCAGCGTCTCGATGAGCGCATAATTCTTGATGTGAATGCTTTGGATCATCTGCTCAAACTGACTTTCTTAGAATTAGCAACAAAAGTACAGTTTTTAAGACATTTTTGGCGTTTTTTCGGCGTTCTTAAATTATTTGTTGGCGAATCCGATGATTTGTCTTTTCTTACCGTTTGATTTGTTGTAAAAGAACCCCAATTTTCTAATTTCCCCATCACAATAGCAACCAATATGAAAACCACGCCCCGATTTGTTCCCGTTATTCCCAGTTTGTTGCTGGTATTTTTTATGCTGAGTTGTTCGCCCGAAGGGCACGTCAAAGGCTGGCAACCCCTGGATTTGCTGCCCTACGGCGTACCGGTTTCGGTATTGGCGCCGCCGGAAGCGGCTGTCAAAATTGGCCGTTTGAATTCTGCCTTGCTCAAAGACCTGACCATCGAAGGTGGCGCCGACTACAATATCCAGCTGTTTTACAGCCCGGCCGTTACCAATGATATTGCCCGGTTAAAGAATGACCTCTTGCAGAATGTCCGCGCCAATCGCTATTTTCGGAAAATTGTCTCGGAAGAAGTGGCCGGATTTATTTACCAATCCATGATTGACAGCACCGCCAGCTACGGCTTCCGGTTTGTAAAATTGCAGGGCGACCTGGAACTCAATTTCCAAACCGGCATGAGCCATTTGTTCTCACTCGAAGATGCACAATTGATGTACGAAGCGGTAAAGTAAGGCACGAATAAAGATATATTCCTTACCTTGGACGGGTTGACCACCCCCCTAATTAAGCAGCTCTTATGAAAGCTATTATCCCCGTTGCCGGAGCAGGAAAGCGCTTACGTCCGCTGACTTACACCCAGCCCAAGCCACTGATTCCCGTGGCGGGTAAGCCTATTATTTCTTTTATCATTGACCAGCTGCTCAAAGCAGAGGTAACAGAATTCGTTTTCATCCTGGGCTACCTGGGCGAAAAAATAGAAATTTACCTGCAGGAGAACTACCCCCAGCTCGATGCCGTTTTTGTGCACCAAACCGACCGCCTGGGCTCCGGCCACGCCTTGTGGACCGCCCGGGAAGCCATTGCTGATGCCGATGAAATCGTCATCTTTTTTGGCGACGTAATCATTGATGCCAACGTCACGGAAATCGTCAACAACCCCAACTCTTGTCTGGCCATCAAGAAAGTGGCCGACCCGCGCCAGTTTGGGGTAGTGGAACTCAACAGCGAAGGCAAAGTGCACCGCTTGATCGAAAAGCCGCGCATTCCCAAGTCCGACCTGGCTATGGTCGGGGTGTATAAGATCAAAGAAGTCGACCTCCTGCTGGATGCGCTATCGTTCAACATCACCCGCGAAATCAAGACCAACGGGGAATACCCGCTCACCGATGCCCTCATGCGCATGGTGGAAAGAGACGTGCTCTTTGACATCTATCCGGTAGACAACTGGTTCGACTGCGGACAACGGGAGGTGCTCCTGGAGACCAATGCCACCTTTCTGGACCGGGATGGGTTTGCCTCCCAGGACATTGATGATTTGGAAAATTCCATCATCATCCACCCCGTGAGCATTGGGCAGGACTGCAAGATCATCAACAGCATCATTGGACCCCACGTCACGGTGGGCGCCAACGTGACCATCGACAACGCCATCATCAAAGACTCTATCATCGGCAACTACTCCAGCATCAAAGAAGTGATGCTGCAGCGCTCGGTAGTTGGCAACGACACCTCCATTACGGGCCTGCGCCAGAGCCTCAATATCGGCGACAATACCGAGATCGACTTCAGCAACGGTTAATGACCCGCCCCACGCTTACCACCGGATAGCGCCCATGCCCGCTTGCCACAATTGCTGGTTCAAGGCGGGTACTTCTACGTCCAACAGGGTTCGTGCTACTGCCCGGTGCTGTGCCCAGGTCGCATTGAGTTCGGCCAGGCGATCAATGACGGGTTGGATCACGCGCGGAATATCGCTTTCGGTCTGGTTGATCAGAAACAGGTAATCAGCCGTAAAACCATTGCGGTAATTTTCCACATCATCGTAGGCTTTCGACTTGCGCTGCACCAGGAGCGCATCCCAATCTCCCAGTTTTTTCAGCAGGGCTTCGCCAGACTGGCGCAAATCCTTCCCAGCGGTCCGGGCTGCTGGCCGGGACAACAGGTCTTTCACCTGCCGGCGAATGGTATCCAGGGTATTGACCAATTGGTGCATCTCGTTCAACTGGGCGGTCGCGGCCGTCATAAATTTATCGTAAGCCTGGTAACCGGCGTCATCCGTCGGGTACAACGGGTTGGCAAGTACCTGGCCCACCACGCTGCTGGTTTTACTCCCTTGGGTCAAGGTGAGGGTGTAAGCGCCGGGCGCTACTTTGTGTCCGCGGTAACTCCCTTCAATGTAAACCCCGGGCACACCCAGGCGGGTAGCGTGGCGCAGGTCCCAAACGATGCGGTTCAACCCCGGCTTAGCTGCCAGGGCCGGATCGGTTGACGGGCCGCCGTCCCATTCTTCCATCTCCGCTTTCACCGAAATGAAGCTGCGGATCAAGCGGCCCCGGGCATCCCGGATTTCGAGTACCAGTGCGCTGGAATCCTTGGTGGTGGGTAACTGGTAGTAAATGACCAGGCCATTGGCCGGGTTAACGCCCCGGAGCGGGTTGGTGCCGTCTACTTTGGCGGCGCTGCTGTTCAGCTCGCTGGAGCCATTGACCAGCAGGGCATCCTCGGGCAGGTAGACCTGGAAGGCAGCCGGTTCGGCCTGTTTTTGCCGCAGAAGTGGCAGGTCGTCCAAAATCCAGAAGCCGCGCCCGGCGGTAGCCACGATGATGTCGTCGTGGCGGATAGCCATATCCGTAACCGGTACTACGGGCAGATTCAGTTGAAAAGGCTGCCAGTTGGCCCCGTCGTCCAAAGACAGGTAGAGTCCGGTTTCGGTGCCCGCCAGGAGAAGCCCACGGCGTTGCCCGTCGGCCCGCACTACCCGCGTGTAAGCGCCCGCGGGGATTCCTTTGTTGATCTTGGCCCAGGTCTGGCCGTAGTCGTGGGTCACGTAAAGCCCTGGGGCATGGTCGTTGAACTTGTAACGCGTAGTGGCTATATAGACGGTAGCCGGGTCGAACGGCGATACCTCGATAGCGTTGACGAGGCATTCGGCCATGCCAGCGGGCGTCACATTCTGCCAGCTTTTGCCGCCATCTCTGGTCAGCTGTACCAGGCCGTCGTCGGTTCCCACCCAGATGACGCCCGCTTCCTGGGGCGACTCCAACAGGTAGCTGATGGTTCCGTAGTTTTCGGCACCTACAGCCTCGTTGGTGTAGGGCCCGCCACCTTTACCTTGCTTGTCTTTTTCGTTGCGCGTCAGGTCGGGCGAAATTTCTTCCCAGGTTTGCCCCATGTCCTGGGTGCGCAACACGTACTGGGCGCCGTGGTAGTAGGTGTTTTTTTGGTGGGCCGACCACACAATGGGTGCGTTCCAATTGAAGCGGTAGCGCATCTCGCTGGCATCCAGTGCCAGGTACTGGATGGGTGCCGCCATGATGTTGGTCGCGGCTTCGGCTTTGGTGTCCAGTACTTCGATGGTCCCCAGGTAGCTGCCGCCCAGCACGTAGCGCGGATCATCGGGGTCGAAAGCCAGGAAGGCGCTCTCGCCACCCGCCGAGTAGGTCCAGCTGCGGTGGTCGATGCCCCCGCTGTTCGGTTCCCGGCTGGCGAGTACCACCGAACTGTTGTCCTGTTGGCCACCGTAGACCCGGTACGGGAAGCGGTTGTCCACATTTACCCGGTAGATCTGGGCGGTAGGCATATTGCTTTGGGTCGACCAGGTCTGGCCCCAATTGAAGGTGATGCCGGCACCACCATCGTCGGCGAGGACCATATTCTTTGGGTTGTCCGGATTGATCCACAGATCGTGGTAGTCGCCGTGAGGTCCATCCATGACCTCCCAGGTCTTACCGCCGTCGATGGAGCGCAGCATTTCAGCGCTCATCACGTAGACCACATTTTCGTTCCGGGGATCCACAAACACCTCAATGTAGTACCAGGCGCGCTGGATGAGGCGGTGGTCGTCGCTGATCCTGGTCCAGTTTTTTCCGGCATCGCTGGAGACGAACAGTCCGCCGAGTTCCTGTTCAGAATCGCTTTCGATCAGGGCGTAAACTTTGTCGGGGTTGCTTTGGGCTACCGCCACAGCCATCTTGCCCAGGGCATCGGGCAGGCCTTCCTCGATTTTTTGCCAGGTCTTACCCGTATCGGTCGACTTGTACAACCCGCTCCCCGGGCCACCGCTGATGACCTTCCAGGGTTTGCGGCCGTGTTCCCACATGGCGGCGTACAGCACGGAAGGATTGCTTTTGTCCATATCCAACTCCACACAACCCGTATTTTGATCTACGAAAAGGACTTGTTGCCAGGTGGCACCCCCATCGGTACTTTTGTAGATGCCCCGCTCCTTGCTGGGGCCGTACAGGGCGCCCTGGGCGGCGACGAACACCGTATTGGGATCGTCGGGATGGATCACGATGCGGGAAATATGCTGGGTGCCCGCAAGCCCGATTTTCTGCCAGGTTTTGCCCGCATTGGTCGATTTGTAGACGCCGTCGCCGTAGGACGTCATCACGCCGCGCACGGCGTGTTCCCCCATCCCGCAGTAGACCACGTTGGGATGGCTCGCCGAAACGGCTACCGCCCCCACTGAGCCCGTGGCGAAGAAGCCGTCGGAAATATTGTACCAATACTGGCCGGCATCCTCCGTCTTCCAGAGTCCCCCACCGGTGGTGCCCATGTAATAGGTGAGCGGGTCACCCACCACGCCCGTTGCCGTGACGGAGCGCCCACCCCGAAAGGGGCCAATGCTGCGCCATTTCACGGCTTCGAAATAACTGTTGGGTGCCATGGTGGGCTGTGCCAGCACAGCCGTCAGCACGAGGCTGACCAGCAGGGTAAGGGAAAACTTGTTCATACTCGTGTTAATTTTACGAGGGTGAAGCTAGGGAATTTTTGGGAAAGCCAGTAGGAGGAAATTGGAGGGGGGTAAAAGGGTAAAAGTTTTCGAAGTGGGAGGTGGGAAGTGACTCGAAGTCGGAAGTTTGAAGTCAGGAGTAGCCGCGTTTAAAAGTTAGACAAGTGTAAACGGGAGGCAGAGCGAGGTCCGTCGTATCTCTTGCCGCGAGCCGCCTAATCAAAATTAGTCAGGGCTTCTTTCGTTAACGAAAGAAGCCCTGACTGGTAATAAAAAAAACCAAAGAAAATCAGCTTGGTTTTAGCCAAGCTTACAACTTCAACTTAAAGCTATAGTTGAGCATCTCCACGATGGGATGGCCCTGGTTGTCGTTGTTGCGCAGGTAGATGTCGATATCAATGGTCTCGTCCTCGTCCTTTTCGGAGCTGTCGAAAACCACGTGGAGCGTACCCGACTGGCCGGGCTTGAAGGTCTTACCTACCAGTTCGTCCTGGTTGGTGGTGGTACAATCGCAGGCTGAGATCAGATCAATCACGAGGTTGCCCGTGCCCTTGTTGGTGAAGGTATAGCTGAACGTGCGTTTCTCGCCTTTGGGTACCGTGCCGATACTTTTCGTGCGCTCGGTAAACTGCATGATGGGCAAGCCTTTCAGGTTCGTCTGGCCGTGCAGGGAAGACATGGTAGAAACTTTCACCGGATCCGGCTGGGTCGTGCGGGGTGCAGCCACCGCAGGACGTACTGGCGTGCTGGCCTTAACGGCTGGTGCGGCAGCAGGGGGGCTTACCGGACTGCTGGCTGCACCAATATCATTACCGCGATCCTTGTCATCCTGCTTCTTCAGGCGGGTTGTTTTGATCTTGATGCTGGTTGGTCCTTCGATGATCTTGAACTCCGTCCGCCGATTTTGCTGGTGGGCTTCTTCCTGCTCTGCTTCGGTAGCGAGGGTCTTGATGAAATCTTCGGTAAGGATATCACCTTCTTTGAGGAAAGCCAATTTTTCGGCCAATTTGGCGGTCACCGTCTTGGGCACCGTTTCGCCGTAACCCTGGGCTACGATACGATCCCGGCCAATACCCATACGCATCAACCAGCGGCGTGCAGATTCGGCCCGGCGCTGGCTCAGGTCTTTGTTGTAGTTGTCTTCCCCGCGGGCATCGGTATGCGAGCCCAGTTCAATTTTCATGTCGGGGTATTCGTTCATGAGTTCGAAGATCGTCTGGAGGTCGATTTCCGACTGCTTGGTGATGCGGTCATCGTCGAAGTCGTAGAGGATATTTTCCAGCTCGATGGGCTGCTCAATTTCTACCGTGATGAATTCCGGTTCCTTCGGCCGCGGCTTGAGGTACATGCGCTGCTCGATGGTCTTGCTGTCGGTAATGCCCACGGTGTTGAACGTCATGGTGTCCGGAAAATAATCCGGGTGGGTTGCAATGAGGGTGTAGGCGTGCTCAAAGGTGAGTCCGTAGTTGAATACGTTGCCGTTGTTCATGGTCAGCGACTGGGTGCCTTCGACACCGGCGGCCACACTGCCGTCAATCAGTTGCACGGTAGCGCCCATCAGCGGCTCGCGCTTGGTTTTGCCATCCTCCTGGATGTTTTCGCCAAAGGCCCCTACTACGAGGTCCACAAACTGGCGGGCAATAGCGAAGGAGTAGATGTCGTCACAGCAGGTTTTGCCCTGCACCGAGCGCCCTTCGGGCCGGTTGGAGGTAAAGAAACCCCGGTAGCCATCGTCGAAGAGGCGGAACGAAATTTCGTCGGCAGCCGTGTTGTAGGCCTTACCCATGTTGTTAGGCGCACTCCAGTTGGTACCGTTCCACACGGCGTAGAAGACGTCCTGACCACCCAGCGAGGGGTAGCCGTCGGAGCTGAAGTAGAGGGTGCCGTCGAACCAGAATGGCGTGTATTCGTCGCCGGGAGTATTGATGGAGGGGCCCAGGTTGACGGGGTCACCATAAACGCCTTCGCCCTGGTAAGTGGCGTAGTAGATATCCAGGCCGCCTTCGCCGCCTTCCATATTGCTGGTAAAGAAAAGCACTTCCTTGCCGTACAACTCCCCTACCGAGGGTTGGAGGGCGAGGTAATCGCCGTTGACACCAACCACTTCGTTGGCGCTTTTCCAGTCGTCGTCACCACCTTCGCTGAGGTAGATCTTGCTTTCCGAGGGCACGTTGCCCGTGAGTTTGATCCGGTTGAAGTACATGCGGCGGCCATCGGGCGACAGCGACACGTTGGCACTGTGGTAGCCCGGACGGTTGATCTCGGGGCCCAGGGGTACGGGGTCGCCGTAACCATCCTTTTCGCTGACGGCCGACATGTAGATACGGGCGTATTTTTCCGGGTCATTTTCATCGTCCATGATGATGATGTCCTTGCCAACCCAAGAGGCAAAATACAGGATGGTACCCGCCGGATTCAGGGCCGGGGTATACTGAGACACCGGGGTATTGATGGTCTTGCGATCCAGGGCTTCTACCGTTACGCCTTTGGCGTTGCCGGGCATCGACATGCCGAGTTCGGCGCCGTTAAGTTCTATCTGAGCCAGCTGCTTTTTCTGCGCATCGGTACCGATGGCGAGGTAAGTTTGAAACTCTTCAATAGCTTCGTCGTATTTGCCCTGCATCTTCAGGATGCGCGCAAAATCGTAGTGGGCTTCGGTGAAGACATTGTCCTTGTCGCGGCGCAGGAGTTGCTTGTACCAGCGTTCGGCGGTACGGTAGTCGCGCAATTGCATATTGATTTCTGCCAGCAGGGGTACCAGGGCGTCGTCCTTGCGGTCGTCGTAGGCTTCTTCGTACTGGGTAAGCGCATTGGCGTAGTCTTTGCTGGCCAGAGCCTCTTCTCCCAACTGTAACTTGGTTTCGTAGGAAGAAGTACTAATGGGCTGCGCCAGCACCAGGTAACTGGGCAGCAACAGACAGAAAATCAGGCTAAAAATATTTCTCATACCTCGAAAGGGTTGCTTTTTGATTAGTATAGTAACGTATTTCCGGGATTATTTAGGGTGTGGGAGGCGCCAAATTTAGAAGCGCGGACACAGGATCGCCGGTGGAATTTCTGGTTGCTTGTAGATCTTGATGATGTAGTAAGCCGAAATCTCGAAACCACCGACATTGTTGGTGATGGTAGAGGCCGAGCTGAGGTTGACATCGTAAGAGAGGGCTGCGCGAATATCCTTGTAGTCGGCACCGAAGAGCACCTGGCCGGCATCGCCGAAGCGGCCACCCAGTCCGAAGTTGAGGGTCAGGTCTTCGTTGACTTTACGGCCCGCCCAGGCTTGAAGCACGATCTCGTTGCCGCCACCTTCGGTGGTTTGGAAAAAGAAGGTGGGCGACATGCTCCACTTCTCGTCCAGCATACGGTCGTATTTACCGTGGGTGATGAAGGTCATTTTCCGGTCGGCATCCTGGCCACCGGTACCTACCCCTACCCCACCACCGCTGCCGAGCAAACCCGCACTGGGCGAATTGAGGTGCAAAGCAGAGAGGCCAAGTTCCAGGGCACTCGTTTTGTCGAGTTGGGTCCGGTACAGCAGACCGGCGCTGATGTCGTTGTAGTTGGTATTCTTGTCGGCGTTGCCCATGGCGTTGAACTCCGTTTCGTTTTCTCCGCCACCACCGAAGTTGGTTTCGATATTTTGCTGAGCCAGGGGGTTGTTGAACGTCGCTTTGCGGGTGGCCTGTCCGTACTGGGCACCCAGGGTAAGGATGCTCGTGGCTTTCTTGTCCAGCGCCAGGTGGTAAGATGCCGATAACCCACCGAGGGAGGTTTGCAGATCGAAAGGTCCGGCCTGGTCGCTGAGAAACATCAGCCCCACGCCTACCCAGTCCCGGTCGCGGAAACCACGGATGATCGGCGCATCGACGTAGAATGAAGGCGTCGTCATGCTCGCATCCAGGTTGAACCACTGACCCCGGTAAATACCTCCCAGGCGGGCCGTGCCGTTGAAGGCGCCCGTCAGCGCCGGATTGGTGCGCAGCGGTGACATATTAAATAAGGTGTAATGAACATCTTGAGCAGATAGGCCTTGCCAACAAAAAAGCAGTATTACAATGGGTAAAAGTCTGCTGAGCTTCATAGAAGAATTTTTCAAGATTAGCGTAATGTTGATTTCGTACAGCTAGCCAGCCCGTCGCGAAAAAGAAAAGCTATTATCTTCCTTCACTTGGTACTGACCTGACGAGTCATTTGGTTCTGCGAGAACCCATTGGGGCAGTTCGTCGTTTGACGAAAATAAAGGAATATATGTTATTCCTATCCCTTTACAAGTTCTCATGCCGAAAGATAAATCTTTTTCGCTAAAGCAATACTAAGATTTTGCCAAAACCCCGGCGGAAGGCGGATAAGTGACCGTTTAGTGCGCATGGCCGACAAAATGCGGGATGGTCAGTTTTCCTTAATCGCGGCTTTTACCCCCGCCAGAATAGCCGGAATATCCTGTTGTTCCATACAGCGGAAATGCCCGCGCGGGCACTGCTGGTAGCCAATTTTTGAACAAGGCCGACAGGACAGGCCTTTTACCTCGAAGCTGGTGTTGCGTGATTCGTGGCCCGGGAGGTAGGGGTACATCCCAAATGCCGGCACGGTATTTCCCCAAACGGAGAGAATGGGCTTGCGCAGGGCGGCGGCGATGTGCATCAGCCCGGTATCGTGGGTGATGACGCAGCTGCTGTGCCGCAACAGGTCTGCCGACTGGTGCAGGCGGGTACGTCCGCACAGGTTGTATACGTGGGCACCAGCCGCCGTGACGATCTGGTCGCCGGCGTCTTTTTCGTCGGGCCCACCCAGCAACACGACCGGTAAAGCAATGCCCCGGCAAATGGCCACCAGTTTGTCTGGCGGCAGCCGCTTGGTCGCGTGGGCCGCACCGATGACCAGCGCCACAAAGGGCCCCGATAGGCCGAAGTCAGCAGGCGCTACTACATCTGCCGGGGGAATGAAGTGATCCAGTCCGAGGCCGTCGTTGTGGATCCCGAGCGGAGCGGCGGCGGCCAGGTAGCGATCGACAATGTGTACCGCGGGCATCCGGTTGATCTTCCAGCGGGTGAGGAGGAATTTTTGCCAGTTGAGTTTATCAAAGTGGTAGCTGGGGATCCCGCGCAACCCCCAACGCACCTGCCAGGAACGGAGGTTGTGGTGCAGGTCAATAATCGCCGTGAATCCCTGCGCGCGCAAGTCGGGCAGTACCTCGTTCACCTTATCCCGGATGCGCCAGATGGTGTGCAGGTAGGGATTGGCCACCAACACCCCCGCAAACGACTGCTTGGTGAGCAGGTGTACCTCGGCCCCCAACTGCTGGTGCAACGCGCGGATGACGGGCGTCGTAAGGACGATATCACCAATGGACGAAAACCGGATGAGCAGAATTTTTTGGGGAGTGGGGGCCACCTGCGTTGTTTTTGTGTGGGGCAAAGGTAAGATTATTGGCTGGTTGGGGCAATGCGGTGAAGATTTACCAAAATTGGAAGTTTTTAGTAAATCACTCCTCCCGGTGCTGTTCAAACCAGGCCAGGGTGTGGGCAATTTTGGTGATGAGGTTGCTCGGGCGATTGGCGATGCCGTGGCCGGCGCCGGGAATTTCGACGAGTACGGTTTCGATCTTGCGGAGTTTGAGGGCGTGGTAGAGCTGTTTGGCTTCGCTGGGTGGCGTACGCAGGTCGTCCATACCCACCATGACCATGGTGGGGGTTTCGATATTGGCGACCAGCGAGAGGGGCGAAAAGCGCCAGTAGTCGGCCACATTTTCCCAGGGTTGGCCTTTGATGCGGTAGTTGGCGTAGCCGTAGTAGTTGTCGGCGACCAGGGTCTTGCTGATCCAGTTGACAACGGGCTTGGCCACGACGGCTGCCCGGAAGCGGTTGTTTTTGCCGATCATCCAGGCCGTCATGATGCCGCCGGCGCTGCCACCGGTGACGTAGAGTTGGGATTCGGCAACCAGCCCCTGGGCCAGGAGGTAGTCCACGCCATCCATCACGTCGTTGTAGTCTTCGCCGGGGTAGTTGTGGTAGAGGAGGTTGGCAAATTCTTCGCCGTAGCTGGTACTGCCGCGCGGGTTGGGGTAGAAGACCAGGTAACCGGCGGCGGCGTACAGTTGCATTTCTGCCGAGAAGCGGTTGCCGTAGTTGAGGATGGGGCCGCCGTGGTTTTCTACCAGGAGGGGGTACTTAACCGTTGGGTCGAAGCTGGGTGGTTTGACGATCCAGCCCTGGATGGTGCGCCCGTCGAAGGAAGAGGTGTACTTGACCTCTTCCACCTGGCCCAGGGACCGGAAGGGCAGCAGGTCGGCATTGAGGTGGGTGATGATACGGGGCTCGGCAGCCGTGGGTGCCTTGATGGCGAGTTCGGCTGGCGAAGCGGGCGTGGTGTGGGTATAAACCAGGGTACCGCCGGTGGATACCGAAAAGGAGCCGCTGGCGTAGGGCCGCCCGATGGAGGTGCCCCCAAGTTGATCGGCGATTTTGGTGATCTTTCCCTGGCGATCGATGTAAGCGACTTTGGTGTCGCCCCAATCGTCGTAGGTGAAGTAGAGGCCCTTGCTGGTGGCGTCCCAGGCGATATTTTCGATGCTCCGGTCCAGGGCGGCCGACAGCTGGCGGGGGTTGCTGCCGTCGGCATCCATGAGGTAGAGGGAGGTGGTTTGGTAGGCCTGCACGCGGTCTTCGTAGCTGAGGTAGGCCACCGTTTTACCGTCGGGAGCAGCGAGGGGGTTGCTATCTGGCCCCGGGCGGCTGGTGAGCGGCTGGATGTCGCCGGTTTTGACGGCGAGCCGGTACACTTCGCTGTTCTCGAATTCGTACTCCCAGTCGGCGTTGCGGTTGGCCGAGAAGTAGAGGAAGGCCCCGTCGGGCGACCAGGACAGGGAGCCGCTGTGGTTGAAATCGCCGGAGCTGACCTGGCGGGCGGTGCCCCCTTCGGCCGAGAGAACAAAGATATGGGTAAAGCCGGGGTCCAGGTAGCCCTGGCCATCGGCTTCGTGTTTGAGGCGGTCGGTGATGCGGGGGGCGTCGGCCCACTGGGCGCCCTTGGGTTTGGCGGGCATCTTGGCGATGACGGGAGGAGCGGCAGCCACCTTGCGGTTGAAGGCCAGCCACTGCCCGTCGGGCGACCAGGACAGGTTGCCGGGGCTGCTCTCCAGCTGGGAGAGGCGGGCCAGCTTGCCGGTATTGAGCCAGTAGAGGTAGATTTCCGATCCTTCGTCGGTGCTGCTGACAAAAGCCAGGCGATCGCCCTGGGGCGACCAAACGGGAGCCGACTCGCTGACTTCGCGGGCGGTCAGTTTTTGGTGCTGGCTACCGTCGGTATTCATAATCCAGAGCTGCCCGACGGCGCGGTCTTTCATGATGTCGAAGCCCATGCGCCGGTAGACGACCTGTTGCCCGTTGGGGGAGATTTGGGGGTCGCTGGCATACTCCAGTTCGAAGACATCGAGGTAGGAGAAAGGAGGCAGATGGGTTTGAGCCTGCAGGGTCAGGCTAACGAACAGGAGCACGGGCAAGAGTTGTAAAATTCGCATACCGGTTTGTTTTTTGCGGAAAAATAGCATTTTTTTTGGAAGCTGGCCGGATTTACCAACCCAGGCCGCTGGCGATGGGCCCGCGCCAGCTGCCTGGCGGGCCTGGTGCGCAGCACCGAGCGCAGCGAGCCCGGAAGGGAGCGGCCCCGACGCAGGAGGGGAGGCGCCCAAAAATCAAGTGGATCCATTAGTCTTGTTCGACGAATAAACCGGCCTTATGTCCGCCACTTTTTCAGGAGGCGGTAGCGCCAGGAGGGCATGGCCTGAACCCGGTAATAGGTGGTGGGTTGGGCGCCGAATTGCTGGCGGATGGCGGCCACGGCGGGGATCATGCTGCCCTCGAAGTCGAAGATGGGCAGTTGGAGTTGCTGCTGGGTGAAGGTGATGGCCTGGGCGATGAGCCAGATGCCGGAGCCGCTGTGGCGCAGGGCGGGGTCGTCGCCGGAGAGGTGGTAATAGGCGGCGTGGCGATCCCAGATGAGGTAGGCGACGGAGTGAATTTGGCCATCGGCGCTGACGGCGGCGAAGATTTGCCGGGCCTGGTGCCGGGCGAGGGCCGCGTCGTGGCGCTGGAGTTGGTCGAAGGTATAGGGTACGGGCAGCCCCTGGCGGGTGAAGCTGAGGGCGTTGACGCGGTAAAAGGTGGCCAGGTCCAGGTCGGTGCGCAACTGGAGCTGGGCGGCGGCTTTTTTGATGTTGCGCCGCATGTTGCGGTTGATGCGGGCTTGCCAGTTGGGGAAGGTAGCCAGGTCGATGCGGTAAGTGAGGTAAGGGGTGGCGGTATAGGCCGTGGGCAAGTGCGGGATCAGGTCGTTGGCCAGGGGGCTAAACTGCTGGTCGAAGCCCGCCAGGGGGGGCAAGTTGGCCAGCAGTTGGTGCACCCTGGCGGCGGTCCATCCGCCCGGCAGATCCGGTGCGGGGATGATGCCCAGGTGCTTGGTGAACAGGGGCATGGTGGCGTAGTGCAAACCCAGGCGGCGTTTGTGGAAATAAGGCAGGGCAGCGAGGGTGTGTTCGCCCGCCGTGAGCAGGGCGACGTCCCAGTGGCCGTGTTCCGCGACGGCGTCGAGGTACCAGGGTTGGCAAAACACGGGCACCTGCGGGTGAGCCGCGCAAAACGCGGCGTAGCGGGCTTTGGCGGACGGCGCTTCCACGGGGCAGTTTTATTCTTGGGTGATGGTTATGAGAAACTGAATGAGCAGCCGGATACCATAACCCGTTGCGGCTTTGCCATTGGTGAAGGGGGTGTCGCCAAAAGCGACGCCCGCGATGTCGAGGTGGGCCCACGAGGGGTGGTTGTCGGTAAAGAACTCGAGGAACTTGGCGGCAGAAATAGCGCCAGCTACGGGTCGTCCGCTGAAGTTTTTGATGTCGGCCACGTCGGATTTCATCTCCTCGGCGTATTCTTCCCAGAGGGGCAGCCGCCAGACGCGTTCGCCGGTGCGCTGGCCAGCCTGCTCGAGGTGGTGAGCCAGCTGGTCGTCGTTGCTAAACAGGGCGCCGGCCTGGTAGCCGAAGGTGCGGACACTGGCGCCGGTGAGGGTAGCCAGGTCGATAACGATGTCGGGGTGGTGCTGGCGGATGATGTAGGACAGGCCGTCGGCGAGCACAAGGCGGCCTTCGGCATCGGTGTCGATGATTTCGATGCTTTTGCCGCTGTAAGAGGAAATTACGTCGCTGGGTTTCACAGCCAGGGCATCCACCGAATTGTCGGTGGAGGGGATGACGCCGATCAGGTGAATGGGCAACTGGAGGCGGGCGGCAGCCTCCATGGTGCCGAGGACGGCGGCAGCTCCACCCATATCACTCTTCATGTAGTGCATATTGGAGGAGGGCTTGATGGACAGTCCGCCGGTATCGAAAGTGACGCCTT
Organism: Bacteroidota bacterium; assembly: GCA_003045895.1. Taxonomy (GTDB): domain Bacteria; phylum Bacteroidota; class Bacteroidia; order Chitinophagales; family Saprospiraceae; genus Lewinella. The sequence continues at coordinate 41,482 of PZPC01000033.1, forward strand.
TGCCCACCAGCCCGATCTTGGGCAGGTGCCCTTTGGTGGTCTTGCCCTGGTATTCCATAATGATGAAGACCGGCGGTTCGGGGCTGCCCTGGTTGACGGCCAGGAGGGCGTGCATCCCTTCTTCGGTGATGCGTTTTTTGTCCCAGATTTCGGTACGGAAGCCATATTTTTTACCGGAATCCACGGCCCATTTGGCCAGATCCTGGGGTTGCTTGAGGTTGGCCGGGGCATTGACCAGGGCCATCACCTCGGTTTGTGCCTGCCCGAGTACGAGTCCGCGCTGGGCGCTGGTGATAGTGGCGGTGCGGTCGGCTTCGGCCAGGGCAATCTGGAGGCGGAAGCCTTCCTGCTGAACGGCGTGGGTGGTGCCGTTGTCGGTTTTGTAACGGCCCAGGAAGTAGCTACCCTGCCACAAGCCACTGACGGCGGCTTCGGTGAGGGCGGGCACATCGGGTTGGGTGTTGTCGTGCAACCAGCTTAGAAGAACTTGATCGCCCAGCAGTTTTTCGTGCTTGGCCCCCAGCTGCTGAAAGCCTTTGAAAATGGTGGCCGGCGAAGGCTTATCGCCGAGACCGACGAGGATAAAAATGCCGTGGGGGGTAACCACCGGGCAGCATTCGCTGGCCTTGGCGGCAAAAAGCTGCTCCAGGTAAGTGGTCGGCAACTGCGTGGCAGCGGCAACGGCCGCGAGGGTGTTTCTACTCGGGGTGCCTTGTTCCTGAGCCACCGGGATGATGACGGTGGTTCCGGTGGTGGTCTGCGTGGTTTGTTGGAATTGTATGGTCATTCGATGATTTTGGGACAAAAAGGGTTGTTAGATGGTCAAGTTAAGAAAAAAACAGCCAGCGTAGAGCCAGCGGAAATTCCTCGCCCCAGCGGGCCTCGTTGTGTTCCCCCTGGGGGTCGACGGACAAGAAGAATTCGGGCTTATGGGTGGTGGTCCGGTCTTCCATGGCTTGTCTTAGGCGTTTGAGATTGGGCACCATCGACCTGCTTTCTTTCTTACCCCCGTAAAGGTACACTTTACCCCGGTAGGGTTCGCTGAGGTTGAGCAGCTGAAAAGGAATATTGGGGGTGACCCAGAGGGAAGGCGAAAAGACCAGGAGCCGGCCGTATACTTGCGGGTACATCATCCCGGCATAAATACTGATGAGCCCTCCCATGGAGCTGCCACCGATGCCGGTGTGGTGGCAATCGGGAAGGGTGCGGAAGCGCTGGTCGACGTGAGGTTTGAGGACCTCGGCCAGGAAGCGGGCGTACTGGCGGCCCTGTCCGACGCCAAAACGGGTATCGGCGGTGGTAGGGGTGAATTCGACAATGCGCTTGTCCATGGCGTGATCGATGGCAATGATGATGACATCGCCCTGGCCCTCGGCCTGGAGCTGAGCCAACCGTTTGTCGACGGCCCAGTTGCCGTAGGGGGCATAGTCGTCGAAGAGGTTTTGCCCATCCTGGAGGTAGAGCACGGGGTAACGCTTGTCGGTTTGGTCGTAGTTATAAGGTAACAAAGCTGCGATCCGGCGGGTTCGAATGTGTTCGGGGATGGAGAGATCGGTGCTGAGCGACTCAATTTTTGGCAAAAATTGGGTTGCGTAACTAAAGGGATCCTGCTTCCAGCGGCGAACTTCGTCGACCACGTGGGCGCGTGCACGGGGTACTTTCCGGTTGGGCCGATCCTGGCCGTCGTCCTGTAGTTCTACGTGATCCCAACTGCCGCGGGCGTACTTGTACTCGAGCAGTTCGGGCAATGGCTGGTAATCGAGTTGCAGGCGGTAGTGATTGTCGCCAACCTGTTCCATGCGGTAGTGATCGTCGGCCACGCGCCACTGGTTGAAGTTGCCGACGACATAAATAGTTTGGGCACCTGCATTTTCCGTGTGCAGTTCCAAGACGAAGTGGGATTTCTGGTTTGCCGAAATGTTGCTTGCCATGTTTGGTTTTCGTAAAGTTTACAAAGATAGGTATTTCAGTAAACTGTCGTTGTGGGCGGCTTGACTATTTCTGCGAATGGCTCTACTTTAGCAGCCGGGCGGCACACGTTACCCGTTTTACCCCTACCTTTGAACCATCCAACACCAGCATTCACCGCAATTATGTATCCAGATTTATCCTACGTTTTTCACGACCTCTTCGGCACGGCGCCCGACAACTGGCTGAGTATTTTCAAGACCTTCGGCTTGCTGGTCGCACTGGCAGTGCTGGTGGCGGCCTACCTCCTGCGACTAGAATTGGAACGCCGGGCTACCGTGGGGCAGCTGCCGGGGGTGCCCGTGCGGGTGGTCCGCAATGCGCCCATGACCCCGCAAGACTACGTCCTGAACGCCGTCTTCGGATTTGTCCTGGGCTTTAAACTGCTGTACATTGTACAACATCTGCCGGAAATGCAGGCCGATCCCAGCGGGGTTCTGCTGTCGGGCAAGGGGAGCTGGCTGGGCGGGCTACTGGGCGCGGTGTTATTGTCGGCCTATTACTACTGGCAAGACCAGAGCCGCCGCCGGGAGGGCGTACAGGAAGAGCTGAAGGACCTGTACCCCCACGACCGCATCGTGGATATCGCGACGGTGTCGGTGGTCTCGGGCATCATTGGCGCCAAGTTGTTTACGGTCATCGAGCAACCCGCAGCCTTCTTTGCCGACCCCATGGGGCAGCTCTTCTCCGGCGATGGCTGGACGATTTACGGCGGGCTGATTGGTGGCTTTATCGGCGCTACGATCTACTTCCGCCGCAAAAAAATTCCGGTCTTACCCGTCCTCGACGCCGTGGCACCGGCGCTGATTATCGCCTACGGTGTCGGGCGCATGGGTTGCCACCTGGCGGGCGACGGCGACTGGGGCATTGCGGCCGCCGCCCAGCCCGATTGGTGGTTTCTGCCCGACTGGCTGTGGGCGCAAGACTACCCGCGCAACGTGCTCAACCGGGGTGTAGAGCTGGCCAATTGTGTGGGCAAGTACTGCCAGCACCTGGTGCCAGCGGTGTACCCCACGGCTGTTTACGAAACCCTCATGGCCTTCACCATTGGTGGCGTATTGTGGGTGGTGCGCAAACCGTTCACCGCGCTGCCGGGGCTCTTGTTCGCGCTGTACCTGCTGCTGAACGGGGCGGAGCGTTTTCTGATCGAAAAAATCCGGGTGAACGACCGCTACGAGGTGCTGGGCGGGTTTACCCAGGCGGAATTTATTGCGCTGATTCTGGTGGGGATTGGTTTGGTTTGGGGCGGGTGGTTGCTGGTGGCCCGGCGGAAGCGCGAGTGAGAAGCGTGCGTTTACTCTAGTGGTCTGTCAAGGCTAAAACTTCCGGTGGCCTGTGGCGTCTTTTGCGGCTACTCTGCGTTGGAGAACCCCTTACGTAGCGGTGCTATGCGCGGGAACCCCCGCCTTGATTAGCCCCAAAATTCGCTCACACTCAACCGGAAAATTAACACTTGACAGACCACTAGCCCACACCCTTCTTTTTAGCGCCCATCCCCCGGGGGATGGGCGCTAAAAAGAAGGGTGTCCCGACACGCGATTTTTGCCGAGGCTAGCGGTAAATTTAACGCTGGCAGGTTAAGTTGCAACTGGTATGAGGCTATTGCACTGCTTAAAAGCACATCCTTTCGCTGCAGAACTTTGCCTTCGTGGCAGGCAACGCTGAAGACGTGGCAGGCACGAGCACCCAACCTTAGGAGAAAACCCTGTTGATCATATTAGTTGTTCCCTGATTCGATAGCCCTGGGGGACTGCGGGAACTTGGTTCTTTCGGGGTGGCTGGAGTAGCAGGCTGGAACCGCAGTCACAGCCTGCTGTTGCTGTTTATAGCCCTCCAAGGCAGGATTTGTGAATGCTGACTTGACAAATTATATTCGCAGACAACGTGTCGAGTAGCGGAGAGCATGGTTATCGGCGGACCCTGGAGGGTCTACCCACCCAGGCCTCGATCGCCGTCATGGCTCTTCCCACTTTTGGGATGGGCCAAAAGTTCTTTATCTACTCGCGGTAACGAGTAGCCAGCAATTACCCAACTTGTTCCGATGAATGCCTCCCAGTGGGAGGGTAATACCTATGAGGTGAACTAATTCGCCAACTAAGGTAAATTATTTTTGTTTAAAATAAAAATAAAAACCACTTAAATTTTTAAAAAAGCTACCAGTCCCCACGTTTAGTGCCCTTCACCCCCCGGCAGTCACTTTTATCAGGGCAGCCTCCACCACATCGGTTGCTTTTTCCCAGGTAAATTGGGCCCGTTGCTGCCTCCCCTTTTCCACCAGTTGTGCCCGCAACTCAGGTTCCAGGTAGAGCCTGTGCAATCCCTGGGCAATGGCCGACACATTCTCGGGATCAACGAGCAGAGCGGCCGGACCCGCTACTTCGGGCAGCGAGGAGCGGTCGGACGTGAGCACCGGCACCTCGGCGTGCAGCGCCTCCAGCACGGGTACCCCAAAGCCTTCGAAGAGGGACACGTAGGTGAGCGCCAGCGCAGCCCCCACCAGGGCGGGCAGTTCCTCGTCGGGCACGTAGCCCAGGAAGTGGATATCTGACCGGTAAGCTGCGGCATCGTAAGCCGCCTGAACGGCCCCCGTTTGCCAGGCAAAGCGCCCCCCGACGAGCAGCTTGACGGCTGCGCCGCTGGCGGTTTTAAACCGGTCAAAAGCCGCGATGAGGCGGGGCAAATTTTTGCGGGGGTGCACCGCGCCGAGGTAGAAAAAATAAGGCGCACCCGCACTGTAACACTGGCGGGTAAGTGCCTGCTCGGCCACGCTAAACGGCCGAAAAGCAGGAGCCACCGCATTGCCAGCCACGCTGATTTTGTCCAGCGGCAGGTGGTAATGCTGGTGGATGTCTTGCCGACAAAATTCGGACACCGTTACAATTTGATCGGCCTTTTTCAGGTAACGGGGAACAAAATAATCGTAATATTGGCGGGCTAAACCCGGTATTTGGTCGGGATAGTGCACGTGGGCAATATCGTGGGTCACCAGCACCGTAGGGACGGTCGTCCGCAAAGCGCAGTACCCATCCATGCTCAGGAAGACATCGGCGCGTTGCCGGCCCAAGACGTAGGGTACGGCGGCTTCGAACCAGAGGTACCACAGCAGCGGATGCCGCGCCGGTGGCGGCACCACCAACGGCCGAACCTGGGGTGAATACACGTAGCGATCGTCAAAAGGACGGTCGAACAGGAAGATAAACTCATCCGCCGGGCGCCGGGCCACCAGCCGCTGCGCTACTTCGTGCGTGAAGCGCCCAATGCCTTCCATCCGGTTGGCCAACAACAAACGGGTATTGACTGCAATTCGCATGGCGCGAAGGTAAGGAAAATGGGAAGTGTAAAAGTGTAAAGGTAGAAAAGTGTAAAGGCGGAAAGAAGAGCACCAAAATCCGGGACAAACCCACCCTTCATCGAAAATATAGCATTGTACAATACAATACCAAAAAAAATGATCCAAACCGACGTACTCATTATAGGTGCTGGGATCGGTGGCCTGACCACCGCCATTAAAATTGCGGAAGCTCGTCCGGATTTGCGGGTGCTGACGCTCACCAAAACGGTGGAAGGCGAAAGCAATACCCGCTACGCCCAGGGCGGCGTAGCTGCGGTATGGGACTTCGCGGTAGACTCCTACGCCAAACACATCGAAGACACCCTGGATGCGGGTGACGGACTTTGCGACCTGGATGCGGTAGAGATCGTCGTGAAGGAAGGCCCCTTGCGGGTGCAGGAGATCATCGATTGGGGCGCGCGTTTCGATCGGGGCAAAGACGAGCATTACGACCTTGGCCGCGAAGGGGGGCATTCCGAAAACCGCATTCTCCACTACAAAGACATCACGGGTTGGGAGATTCAGCGTTCCCTGCTGGAGAAAGCCAACAGCCTGCCCAACCTGGAAATTCACGAGCATTACTTTGCCGTCGATTTGCTCACCCAGCACCACCTGGGCTACAATGTGACCCGGCTCACCCCCGGCATTTCCTGCTTTGGCGCCTACGTGCTGAACAAGACCAGCAAGCAAATCGACACCATTCTGGCCCGCATCACGGTGGTTGCTACCGGCGGTGGTGGCCAGATCTACAAATCGACTACCAACCCGGTTATTGCTACGGGCGATGGCATTGCTATGGTGTACCGCGCCAAAGGACACATCGAGAACATGGAATTTGTGCAGTTCCACCCGACGGCCCTTTACCACCCGGCGGGCGAAAACCCGGCGTTCCTCATCTCCGAAGCGGTACGCGGATACGGCGGCATCCTGAAGAAGCGCAACGGCGAAGAATTTATGCACAAGTACGATCCGCGCCTGAGCCTGGCGCCGCGTGACATTGTCGCCCGCGCCATCGACAACGAAATGAAGGTCAACGGGGAAGAGTGCATGTTTCTCGATTGCCGCCACCTCGACCACGCTGGTTTTCTGGAACACTTCCCCAATATTTACGAAAAATGCCGCAGCATCGGCATCGACCCCTTTACCGACATGATTCCCGTGGTGCCCGCTTGCCACTACCTCTGCGGGGGCATCAAAGTAGATGCCTACGGCCGCAGTTCCCTGCAAAACCTCTACGCTTGTGGCGAATGCACCTGCACCGGCCTGCACGGCGCCAACCGCCTGGCTTCCAACAGCCTGCTGGAAGCCCTGGTTTTCGGTCACCGCATCGCCGATGATGTTTTGCGAACCATCGACGAGGTAGCCTTCCAGCAAAATATCCCCCAGTGGAACGCTGCCGGCACCACCGATCCGAAGGAAATGGTCCTCATCACCCAGAGCGCCAAGGAACTCAAAGACCTCATGAGCAGCTACGTGGGAATTGTCCGCTCCGACGTGCGCCTGCACCGGGCCCTCAACCGGCTCCACCTGCTCTTCGAAGAAACCGAACGCCTCTACGACAGCACCAGTCTGTCACCCCAACTCTGCGAATTGCGCAACCTCATCACCATCGCCTACCTCGTCTCCCGCTCGGCGGGTATGCGCCGCGAAAGCAGGGGCCTTCACTTCACCACCGACTACCCCGACAAACAGGATTTTGTGCAGGATTCAATTTTGTAAAAGGGTAAAAGATAAGGGTTTTAGGTGTAGGGATATTGGTTGGCAGTTCTCGCCGTGGAGCACAAGCGCCCACAGCGGCGCCTTACCGGAAGTAGCGCTCCAGGTGTTCCAAAAATGCTGGCCGCCGGGAATTGGCAACAGCCAGGCTGGTGCCGCCTTCCAGGATAACGTACCCGCCTTTGCCCCGTACGTAGCGATCGAGATAATCGAGGTTGATGACGGTGGAACGGTGAATCCGAAGAAAACAATGCGGCGCCGCCAGGCGGTCTTGCAGCTCTTGCAGGGTTCGGCAGACCAACAACCTGGTGCCGTCGCGAAAATGGAGGAAGGTATAGTTACCAGCTGCTTCCAGGTAGCAAATTGTTGCTACCCGCTCGAAGCGGAGGCCTTCAGTAGTAGGAAGGGTAATTTTGGATCGGCAACCCGGGTGCGGCAGGATCGGTTTTTCACCCCTGATCGTGTTGGTTATTGCGGTCATTGTGCATCGTTGTTTAGGACCGTATAATAGGGCCTATTGCCGCAAGCCACAACCCAAAACCGGCAGATAAGTCAGGTTCCTGTTTTTGTTATCTTACCTATTTTTAACAGGTTTTCCTTTATTAATGCCTAATTTTAGGACGCTGAGCCTGCGGCGACTTTCATTGGGTTGCCAATGCGCACCAGGCCCGCTCCAAACCTGATCCTATGTCCAAGACACCCTCCCGGCGATTATACAACCTGGTCCAGTCCCTGTCGGGGCCTGAAAAGCGCTACTTCAAGGTGGCCACCAGGACGGATGGCGAAAGCAAATACCTCCACCTCTTTTTGGCCATCGAGGAGCAAGCGGTTTTCGACGAAAAATTATTGCAACAAGCGGTTTACGGCGATGAGCCGATACAGGGTAAAAAGTTTTCTGAACTGAAGGCCTACCTCTACAATCTGGTGCTGAAACACTTGCAGCAATACGACGAACAGACATCGGTCGATTTTCAGTTAAAAAGTCTGCTCCTCGACGTACGCTCCCTGTACCGCCGCTGGTTGCTGACCGATTGCCGCTACGTGCTGAAACGCGCTAAAAAACTAGCCTACCAATACGAACGCTACGGCGATGTGCTGGCGGTGATCAGCTGGGAAAAGCAATTGGCTTATGCGAGTGCAAACATTGATTTCCTGGACGACAACCTGGCCCGCCTGCGGCAGGAAGAGGAGACCTGCCTCGCCAATATGGCCAATATCAAAGCTTATCAGGCTTTGTTCTACGAATTGTATACCCTGATGCGGAAAAACACCCGCAATACCCCCACCTGGAAAGAAGAGTTGGAAACGGTCATTAACCATCCGCTGCTGGCCGCTGAATCGCAATGCCAGACTTTCCATTCCCGGGTACTTTTTTACCGCATCCATTCCATTTTACGGCACCAGTCCCGGCAGCTGGACGAATTTTATCACTATGGAAAAAAGCTGTTGCAGGTCATGGAAAGCGAGCCGGTGCTCTTGCAGGAGGATGTATCCCATTACATTGCGGCACTGAGTAATTTCGCGACCAGCTGCGGCTACCTCAAGGCATACGACGAAATGCAGGAATGCCTGCAAAAACTCAAAAAGGTGAATCCGATCACCCTGGATGATGCGCAAAAAATCCACAGCCAGTACTACGCTAATTATTTTGCCTTATGTATCAATACGGGTAATTTCGCGGAAGGACTCCGCCTCTTGAAAAAGCACTTTAAGGAGGCCGAGCGCCTGGACAAAAGGCTCTTTGAACGGAACAGTTTTTTGTTTCAATATTTCTATATCTACTTCGGGGCCAACGATTTCAGCCAGGCGCTTACCTATCTTAACCAGTGGCTGGATTTACCCCATACCGTAGAACAACAGGACTTACAACACCTGGCCCACCTGCTCAACCTGGTGGTGCATTTTGAAATGGGCAATTCGATTTTACTGTCTTCCCTGCTCCGGTCGACCCAGCGCAACTTGCAAAAACGAGGCCGTTTTAATGCTTTCGAGCAGGTATTCTGGCAGTGCCTGCGGCAAGTGAACCAGTTGCCAGGCCAACGCGAACAGCAACCGGTTTTTCAACAGTGCTGGCAAAAGATCAAAGCATTGGAACTCAGCGCCTCCGACCGGTCCATGCTGCGCTTTTTTGATTTTGAAAGCTGGCTGGAAAGCAAAGCCAGCCGGAAAGACTTTGCCACCGTCATTCAACTTAAGGCCGCCGCTCCGTAAGGATACCGCCCAATCCCAGCTTAACTACGCCTGGATTGTTTTGGCCAAAAGTAGCGGTATCATCCTGGATGCGCAGGCCAATTTCATCCCAGCGTGCCATCTGAAAACGTTCGATCGTGCCGGGAATAGCCCGGAAGCCACCCTTGATTTGCTGCAACTCGTCTGCCGTAAGTGGCGCATTCCGCTGCCTGGCAACTGCGGTTTTCTTCTTGTTCATCATAACTGAGCCGGTTGAATGGATTAAATAAACGGTCTTTAGTAATTTTTAAAAATAACTCAATCTGGTGAAAAGCACCAAACAGATTTCCGTAAAAGTCAGGTTACTGACGAAAACCAATGGCCACCCAACTCCTTAATGACCAAACACCAACCGCGCCGTCGCTGCAACCGCTGCTGGTTGGTCATAGCAGTGCAATTCAAAATATTCTCCCGCTGACCATTCTGCAATCCCCCCGCTGTAGAACGGGCTGCCCACATTGCCCGAAGGGCCACCGGGCAGCACGCCCCAGGCCCGTAGTGGTTGCTCCAGCGAAACCACCATCCGCCACGAAGGGCCAAAACTTGCCGACAAGGCATTGGGCGTATTCCGGGCCCCATTGGCGTGGATCAAATCGGAACCGAAGCCAGAAATCCTGGCCAGGTGAGGGATTCGGGTATTCCGTTGCTGGCTCCAGGTGAGCCCCTCCTCAATAGCGGGCATCACGGCAGCGCAGGCCTGCACAAATGCCAATTGAATCAAATCTGCCGCCGTTTCCCTGGCGGGGGTCGTTTGCCGATCGAAAACGGGGTCAGCAGGAGCCTGGTCCAACAACGCCAGGAGGCGCCAGGTTTTGGGGAAAGCCACGGGCCGTTGGGGCGTATTGAGGGTGTAAATTTCATCGAAAGTCAGTTGGTAGAGGCTATCGTACCAGGCATCGAACAACACCGGCGCTGCCGCGTCGGCCAGGTAGCGAAAATCCCAGCTGTCCACCAGGGCCAGCCCCTGGGCCTGGCGGGGGGTGCGGGTTTGCCCCGACAGGGCCGTCAACATGATGGGCACCGCTTCTTCCGCCTGCACCGAGTAGGCGTCTTGCTGCAGATCCATCATATCCTGCGGGGTTGCTTGTTCCCCGCCAGCGAGCTGGCGGTTGATGTAGCGCCCGCGGTAGTCTTCAAAACTCCCCAGGTAATAGTAGGGATAAGTAAGGTCGGTAGAATTTTGGTTGGCCGAAGCCACAAACTGGCGGGTAGGATTCTCTTCCCGGGGGATTTCTACAAAAGGGATAAAGCCGGACCAAAGATTGGCGCGTTGGGATCCATCCTGCACAAAACGCCCTTGCCCGGGCTGGCGAATCGGCAAGTGGCCAGTAACCGTCATGGCGATATCGTTGTGCTGATTGGCGTACACCACGTTGCTGGCGGGGTTGTCAAAGCCGCGCAGTGCTTCGCGGTAGGTGGCCAGGTCCGAATTAGCCGTGAGCTTCAGGAAGCTCTCGATGTTGTCTAAACCCGCTACGGGTGGCGGATCGTGTACAACCCAGCGCATGGCCAGGTTGTAATTCACTGCTGCTGGCTGGTCGTAAACAACCGGCCCAAAATAGGTCCAGGGTGTTTTCTCCAGGACTGGTTCTGTTTGCCCGCGTACGTAGATGGTGTCGGTGATCCAGGTGGGTGCCGTAGCTACCCCATCCAACCAGTAGGCTGTACGCGTGGTGTCGGTCCAATTGACGGTGTACCAGTCCACCACGTCGTGCCCCACGTTGGTGATCCCCCAGGCCGACTGTTCATTGAACCCGATCAGGATACCGGGCAAAGCCGGCAACGAAACCCCGTAGCAGCTGTTGGTGGGGGTATGCAGTTGAATTTCGTACCAAATAGAAGGCAGCGTCAGGCCCAGGTGGGGGTCGTTGCCCAACAACGGGAAACCGGTAGCGGTTTTGCTGCCCGCCAGCGCCCAGTTGTTGCTGCCAATACCTTCCGGTGACTGGGGTAAAGCAGGGAAAGGTAAGGAGCTGGAAAGGGTACCTTGCTTTTCTGCCGGTGGTATTTCCGGGGCAGCTGGCCCCGGCCAGGTTGTTGGGGTCGCAATGACGGGCGATTGTTTGGGGTTGTACTCGGGGTAAAGGTGATTGAATAAACGATCACCCAGGGCGGTCCGGATATTGGTCATGCCCACATCTTCATTCCGAAAACACAAGGTTTCGGCCATGCTCTTCGACATCAGGGCGCACTTGTAAGCCGACCAGGCTTCGGGCGTAAAACCCAGGAGTTTGTACTCCACGGGGTAGTCTTTGGGCGCCAGAGCCTGGATGTAGGCATTCACCCCACTGGTGTAGGCGGCAACTACCGCTGCGGATTCCGGATTTTGGAGCCAGGCCCCTACCGCCCGCTGGGCGGCTACCCGCATCCCTTTGCGCCTTTGCAGCCGATCGCGTTCGAGGAGGTCCGGGCCCAATACTTCCGCCAACCGGCCTTCGGCAGCCCGAACCGTGAGGTCCATCTGAAACAAGCGGTCGCGCGCGTGGAGATAGCCTTGGATAAACAGTGCATCGGCATCGGAATTGGCAAATACGTGCGGAACCCCGCGCTCGTCAAACACCACCTCGCCCCTTGCGCCGGGAATGGACTCCCCTGGCTCAAGATCAACTGCGGTGCGCACTGCTTGCTGCCACACCCCCGCAAAGGGATCCAACAACCGGGCTAAACCCGGCAACTGAGGCTTGATCGCCCCGTGGGTATTACCCAAATAAACCAATCCCCCCAGGAGTGACAGACTAATGACCAACTTTATAGCTTGCATGCGGTTTATGCTTTGTACCAAAACCAAAGCTATGAAATTCCTGCCACGTTTACTGATCTTAATGCTGGTAATCCTGACGGCCTGCCAATCGGCTACTACCCCCGCTCCTACTCCCGACAAACGACTCCAAACGACCCCGCCCTCCCGCTTGTATTTCAAAAACATCCGCAGTTCCTCCTACCTGCTTACCACGCAGGAGCGCACCCAAACCGACCACTACCGCCTGCGCAATTGGCCCGACACGGCACAGGCCCCTTTTCTCGTTCCCGTGATCATTGACAATTGGCTATATGATCAGGCTTATCTCGACCTGCAATGGGTAGCTATTGGAAGTCATGCGCCGGGCACTCCTTTTACCCTAATCGCCAAACGCGGGCAAATGGAAGAAGAACTGACACTACCCGACCAGCGCTGGGGTAGCCAGCATGATTTTGGCCTCGCAATCCTTGCACAGCTAATGGCCAACGCAGAATTGTTTCTCCGCTTACCCGATCGTACCACCATGCCCATCTTCACGACGGAAGATGTTCGCAGCGCCTATCGCATAACGTTAACCGACTACCGCCACCTGACGGACAAGTGAAGTAACAACAAGGACGTAGTACCCCATTGCAAAACCGACTAAAATACCGTCACACTTCTGCTTGCAAAGCAATGCATATCAGTTGTTTAAATATAAAAAAACAAAAAAACAATGTCACATTTTTATGTTTTTTATAATTACAAATTTATTATTACTAAAATATTAATCGTGACTACTAACTAATTGGCTATATGAATTTTATTTATATTTAATATCTACATAAAACAATGATTTACAGCTATTTAATTTAAATACATTGCTTTTTTAGAAAATAAAAAATGGCCCAAATGTTGCTTCATCCAAAAAAAGCCTTTATTATTGTGCTATCAAAAAGTAGTTTTTGTGTTTATTTGTTTGGGTTAGAAGCCCTTGCTTAACAATAAGCAAGGGTTTTTTTTATGCTTTTTTAAAAATAAAATGCGAAAAGCCCCTGGATCAGAGATCCAGGGGCTTTTTTTTTTCACTGTTACAACTAAGTGACCTTAAGAAGTATCTCCAAGGCAACTAGTCAACT
>PZPC01000115.1 GCA_003045895.1 Bacteroidota bacterium
CGCTTGCCGCTGGAGTTGGACCTCGAATCGTCCGCCAAGGGTAATGATGGCATGGTGAATAAACGCGAGCAAATCCTCCGGCAGGCTATTCTGCACTTCGACGCCGCCATCAGCCTGGATCCCAATTATGCGCCGGCCTACCTCAACAAAGCTTGTGCTTATGCCCTTTTAAACGATACGGTTCGGGCGCGCTTTTACGCAGAAACAGAGACCAAACAGGCCGCTCTGGTGGGCCATTTTCCCAAGACCAGTACGGATGCTGATATCTTAATCGGTATCCTGGATTTTCGCGCAGGCAACGCTACGGCGGCGGAAGCTGCTTTTGCCACCGCCGCGGGCTCGGGCAGTGCGCTGGGTGCGCACAACCTGCGTGTTTTGCGCAACGAACCCCAGCCCACCGAAATTCCGCCATCAGCAGGGTTGCGCAGGGAGAAGATTGACGATAAAACCATCGCGGCCATCAGTGCCGACCCCCAGTTTGTTCCCAGCAAGGATGTATCCGTAGGCCCAAATTTGATGTTCCGGCAAAACCCAGCCGAAGGCCCAGGCTCCAAATTGTTTATCAGTCAGAATTTGGTGAATGACGAAATTGTGTTTTTACACCTGACCAATCCCGCTTACCAGGAGCCAACCGCACGCGGAATCAGCCTGGGCGATGACCGGGCCACCGTAGTGGAAAAGTATGGCGAACCCACCACGGCAGTGGAAACCCCACGCGGACAAATCATGGTTTACAAAGCGATCTTATTCATCCTGGACAACCACGGTAAGGTGGCTCGTTGGGGCAATTATTTGATCAGCTCGTAATCTTCTACGTCAATTTAACCGTTTACCTGCGCAAACAATGTGGAAAAAAATTCTTCGCCCCTATGCTTCGGTGGTTAGCCTGGTGGTTTTTGTGATCATTGGCGTGCTGTCGGTGATTCGCATCAATTTTCATTTTTTGGATCCTTTTAGCAATGGGATAAAAGACTACGATGTGACCGATATTGTTTTCTCTCGCTTTCGGAGCAGACAATCGGTGATCGATGATCGCATTGTGATTGTCAACGTAGGGCAGGAGGGGCGGGTAACCCTGGCGGCGATGCTGGAGCGCATTGCCGCTGCAGACCCCAAAGCTATAGGGGTGGATGTTTTTTTCTCAGACCATAAAGCAACGTCGACAGATTCTGTGCTGCAGGCCGTTTTGAGGCGATCGGGTAAGGTGGTTACGTCCTCTAAACTGATCAACTACCGGGAGGACCGGCAGGAATTTGATCCGGAAGCAGGGGTAGATACTTTTTTTAGCAATTACGTGCGGACGGGGTACGCTAATTTTCCGAGTGCAAATTCCAAAACGATCCGCTTCTTCAGCCCCCAGGAAAATACGATTAAGGGCCCGGCCTACTCCTTTGCCGTACAGGTGGTTCGACAGTATGAACCAGCCGCCGCTGAACAATTATTGGAACGACGAAAAAAACTGGAGCGGATTTATTACACTTCCAACGAAAATAACTTTCTCCAGTTTGAACCCGCTCAGATTCTGGATACCCAGATTGACCTGCGCCTGTTGTTGAAGGATAAGATCGTACTGCTGGGCTACAATGACCCGTACAATGAGGAATGTCCGATGTTGGACAAACACTACACCCCGTTGAACCAGCAGTATTCCGGCCGCACCGAACCCGATATGTACGGCGTGGTCATCCATGCCAATATCATCCAAATGATGCTGGATCGCAAATACATCTTCACCATGCCGGGCTGGCTAAGTATCCTGCTGGCGCTGGTGTATTGTTACGTGAACATCTTGCTTCTGGAAGAAATCCACGAGCGTTATCCCCGCTTGTATTATCCCATTATCCGGGTGTTGCAGGTGCTGGAGTTTACCTTTCTTTTCTTTCTGTTATCGGTCTTGTTTTACTACTTTCGAATAAAATGGGATTTTTCAATTGGCATGTTGGCGTTGGCCTTGTATTTTGATGTCGTGCTGAGCTATGAGTCGATTTTGAATAACCAGCGCCCCTGGATTGAGAAATTGCCTAAATTGTTTGACAAAGAGGAAGAGGAGTAACCTTTTGCCTTCGTTTCAAATTAACCATTGAAACCAAAACCTAGCTGTTATGAAAACCTTCAGTTTGTTCCTTTTTCTGCTAGCTACCAGTCTCTTAATAGGACAAAACGAAGTGGTAGTGGTGCACGCCATCGGCAACGTCACCTACTTTGCGACACCACAAAGCGCAGGGCAAATGGTCTATCCTGGTTTTCGGATGGCCTTGCCCGGTAGTTTGCGGTGCGAGACCGGCGCGCGCGTCAAATTGCTCTACAACCAGGAAACCTTCCTGATCGAAGATACCAAAATGCACCCGCTGAGTGAATTGGCACAATTGTCGAAAGGCGGTTCCAACCTGGGGTTTACGGGGCGTTTTTGGTCATTTCTGACCGGAAGCATGAGCCAGTCTAAAGATGAGAAGGCCCTGGAAGAAAACCACGAACACTTTATGGAAGAGGTTTATGCGGGGATCAAAGGATTTTCCCATAAGACCTATCCTGTTAAAACCAGCCAGCTGTATACCGGTAGCCTGGGCACGGAACCGATTACCTTTCGGTGGTCAGACGAATCAGCATGGCCGGTGCTTCGTTTTAGCCTGATAAATGATGCCGGCAGTGAGGTGCTTTTTGCCCTGGTTCAGAAAGGGGCGTTTACGCTGGATCCTAAGCAACTGGCTATGGCGCCAGGCAAAGCTTATCAATGGCAGGTCACCGCGGTGAATGGGGATGCTCCGGTAGCCCAGTCAGCACCCATCGTGTTCACCTACGACCCCGTTGGCCACGAAAAGCTAATGGCCGATTTGTCGGCAATGGCCGAATACCAGGCGGCAGAACCCGTGGAACAACAATTGATGCAAGCCTATACCCTCGAAAAAGCGGGGTTCAATTACGGGGCGGCACAATGTTACGACCAGGCTTCGGCCAATAATCCCGACAATGTACTGCTACGCGATGTCCACGCCGCGTTTCTGTCGCGGATGGACTTGCTGGACGCCGCAAAAAAAATGCTACAGCAGCCAGCCGGGAAGGAATAGACTTGTGCTGCTGGGGTAAATGTGCCGCTTATCGCAAATTTGTCCCCGCAGCATTCATGCAATACCCGCGATTACCAGCTAACTAATCCTCATCAAAAAAGGCCCTGCTTATGCGTAAGTTACTTTTGCTCCTACTTTTTGGCTTTTTCGGGTTGATCGCCAGCGGACAAGCCGAAGCCCGCTTTGCTTTTGTGCAAAACCAGTACGGAGTAGCGACCCGGCAAGCTACCAGCGGATACAAACAGGAAGTAACGCAGCGGGTTTTTCAAGAGCTACTCCGCACCCGTGGGGATATCAGACAACAAGCGCCAACCCTGGTCATGAACAACGGGGAGCAGTTTGTCGCCTGGATGGACGCTCGAGAAGTCGTCGTTGGCCTCGAAGAAAAAGCCTACGATGTGTGCGCCAGCATGGGCGCAGATTCGCTCAATGCCCTGGCGGCACTTTTGGCCCACGAAATCACCCATTATTACGAAAAGCACGATTGGAGCCGCAACTTTGTCAATGCCAACAAGACCCTGGATGCCGCCCGCAGAATCGAAATTATTAACGAAGGCATAAAGCTGGAAACCCAGGCCGATTGCCTCGGCGGTTTCCTGGCCTTCTCGGCAGGGTACAATGTGTACAACCTGATGCCCCAACTGTTGGAACAACTCTATCACACTTATGGGTTACCGGAAGTTTTGCCAGGGTATCCCGACTTAAAAGACCGGATCGAGGTAAGCCAGCGCGCGATGGCGCAACTACTCGACCTGCAAACGGTCTTTCATACCGCCCGGTTTTTAACACTGCTGGAAGACTACGACGCTGCCGCTACGTATTACCAACACATTTTGCAAACCTATCAAAGCCGGGAAATTTATAACAATGCGGGCGTAAATTACGCTTTGGCGGCCCTCAGCTATTTCAATGAAGCAGAAATGCCTTACGTGCTCCCCCTGGAGCTGGATCCTCATTCGCGCCTGAGCAATTTGAAAAATAGCCAGACCGACCGCTTAGCGAAGCGCCAGGCCTTGCTCCAGCAGGCTGCCGAAAACTTTGCTCGCGCCATTGGCCTCGATCCTTCCTACACCCCTGCTTACCTGAATAAAGCCACGGTACACCTGTTGGTCGGAGAGTGGGAAGATGCCGAATTTTGGTTGCACAAAGGCCAAAAGAAAAACGAGCGCCCGGAACCTGATCCTGACTATCTGGTGCTGGAAGGCATCCTGGCGGCGCTGCAAAAGGACACCGCTCAGGCCCAACAACTGTTGACTACTGCAGGTGACAGCGGCAGCAGCCTGGCCAGTATCAATTTAGCCATTCTGGAACAGCGCTACCGCCGGCCCCTGGTTTACGACAAGCAGATCAGTACCGAAGAACTGGACCAAACTACGCTGGATGCTTTTCTTGCGGCGCCCGCAGTGGACAAAGAAATCAAGGTGTCGAATGGCATCATTTGTGGGGTTAAAACCCTAGCCACCTCAAATATTTGGTTGCATTATGCCGATGATGGACAATCGTACTGCGCCGTGCAGTGGATCGCCCCAGGTAGCGAAGCTGTCACCCGGCAAGGCATTGGCCCCGGTGCTTCGTCGGCCAGGTTAGCAGCGGTTTACGGCCCGCCCCAACGGATAGTAACCGAAATCGATGGCGTGATTTGGATTTACCAGGATTGCCAGTTGCTGTTCGCCCTTGACCAGCAGGGACTGGTCCGGTCCTGGGGCACTTACCGACAATCTGATTCATAAAACAACATACTATGACCAAGCAAATCCTATTCAGTTTACTTGCCCTCCTGCTCTATTTTGCGGGCCTGGCACAAGCAGAAGCCCCTCCAGCAATACTGGTATCGTCGGGGGGGGAACTCACCTACCGTACACCGAATTCCAAACAGTCACAAAAGCTCGTGGATGGGGCAGTCCTGAAAAACACCGGTACCATTCGACTCAAAAAACGCAGCAGTGCCCTCTTGCTGAGCAATGGCAATTTTGTGCAGGTCAGCACCAAAGGCAAGTACCCACTTGCCGAGCTTTTTCCGCAGAGCCAGGATGAAACCCGGCGACTGAGTTTTGATGTGACCTTCAGTGACTACCTTATGTCGGCTGTTTTGCTCGCCGCCGACCCGGACAATGCCGCCGATGCCTGGGGCGGCATTCGCACCAGCACGGGCACGGGCGACGGCTGGGGTGGCATTCGCACCAGCACGGGCACGGGCGACGGTTGGGGCGGCATTCGCACCAGCACGGGCACGGGCGACGGTTGGGGTGGCATTCGCACCAGCACGGGCACGGGCGACGGTTGGGGCGGACAAGGGACCAAGATTTTTGCCATTCAACCCATGGGAAAAATCCTGCCACAGGCTACGGTCTTTCGTTGGTCGCGCCCCGCTGGCAACCCAACCTATCGCCTACAACTGAAGGATGAAAACGGACAAGTACGCCTGGAAACCAGCACCCGCGATACGGCTTTTTCCGTAGACCTCTCCCAGGCGGTTTTTTCCGGAGCTGGAAGAATCGAATGGCAGGTGGCGGCGGAAGGAAATGACGGAATGGTGTCTAATCCACTGTTCATATCGTTTGCAACGCCCGCAGATATTGCGGCGGCGCTGGCGCAGGCCCAGACCGCTCCTACTTACGCCAACAGTACGCCTACCGTACAACAACTGATGGAAGCTATCGCATTGGAGCGCAAAGACTTCTTTGATGCCGCCGCTCAGCGTTATCAGGAGGTACAGCGTGCGGATTCCCGGAGCGAAATGGTCCGGCTCATGCACGCCGCTTTCTGGTTGCGCCACGGAATGAAATCCATGGCTACGGCGGTATACAACGATTAACGGATTCAAGCATCAGAAAAAAGAATAGCCGTCATCCCGAATTTTGGACCTATCCAAAGTTCGGGATTTTTTTGGGCCGGCGGTTCTTCGTGCTTCAGCGCGAAGGAAAAACTTAAACATAAATTGTCGTGGGCTCCAGCCTACGATACCGTATTGTGCGGCCTCCTGGCCGGAGCTATTCCATTGCCGGGCGGGCGAAGTCATAAGTCTTTCTATGGTATTTAATCCAATCCGCGCCAGCTATTTAGGCGGTTGTATTTGCTTGAGCAACGCTTTGAATTTTCGCGTGTCGCGCAGCCCGTTCCAGGCAGGGTCTTGCTGGATGCGCGCGTAGTTGGTGAAGCCCTTGTCCAGCGCCAGCTGTAGGGCGGCCAGTGCAACCTGGTCTTCTTTTTGTTGGGCTTGCAGGCTCGCCAGCAGGTAATAGGTGTCGGGCGCCTCCTGGGCCAGCCGCTGCGCGTAGGCAATAGCGGAGGCTGCTTGTTCGTAGTGGTTTTCGGCGATTTCCAGGTCGGCGATTTCCAGGAAGGTTTCCCAGTCACTGCTATCCTGTCCGACAACCGCCTGAAAGTACTGGCGGGCTTCCTGGTTTTGCCCCAAAGCTTTGGTGACATAACCCAGGTTGTAGAGGATGTCGGTCTTTAGGGGGTCTAAATCCAGGTAAGCTTCCCAGGCTGTCTTAGCCTGAGCCAGCGAATCCTCAAAATAATACGCTTCCCCCAGGCCCCGGTAGGTTTCGGCGTAGTCGGGAGCATATTCCAAGGCCTTTTGGTAAGCCTGGATCGCGGTCGCCCATTGTTCCTCTGCTTTAAGTACCGCCCCCAAATTGTGATAGGCCAGCGCGAAAGTACTATCGTACTGCAGGGCTTTTTGGCAGGCCGATTTTGCCAGATCAAGTTCCGCGACATCCCGGTAGCTGCCGCAAAGATTGGTTTGCGCCAACACCCAGGTAGGGGAGTAGGCGAGGGCTTTTTGGAATTCTGCAATACTCCCCTGGTAATCACCCGTTCGGCGTGCCAGCAGGCCGAGTTCGTTGTAGGCATAAATGGCCGTAGAATCCAGGGCCACAACTTGTTGTTGAATGGCTTCGGCCTGGAGGTAGAGGTCTTCCCGTTGCTCGCGCTCCCCTTGCAGCCGGTAGTTGACGCCACTGAAGTACAAGGCTTTGTTTTTTAAATCCTGGTAGGAAAAATGAGACGCGCCCTGCAGGGCCGCCGCTGTGTTCAGGTATTCCGGATACTGCTCGTAATGCGTATCCTGTGACCAGCGCCGGCGCAGTTCGGCGGGGTTGGCAGCGAGGTAATCATTGATGGCTTGTTGTGCTTCATCTTGCAGTGCCGCCGCAAGATTCCGGCGCATGTCCTGGTAGTAGGTCGCCACTGCTGGTTGATCCGCCAGGTCGAGGAACAATTGGTAGGCCGAACCTTCTTCGGGATACAACAAATGTTTTTGTGCCAAAGCCTGCTGAAATTGGCGGTACTTCAGCAAGACACTGGAATCACGGTCCACGGCCGCTGAGCGGGAGGCGGTGGCAAAACTAATTAAAACGGCCTCGTCGGGGAGTTGCGTACGTGCGTCCTGAAGGGCGGCCAACGTAGGGGCATCTACGGTGGCCACTTTCATGCCTTTGTTGCCAAACACCAGCGGAATCTGACTTTTGGGACTTACCGCCCTGGGGACCTCGTCTTCCAGGTAGCGCTGCAGCTCCAAAAGGGTCACGCTGCCATCCTGATTGGCGTCGGCCAGGCCCATCAGTCCGTCCAGCAGAAAATAAGTGAAAACGCCGTGCCCGCCGCCCCAGTGTGCGCCTTCCTCCGAGTACTCATTGGGCTGGCAGGAAAGCAGACGGGCTTCATTGGCAAATTGTTCGGCCAGCAACTGGGCCGTTGCCTGGGTGCCCTGGTTGGCGCTACCTGCCAGTTTTCCGGCATGGCAGGCATCGGTGACCAGCATCACCTGCACTTTTTTTTGGGTACTTAAGGTTTGCAGCACCGACTGCAGGTAGAAGACCGGAAACGCACCGCCAGCCATGTAGGTAGCGGCGGGCGCATCGTAGGTAAGCAGGAAGCCATGGTTGGCCATGGTTTTGGTTTCCATGTCACCGTGGCCGGAAAAATAGATAATAGCCGTGTCCCCTTCCTTGCTCTCGTCCATCAGCCAGGTCAGCGCGGCCGCCATTTGGCCCTGGGTGGCTTGTTCATTGGTCAGTAATTTCAACTGGTTATCGGGCAGGGATCCCCCCGCTTTGGATTGCAGAAAGGTCGCAAAGGCCGTTGCATCGGCATGGGCGTACTGCAGGGGAGGAATGTGTTCGTTTTGGAATTTGGACACCCCAATCACCACGGCACGCTTTA
Source organism: Bacteroidota bacterium (assembly GCA_003045895.1). Classification (GTDB taxonomy): domain Bacteria; phylum Bacteroidota; class Bacteroidia; order Chitinophagales; family Saprospiraceae; genus Lewinella. Next base: position 8,235 of record PZPC01000115.1, read on the forward strand.
CGCCAGCCACCTGGCCCATGGGCTTGAGCTGGCACCTCAGCGCGGAGGGTAGCAGCAATGCGAGGATTAAACTACAGCAAGAGAACAACGATCGGTACCTGAACATGGTCTTAAGGGATTTGGTGAAAGGCTTGGAGCCTGGTGGGGGAGTACGCTTTGGTTTGCAAAAGCAAATTCCCACCAACCGCTTATTTTATTTGATCAGCACACAAAAGGTGCACTGAATTTACGGCATAAAATAAAATTAGCCAATTTTTTAACGATTTGCCGCTAATTTCAATTCCTGGTGCGACAAGAATCAGCGCACCCATCAGCCTTGTGTTGCGGTTTTAAGTGGTTCATAAATACGGGCAGTTAAGGTTGCCACACGACGTATGCCGATCATGAACGGGAGACGGATTATGCACGTTAATTCTTCTAGAACAGCAGCTTGTCTAAGCCTCAAAAAAGTGGTATATTTGAAGTTCATCATAACCTGATTATGGAAGTAAATTTGAAATTCCCCTTCAATTTGGAAGATCGCCTGGCCCTGGGGCGTAAATTTCAACATTATCGCAAGATTCCAACTTTGCAACAAGTCATTTATATTGATAGCGATAGCTGCAATGTGATCAATCAAATGAGGGAAGCCCATTCGTCAGCATGGTTGTCACAAGAATATGATAAAATGACCGACGCTTTCCAGATGCTCCAGCAAGGTCGTATTGAATTGGGTGCTATTTACAGCGGGATTGATTTTTCGGGGTAATTCGGCAACTGGGGTTAGCCACAGCCTGCGAGGCGACCAACACACCCGTTGCGCTGGCGTAGCGCAGGCCACCGGTTTCACGAAAAAGGCCTACTTCCTCGCACTTCCCTAAACCACCTCCCCCGGTTTGAAGCCCGTCTCCAGCGGGACATCCTCCCGTACCATCTGCCGTTGCAGGTCCTCCAGGGAAACGCCTTTGGTTTCGGGCATCATCAACAAGACGAACAGCAACTGCAGCACCATAAACCCGGCAAAAAAGGCAAATACCGGCCAAGGGTTGTCGCTAAATATGCCTGCTTTGGAATCAATGAATACCGGCGTAAGCAAGGTGATCAGCGCCGCAAAAATCCAGTGGGTACCCGACCCAAACGATTGCCCGAAGGCCCGCACGTTGTTGGGAAAGATCTCGGAGATGAAAACCCAGATGACCGCGCCCTGGCCAATGGCGTGGGAGGCAATAAAGACCAGAATGAAAGTGAGCAAGAAAGTAGAACTCAAGCCCGCCAGGAAGGCATAGGCCACCATGCTCAGGCTGAGGATATAGCCAAGGGATCCGTAGATCATCAGCTGGCGGCGGCCAGCGCGATCGATGAGGTACATCCCCAGCAGCGTAAAGATCAGGTTGACCCCTCCAATGGCGATTGAATTGCCCAGCGAATCCTGAGCGGCCAGGCCTGCTTTTTCCAACAGCTCCGGTGCATAGTACAACACAAAGTTGATACCCGACAATTGGTTGAAAAAGGCGATCAGAAAAGCCAGGGTCAGGGGCTTGCTGTATTTTTTGGAGAAAAAGCCCTCGGCCTCCTGGGCGGGGGTCTGCTTGCTGGCCTTGATCTCGGCGAGCATCACCTGCGCCTCTAGCTGGTTGCCCCGGGTGATGGCCGTAATGATCGGCCAGGCCCGGGCTTCGTCTTTGCGTTTGAGGATCAACCACCGCGGGCTTTCGGACACCGTCAGTACCATCAAACAATAGGCTGCGGCCGGAATGGCTTCTACGCCCAGCATCCAGCGCCAGGCATTGGGGCCACCGCTCAGCCCGATCAGGTAGTTGGAAATAAAGGCAATGAAGATACCGAGCACAATGTTGAACTGGTACATCGCCACGAATTTCCCCCGGTTCTTGGCCGAAGAGATTTCGGATATATAAGTGGGGGCTGCCACCGATGATGCACCCACGCCGATGCCGCCAATGAAACGAAAGATCGAAAAGGAATAGGGATCCAATGCCAGCCCGGAACCGATGGCGGAGACCAGGTACAAAACACCGATCCAAAACAAAGTTTTCTTGCGGCCGTAGCGCTCACAGGGAATCCCGCCGAAGAGGGCCCCAACAACGGTTCCCCACAACGCCATCGACATAATGAACATGCCGTGGAAAAAAGGGGAGGTGTTCCACAATTCCTTGATCGGAAGGTTGGCACCAGAAATGACGACGGTGTCGAAGCCAAAGAGAAATCCGGCTAAGGCGACGGTGGCTGACCAGGTAAATACTTTGTTTTTCATAATTTGTTTTGAGCAGTAAATCCTGAATGGACAGGAAATTGATACATCTAAAACCAATAGGACAAGTTTCGGGCTTAGCTCACCTTTCTGCTTACGCTGTTGTCCCAATGGTTATTTTTTTTTGAAAAAAAATATGGAGTTGTGGGGGTTGGGTTGCAGGTTTGTGGGGTTGTATTTGCAAATATCCAGCTAATTTATTGTTTTTTATAAAATGGGTGGTATTTACTTCGGAATGCAGTGGATAGGTAAGATGAAGAGGTTATTCCTGCTTTTACCTATTTTTTCTGTGCATTAATTTACCTTCTCCAGCGAAAGCAGTAGCTTTGGCTACTCATTAAGTTGAAGTTGTATTTGCCATGAAATATCCCCTTGTCTACCCACCATTGCTGGTTGTCATCTTGTTTTTTGTAGGCTTTCCCTCCTTGTCAGCCCAGGGCCCATCGCCATTCCAACCCGTACTTACCCAAATGGGGACGTTGGAAGGTGCCCGCGATCCCAAGTGCCACGCCACGGCGGCGCGTTTGGAAGACTTTATCTACGGTACCCCGCTCAGTATGGCGGCCCGCGAGGCCCGCATCGATTTTCAGCAGCAGTTGGTGCGCAGCATCTGGCAGGGATACACCCAGCGCCTGACTGCCGATCTGGCCCCTGCCGCCCGGCTGGCCTTGTTCAAGTCGGTCGTGCAGGCGCATTTTCAGTTTGAAATCTTTCCCGAGGGCGTAAAAGTAGTTTTGCCGGGTGGCCGGCAGGTGAATATTCCGGAGCGGGATTTTCGCCAGTACAGCACGGTGGCCTACGCCCTGCGGGCTATTTTGTCGATCCAGCAGGCCTGCTACCTGGACGCGGCCAACCTGGCTCCCCTCGACGAGGAACAGTTGGCCTACTTCAAGCAAGGAATCGACATTGCCGTACTGGCCTTGCTCGGGGACGCCGACGCCCAGGCCCGCGCCGCCGGCAGCCAGGAAATTCAGGCCGATCAACTCGCCACGGCCCGGGCCAGCTGGCGTTTTCCTTACCGTCAAAGTAATTCAGGTGCCGCTGTCCGTTTGAGCCAGCAGGAGATAACGACCATTCTGGAAGCCCAGATTACCGAAAAACAGGCCGCTTATACCGCTTACAATGCCATCAGCCAGGCCGTATTTATGCGCAATATCCAGGTGTATTTTTCCAAAGTGCCCTGGCCAAAATCCACCGAAGAATCCGAGGCCTTAAAAAACCATTTTACGGCAATTATGGTCCAGTTCAGCAGCGAATTACTCCTGTCTGCCCAGGAACTGGCCCGCCAGGCCGGGACACCCCAACTGAATTACGGACAAATGTACCAGGCGGTGCAAAGCATCCTGCCCCATTCGGTGAATTATTTTGAAGACGTCACCTACTTCCCCCGTTTGCTCCGGACGGAACGTACGGTGATCCAGTCTTACGACCTGGACGCCTTCCGCGACAGCGGCCTGCACTGGCAGTACCTGCGTTTTGTGCTGCAAGACCACGGTTCCGAACTGGTGGTGCTCCCCGATCCCTTTGCCCTGGAGATGTACGTAGAGGGTGTGGCCCAATTTGCCGTCTTGTTGTTCCGCATGGCCGGTGAGGAGGTGGTGGCTAACGGGGGCAGCGCCC
>PZPC01000116.1 GCA_003045895.1 Bacteroidota bacterium
CCTTGGCTTCGTCTATGAGATTCCCGTCAGCGGGCTCTCTCGGAACTTGGACCCTATTTTATTAGCGTCCGCATCCGTTAGTGTAGGGCCATGCCTGGCACACACGTACTTTGACCTCTATAGAGGTCCCAATAAATGACCGCAAAACAGTCAAATTACGTGAGCGCTAAGATTAACTGAGGTCATATATGGGTAGACTGCAACTTGTGTTATAGCCGTAGTCCTTCAGGAGACCGCTTGCGCAGCCGCGTCTTCAGCGCGGGCGAGGACGGGGAAAAGGTGAAAAAGTGCAGGTATCAGGCGTATTTGTTTTTCAGAATGCGTTGCGAATCGCTGCTGCGCTGCCCCGCCCACGCTGAAGACGTGGCAGGCGCGAGAACCAATTGGAAATGGCCCCAGCGGAAGGTGTAAAAGTAAGGGCCCAGCGGGCGCGCCCCAAAATTGACCTATCTCGCGCATACTTCCCTATATTTCAACCTCCCCATCGCAGGAGGTTCAGCTGCCAAATATGTACCTTTGCGACCAGCTAAAAAACATACCCCCCCCCCGACATGCCCCAGCACCTGAATATAGCAGCTTTCGATTACGACCTACCCGATGAGCGCATTGCCCGCTACCCCCTACCCCAGCGGGATGCTTCCAAGTTGTTGGTCTATCGCGAAGGGCACATCAGCGAACAGGTTTTCAACCAATTGCCCCACGAATTACCCCCGGGCAGCCTCCTGGTGTTCAACAATACGCGGGTCATCCACGCCCGCCTCCTGTTTGAGCTGCCCGACGGACGGCCACTGGAAATCCTCTGCCTGGAGCCCCTGACCCCGGCGGATTACCAGCAGAACCTGTCGAGCCTGCAAGAGGTGGAATGGAAGTGCCTGGTGGGTGGCAACCGCCGCTGGAAAACGGGAACCATAAGCCAAACCATCCACACCGGGGCCGGCGACGTGCAACTCACGGCCGTACGCACAGCCCGCCTGGACGGCCCTTTTGTCATTCGTTTCCAGTGGGACCAGCCGCGCCTTTCGTTCGGGGAGCTGCTGGCTGCGGGTGGCATCATTCCCCTCCCGCCCTACCTCAACCGCGCCAGCGAAGCCGCCGACAACGACCGCTACCAAACCATCTACGCCCAGCCCGAAGGCTCGGTAGCGGCACCGACGGCTGGACTGCATTTTACCGATGCGGTGTTCAACAACCTGGATACCAGGGGGATTCATCACGGCTTCGTAACCCTCCACGTCGGCGCAGGCACCTTCAAACCCGTGACCACCGACAGCCTGGGTGAACACGAAATGCACCGCGAAAGCATCTTCGTCCAGCGCCCCCTGCTGGATCAACTGGCCGCTACCCTGGTGGCGGGCCAACCCGTCGTTCCCGTAGGTACCACCAGCATGCGCACCCTCGAAAGCCTTTACTGGTTAGGCGTTCGGGTACTCCGCGACCCCGCCCAGGACCTCCAGGAATTTACCATTACCCAGTGGGAACCTTACGAGACGCCCGCCGCGCTGCTGCCCTCGCCCGCCGCTGCCATCCAGGTCTTGTGCCAGCAACTGGACCGGCAGGCGTTGGACACGGTCAGCGGCTACACCCAGTTGCTCATTGCGCCAGGCTACCCCAGCCAGCTGGTGAGCGGATTGATCACCAATTTTCACCAGCCGCGTAGCACCTTGCTGCTGCTGGTTGCCGCGCTCATTGGCGACGATTGGCAGCGGGTATACGATTTTGCGCTAAGCCACGAATTTCGCTTCCTGAGCTACGGCGATAGCAGCCTGCTGTGGCGGGTATAACGGGATACTTCATTGTAACAAAACAGGACAGGGTAAAGGGATATTATTACCTTTACTGCCTTGAATAATATTTTTAAGCAAGGACAAAGACCTACCGTTAGGCCTCCTGGTTAATCCTTGCATTAATAGACTTACTATGATGGAAAGAAGGAAATTCGTAGGTGCCGCAGCGCTCGTTGCTGCCGCCATGGCTACTGGTGCGGACCTGTTGGCTGCTCCCAGTTTACTGCTTGGCCCGGTACTTACCCCTGCCCAGCAACAGATGGTGGCTGGTTTTACCACTAAAATCACCAACACCATCACCCTGGGCAACAAAAACAAGGTGCTCGTTGATTCGATCACGCGCCCGGTGAAGCTCATCCAGGCCGCGCCCAACCTGCTGGTTTACCGCAATGCGGGTGGCCAGCAAGTGACCCTCACCCTGCGCAATGAGTTATTGGTTGCTAAGGTTATTAAATTGGATTAAACAATTGGCGGGCCTGTTCCAGTTGATTGCTCAGCCAGTCATTCGGCGTACAATCCAACACCAGGTGAACCCGATCCTGATCGCTGAAATTGTCTACCCGGTGCGGTAGGTTGAAGTCGGCGTACCAAACTTCGCCCACACCCATCGGCACCACCTGACCCGCCACCCAAAATTCCACCAGTGGATGGGTTTGTACGGGTAGGTGAATGCGCCATTCTTCGTCACTACCCGTTGCCATATCATCGGTATGCTCTAATATGCGGGCGCCGGGCGCCAGACGCATTAAACGGGCAGCGTTGACCGGACACTGGAACCAGGCGATGACCTCCTGAAAACAAGCGCACCGCTGCAGCAGCGGCGTATCCTGATAGAAATCAGCATTGCCACCAGCCGGTGTCGCGTAGATAACTGCCGGATGCCCACCTACCGAACGCAAGGAGGCCACGGCCCAGTCTCCCACATAGTGGTCACTGCGGTAATGACGAATCCACTCGGCTGGCTCGACCAGGCTTAAATCTGCCTGGAGCCGATCGGCAGGAAAAGAAACAGGTAATGGCAGAGCAGAAAAGTTTTTCATGATCAAGGTTTAAAACTTACCTGAATATCTTTGGAATAAAATTTCGCCCGGTTTGCTGCCAATGATAAATCACCGGCAGTATAATCCATTTGTAGAAATGTAAGCACCCGTTCGAAATTGTGCAGTACACCCGCTTCGTAATCCAGGCTGAGACAGTAGTGGTCTGTTGCACAGAAAGTTTCCATTCTGACCCGCATTCGGCGGAGGACTTCCGGAAGGTAGTCCGCGTAGGTTAACGCATTAAATTCCGTGGTGGTAAAGCCAAACAGGGCTGGCTCCAATAATCCGGGTACCGCTTGCATTCCCGGTAGTTGGCGATGCGACGCCATTACTGCTGATAAGTCTCTTCTTAAAAAAACCATCGGAACGGTAGGGTAAAGCGATCTGATCTCTTCCAAAAAGAAGAGATGCCAACTGTCCCATTTGATGAAATACCTTGCCTGGTCCTTAAAACGCTTCTGCCCCACCAACCGAATGGCATCCTGCAACCTACTTAACCGTTGGGGTTCGTCTTCCGGGTTGTGTAATCGCAATATTTGATCAAAAATTGGGGCCTCAGAGATGACGATATGCTGCCGATTTTCGCTCAGCAGCTGGGTCAGCAAAGTAGATCCACAGCGCGATATGTGAAAAATAAACGCCGTAGGAGCCAGCGACGGAACTTGCGGGGCAAAATTCGCTAAAGCATCCAAGTCAGTAACGGTGGTAAAAGGTGTTGAATTTTGTGGCAGGGAAAGGCATTTCGCCACCGTATCCGTGAAGAAAGGTTCGGTAAATAACTGGTTCCCCAAGTAGATCCACCGGCAAAGCAGATTGCCGCTATTGGGTAATAAATCATACGGAATCCAGTGTTTCAGATAACTATGGGCAGCGGTCTGCTGGTTCATCAGTGGTTGCTTAAAAACCGTGTACTTTTACGCGCAAGTCATTCTGCAACCGGTCAATCTCCGTTTGGGCAACCCGGTTTGGCAGCCCAACGAAGTGGTCCAGGTGTTCGGTATTACCGGTGTGTAAACCTGCGAAAGAAGCTAATTTGTTGCTGCCACAGTTGAGGGTTTCCAAGCGGGCTAGTTTTTCCAATGGTTCCAACGACCTGATCTGGTTCCCGGCCAGTTGCAGGGAGGTAAGCGCCACCAGATTCTCCATTCCCGTAAGACGCTCGATGGCGTTGTCGTTCAGAAAAAGGGCCGTCAGCCCCGTCAATTCGGCCAGGGGCGTAAGCTCGGCAACCTGGTGATTGGTCACGATGAGAATCCGAGCCTGGCGCAAGGCGCTCAAACCCGATAAATTCGTCAACTCAATGCTCATATTGGCGTGAAAAGCACGTGGCCCCGCAAACCGAAAATTGACACAAGTGAACAATTCTTCCAACTCCTCCCCGGTTGGGGTAGCTTCGGTAGGTTCTTTCTGAAAAAAAGCTTCGTTGTAGGCGACTTTCCACTGCGCTTCCAAACCTGCCCACCACGTTGCTCTCGTTGCTGCTGTTCCTGACACGTTGCGCTTATTTATTATTTTTTAAAAAAAGCTAGAGGCTGTAAAAGTAAACCGACTTGGTGATGACCGATTCGTCGGGTTCCAGCACGATTTCTTCGTCGACCAGCACCCGGGTTTGCAACAGTGGCCGGTCGGTAGCCGGATAGGGGCAATCGGTGCGCAGGTACCCCCGGGCAAACCCATCGGTGAGGGAATCGTAGTAGTCACCCGGTGCTGCTTTATCTTCAAAAGCCGCTTCTGTTTTCAGATACAGGAAAATGTCTTTCGGAATGTAGTGGGCCGCGGGCAACTGGCGGTAAATGTTTTGAAAGACCGCAAAGGAATCCTCCCTTTTCATGCCCACATCGTTGATCTCGGAAGTGACGAGGTCATAGTGTCGGTCTACCTGCCACACGGCCGCATCCTGCTGCAAAATAGCCGTCACGTAGGGCGAAAGTTCCAACCGATCGATCAGCTTTCTCATGACCGCCACCGAGTAGGGATTCACTTCCACGAGCGTGAAACGGGCCTGGGTATACCCCAGTAGAATGGGAAAGACAAAAAACGGCGCAAATGGCCCCGTCCCCAGATAGAGCACCTCCTTCACCTGGGGATTTTCCAGGGCTTTGAGGGTGGCCAACAGGTATTTCTTGGTCCGGAAAGGGTAGCGCAATCCCTGAGCGGAGGCCCTGGCGTTCAGTGCTTTGCCAAAGTGGGTGAGCACATCCTGGTCGTTTGTGAAATCGAAATCCAGTTCGGCAGCCAGGTAGTCGAGCAATTCCCGCAGGATGGCTGCCAGTTCGTATTTGCCCTCCGTGACCAATACTTTTTGGAGGGCCGCAATAATTTTTTCTCTCACCACTATCGGTTTGTCCTGGTTGATAACTGGTCAGCGCAGGCCCTCCTAAGTCGAGCCTGCGTTAACCAGTTTGATGCCCGTGCTTTTTTAGTTCCTGGACGGATAAATGCCCTGCAGGCAAATGACGTAGTACACGGCCAGGTAAGGCTGCATGTTGTTGTGCGCCTGGTTGCCGCCCGTATTGGCATTGACCACGGAAACACCTTCGCCGCCTTTCATAATGGGGCCGCCGCCGGTGGGTTTGAACAAGTCGGTGGCAATACTGGAGTCGTCGATGTAGTTGCCCTGGGGGTTGCCGGAGTCCCCCTTGCCCGTGCCCGTTTGCAGGCCACCACTCTCCACCGCAGTGTGGCTATGGCTGGGGAGCTGGTTCACGTTGAGGGTTACCGTTGGCGTACCTGCCTGTTCACCGAGCTGACGGGACGACAGGCCCGGCCCGTTCCCCTGGCCGATAGCGGTTCGGCCCCGCAGGTCGGGCAAACCAAAAGTGGTTTGGCCATCGCCGCCGTAGGTGGTGCCCAGAATAGAAAACAGGGCGCTGTTCTGAGAAATGGCCAACAACTGGCCGTTGCAGAACGCCCAACTGCGCGGGGCAAAGTTGCCACCAAAAAGGCGAATTTCGCCAATCATTCCTTCCATGACATATAAGTTTTAGTAGCAGGGTGTTGAAAAGGGGGGCCTTCCGGCTGCCACAATTCACTACCCGCTTATTTTTTGATTGAATTTGAATTTTAGTTTCTTGAAGGGAAAACACCCTGCAGACAAATGATGTAATTCACCACCAGGTAAGGCTGCATATTATTATGGCTCTGGCTGCCACCCGCATTGAAATTGGTCACGGTGAGTCCTTCGCCACCTTTCATGATGGGGCCGCCACCAGTGGGTTTGAACAGGTCGGTAGCAATGCTCGAATCGTCGATGTAGTTGCCCTGGGGGGTGCCAGAGTCGCCCTTGCCCGTACCCGTCTGCAGGCCACCGCTCGCCGTAGCGATGTGGGTGTGGCTGGGCATTTCGTTGGTATTCAGGGTTACGTTTTCTTGCCCACCTGACTGGCCTAAGCTGTAGCTAGGTAAGCCCGGGCCATTACCGGGGCCAATGGCTACCCTGCCGCGTAGGTCGGGCAAACCGAAGGTCGTACGACCATCGCCGCCGTAAGTGGTACCGAGAACGGAAAACAGTGCCGTGTTTGAGGCTATAGCTAACAACTGGCCGTTGCAGAATGACCAGTTACGCGGGGCAAAGTTGCCACCAAAAAGGCGAATTTCGCCAATAGTTCCTTCCATGATGAAGATATATTTTAGTTAAAGGCTATCGCCAACAGCTGCATAGCTGCCACCTGGCTGAGCCCTCGTGAGGAATGTGATGCCTAAAAAAATTAGTTCCTTGAAGGAAAAATACCTTGCAGACAAATGATGTAGTTCAACACCAGGGAGGGTTGCATGTTGTTGTGCGACTGGCCCCCGCCACTATTGGCATTGGTGACAACAATGCCTTCGCCACCTTTCATGATGGGGCCGCCACCGGTGGGTTTGAACAGGTCGGTCGCGATACTGGAATCGTCGATGTAATTGCCCTGGGGGTTGCCGGAGTCGCCTTTACCCGTGCCAGTTTGCAGGCCCCCGCTCGCCACGGCGGCGTGGGTGTGGCTGGGCATTTCGTTGGTATTCAGGGCTACGTTTTCTTGTCCGCGTTTTTCGCCCTGGCTATGATTGCTTAGCCCCGGGCCCTGCCCGGCACTCGTCGCTGCTCGCCCCTGCAGGTCGGGCAGGGCGAAGGTGGTGCGGCCATCGCCGCCATAGATCGTTCCGAGCAAAGAGAACAGGGCTGTGTTTGAGGCTATGGGTAATAGTTGCCCCTGGCAGAGGGCCCACCCCCGGGGAGCAAAGTTGCCCGCAAAAAGTCGGATTTCGGCTAAAGTTGGTTCCATAAAAATGTAATTAAGGTTTAAATATGAGTTGATTAGGTCTGCCGCTGCGAATAGGTAAATACCTGGTTACAGGGGCTATCAGGCCGCAGGATTAAGTACGATCATCCAGCAGCTAAAAATGACATCTTTAAATCATCGGGAGCACATCGTCGCTTGTACGGAGATAAAAACCGGCGCATCCGCCACGACTCGATAGCTGAAAAGCTAGGGCACTAAGTTAGTAAACATTTCAATAAATAAAAAAATAAACACTTGGACTTTGGCTTTTTTTAAGCTTTAAAAAAGGGCTCAAAAGACTCCCACCCTGACAACTGCGGTGCCGGAGATGCCGGCAGGGCTAAAAACAACGGCACATTACCCTTAACTTAAATACCCGATTAAATACGCTGACCCCGTGCAACCCGCTTGAGGTCAGTTTAATAAAACTGATAAATCTCAAACAACCAGGCGGTTTTCCCTCGCTTTTGTCAGATTAGTTTTATATTTGTTTGACGAAACAACAGCTGCTAAATTTGCTGTTTTGCAGCGACCTTAAAAACAGTTGGAATTTGTGGGGCTGATACACCGCCAACCCTCCCTGCCAACAATACAAATTGTAATCCTATGCTTGAAGTATACTCCCTGACCCGGCGAGTTCTTACGCCGCGTATTTGTAGCGGGCAGCCTTTCTTGCCCCCTCCTCTTCCAACGCATATTATTCCTTTTATTCCTTAAGGTTGGCTTGAACGGTTATCCCCAATAACCGCCTGTTCGTTCCATTTTGTTTTAACAATCTCTTGTCAGCTTCCGGTCAGCGGAAGAAATAATCCAACATAAACCTATTCCCATGGATGTCAAAAATTTTACGCACTACAGCCGCTCTCTCCTGGCTACCCTCTTTTTTTCGCTGCTTTTTACGGGGACGCTCGCGGCCCAGTTCAACGAAGATTTTGAAGATGAAACAACGGTGGGGGCTACCACCTTCACGGGCGGAGGTGTCACCTTCAATACCACAGGGACTATCGCAGTCGGCTTCTTTATGAATGGCGGCTGTGGCGGAAGCCGTTACATCGAAGGAAGCACCGGTGGCGGCGCTGGCGCCAGCGCCGGAGAAATTCAGATGCAAACCGCTAACAAGGTATTCCGCCTCAACAGCATGTGCGTCTGGTTGTCTACCGATGGTGGCAACACGGCCAGCAGCACCACCTTTACCCTGCGGGGATCCGTGAACGGAGGCGGCATCGTGGATGCACTCATCGTGGTGGTTGAACCTTGTGTATCCGACTGTTGGACGCCCATTTCCATCGCAGGAACGGCTCTGGATGGCCTGGACCTCACAAAAGTAGAAGCGCTCTTACCCAGTGGCTTCAACTACATTGCCATCGACAACTTCAACTTCACCCAGTCGAACGCCAACGCCGTCAACGTCTCCATCAATGACGTCACCCTGGCCGAAGGGAATAGTGGGAATACGGCCTTTAATTTTACCGTTACCCGCACCAACAACAACACCGCCTTCAGCGTAACGGCTCAAACGGCTAATGGCTTGGCTACGGCCGGCACCGATTATACCGCCCTCGCTGCTACCCTGGTGAATTTCACGATGGGTGGTGCGCTTACCCAAACGGTTACCGTTAACGTAAGTGGCGACGTGGACCCAGAAGCGACGGAAAATTTCTTCGTCAACCTCTCGGCGCCCACCAATGGCGCCATGATCATCGACTCCCAGGGCGAAGGAACCATCACGGACGATGACACCATTTGTGAAACCTTCGAAGATGAAATGGCGGATAACCTGACTGCTTTTTCGCAGAATGGCATTTCGTTCACCACCACTGGTGTCCTGCAAACCGGTTACCCCGGTGGCGGCAGCAGCAGCTCCGATACCTACCTGGAATCGAACATAGCGGGTGTGCCTCATGCTGGCAGCGTGGGTCAAATTCAGATCACCACGGCCGGTAAAGTTTTCGAGGTGCTGCGCATGGATCTCTACCTTTCGACTGACAATGACCCCAATACCGCCGAAACTGCTTCGGTCAATTTTGTGGGTACCCTGGCTGCTGGCGGGACGGTTACCGTCACCCGAACCACGACCGACCCAACCAACTGGAGCCAGGACATCTCTTTTTCGGGTACCCTCCTGGACGGTGCGCTGCTCACGGCCCTGGAGGTCGTCTTACCAGCTGGCGTGAATTATTTCGCCATGGACGATTTCAAATTCGCCGCCTTCGACAACACGGCAGTCCTGGTTTCCATCAACGACGTATCCCAAAATGAAGGCAACGCCGGCCCGGGCAATTTCACCTTCACCGTTACCCGCAGTCTCAACACCACTGCTTTTTCGGTGGATGTGCAATCGGCCGTAGGTGGCGCGATTCCGGCTACCGTGGGTACCGACTATGTCGCTTTAGGCTTAACTACCTTAAACTTTACAGCTAACGGCGCCTTGTCCCAGACGGTCAACGTCGTCGTCAACGGCGATACCGATTCAGAGTTTCCCGAAAACTTTTTCGTCAACCTGTCCAACCCCACCAACGGCGCCATTATCAGCGGCGGCCAGGGCCTGGGCACCATCCTGGATGACGATACCGTTTGCGAAACCTTCGAAGATGAAGCCGCAGCCAACCTGATGGCTTTCTCCGAAAATGGCGTTTCGTTTTCGACTACCGGTGAATTGGTAACTGGCTTTTTCGCCCCCGGTGGTGGCGGAAGCGGTGGTTCCGATTATTACCTGGAATCTGACATCGCTAATGTGCCACATGCTGGTAGCGTAGGTTTCATCAATCTGGCAACCACTTGCACCAGCATCCGGCTGCTGCGGATGGACGTCTGGTTGTCTACCGATGGCGATCCCGAAACCCCCGAAGCCAGTACCGTTCAATTGATCGGCACGCTCGTGGGCGGCGGCACAGCCACCGTGGACCTCCCCACTACCAACACCAGCAACTGGACCCAGAACATCAGCTTTGTGGGTACGGCCTTTGACGGCGTCGACCTGACGGCTATTGAAGTCGTGCTGACAGGTGGCAGTAACTACGTAGCTTTTGACAATATCTGTTTTGAAGCGACCCTACCCAACCTGGTCCTCACCTGCCCTGCTGACCCCGCAACCATTGCCGGTTGTTCTACCGCCGACATCCAGCCCACTTCGACCCTGCCCTTTTCCAATACGCTAACGGCCGCCAGTTTGGCCGAACTGCAAGCGGAAGGCGGTGATGCCACCTCGGGTAACACCATCACTACCATTACTTACCAGGATGCCATCACGAGTACAGCAGGCTTCTGCCCCATCGTCGTGACCCGCACCTGGACCGTTACCGATGACTGCCCCAGTACCCAAACCTGTACCCAAACCTTTACCATCAATGATACGCAAGCGCCAGCCATCACGACCTGCCCACCCATGCTGACCGTGGAAGGCTGCACCACGGCTGACGTGAATGCCGACGGCACCACCAGCCTCGCTTACAGCCCCGGAGGCGCTCCGGTGTCCAACACCGCCTTCGGTACGGAGGGCGGCACCTTTTTGGACAACTGTACCGTGACTTTCCAATACCAGGATGTAGCCGTTGCGGGTACCTGTCCCACCAAATTTGTGATCACCCGGACGTTCATTATCATGGATGGTTGTGGCAATGTTTCAGACTGCAACCAGGTCATTAATATCAATGATGATACCGCTCCGACCATCACTTGCCCCGGCCCGATCGGCCCGATCGAAGGTTGCGATGAAAATGACATTACCGTAGCCACCGCTGGCTTCGCCTATTCGGCTACCCCCGTTACGGTCCCGGCAGCGCAATTCCCCGGCACTATTGACGTGGAAGCCTGTGGTGCCGCAACGGCCACCTATGTGGATGTCATCACCGATAGCAGCTGTCCCAACCCCGTCCTCAGTGTCACCCGCACCTGGACGGTAGCTGACGATTGTGGTAATACCAGCCTGTCTTGTACCCAGCTCATTACCGTAGCAGACAATACCGCGCCGGTAATTACCTGCCCCAACCCGATCGGCCCGATCGGCCCGATCGATGGCTGTGATGAAAACGCCATTACCGTAGCCACCGCTGGCTTCGTCTATTCAGCTACCCCCGTTACGGTCCCGGCAGCGCAATTCCCCGGCACCATTGACGTGGAAGCCTGTGGTGCTGCTACCGCTACCTACGTGGATGTAATTACCGACAGCAGCTGCCCCAACCCCATCCTCAGCGTCACCCGCACCTGGACGGTCACCGATAATTGTGGCAATGTCAGCCAGTCTTGCACGCAAACGATCGATGTGGTTGACAGGACCGCCCCTTCTATTAACTGCCCAGCTGACCTAGTGGTAGATTGCGGTGACCCGACGGATCCGTCGGCCACCGGAATGGCCACGGGAATGGATGCCTGTTCTACTCCGCTGATTGCCTTTACGGATATGGAACAACCCGGCCAGTGTGGCGGCACCAAGACCATCACCCGGTCCTGGACCAGTACGGATGCCTGCGGTAATGCATCTGGCTGTAACCAGATTATCGGAGTGAGGGATATCACCCCACCGACACCAGTTTGTAATGGCATTACCGTTCAACTGAATGGACAAACCGGTACCTACGATTTCACCATGGCTGACGTGGCGACGATGACTGCGGGCAGCATGGACGAATGTAGTGCCGTTACGGCCACCTTTGCCAACCTTCCCCCACCAACCTTGGATTGCAGCAACCTGCCCTCCGTTCAAATCACCTTGTCCGTGGCCGACGCCTGTATGAACAGCGTTCCTTGTACAGTGACGGTCATCGTGGAAGACCCGACCAGCTATTGCTGTGCCCTGGCAGTCACCTGCCCGCCAGCTTCCCTGGGAACGATTGCCTGCGACGGTACGATCCCC
>PZPC01000117.1 GCA_003045895.1 Bacteroidota bacterium
GCAACGCTGAAGACGTGGCAGGCAACGCTGAAGACGTGGCAGGCAACGCTGAAGAGATGGCAGACGCTAGCACCCAAATAAAGACAGACCCAACGGCCGCAGAATTACGCGCATCCCGTTCTGGCCCGAGGACGCAGCGTGCGAGAGCGCAGCGTGCGAGAGCACCGCCCGGTAGGGCGGAAGGACCAGCGGGCGCTAGCACGCGGCGACCTCGCGAGAGCGAGGGCGGGGCCCCAAAATGGTTTGTTGCGTTCCTACCTTTGCCCTCTTGTTTCAAGCCTGCACCAAACCTCAGTCGCCGCCCCACTCGCCACGGTTTCCCAGCCCAGACCAGCCCTGTACCCGCACCCGCAGGTCGGCCGTACTGTCGGCCGGTACCAGGGCACGCAGATAAAGATCGTTTGGCGGGGCGGCCGGGGCGGCATCTCCCACCACGGGTTCCAGCCCCACCCGCAGCAGGTAGGGTGCCAGGGGCAGGGTCGTGGGTTCGTCTGCCAGCAGGCCAATGGTTGTTACGGGTGGCACCAGCTTTTGCACCATTTTAGTCAGGCGCTCGGGCCAGTTGCGTTGCAGGTGGAGAAAAGGATACACCTGGATCCAGAAGAAGAGAACGGCCAGCAGACCAGCCAGCGTCATGCCGCCGAGCACATAGTCGCGGCGAACACCGTAAAGGCCAATAACCCCCACGAAGCTAAACAACCAGTAGGCGGCCCCACAGCCCATAACCGCCCGAAAGCCGTCGGCCTGGAAAGTGAGGTATCCGCCCAGTAGCGCCAGTACCACCCCGATAAAAACCAGCACCAGGTGCAACACCTGGCCTCCTTTTACCCAGTCTTGCCAGGGATAGTTGGGCTGTTGGAAATAGTATTGAACCTGCTTGGCGGTAATAAATACGAGCAGGAAAGGGAAGATAAGCGATTGGGTGACCAGGCCACCAACCAGACCAATGGCTACCAGTTGGGCCTGTTCTTCACCACGCCGGAGCTTGTAGAAGAGGTCGCGCACCGCCGCCAGCGCAAAGCCAATGAACGGCGCCAACCCCAAAAAGGCGTAGCCAAAGAAACGGAGTTGCCCCCATTGGAGGAGGTTGAAATAAAAGAACTGCCCGTCCGTCGGGGCGTTTCCCCGTAGATAGCTGACCAGAAAAGCAACCCCGAAAACGAGGTAGATGAGGACAAAAGGTTTGGCCAATTGAACCTTCAATGCGGCGTTACGGGGAACCAATAACCGGTAATAAGCGACCTGCCAAAAGAGCAGGAGCGCCAGTGTTGAAAATTGCCCCACCAGAACCGCCAGGCTGCCCAGTCCGGCCGCCGCCAGCAACCACTGGCGGGAGGGGCCCTTGGCGTAGCGCAAAAAAGCGACCCAAAAACCCAGCTCGAGCCCCAGGCGCCAAGTATCTAGGCTAGCCGTTTTGGCCAATATCGGCAGTAGGAGGGAGGCTGCGGTCAGGATCAGGGTGAGCTCTACCGCGTCGCGCCCAAATAAGGCGGCTCCCCAACGGAAGAACAACCACAACCCCAGGAAGTAAAGCAGCACGCCTGGTGCGCGGTAGGCCAGCAGCCAGTATTCGGAATCGATGGGAATGGTGCCCAATAGCCCCACTGCCAGTGAACCGCCCGGCGAACCGCTGGCGCTGCGCCAAATGACCTCCGCCTCTGCGCCGGGCCAGATGGTGATGTAGTCGAGCCCGACGGCTAACTGCGCCAGGGCCAGAAAAGCCACGGCCCAACAGAAAAAGCGGTACCGGGAAGAAGGATCAGCGGGAGCTGTTGTCTTGGCTTTTTGCATGTTATTTTGTATATTTGGTAGCAGTTTTTGTGCTTGCCTGGTTTGGAAAGAACGAAAACCCACCGGTATTGTTGAAAAATAAAAATTGCTCCGACCGGCCAACTGGTCAAGTCACCCAACAACCACAACTTATGCGCTACTTTAAATTTCTCTTGCCCCTGGCCCTGGCTACCGTAGCCTGTCAACCTGCTAAAAGCCCGGAAACCACCGCCGTACCATCGCAATTTACGGTACTGCTCGACGATAACCCCCAGTGGGCGCAAGATCAGTTGCGGCTTTTACCCATCGTGGCTACCGCCAATTTTATCAACCAGCAGCAAGATGTGGCGCAATATAAGGTTTTGGGCGAAGCGCTGGAAAACGAACGGTTCCGGGTTTCAGAAAAAAAACCATACGGCCGCTTCGATGATGCCAGTGCGGTGAACAGCCTCACCGTACAAAATAAGACAGAAGCGCCCGTTTTTCTCATGGCGGGCGACATCGTCCGGGGAGGCAACCAGGACCGCGTAATAGCCGAAGATAGAATCATTGCGGCCCGCAGTATTGATGATGTGCCCGTCTTTTGTGTGGAGCACGGCCGCTGGACCTACCAGGGCGACCAGGCGTTGAACGAAGCAGATCAAAAGATTTTTGCTTTCCGCGGCTACTACAACGTGGCTTCCAGCCAACTGCGCCGCTCGGTAGAGTCGGGTAGCCAGCAAGCCGTCTGGGACCAGGTAGCTGACATCACCACCCATCATGACGCGACCTCAGGCACCAGCGCTTACGCCGCCCTGGAAACCAACCGCGATTTTGTCAGCAGGCGCAAGCGTTACGAGCATTTCTTTAGCAACAAGCTCGCAGCGAATAGCCAGATTGTGGGCTTCGTTGCCGTCAGTGGCAACCAGATTCTGGGCGCCGATCTGTTTGGCCATCCGGCCTTATTGCGCCGCCAGTTGCCGGCACTGGTCAGCGGTTATGCGACCGATGCGCTCACAATCGGCAATGACGAAGCACTCAGCAACCGCCAACTCTCTGCCTTTGTGCGGGAACTACTACAGGAAACCGCCGCCAGGAACGGCTTTTATGCCGATGGTGAGTTGGTGCACTATGCGAAGTTGAAGGATTGAGAGGTGGAAAAGTGTAAACGTGTAAGGGTATAAAAGAGGTTGGTAGTCAATATCCCGGCTTCCCGTTTACACTTTTCCACTTTTACACCTTTCCACTTTTTGATGTCTCTCACTCCCACCGCTTCTTCGCCTGTTCAGCCAACTCCGACATGGGGTAACGGTCGACCAGCTGGTGGTGGAACGCCGGTGCATCCGGCCCGTAGGAACGTTCGTAATAGACCAGTCCCAGCCCTTTGGCGTAGATTTCCTGGCCGCTAAAATGGGGTTCAATGTCGCCGAGCACAGAATCGCGCTGCTCTGCAACCCCTTGCAGGCTGAAGTAGACAGCCGGGTAGGTCGTGCCCTGGTAGGTATAAGTGGTGTCCCCCTGAAAACGGCGGTTGATGATGACGGTGGTTTGGCCGTTGGCCTGAGAAGGCAACTGAAAGCGAACCTTGTACAGGTAGATGGTATTGGCGTCGGCAACTTCGAAGGGGAAAGAATTGGGGCTCAGGATATCCGCTTTCACCTGGATCTGCTGTTGGGTAGAGTCGGTTTCAAACAGGAACAGGTCCTGCAAGAGGATACCGTTGCTCACCATCTCTTCGCGGTACAACTGGCGGGGCACGAAGTCGTTCTGGTAGTAGGCTTTGGTAAAATAAAAAGCCGAATCGGTGGGTATGCTGTTGTAGTACCAAAAATCGGGTGTTAGCGAATCGTAGTTCAGGTCGCGGTATTCGTAGACGAGCCCGTCCGTGAGTTCCCGCACGGGAAAGTAATAATCGCGAATATCGCGGGATTGGTCTTGTCCGCAGGAAATGAGCAGCAGTGGCGCAAAAACCAGGAACAGTAAGTGACTACCAGGGTAAATGGGCATGGTTATTTTGATTTTGAGTAGTAGTGGACGGCGATCCGAAGCTAAAGTGGCACAATAAAATTTATTTTTCCGACATTCTGTCAGTCTTGTCAAACTGGTACGGTATCTGTACCGTTTACTAAGTAAGGCAAAATTGCGTGAGGATGGTTAAGACCGTTATAATTCCCGCCGATTTGAATAGCCAATCATTGGATTCGCTATCTTTGCCGCAATATTAACAAAAGCATTACGCTAATATGTTCAAGAGCATCACCTCCGGGCTTAAAAATATTTTTGGTAATAAATACGAGCGCGACGTAGCTACTTATCAACCATTGGTAGAAGAGATCAACGAAATATACGAAGGCTTAGCAGCTTTGTCGAACGATGAACTCCGGGAAAAAACCTTCCATTTTCGCAGCCGTATCGCCGAATACCTGGCAGATATCGACAATGAAGTCGCTGTGCTTAAGGCTAAGGCCGAAGACGAGGAAGATGTGCTCCTGCAGGAGCAAATTTTTGCTGACATTGATAAGCTTCTCAAGCAGCGCGACGAAGAGATAGAGGTGGTTCTGAAAGAACTGCTTCCCGAAGCTTTCGCCGTGGTGAAGGAAACCGCCCGCCGGTTTATGGAAAACCCCACGCTCACCGTCCAGGCAACCGACCATGATCGGGCGCTGGCCGCCAATGGCAAAAAGACCTACGTGTCGATCGCTGGCGATCAGGCCATCTGGAAAAACAACTGGCAGGCGGCCGGTGGGGATATCACCTGGAATATGTTGCACTACGACGTGCAGCTCATTGGTGGGATGGTACTCCACGACGGTAAAATTGCCGAAATGCAAACGGGAGAAGGTAAGACCCTCGTGGCTACCTTGCCCGCTTACCTCAATGGCCTTACCGGCCTGGGGGTTCACGTGGTGACGGTGAACGACTACCTGGCCCGCCGGGACTCCGAGTGGATCGGACCGATCTTCGAATTCCTCTTCCTGACCATCGACTGTATCGACAAATACCGCCCCCATTCTCCGGAACGGATTGCCGCCTATGCTTGTGATATTACGTACGGTACCAACAATGAGTTTGGCTTCGACTACCTGCGCGACAACATGGTGCGCAGTATCAGCGAGCGGGTACAAGGCAAGCACCACTACGCCATGGTGGATGAGGTCGACTCCGTCCTGATCGACGATGCGCGGACGCCTTTGATTATTTCCGGACCAGTAGCACAAGACAGCGAAGACCAGGAATACCTGTCGCTCAAGCCTTTTGTGGAGCGCCTGCTCAACGAACAGAAAAACATTGCCGCCGAATACCTCAACCAGGCTAAAAAAGCTTTCAAAGAAGGTAACCTGGGTAATGACGAAGGACAAGCCGGACTGGCCCTGTTGCGGGCACACCGGGGGCTGCCCAAGTACCGGCCACTGATCAAGTTCCTCAGTGAAGACGGTACCCGGGTGCAACTGCAAAAAGCCGATAACTTTTACATGCAGGAGCAGTCGAAGAACATGCACATCGCCGATGAACCCCTGCTCTTCACGATTGACGAAAAAAACCGCCAGGTAGACCTTACCGAACACGGTATCGAATACTTGTCGAAAGGCCAGGTCGATCCCAGCTTCTTCATTATGCCCGATATTGCCACCGAAATGGTGAATATCGACCGGGACAATAGCCTGGATGAGTTGGCCAAAGCCGATGCCAAGAACCGCCTGGCGCAAGACTATTCGGTGAAGTCCAAGCGGATTCACTCCATGGGGCAGTTGCTCAAAGCCTACACCTTGTTCGACCGGGAGGAAGACTACGTGGTGATGGACGGGCAGGTGAAAATTGTGGACGAACAGACGGGCCGGATGATGGAAGGCCGCCGCTACAGCGACGGCTTGCACCAGGCCCTGGAAGCCAAGGAAAACGTGAAAGTGGGTGATGTCACCCAAACCTACGCGACGGTGACCTTGCAGAACTACTTCCGGATGTACCACAAACTGGCCGGTATGACCGGTACAGCGGAGACCGAAGCCAGTGAGTTCTGGGAAATTTACAAACTGGATGTGGTGGTTATCCCCACGAACCGACCCGTTACCCGCGATGACCGCGAGGACATGGTCTTCAAAACCGAGCGCGAAAAGTTCAACGCCGTAGTCGAAGAAATTGTCACCCTGAGCAATGCCGGCCGCCCTGTACTGGTAGGTACGACGACGGTCGATATTTCGGAAAAACTTAGCCGCCTGCTCAAAATGCGCGGCATAGAACACAACGTCCTCAACGCCAAGCAGCACCAGCGCGAAGCCGAAATTGTAGCGGTAGCCGGCCAGGCTGGCCGGGTGACCATCGCCACCAACATGGCGGGCCGGGGTACCGACATCAAGATCAATGACGCCGTGAAAGCTGCCGGTGGTTTGGCCATTATTGGTACCGAACGCCACGACTCACGCCGGGTCGACCGCCAGTTGCGCGGCCGTGCTGGCCGTCAGGGCGATCCGGGTAGCTCCCAGTTCTATATTTCGCTGGAAGACCGGCTGATGCGCCTGTTTCAGTCTGAGCGGATTGCTAAGCTCATGGACAGCATGGGCCACAAAGAAGGAGAAGTCATCCAACACCGGATGGTGACCAAGTCGATTGAACGCGCCCAGACGAAAGTAGAAGAAAATGCGTTTGGCGTGCGCAAGCGATTGCTGGAGTATGACGACGTCATGAACATCCAGCGCGAAGCCATCTACAAAAAGCGCGACAATGCCCTGGCCGGTGACCGCCTGACGGTAGACCTCAACAACATGTTCCACGGTCTGGTGGAAGAACTGGTCTACGGGCACAAGGAACGCGGTGACTTTGAAAGTTTCGAAAAAGCCTGTCTGGCTACCATCGGCCTGGATCCTGATTTGGATCCCGATACGTTTGCCGGCAGCCCGGAGGAGGAACTGGTCGATCAGCTCAAGCAGCAATTCAAGACCTTCTACGATCGCAAATACCAGCAGATTTCGGAAATGATTATGCCGCAAATCCAAAACGTGTACGATACCCAGCGGGATCGCTACAAGCGGATTTTGTTGCCTTTCACCGACGGTAGTACCCATCCGCTGAACGTAACGGCCGACCTGGAACAAGCTGTTAAGTCCAAAGGAAAGTCTGTGGTGCGCGATATCCAGCAGGCGGTAACCCTGTCGATCATCGACGAAAAGTGGAAAAACCACCTGCGGTCGATGGACGAACTCAAAGACTCCTCGCAAGCCGCCTCCTTCGAACAGAAAGACCCACTGGTGGTCTACAAGATGGAGGCCTACAAGCTGTTCGAAAGCCTGATTATGGAGATCAACGAGTCGGTGACCAGCTACCTGGCCAAAGGCGGCCTGGCGATCAACACCAACGTGCAGCAAGCACGCGAAGAAAAGACCAACCTGAAAGCTACCCGCACCAACCGCGCCGCCGATGAGGGGGAACGGATGCAGCGCGCCGCCGCTCAAAGCGTCGGTCAGTCGGCTGCGCAACAGAAGCCGGAAACGTTCCGCCGGGATGACAAGAAAGTTGGCCGTAATGACCTTTGTCCTTGCGGTAGCGGCAAAAAATACAAGCAATGCCACGGGCATTAAGCCAGTAGGAAGCAACGAATACTTAGAAAATGCTGTGCCGGGTTCGTAACCCGGCGCAGCATTTTTATTTCTTAAAAAATGTCACAACTAAATAGCTGATCATTAATGAATTAAAATTCAATACCATACGAAACAACCGTTTTTGAAAGGTTAACTATTTCTATATCGCTGATATTTCTGTTATCTTGGGCCTACGAAAATACCCATACAGTTTGCAGGGAGGGTGAAATTTCATTTCTTAAGATACGAACGGATCATTCGCTACCTGCAAACCAACCCCAGTATTGATGAACATTGCGTCTTATTTTGATCACACCTTGCTGCGGCCAGGTACTACGGCTGCCGAAATCCGCCAACTTTGTCAGGAGGCCGTGGCCCAGCATTTTGCAGCCGTTTGCATTCCGCCCTATTACTTGTCAGAGGCTCGTCCGATTCTGGATGGGTCAGGCGTGAAACTGGCTACCGTCATTGGTTTCCCCTTCGGCTATGCTGCTACGGTGGCCAAAGTGGAAGAAATCAAGCGCGGCATCGACGAAGGTGCGGAAGAGTTTGACGTGGTCGTTAATATCGCTGCCGTCAAGAGCGGAAACTGGAGTTTTGTTCGCAATGACATCGACCGCGTGGTCACCTCGTGCCGCCTGCGGTCCAAACCCATTAAGATTATCCTGGAAACGGGCCTGCTGACGGAGGAAGAAATTCGCCAACTGTGCGCGATCTGCAATGACCTGGATCCCGACTACGTCAAAACCTCCACGGGCTTTAACGGGCCTGGGGCTACCGTCGAAGTGGTACAATTCCTGCGTTCCCTGCTCAAGAAAAGCATCAAAATCAAAGCCTCCGGCGGTATTCGTACGGCCCAGGATGCCGAAGCCCTCATCGCCGCTGGTGCTGATCGGCTGGGACTATCGGGCGCGATGGCGATTGTGGGTGGGTAAGTAATCTTTTTCTCGTTTTCCTTACGGGTTCCCTCAAAGATAGACTCATCAAGTATTTATGCCGGGCCATGAGTCGGTATTAAAAACCAGCCTGTAGCTGTGCCTGCAATCGTTGTACCATGGTGGCATTCCCCAATTGCTGGTAACAATAGAGCAACTTACCCATTAAATTTCGATCAGTTGGTTGCTGTGCTAAGGCCAGGGAGAATGAGGTGACAGCCTCTGCTATGTTTCCCAAATTGACCAATCCATTACCTTTGTTTACCAGTAGGTTGAAATTGTTTGGCGAATGCGCCAGGCCGTTGTTGCAGACCGTTATCCCCTCCGCCAGGTAGCCGTTTGTGAAATACCAGGTTGACAACTGTACGTAAGCCGGTATATAATTGGGATCATGTTGGATCGCCTTTTCGTAATAATTAATAGCACTAGCCCCATTGCCCGATTCTTCTGCTAAGGTGCCCAGATAAAGTAGCGCTTCCACGTGGTAGGTGTCCGTACGGAGCGATTGGGTAATAAACGCTTCCCCCTCTTCCCGGCGATTCAATTTCAATAACACCCGACCCAGGTCGTAATTTCCGTAGGGCGTTTGGTCGTAGATCGCTACGCCCCGGCGCAGATGCAATGCTGCTTTTCGGTAGTTTTCTTGCGCGATGGCTGGATTGGTGGCAGTAGTTGCCAATTCCAGGTAGGCTAAGCCCAGCAGGTTTTGGACTTTTGCCGAACGGGGTACGTGTTGTACGTCATTTTCAAAAAGTACGGTGATACTTTCCCAGTCCTTGTTCCTATCCCTGACGTAAAGACCACTCATCACCAGCAGCACAACCAATAAGAAGGCTGTCGGATAGCCGCCACTCGCTCCGGCCAGTTTTTCCGGAACCCACACTTTCCATAGTCCTGCCAGCAGTATAACAAAGCCTAGCGACCCCAGATAGATAAATCGTTCCCCTACGATCCCCGGCATCTCGAACAACAGATTACTATACTGAATAAGCCCCACAAAAAGCATCAGTACCGCGTAGCTGAATAACGGAAATGAAATACTGGTGACCAGGATTAATCCTGCCAGCGCGAGTAATATCAGCAGACCTATCCAGGCCGTCAACGTATCCCAACCAACCATCGGAATCGTGTCAAAGCCATAATAGGCTACCAATGGAACGGGCCAGATTAAATGTCGGGTATACCAGGTCACCGTACTCATGGCCGTAGCCGAACGAATGCCAGGAGCTGTTTGGTAGCCAATGGGATTTTCGAGGTAGAGGATGTTTCGCTCCCGCTTAGCGCTAATATCCGGAGCCGAATCTGTGGGTTGTGGTGCTACCCTGATTCCCTGTTCGCGATTTATGTTTACATCCGTAAACAGGCTAAGCAAACTGAGACCCAGTATCACTACCATTCCCAACTGAAACAGCTTATCCTGGCTTTTTTTTGTTAAACAAGCGGCAGCCCAAAAAGCAATCAAAATTGCCGAAGGATAGGAACCCTGGTAAATGTTGATGACGCTCCCCAACAGACCGGGCAAAAGAACCAGTACGCTGTACACAACGCCTGTTTTTTTGCTGCGTTTCAGCAATAGGTAAATTAAGAAATAACTCAACGGCGTGAAAGCATGAATATTTGTCTGATGGTATACGGAGACCAGCACAAAAAATCCCGTTGCGGCTAAAAACAATACCAGTAGGTGGCGGTGTTTTTGGTAGTTAAAATTGATCAAAATCAGGTAGTACAAAAGGGCAAAAATACCGTAAGTCGATAGTCTATCCGTTAGTGCGGGGGAAACACTCATCCCCACAATAAATAATAGGGGTAAAAAGTGTAACCAGATTTTTTCTTTAAAGGAGGTAAAAGCAATTATAACTATAGCCAGCACCAGCGCCGCAGCTTTTCCCGCTACCGGCAAGGGCAACCACCATAGGGCAGCCACAGTTGCTAACCCACCTATCAACCAAAAATGGGGGTTAACAGAAATGAGGCTCCTCAACGATGCAACCAGCCCTTTTGGGTCGTTGGCCAGCAGTGTATTTGCAGCGGAAATAACAAAAATTAAGCTGCCAATTCCCCCCAGTATCAAACTGTACGTCACTCCGGGAACAGGTGGCAGACAAATGCAACTAAGTAGGCCCAAAACAACCCCTAATAATAGGCTCCGAACCAGTGGTGCCCGTTCAAAAAGTAGGAGTGAAACCGGTATCAAGACCGCAAAGGGAAGTGCACTCAACTTGGCCAGTAGGGCCATGGCAAACAGGCCGATCCCCAGGCCGTACCAGGCATACCATCTGGCTTTGCTTTGCCCCATGAGGCATACGTAATTAGCCAGTAACCCCAGTAGCAACGCCAATAGCTCGTCTCGGCATTTGATGTTGTTGACGACTTCGGTATGCAGCGGATGGGCTAAAAAGAGCAAGGTAACGGCGAGCGCAAAATAAGGGGACTGGCGTTTAGTTAGCCGTTGCAAGAAGAAAAAAAGAACCAGGCCCGTCAAGCTGTACAAGAACAAATTAACCAGGTGACTTACGAAGGGGGTCTGTTGAAAAAACTGGTGTTCAAGGGCAAATGTCGCAACGGTAACTGGCCGATAATCAACTTTATAGCCCGCTTCGTCTACGTAATAAGCAGCTTTGAAAATAGCTGGAATTGCTTTGATCCCCTGGCTCGTCAGGTAATGATTGTTCGTCACCAACTTGTCGTCGAGGTTATAGCCATTGGATAGGCTATTGCTGTAGAATAAGAAAACTACAGCCACAATGAGCACGGCAGCTAGCCCGGATATCTTTTTTCCCAGAGTTGGTAATTGCACTTTATTCGCATCTGTTGTAACTCAAATGTAGTATATTTTGAAGATGATGGCCTGAATAGATGTGTTGTAAAATGCGCTGACGGATTATTTTTTAGTTTCTGGATGGATTTGCTTACACCTAGGTTCATTTTATAATACCACTGATCGAATAGCTGTCGTCCCCTACAGGACTCCTTGTGCGCTGGGCTCCTGATCAGGGTCTGACGACCCTGATCAGGATATTTCCACGCTAAAGACGTGGCAGGCGTCCCTCGGGCCTCGGGGACTGGTGCGAGGGCAGCGGTTCCGTATCATTCCTGGCGCTGCGTCCTCCGGTTCTTCGTGCTTCAGCGCGAAGAAAAAGCCAATATTGTCGTAGGCTCCAGCCTACGATACGGTATTATTCGGCCTCCTGGCCGGAGCGCTGCCACTGCCAGGTTCGCTGGCAAGATGTACCAAAACGGGAATTTTTAGCAAATCTGGGACCGTACTGCGGCCGGGAGGCCGCCTAATACTTCATCGTAGGCTGGAGCCTACGACGATAAAAGTGCCAGGTTCGCTGGCAAGATTTACCAAAACTTGGCGTTTTTAGCAAATCCAGGCCCGCGCTGAAGCACGGGCAACCTACCGGTTCCGCATCATTCCTGGCGCTGCGTCCTCCGGTTCTTCGTGCTTCAGCGCGAAGGAAACCCAACTTGTCGTAGGCTCCAGCCTACGATACGGTATTATTCGGCCTCCTGGCCGGAGCGC
>PZPC01000118.1 GCA_003045895.1 Bacteroidota bacterium
GTGATACGAGACCCGTACGTCCGGTGGTGTGAGAGGACGAAAGTTAATCGCACCACCAATGGTGGATTAACTTTCTCCTACTCGATTACAGCTGCTTACTTTGCTTGCGCATCTGCAGGGCCGCCACAATCAGCAAGCTGCCAAAAAACAACGCCGTGAAGCCAATGATCCACGACAGGGTGATCATCCCGCTGACGGGGAAAAAGGCGATCGCTGCCCCCAATGCCAGGGTCACGACGCCATTGATCAGCGAAGGATTCGTGCCCTTCATTTCTGCCCGGTGCCGGATGGCGAACCAGATCTGGAAACCACCCCCAAAGATGAGCCAGCAACCCAGGAGGATGATGAAAAAATACAACGTCAGGCCCGGATTTACCACCACGGCCAGGCCAAAGAGGAGGTCAATAACTCCTTCGGCCAGGAAATACTTCCAGTGCGCGACGGTCGTTCGGTTCTGGAGGGCAAATGCCACGATCAGCACGCCGGCCAGCAGCACGAGGATGCCAAAGTAGAAGGTAAGTGCCACCATCGTCACTTGCGGAACCGCCAGCGCCAGGCTACCAAAAAAAATGACGAGCACGCCTTTCAGGGCAACGAGCCACCAGTTGTTGAAAATAGATGCAGGATCAGTCATAGCAGTTGTTTTTAATTGATGATTAAGGTGCTTTCTTCAGGAGAAGATCAGCTTTACGAAAATGCCTGGCCAGCCTTTACCCAACCACTGGCACCCTGAAATCCTGCCCTGCCCACTGCTGGCTATCGATCCAGAAGATGGTAAAGGTCAGCACATGACCCGCTGCCAGCGCCGCTGCCAGCGCCGGGGGGGGCAAATCGGCGAAATGTACCCCCAAATGGGTGTTGGTCGTAGCTGTTTCGGTGCTGGTAGCCCAGTCGTCGGTCGTCCACTTGATGGTTGCGGGATGGCCCACTTCCAGGCGGAGGATTTTATTTTTGGGCAAAGCGTGAGCTGGCAGGTCCAAGCGCCAGACGACCACTTTGCCGGTTGTTTGCTGCATGACATAGCGTTGGTAGGCTTGGCGGGGCAGGTCAATCACGGCCTGGTCTTTGATGGAGCAAACGAGCTTGATGTGTTCGGCGTGGGCCCACACGAGCGGCATGGCCGAGTGGCTGGGCCGACCGAAGTACAGTGCCCGGTCGGGGATATCGTCACGGTCCCAGATTTGCTCGGGCAGGAGTCCGTTGTTGGAAAAGGCTTCCATGGCCTGCAGCAATGCCCGGGCCCTGGGCAGGTTGCCGGCCGCAATTTCGTAGTGGGCCCGCTCGCCGGTGAGCAGGGGCCACAGCCGTCCGGTGCCGGTGCCGTCGTAGGCACTGCCGTCGGGGTGTTCGCCGTAGCCATCGCCCACGTAGCGGTGCCAGCAGTCGCCGCTGGGCGTCGTCACTTTCAATTTGGCGTCGATGAGCTGGAGGGTATTAATGATTCGGGGGTCTTTGGCCGACCGCAAACCAAATCTTACCAAGGCCAGCGGTTCGGTACTAATGAGGTTCACAATGGGCAACGCAGCCACCTCGGCGGGGCGGTTTTTATTGCTGATGAGGTGGTCGCCCAGGCGGTCGGCGGGTAGGGTAGTGGGGTTGACGTGCAGGTAATAGCCGCTCAGTCCGTGTGCTGCTGCCAGGGGTGCCTGGGTGGTGTAGAGCCAGGTGTCGATGCTGTCGTACCAGGCATCGGCGGTTTCCCGGCAGTAGCGGGCAGTGGTTTCGTCGCCCATCTTGCTGGCCAGGTCAGCAGCCACGAGCATGGCGGCAATGAGGGTAGCCGTGGTAGACACAGAGATGCCCTGCTGCTCTTCCCAGCGTTCCTGCTGGGTGATGAGGCCATTGCGAATCAGGTACCCCGCCGCTTTGCGCACGGTAGGCCAGTAGGCGGGCAGGTCGGTGTCGCGCAGTACCCCGTAGGCCAGGCACAGGTCGATCAGCAGCAGGGGCATGGCTGTTTCGTCGGCCTGAAGGCCCTGCCAGTAGCCGTTGCCTTCCAACCACATGTTTTGGGGCCAGTGCCCAGCGGGTTCCTGGGTGGCCATCAGGTAGTTCAGGATATTGCGCACATCGTGTTTGGCGTTCAGCGCCAGCAGCCCGCCCGCCGATTCCACCAGGTCGCGCGGCCACACCAGGTGGTAGCCGCTCTCGTTGCCATCGCCCTGGGTCTCGCCCCAGGGAATAGACAAGCTGGCGACCATCGCGCCGGGAAAGTTCTTCGACTGGTGCGTTTTCAATACCGACGCACTCACCCGGAACAAACCACCGATTTCTTGGCGCTCGGCGTGCAGCGGATGCAATTGCTGTTGCCATTGCTGCCAGCCATTGATGTAGTTTTTGGCAATGTGGTCAAAGCCTTCGGCCAGTGAGGCCAGGGCCTGCAGCGCGGCCTCGTTGGCGTTCAGCCCAAAGCCGATGGCGATGTCGATGGTGTGGCCCTGGCTCAGGTCTACCTCGCCCGTGAGGGCCACGTTGCCATCGGGAGCCTGGTCGTAGACCGTCTGGAGGGAAAAGTGTTGGCGCAACTCCTGCCAGCCATCGGAAACCCCCACGTACCCCACCGAAGTCTTCAGCCAGGGCTGCCCACCCACCATGGCCAGCATCCGGCCGTCGCGCTGGGCGTACAAGATGCGCTGGCCTTTGAACGTGCCTACCCAGGCGTCATTGTGGTTGCCGCGGTTGTTGAGGTGGGGGGCCAACAAGGCGAAAAGTTGGTAGGTGTCGGGTTGTAGAGGGATGAATTCAAGGCGCTGCAAGAGGGTGTCGCGCTGCGGGTCCGTCACGACGGTTTTGGTGATTTTAAAACGGCCTTCCTGGCAGGTGTTCACCATTTCAAAGGCGGGCACGCCGTAGGCTACTTCCCTGATTTTGGTGTCGGTGGCCCGCTTTTCTTCCGCAAAGAAATCCCGCCCGTTGGTTACAATGAAGCCCATGTCACGGGTAGCGGGCTTGTCGAGCCGCGGAAAATAGATCTCATTGATGATGCCGTGGCTGAGGGTGAAACTGATGCTGCTGCGCGGGTCGGCGGCCGTGCCTACACCTGTTTTGGTGCTGCTGGTCCAACGGGCGGGGCTGCCGGGGGCGCCGGGGGCCACGTTGTTTGCGGATGGTGGTATCATACCGGGCGTTTTGGCGTTCTAGGTTAGGGCAAAGTCAACTTCAATTTAAGCTATTTTTTGCAGCCAGGTTGTTCAAATTGATTTTTTCTATCTTACCGAACTGTAAAATGCTCAAAACGCCGATATGGACCAACTCACCCGCGAGACCGCCCACATCCTGGAACAGAACTGGCGCAATGGTTTCACCGTTCCGACCAGCAAACTCTACCCCTTCCAGTGGAACTGGGACGCGGGCTTCACCAGCATCGGACACGCCTATTTTCACCTGGATTATGCCCTGCGCGAACTCCAGTCCCTTTTCTCGGGGCAGTGGGCCAACGGCATGGTGCCCCACATCATCTTCCACAGCGAAAACGAAACGACCTACTTTCCTAACCACGACTTCTGGGCCGCGGAGGTGAACCCCGGGGCGCCAGGTAAACCCAAAACTTCGGGTATCACCCAGCCGCCGGTACACGGCTTTGTGTTGGAAAACCTGCTGCACAAATTCCCCGACAATCCTGCGGTGTTGGCCTTCGTCAAGGACCTCTTTCCCAAGGTTGTTCAATCCCACCGCTTCTTCTACATCTACCGCGATCCGCAGCGCGAAGGGCTCTGTTTTACCTACCACCCCTGGGAGTCGGGCCGCGACAACTCGCCCATCTGGGACGAATCTCTGGCCCGCATCGTCATCGACTACAGCCAACTGCCCGCCTACACCCGGCAGGATACCAAGCTGGCCGACGCCGCCGAACGACCCACCACGGCCCAGTACGACCGCTACGTCTATCTCCTTCAGTTGGGTAAAAACAACCGCTACGACGGCCCCGGCATCTTTGCCGAAAGCCCCCTGCTGGTACAGGATACCCTGATGAATGCCGTCCTCATCCGCTCCAACCAGAGCCTCATCCACATCGGTCAGCGCTTCGGCTGGGATACCGGCGAACTCCAGGAATGGCAGCAACAGGCTATCTCCCGCTTTCGCGAAAAACTGTGGAACGCTGAGCTGGGCACCTTCACTTCCTACGACCTGCGCGGGCAACACGCCATTCCCCACCGGGAGATCGGTGGCCTCACCGCCCTTTTTGCCCAGATCCCCAATACGGAACAAGCCACCCTGCTCAACGACTACCTGCGCAGCCTCCACCAACGCGGCTACTACCTCTGCCCCAGCTTCGATGTCGACAGCCCCCTCTTCGACTCCCGGCGCTACTGGCGCGGCCCCATTTGGTCGCCCACAAACTGGCTGGTCTATTTCGGACTAAAAAACTACGGCTTCCTGGACACCGCCGCCATCGTCCGCGCGGATTTGCTGGAACTGGTCGAAAAGCTGGGCTTTTACGAATACTTCGAACCCCAAAAACGCCTGGCGCAAACCCTGACCACAGGTTACGGCGGCAACCACTTCTCGTGGACGGCGGCTTGTGTGCGGGATTTGTTGCAGGAAGGGGAAGGCGCTCGAAGTCGGAAGTCGGAGGTGGGAAGTGGGAAGTTTTAGACCGTGGAAACGTGTAAGGGTGGAAAGGTGTAAAAGTGGGGCGAGATCAAGGTCAGGCGCATCTTTAGTGGGGAATCGGAGGTGGGAAGGCGCTCGAAGTCGGAAGTCGGAAGTCGGAGGTGGGAAGTTTTAGACCGTGGAAAAGTGTAAACGTGGAAAGGTGTAAGAGGAGGGCCAGATCAACGTCAGACGTATCCGTTTTCCAGTAATACGCTGCGAATCGCTGCGTTCGTCGCCCCGCCGCGAGCACCAAAATCAACTCAGCCCGAGCAATCAACGGCATACGCGCACCTGAGCGGGCAGGGATTCTCCTTTAGGAGACCGCTTGCGCAGCAAGCAGAGGTTGAGGGCGGGCGAAGTCGGAAATCGGAAGTTTTAGACCGTGGAAAAGTGTAAACGGGGGGCGAGACCAACGAAATCTATCGCAGCCTACGATAACAACTGCAAATTTTGAAACAACAAACCAACGCATGAATTACATCGACTATCTCATCATCATCACCTACATCGTCGCCTTTCTCTTTCTGGGCCGCCTGTTCAAGGGCAGCAGCACGAGCCAGGACTATTTCCTGGGATCCAAGAGTTTTGGCTGGTTGCCTTTGTCGTTCAGTACCATTGCCACCCAGTTGTCGGCCATCAGTTTTGTGTCGGCTCCCGCCTTTGTGGGGCTCAAGCAAGGTGGTGGCATGATGTGGCTCACCTTCGAATTTGCCGTTCCCCTGGCCATGATCTTCCTCATGGTATTCCTCATTCCGCCCATGTACCAAGCGGGCATCATCAGCGTGTACGAGTACCTGGAAAAGCGTTTCAATACCACCACCCGCGTCTTGCTCAGTGGCGTTTTTCAGATCAGCCGGGCTTTTGGTACCAGCGTCATGATCTACGCCATTGCCCTCATCCTGGGCAGCGTCATGGACTTTCCCATGTGGGCTACCATCCTCATTATTGGGGTGGTCACCCTCGTGTATTCCTTTCAGGGCGGGATGAAAGCCGTGGTCTACGGCGACGTCATCCAGATGTGCATCCTGCTGGTGGGTATCGTCATCTGCCTTTTTGCGGGTATCCAGGCCGTTGGCGGTTGGGACGAGTTCCTCGCCAACGTCGACCAGAGCCGCCTCCAGGCCGTCAACTTCGGCTCCCTGGGGCTGGAGAAAGGCGACGAGTTTGGCTTCTGGCCCATGCTCATCGGGGGCTTTTTTCTGTATGCTTCTTACTACGGCACCGACCAGAGCCAGGTACAACGCCTGTTTTCGGCCCAGAACGCCGGCACCGTCAAGCAGACGCTGCTGGTCAACGGGCTCATGCGCTTCCCCATCACCTTCACCTACTGCCTCATGGGCCTCGTCATCGGTACCCTGGCCATCACCAACGCGGGCTTCCTGGCCAGCATTCCTACCGATAAGCCCGACCTGATGATTCCCATCTTCATCCGCGACTTCCTGCCGCACGGGGTCATCGGCATCCTCATGGTGGCTATTTTTTCGGCGGCCATGTCGTCGATGTCTTCGGCGATCAATTCTCTCAGCGCCGCTACGGTCGAAGATTTTTTCAACCGCAAGAAAGACCTGCCCAACGAAAAGTACGTCGCCTATTCGCAGTACGCCGTGCTCTTTTGGGGGATAGTCTGCATTGTTCTCGCCTTTTTCACCGGCGACATCGCCAAGACGGTCATCGAGGCCATCAACAAGATCGGTTCCGTGTTTTACGGGCCTATCCTGGCAACCTTCATTGCGGCCATTGCCTTGAAAAAAGTCAATGCGATGGGCGCCAACATCGGCCTGCTCACCGGCGTGGCCGTCAACGTCTACCTCTGGCTCTTCGTGCCCGACCTCTTCTGGTTCTGGTGGAATGCCGTTGGTGCCGTGGTCACCCTCGTCACGGGATTGGCCATCAGTTGGGTTACCCAAAAAGCCAGCCCCGCTACCCCTTACCCCCTCGCCGGTACCTGGGCCGTCGACTGGCCCAAGGTTCTGATTCTGCTGGCGTTCTTTGTACTCATCGTCCTGTTTAGTATGCAGGTAGAGTGGTTGTTTTAAGGAATTTTAGCCACTTGCTTCCCGGCGGGTTCGGCGAAAAAAAAAATGCCCCCAGCCATTTAATGGATTGGCGTGCTATCTTTGGCTATTACGCGGCAACAAGCACTAAGCAACCCACCCTATGTATGTAGAAAAGAATTTTTCGGTAATTAGTATTCTCCGGTTTTCCGGCGCCCACCTTATCTGGATTTCCATGTGGACCGTTTTTGTGGCGGTGCTTTTCGAGCTGACGCACTGGGAATGGTTGCACATCCCGTGGCTCCCCTTGTCGGTAATTGGCACCGCGGTGGCTTTTTATATTGGTTTTAAAAACAACCAGGCTTACGACCGCCTGTGGGAAGCCCGGAAGATATGGGGTGCCATCGTCAACAGCAGCCGGGCCTGGGGCAGTGCCGTAAAGGGCTTTGTTTCCGATCAGTTTATTGCGGGTGAAATTTCGGAAGCCGACTTGCAGGCGGCGCGCAAGAAGTTGATCTATCGGCACATTGGCTGGTTGTATGCTTTGCGCAGTCAGTTGCTGGTGCCAACGGGCTGGGAACACATCAGCCAGGGTTCACACATTGGGCGTATCGCCGAAAAACGCATGAAAACCTACGGCGTGGGCCTGCTGACGGATGATGTGACCATGGAACAACTGGGCCAATACCTCGGAGCAGAAGAACAACGCCTGATCAACTACAAAAATACGGCTACCCAAATTATCGACCAGCAAGCCCAGGACCTGGCCACGCTGCGCAAGCAAGACCTGATCGACGATTTCCGGCACATGGAGTTGCAGCAAATCCTCTACGATTTCTACGAACACCAGGGGAAGGCAG
Organism: Bacteroidota bacterium; assembly: GCA_003045895.1. Taxonomy (GTDB): domain Bacteria; phylum Bacteroidota; class Bacteroidia; order Chitinophagales; family Saprospiraceae; genus Lewinella. Next base: position 7,451 of record PZPC01000118.1, read on the forward strand.
AGCGCATCAAGAAGTTTCCGCTGCCCCGGCAATATGCCAATATGAGCCTCATCTTTGTCGGCATTTTTATCTTTCTACTCCCCCTGGGCATGGTGGCCGAGTTTCACCAACTGGGCGAATATGGTGCCTGGGTATCCGTTCCGTTTACCATCCTCGTCAGTTGGATATTTATTATGATGGAACTGGTGGGCGATTACTCCGAGAACCCCTTCGAAGGACTCGGCAACGACATCCCCATGCTGTCGCTGTGCCGCACCATCGAAATTGACCTGCGCGAAATGTTGGGCGAAACGGATTTGCCCGAGCCGATTGCAGCGGTTAATGGGGTTTTGATGTAATTTGCTGAACGGAATTTTTTGCCCGCGCGTGGCGGCTATTTAAGTTTCTAACTTTACCTTTTCACACGGTCTAAAACTTCCGACCTCCGATTTTCGACCTCCCACTTTAAAAACCTTTACACTTTTACACTTTTAACCTTGATCATCCTCCTAGCTCCCGACAAATTCAAAGGCTCCCTATCTGCTCAGGCGGTTGGCGAAGCTATTGCCCGTGGGTTGCACCAGCAAAGTTTGGAGGTCAGCACCATCATTCATCCGCTGGCCGATGGGGGCGATGGCTCGCTGGAGGTTCTCGCGCAGCACCTCCAGGGCGAGTGGGTCACCACGGCGGTTACCGATCCGCTCGGTAGGCCCATCAACGGCAGCTATCTGCGCACGCCCGCGGCCGCCTTTATCGAAGTAGCCAGCGCCAGCGGCCTGGTGCTGCTCACCGAGTCGGAGCGCAATCCCCTCCTGACCACTACCCTGGGCACGGGGCAGCTCGTGGCCCACGCCCTCCGCCACGGTGCCCGCCACATCTACCTCTTTCTGGGGGGCAGTGCGACCAACGATGCCGGCACGGGCATTGCCGCCGCCCTGGGCTGGCAATTTCTTGACCAGGCGGGCAACCGTTTGGCGCCTACGGGCAATAACCTCGGCCACATTCACGACCTCATTCCCGGCCAGGAATTTGAGTTGACCCAACTCACCTTCACCCTCCTGTGCGACGTGAACAATCCGTTTTGCGGTCCGCAGGGGGCGGCCTACGTCTACGCCGAACAAAAAGGCGCTACCCCCGCCGATATTCAGCTACTGGATAATGGCCTGCGGCACTTTGCCGGAGTGCTGCAGGAGTATACCGGACGGGACATCGCCAACCGCCCGGGCAGCGGCGCTGCGGGGGGCATTGCCGGTGGCTTGGCGGCTTTGTTGGGGGCAGAAATTCGGAGCGGGTTTCAAACCATCGCCGAGCTTACCGGCCTGGCGGCCAAAATTGCGGCGGCCGACCTCGTCATCAGCGGCGAAGGCCGCCTCGACGGGCAATCCCTGCAGGGGAAAGTGGTGGGGAGCCTGGCCGAGCTGTGCCAGCGGCAGGGCAAGCCGCTTGTGCTCTGCGTAGGAGCCAATACGCTCGGGGTGGCCGAAAGTCGGGCCGTGGCCCGTGCCGTATACGCCGTCCGGGATCAGGCGACCGATCTGGCCGATGCGCTGACCCACGCCGAGAGCTATCTGGAACAGATCGGGAAAACAATGAAGTTGGAGGGGCTTTGACCAAATTTGGGATTGCTTTTGCGCCATCCCGTGGTCAAAGCAGGAAATTGCCCTAACTTTGTAAACCATTAAAAAAAAGAAAAATGCGCATCATCACCGTACACCCCGGCGGCCTCGACCACCTGAAAATTACCGAACACCCCGATCCGGTTCCCCAACCGGGCGAAGTGCTGGTGCGTTGGCAGGCCACCTCCCTCAACTTTCACGACTACCTGGTGGCCATGGGCGCCATACCGGTGCCTGCGGGCCGCATCCCCATGTCGGACGGCGCGGGTGAGGTGGTGGCGGTCGGTGCAGAAGTCAGCCGCTGGAAAGCAGGCGACCAGGTGATGTCCCTGTTTTTTCCGAACTGGGCAGAAGGCAAACCGACCCCCGCCAAGACCAGCAGCATTGCCGGCGAAACCGTCGACGGCTGCCTGGCCGAAATGGCTTGCGTGTCGGAAATGGCTCTGACGGCCATTCCCCACAGCTACAGCTACGCGCAGGCCGCCACCCTGCCTTGCGCGGCCGTCACCGCCTGGCGCGGGCTGGTGGTCGAAGGCAACCTGCAGGCGGGTGATACGGTGCTCATCGAAGGTACCGGGGGCATGTCGATCTTCGGGTTGCAGTTGGCCCGGGCGGCTGGCGCGCGGGTATTTGCCACCACCTCTTCGCCCGAAAAAGCCGAGCGCCTCCTGGATCTGGGGGCAGAAGCCGTCGTCAACTACCGGGAAGACGAACGCTGGGGCCGCACCATCCACAAAATGACGGGAGGCGGCGTAGACCACGTCCTGGACGTCGGTGGCGGATCCACCATGGGCAATTCTATCGAAGCGGCCGCCATGGGCGGGCACATCGCCGCCATCGGTATTCTCGGCGACGGCCGCAAGGGCGAAATTACCTTCCCGAAGCTCTTCTTCAAGCACCTGCGCCTGACGGGCCTGGCCGTAGGCAGCCGGGTGATGCAGGAGGCGCTGGTGCGGGCCATCGAGGCCAACGGCATCCAGCCCATCATCGATCGGTCCTTCGGGTTCACGGAGCTGGCCGCAGCTTTTCGCTACCAGGCTTCGGGCGCGCACTTTGGGAAGATTGTGGTGACGTATTGAGGAGGGGGGACATCACAGCCGTGCTGCAAAAGCAAGGCACAACTGCCTCGCTTCCGAAAATCTGACCCAAAGATTTGGACTACGATTCGAAGCGGAGGGTCTTGACATATTCAGGAAACAATTCCACTCTTTTAATGTCCCGGGGCTCGAATAAGAAGGGTTGCACATCTTTGGCCAATTCCTTGAAATCGAATTGTTGGCTGATATCCAGCAGATAGGTTTTCAGTGCTTTGGGATCGGAGATGTTCAGCTTGTAGTTCAAAAAGTCGAAATTAGGCTGTGTTTTGGGGAATAAAAAAACAGCATCAAAAAAGTCGCGCCCCTGCGGACGACGTCTTTGCGTCATTGCCACGAGTTTTTGGCTTAACAAGATATCAATGGGGGTGCATCGGATACTCGTGAACACATCAAAACGATTCAGGAAAACCGATTCTGTCGCAAAGGGAAACCCCTGAGGTTCCGTGTCGAGATTTATGCGAATCTTGGCTTCCCGGTGTCCGCTAAGGCCCGCTGCGAAAAGCAGTCCGGGGAAGCGAATATAACAGTGGTAAGCGCCTCCCAGTACATTTCGCATTTCTACCTGGAAGCCTTGCTGCTCCAACCCCTTTTTTAACATTACAGACACCTCGGCAAAATCTTTTCCGGTTAGGTCGAAATTGTCGAAATCCAAATCTTCCGAGAACCGGTTATTGTTGTGGACAATTCGAAGACAGGTGCCTCCCAGAAAGGAGAACTTTAAGGCATAATCGCTGTCAAACAACAGCTCCAGAATTTTATACTGCAGGTATTCCCGGATTAAGAATTCTCCGCGTTGCTGCAAGTGAGGGGGATAATAAGCCTGAATCTCAGATAGTGGAAGCATGGTTTTCGATAAATTGGATGAAGGAATCTGCTCTGGCGTTCAGCGAGGGGGAGGCAAAATGCTCCAGGTAACGTGCAAAATCATGGAGGTTCAGTTTCTCTTGAAGTTCCAAGCTATTCAAGCGGAGTTCATGAAAATGATCGGGAGAATCAAGCTGAGGGTGGAGATAAAGAAAATCAAGGAGGGCTTTTGCCGGATCTGCCATTTTTACCCGGAAATTGCCATACTGTTCCAGTCGATATCCCCAAAAAAGACCAGGCTTCAGGCTCCGATAAGAAAAAGACCCCACCGGAGTGGCGAATTGGATGGTTTTCAGGGTGGATACCGAGGTGACCATAAAAACGCCTTCCGGGATGAAATTATACCACCTCAGTGCGGATTGCAGCGAGACATAGGAGGGGGAATATATTCGGTTAGCTATGAAAAACAAGTCGGACTCTCCTTTCACCGCCTGGTTTGTCAGTCGGTAAAATCCCCGGCGAATCTTTTGCAGGTACCCTTTTTTCTGCCAACGGGTCAGCGCGTTACGGTCGAAATCGGGGAAGGCTTTTTCCATCTCATTGACGGAAATAACCGGCAGTTGGGCAAAGGTTTGCTGAAAGTCCAGAAATTTCATTCGTTTCTATTGTTCTGTAAAAATAGTGAATTTTAGAAACAAAAGTAAATTTATGAGAAAGAATGCGTTGCCGCTGCTGCACAGTAGCCTGCGCCCAGCGGGGCCTACACGCTGGTTCGCCCAAGCTTTAGCATGAGCTTGCCAAGCTTTAGCATGAGCTTGCCAAGCTTTAGCA